>JAOUFN010000036.1 GCA_029858285.1 Nitrospirota bacterium | reverse complement strand
CACGGGCCGCTCCGCAGAGCGGACTACACAATCTCCCTGCGGGACGTCCGAAAACCCGGACTGCCGGGGCCTTTTGGCGGGGGCAGGGCCGGTGCGCGATGAACCGGGTTAGCTGGAATATGCCTGAGGGAGCTCCCCGCCTAGCGGAAGAGGGTGGTGCCCAGGGCTTCCTGTAACACCAGCTTCAGCCAGATCAGAAAGCCGCAGCCCAGCAGGCCCACGCCGCCCATGACGATCACCATGAACAGCAGCGGGTGATTGCAGAACATGGAAGAGCCGAGCATCACCGTGCCCAGGATGTTCATCACCAGCGCCCACTTGAACGCCCCGGAAATTCCCTCGCGCATGGTTACCAGTCCTCCTCGGCGCGGGCCTTGATCTTCGATGCGGTCAAATGGGCGTCCTGATGGCAGCCGGAATCCAGACAGCGTTGCTTGCCGGAAAGGATGTCATCCTTGAACCCGGCCCTGAGGTTGTGCATCGGCTGGGTGTTCCAGCGCTTCGCCTTGCCGTGACAGCGCAGGCAGTCACGGTTGTTGTAAGGGGTGTAGATGTGCAGGTCGGCGGGCTCCGGCGGCCCCTTGAAATAGTAGACGTAGATGTGCCGAATGCCGTTCATCTTGCCCTGAATCGGCCCGAACCACGTGTAGTTGGTATGGCAGAAATAACAGGCGGTCTCCTGGGGCACATAGTTGTTCTGATAGTGCAGCGCCGACAGGGCCATGGTTTCGTCGGGAATCTTCAGGCTGGCCACATGCTCGCTCATGGTGTGGCAGGTGGCGCAGAACTCCACATTCTTGATGCGGTTGAAGTTATAGGAAAACGCGGCGCCGCCCCACAACAGGGGAAACAGCCCCAGCACCACAAACCCGATGAGCTTGCGGGCGAAGCCGCCCATGGGCATCCAGCCCTGAATGATGGCAACGATGAGCAGCACATCCGCCACCGCCAGCGCGGCAAGTAACCAGACCACGGCAAATCCCCCCTGGGTTCCGACGGTTGCGGAATTACTTCTTGAGCTCCATCAGCCAGTTGATCAGGTCATCGAACTCTTCCTTGCTGCCCTCGAAGCGCAGCATGTGCATCTTGCCGTGCATGGGGGCCTTTTTGCGCAGGAACTGGCGCAGGAAGTCGGCCTGCTGGCGGGTGCCAACCTGGGACAGGTCCGGTGGATTCAGATCGCCCCCGGCGGCTCCGCCTTCGATCCCCTGGGACTTGATGGCGTGGCAGTTGTTGCACCCCTTGTCGAGGAAGACATCCTTGCCGCCGGCCAGCGCCGCGCCCGGAATCAACAATACGGCGGCCAGCGCCAGCGCGCCCATCACACCACCGCCCGACAGATGCTTGCCATTGCCCATGAACTTCGCCTCCCTGCGCGTTTCAGACCGGCGGATCGCCGGGCCTTTGGACGTTGAATCCGGCGTCTTCCTGACGCCCGAACTTTCCTGACGCCCGGATTTTCCTGGCGCCCGCATCTCTTCGGCCGCGTGGCGGGCTTCCGCAAGGCGCCAACGCGTCTACCATAGCAAAAGCCCCCGAACCCCGCCACCGCATTCCGCGTCAGGTGGCTTGCGCTTCCTCCACCGGGGGCGGCAACGGGCACTCGAGGGCGTCGGCGATCACCCGCAGCACCTCCACCTCGGCGATGGACACGCTGCCGTCGGCGCGGATCGCCTCGGCGAAGGCGCGCAGCAGGCGGCGCTTGAACAGCGGACGCAGCCGGGCCAGGGTGGAAAGGGCCTGTTCCAGCCCGGCAAAACTCAGCCCCTCGCGGGGGAGAAGTTCCAGTTCGGTGGTCCCCAGGTAGCGGCAAGCGGCGTCGAAGTGCAACCGCGCGTCGCGCTGCCGCGGCGGACCGGCATGGGCCAGCACCGACAGCACCGCCGCGCACGGCCCGGCCACCTGACGGATGCTGACCGTGCCCAGCGGCGGCAGGGGGCGGGAGGCGGACGCTTCGGCGCCAAAGGTCGGCTCCAGATGGTGCAGCACGGTTTTCAGCAACACCCACTCGAACAGCGAAATGCGTTTGTCCACGGCAATGAGCGCCCGCAGGTTGCCACGAAACTTCTGGTACTGGGCCACGGACAGCCGGTGCAGGGTGGGCAGGGCCAGGTCCACCAGCGGCAGGCGCATGGAGGGGCCAAGCTCCCGGATGGCCGGGGCCAGCCCGCGGGTGAGGCGGGCCACCCCGGTGTCCGCGTGCTCCTGCAGGTGATTCAGTTGCGCCTCTGCGGCGGTGGCCCCCGCTGACAGCAGCAGGCAATAGACCACCGCCCGTGCCCCGTAGGGGTCGGACAGGGCGTCGCGCACCGCTTCCGGCACCCTGGCCAGCATGCCGCGGGCGCGGGACAGGTGCATGGCCTCCGGCCGTCCGGCGCGGGCGATCATCTGGTCCACCATCATGCCGTGCAGCGCGGCGGCCGCGACCGCCTCCCTCGTCGGGGCGGGTGGCGCGGCGGTGCCCGCAGCCGGGCCCGATCCCGGAGCGGAGGCGGACCCCGCGGGTTCGGCAAATTTTCCGTTCCAGCGGGGATCCATGCGGCGAATGCGCATCGCCAATGGTGGATGGCTTTCCAGCAGCCCTCCCCACAGGCGGCCAATGCCGGTGGCGAACAGGGCGTGGCTGAACTCTCCGGCGGTCGGGTGCAGCAGGCGCGACCCGGCCTCCAGCGCGCCGATTTTGCGCAGCGCCCCGGAAATCCCCCGTGGGTTGCGGGTGAACTGTACCGCCGACGCGTCGGCCAGGTATTCCCGCTGGCGGTTGACGGCGGCCTTGATGAGTCCGCCGAACAGGGTGCCGCCATACCCCACCACCGTCAGGGCTATCCCCAGCGCCGCCAGCGGCAGCCCGCCGCGCAACAGGGTGGCGTAGCGCCGTCCGGGGCCGCCCAGCGTGGCGCGGGTGATGTTCTGCCCCAGCAGGCCGAGCAGCAGGATGCCGTGCAGCAGGCCCACCAGACGGATGTTGAGCTGCATGTCGCCGCCCACGATGTGGGCGAACTCGTGGGCCACCACCCCCTGCAACTCATCGCGGTCCAGGTGCTCCAGACTGCCACGGGTCACGGCGATCACCGCATCGCCGGGGGTGAGGCCGGCGGCAAAGGCGTTGATGCCCGGCTCGGGCAGCAAAAACACCTGGGGCACCGGGGTGCCGGCCGCCAGCGCGGCCTCCTCCACCACGTTCAGCAGGCGCAGTTCCGCCGTGGAGGCTCCCACCCGGCTCACGCGCCTGCCGCCAAGGGCCTCCGCCACCACCCGGCCACCGCCGGACAACACCCACATCTTGTAAAAACTGCCCGCCGCCACCAGCACCAGTACCGCCGTGGTGACCTCGAACGCCAGGCCGCCGTCGAAGCCGGTGAGCATGTCCGACGGGCCGGGAATCGCGCCGCTGCGGCGCCAGGTGGCGAACAGCAGCACCAGCAGGTTGGCCAGCCCCACCAGGGTGGCCACGGCCAGCAGGAACAGGGTCACCAGCAGGGTGCTGCGGCGGCGGGCGGCGTCCTGGGCGTCAAAAAAATTCATGGAATTTCATGGAAATCGCTGTCCCGCCGGGGGCAAGGCGGCAGAACCGTCCACGGCGGATCACACCACCCGCAACGGCTGATCCATCGGGCGCGCCCGCACCACCCGGTCGCGGCCACCGTGTTTGGCCTCGTAAAGCGCGGTATCGGCGGCCTGCAGCCAGTCTTCCGCAGAGACCAGGTTCAGTTCCTGAGGGTCGGCCACGCCGATGGATACGGTCACCTGCACCGCGTCGCGTCCGGTATCGACCCACATGTTGCCGATCGCCCCGCGCAACCGTTCGGCCACGTCCAGCGCCGCCTCGCCGCTGGTTTGCGGCAGGATGACGGCCATTTCCTCGCCGCCGTAGCGGGCGGCCACGTCCACCGAGCGCAGGTAGCGGCGCAGCATGGCGCCCAGCGCCTGCAACACCGCGTCGCCCGCCGGGTGACCGCGGCTGTCGTTGAGGTGCTTGAAGTGGTCCACATCCAGCAGCAGCAGGGACACGGGCAGGTCGTAATAGGTGACCGCGCGGCGGAATTCCTCGGCCAGGCGATGGTCGAAATGGCGGCGGTTGAACAGGCCGGTGAGGCCGTCGGTGATGGCCAGTTCCTCGAGGCGGGCCTCCAGTTCCTTGCGCGCGGTGATGTCGTGTACCGTGCCCATCAGGTGGGTGATCTGGCCGCTGGTGGCATCGTGGGTGATCTCGCCCTGTTCCAGCACCGTACGCTCGGTGCCGTCCGGCAGCACCACGCGGTGTTCCACCCAATAGGGGCCGTTGCTGGCCAGACACTGGTCCACCGCCCGCTGCACCGCCTCGCGGTCGTCGGGGTGGATGCGCTCCAGGAACAGGGAATAGGACGGGGTGACCTCTCCCACCCGGTAACCAAAGATGCGGAACACCTCGCCGGACCAGGTCAGGTCGCCGCTGGCCAGATTCCAGTCCCAGTGCCCCAGGTGGGCGATGCGCTGGGCCTGTTCGTGGCGGATGGCGCTGGCGCGCAACGCCTCCTCCATGCGTCGGCGGTTGGTCACGTCGCGCAGGCTGATCACCCCCCCGGCCAGCACGCCGTCGGCGTCGTACAGCGGCCCGGCCACCCCCTCAAGATACTGGGTGGCGGCGTGGGGACAACTGGCGACAATCTCGTCGAGGATCACCGGGAGGCCGCTTTCGGCCACGCGCCGGAGCAGGTCGGCGGCCTCCACCCGACCGCCCCCGCACGGCCCCAGACACAGGTCGTGGACGGTGTGGGTGCTCTCTTCCGGGTGCTCGGGGCAGATGTATTTTTCGGCGGCCCGGTTGAGGTGGGTAAGGCGCCCTTCCAGATCGAAGGCGACCACCCCCTCCCCCACCGCGTTGACAATGGACGAGGTGAGCTGGCGGTCGTTCTCGCGGGCGTGGCGTTCGGCCCGCCACGCCGACTGCTGCGCGCGGGAGCGGGAAATTTCCATGCGGTACAGAACCACCCCCGCCAGCACCCCCAGCAGGGTGACACCGAACACCAGGGCCATCTGGGTGCGCTGGGCGGACACGTACTGCCGCCTGAGCTGCCGGTGCAGGTTGACATCCATGCGGTCCACCAGCAGCAGATAGGAGTGGAAAATCCCCTCCACCCGCTGGTTCAGGGCCGGGGACATGTGCCCGACGGCGATCATCGGCATGTTGTCGGTAATCACCTGCTGCAATTCGTCGAGCCGGCTGGTGGCGCGGTGCAGGGCCTGGTGCAGGGCCGGGTCCGACAGGGGCACATAGACCACCTCGTCACCGCGGGTGGCGCTGTGGTCGCGGGTCCACACCTCGCGGCGGCCTCCGGAGTGGATGGCGTCCAGGTGCCAGCGCGCCTCGCTCAGGTGCTGCCACATTTCCAGTTCGGTTTCCCGCACGTAGCGGCCGCTGGCCAGCTCATCCAGGGCCAGGTGGGCCAGGGTCGCCTCGATGCGCACCACCATGGCGGCGTCCACCAGGGGCAGGTGCACGCTGTAGACGCGGGCGCCCGCAGCCACCACATAGAACATGCCGACCACCACGGTGGCGGTCAGTGCCGCGGTGATGCCCAGGACACGCAAAGGTTGTGTGTGACGCGGAAACCGCATGCCGAATCAAAAGCTCCCCGGTACGCCCCCCCATGGCCGTCACCGTTGCCACCCAAGCCGTTTATGCCGCAGCGGACCCTGCGCGCCCCGCCGTTTGCGGGACCGCAATATCCGCTACCGGACAGAGCCGCCCGTGGCCGCCATTTCCGGGGCGGTGCGGGGCCGTCCCCTCTTGTCGGAATACTCGGTTCGGGGCTTGAGCAAAAAGGACGCTAAACGCTTTACATGGGCGCGGGAGGGGACGTTACGGGGAACTCCGCCAGTGGCCGGGGCCGGGGCCGCCGCGATTCAGGAGGGGCGCGGGATGGAGGCGAGAAAGGCGGCGTTGTCGGGGTGCGCCTCGAGGGCCTTGAGCAGGGCGCGCATGGCCTCGGCCGGGGGGCGTCCGGCCAGCCCCTTGCGCACCAGGGCGATGCGTTCGGCGTCTTCGGGGGAAAACAGTTCGGCCTCGCGCCGGGTGCCGCTGGCGGCAATGTCGATGGCCGGAAAGATGCGCTGCTCCGCCAGCCGCCGGTCGAGCACGATCTCGCTGTTGCCGGTGCCCTTGAACTCCTCGAAAATCAGGTCGTCCATGCGCGAGCCGGTGTCGATCAGGGCGCTGGCGAGGATGGTCACCGAACCGCCGCCCTCGATGTTGCGCGCCAGGCCAAAGAAGCGGCGCGGCACCTCCAGCGCCCCGGAATCCACGCCGCCGGACATGGTGCGGCCACTGCCCGAGCCTTTCAGGTTGAAGGCGCGCCCCATGCGGGTGAGGCTGTCCACCAGCAGCACCACGTGGTGGCCGCACTCCAGTTCGGCGCGCACGTGGGCCAGGGTCAGCTCCGCCAGTTCCACGTGTTCCGCCGTGTTCTGGTCGCTGGAACTGGAGAGCACCTCGGCGTCCACCTGGCGGCGGAACATGGTGACCTCCTCGGGCCGCTCGTCGATGAGCAGCACGATGATGCGCGCCTCGGGACAGTCGGCGCGCATGCCCTGGGCCATCTTGCGGATGATTTCGGTCTTGCCCGCCTTGGGGGGCGAGGCGATCAGCCCCCGGGTGCCCATGCCCACCGGGGCCACCACGTCCACCACGCGCATGGACAGGTCTCCGGCCGCCCCCAGGTTGAAACGCCGGGTGGGGCTGACCGCCACCAGATCGGCAAAGGGGGTGCGGTTGCGAAAGGCCTCGGGAGACAGGCCGCACACCCCGGACACGTCGCCCAGTTCCTGGCCGCGCCCGCCCCGGCGCAGGGGGCCCTCCACGTCCGCCCCCTCCACCAGCCGGAAGCGGTCGATGAGGGCGCGGGGCACCGTGGGATCGGAAGGGTCGGCGCGGAAGGAACGGCGCGGATCGCGCAGTACACCGCCGTTTTTGGTGAGTTTCAGTATGCCGCGAACGGTATCGGTCATCAAAACGTGCCTGCCATGGGGGGTGGTCTGCGGAACGGGGTGACCCATTCTAGCCGCAAGCGCACCCGACGGGGCAAACGATGTCGGTGGATGCCGGTCGCGGAGCCGGGCGGCGCGGGCCGCCGTCAGACGATGGGCAGGGGCGCCCCCACGGCGCGGGACAGCACCCGCAGGGCGGCCCACAGTTCCTCCAGCGCCGCCGCCCGCATGTCACTGTCTGCAATGCGGCCGGACAGGGTTTCGCAGCGGTCGCGGAAGGCATCGAACAGCCCGGCCCGCTCGGCCTCCAGCATCACCACGCGGGTGAGCTGGGGCATGGCGCCCGGTCCCGGATCGGCGGTCAGCACCAGACAGCCGCCGGGACGCCCCAGATACGGCTCCAGCCGCTGGGCCGCCGCCACCAGGGAGCGCACCGTGGAACGCTGCTCTTGCGCCAGACGGGGCATGGCGGCGCAGGCTTCCAGGGCCTCCACCGACTGCTGTAAAACCGCCTCCAGACTGGCATTCATGCCGTCCGGGGACGGGGCCTGCCGCCCCGCCGGCTTACTTCGGGTTTCAGATGTCACGCCAAAAATCCTCTTTGTGCACGGTGTTGTGCCGCGTAATCCCTGTTTTTCCCCCCTCCCGGCTCCTTCATCGGCAGATTCCCGGACCGGCTCAAACGGTGATATCTTCTGCAATGTTTTTGCGATATCTTCCGGGATGATTTCCGGAGTACCTTCCGGAGTACCTTCCGGGGTTTTTTCCGCGTGGCTGCAAGGCCGCCGGGAAACCGCCCCTTCCGTGAACGGACCACAGACCATGCCCGACAGCCGCAACCGCCCGAGCCGTGTGGATGCCGCCCTTGCGGCGCTGGCCCGGCGCCGCGAACAGACACTGGAACAACTGGCGGAGCTGGTGCGCATCCCCGGCGTGAGCGCGGCGGGCTTCGACGCGGCCGCGCTGGAGGCCTCGGCCCGCAAGGTGGCCGAGGTCCTGTCCGCCGCCGGGCTGGAACGGGTGGAGGTGCTGCACCACGGCGCGGCACCGCCCTTTGTGGTGGCGGAATGGTCCTGCCCCACCCCCGGCGCCCCCACCCTGCTGATCTACGGGCATCACGATGTGCAGCCCCCCGGCGACCTGTCGCGCTGGCTCTCTCCGCCATGGGAACCGGAACAGCGGGAGGGGCGCCTGTACGGGCGCGGCGTGGTGGACGACAAGGCGGGCATCATGGCCCAGGTCGCGGCGGTGCGGGCGTGGATGGACACCCCGGACGGCCCCCCGGTGAACCTCAAGTTCATCATTGAAGGGGAGGAGGAGATCGGCTCCCCGCATCTGGAGGCGTTCCTGTCCGCCCACGCCCGGCGGCTGGCGGCGGACTGCCTGCTGCTCACCGACACCTGCAACCTGGACACCGGCGTGCCGTCCCTCACCACCAGCCTGCGCGGACTGGTGGTGGCGGATGTGGCGGTGGCGTCCCTGGAGGGGCCGCTGCACAGCGGCATCTGGGGCGGCCCCATCCCCGATCCGGTGCAGGCGCTGGCGCGCATTCTGGCGCGCCTGTCCGACGAGCGGGGCCGCCCGGCGGTGCCCGGCATCGACTGGCCGCAACCGCCGCCCGGCATGCACGACGACCTGCCCTTCGACGCGGAACGCTTTCGCGCACAGGGCGGGGTGTTGCCCGGCGTCCCACTGCTCACCCAAGGCGGCGCGGAAACCTGCTGGTCGATGTGGAACGCCCCGGTCATCACCGTCAGCGCGCTGGACGCCCCGCCCCTGGCCGGCTCCAGCAACCAGATCGTGGCGCGCGTGCGGGCGCGGGTCGGCCTGCGGCTGGCGCCGGGGCAGGATGCGGAAAAATGCCGCGACGCGCTGGTGGCCTGCCTGGAGAACGCCCCCCCCTGGGGGTGCCGCGTGGAGGTGACCCCCCACACCGCCGCCGGGGGCTGGGAGACCCGCCCGGACCATCCATCCCACGCGCCGGTGTTCGCCGCCGCGCGGCGCGCGCTGGAGGCCGGATACGGCCACCCCGCCGCGTTCATCGGCTGTGGCGGCAGCATTCCCTTTGTGGAGCCGTTCGCCCGCGCCCTGGGCGGCGTGCCCGCCCTGCTGCTGGGGGTGGAGGACCCGCCGTGCCGGGCCCACGGCGAAAACGAAAGCCTGCATCTGGGCGACTTCGACAAGGCCTGCCGCGCCACCGTGCACCTGTTCGCCGAGGTCGCGGCGGCGGCCAAAAATTGATTTTCCCGGACGCGTCTGGTCTATTGAGCGTCCGATGTCGTCGCAGGCCCGATGCCGCCGGGGTGACTCCCGGCCCGCGGCCCGACTGTCCGTTCACCTTCCGGCAAGGATTTCCGTACCCATGACCCAACCCTCTATCGACTGGAACCTGGTGGCGGAAAAATTCGACCTGTGGCTGCCACACATCGCTCCGGTGGGGGAGGAACTGCTCAAGGTGCTGCGCGCCGACGCCTCCCACGACATTCTGGACGTGGCTTGCGGCACCGGTGAACCGGCCCTCACCCTGGCGCGCCGCATCGGCCCCGGCGCGCGCATCGTCGCGGTGGACGCCGCCGAGGGCATGGTGAACGCCGCCGCCACCAAGGCCCGGCGCGAAGGGGTGGCGGGCATCCGCTTCGAGGCCATGCCCGCCGAGGCGCTGCGCTTTGCCGACGACACCTTCGACCGCGTGCTGTGCCGCTTCGGGGTGATGCTGTTCCAGGACCCGGTGGCCGGGCTGGGGGAGATGTGGCGGGTGCTCAAGCCGGGAGGGCGCTATGCCTTCGCCGTGTGGGGCGACCTGGACGAAACCTCGTCGTTCCGCATCCTTACCGAGGTGCTGGAGCCGATCCTGCCCAAGGGCGAGCGCTCGCCGTTCTTGCAGGTCACCTCCCTGGGCTCCGAAGCGGCCCTCACCGCCGCCATGGAGTCGGCGGGGTTGGCCAACTATCGCGTCACCCGCCACAAACTGAACTATGTGTTCCCCGACTTTGATACCTACTGGGACCTGGCCGAGGCCTCCGGCGTCCTGAAGCGGCAGATGGACACCCTGCAACACGACCAGCGTACCCGGATGCGAGACGAAGTGGCGCGAATGATGGACACCTATCACAACAACGGCGAACTGGTTCTGCCCCATGTGTATGTGGTCGTCAGCGGTACACGCTGAGTTGTATCCAACTGTTTTATAACGATTACCAAAAACTTCTGCCAACTCCTTGCGGAAACTCCATCAAGGGCGCGCCGGGTCGTTCCGACAAATAAGCGTGGCCTTTTCCACCGGTCTTCGGCCGGGGGATCCAGCGAAATAGCGTCCCGCTTCCCGGTGCGGTTTTTTCAGGGAAGCGGGTACCCAGCAAGGAGTACGGGCATGAGTTACGCAGGGTCTGGCGCAGCCGCGCCGCAAACACCCAAGGCGGGATCCGGGCTGATCCCCAAGGCGACGGTCCCCCTGGGAACCAAGAAAAAGCGCAAGCATCCGCTGGAGTTTGTCCAGCGCACCCTGCGCGAGCAGGTGGTGGGTCAGGATCAGGCGGTGGCCGCCATCACCCGCGCCCTCACCCGCGCGGCGGCCGGGTTCCGCAACAAGGAAAAGCCCATCGCCACCTTCTTCTTCTCCGGCCCCAGCGGCGTCGGCAAGACCCAGGCGGTGAAGGCGCTGGCGCAGGCCATCCACAACGATCCCAAGGCGGTGATCCGCATCGACTGCTCGGAGTTCTCCGAGCCCCATTCCATCTCGCGCCTGATCGGCAGCCCTCCCGGCTACGTCGGCTCCGACCTGCCGGTGATGCTGGACAAGGAGGAGATCGAGGGGCGCGAGTGGAGCATCGTGTTGTTCGACGAGGTGGAAAAGGCCCACCCGGCCCTGCACAACATGCTGCTGCACATCATGGACGAGGGGCGCCTGACCCTGGCGCGCCGCACCCACGAGGCCAGCGGCGAGGTGGACTTCACTTCCTCCATCGTCATCATGACCAGCAACGTGGGCTCGCGTCAGGTGAGCACCCTGCTGGACAACAAGGGCATCGGATTTTCCCAGACCCGCAGCGCGCCGTCGAAGGACTCCGTGGACCAGGCGGTGAAGCGGGAGATGGAAAAGTCGTTTTCCCCCGAGTTCCGCAACCGCATCACCGACATGGTGGTGTTCAACCCGCTGGGCGACGAGGATCTGGCGCAGGTGCTGGACAAGATTCTGGACGAAAGCCTGGCGCGTTTTGCCGGGGCCGGGTTCGCGGTGCAGGTGTCACCCAAGGTGAAGAAATTCCTGCTTTCCGAGGGCTACGACTCGGAACTGGGCGCCCGCCCCCTGATCCTGCAGGTGGAAAAGCACATCGACGCCGAAGTCGCCGACCTGTTCTCGGCGGGCGAGATCAAGCCGGGCGACTATGTGGTGGCCGACATGACGCGCTCCGGGCGCATCAACTTCCGCCGCGCCGAGCGCATGCGCAAGGGCAAGAAGGAAGAAACCGGTTTCCTGGTCAAGGGCGCCGCGGCCCAGATGGAGCACGATATCGAGGCTGCGGCCGGGGCCGAAGCCGAACGCAACGGCTAAAAAACCGGCGTACGGCCACGCCCGTCCGTACGCCACACCCCGTACCCCGCGCCCGCTGCTACGGTTGTTGCGACCTGCGTCCCTGACGCAGGTCGCGCAACAGCAGCGCCCGCATGGCGTCCCGCACCTGCGGGTCGTCCAGTTTCCCCACCAGATCTTCCACCTCGCGCCGCTCTTCGGCGGACACCGGGGCCGAGGCCCGCGCCGCGGGCGCCGCCGCCGGGGTCATCCGCCCCACCAGCAGCACCACCTCCTCCACCCGCCGATGCCCGAACCAGGCGTTTACCTTGGTGGCGATGTCGCGCCGGAAAAAACTCAACTGGGCCAGCCACGCGGCGTTGTCCACCCGCACCAGCAGGCGACCGTCGCCCAGGCGTTCCGGCTCGGTGTGGTCGGCCACCATGTCCCCCACCAGGCTGCGCCACTCGGCACGCAGGCGCACCGCGTCCAGCAGCACCGACCAGCCCCCGGCGCGCGCCAGTTCCGGCAACAGCCCACCCACCGCCTGCGGACCCGTGCGGGCGCGGCGGGAGGCCTTTGATCGCTTTCCAGTTGCCATGGGTCTGCTAAGATACCCCGTTGTGCCCGATGAATGCCCTGATGCCCTGATGCCCGCCGGGGCGCCCGATCGTCCCGCCCGCTACCCGATGTGAGCCCCGTGTCCAAGTCTACGACCAATCCACAGGCACTTGCCAGCAACAAGAAGGCGTACCACGACTACCACGTCCTCGAGACCTACGAGGCGGGTATCGCCCTGGTGGGCACCGAGGTCAAGTCCATCCGCGACGGCAAGGTGGACATCAAGGAAGCCATCGTCCGCATCGAGCAGGAGGAGGCCTTTCTGGTTGGCTGCCATGTGCAGCACTACGAGTTCGGCAACCTGTTCAACCACGATTACACCCGGCGGCGCAAGCTGCTGATGCACAAGCGCGAGATCCAGCGCCTGATGGGGCGGGTGCAGGAAAAGGGGCTGACCATCATCCCCCTGCGGTTTTACCTGAAAAACGGCCGCGTGAAGCTGGAAATCGGCCTGTGCAAGGGCAAGCGCGTCCACGACAAGCGCGACGTCCTGAAGAAACGCGAGGCCACCCGCGAGATCGACCGGGCGCTGAAGGACCGGGAGTAATTCCACCGCCCACCGCCCATCCGCATCCGGGGCCTGCGGCATACCCGCAATACCCGCAATACCCGCGTCACTCCGGAGCGCCCGCAGCGTCCGCCGCCAGCGCCTGATCCAGCCCGCTGCGGTAGTCGGGGAACGCCAGCCGCACCCCCCACTCTTCCACCAGCTTGCGGTTGCCGCAGCGCTTGCTGTCGGCCACCAGATGAAAATTGGCCTCGCCCATGCGGCGGCGCGCGGTTCGGGAATTCTCTCCCGGAGGTGGCGGCAGCCCCATGCGCCGGGCCGCGTAGTCCGCCACCTCGCGCAGGGTGGCGGGAACCCCGTCGGACACCACCACCACCTCGCCCTCCCGGCCCGGCGCCAGCGCGGCGACCACCGCCTGCGCGGCGTCCGCTACGTGGATGCGGTTGACCACCAGGGGCGGATCGGCCTCGATCACCCGGTAGTTGCCAGCCCGCAGGCGCAATCCCACGTGGCGGCCGGGGCCGTAAATGCCGGTCAGGCGCAGGATGCGCACCGGCAATCCCCACTGCGCGTGGCGCGCCAGCAGGCCGCGCTCCACCGCAATGCGCACCGCGCCGCGGGGCCCGGCGGCGGCCTCCACCAACGGCGTCGTCTCGTCCACCCACGCCCCGCCACGGTCGCCGTACACGCCGGTGCTGGACAGGTAAACAAAGGCCGGTATCGCGGGGGCGAAAGCCTCCAGCAGGTCGGCGAACGCCAGGGCGTGGTCGCTGAAGCGTTCCCCCGTCGTGCGTTCCGGGCCCACGGCGTAGACGATGGCGTCGTGCGCCGCGATCAGGCGCAGGGTGGCCTCCCGCTGCGCGCCGTGCAGCGCTTGGGGCAGGTGAAGCACCTCGGCGCGGGCGCCGGTGGCGGTCACCCGGCCAAGGTGCTCCGGGGCCGACACCGTGCCGGTCACCACCACCCCCTGTTGCCGCAGCAGGCGGGCCAGCGCCTGACCGGTGTAGCCGCAGCCCACGATCAGCACCCCCCGTCCCGCACCGGGGGTGGCGGGGCCGGGCGGGCCGGACGGGGCAAATGAGACAGGCGGAACAGGCATGGTTTTTGGCGCGGGCTCGGCTTCGGGTACACTGGCGATCTGCCCCCCAGACCATAACAGGAAGCAGCACCGGGAAGCAGCAACGGGAAGCAGCATGGCGAACCAACAATCCGAACCCGAACGCCCCCTGCACGACGGTCATCGCGACCGTTTGCGGCAGCGCGCCCGCCTGGAAGGGCTGGACGCCTTTGCCGACCACGAGGTGCTGGAACTGCTGCTGTTTTCCGTGCTGCCACGGGTCAACACCAACCCCGTCGCACATCGCCTGATGTACCGCTTCGGCAGCCTGTCGGCGGTGCTCGAGGCCGACGCGCGGGACCTGGCCACGGTAGACGGCATCGGCGCGCGCGGCGCGGATTTTCTCGCCCTGGTGCCGGGGCTGGCGCGGCGTTACCTGCAGGACCGGGTGCAGCGCGACAACCCACCCCTCACCGATCCGGCGGCGGTGGCCCGTTACCTGGTTCCCCTGATGGCGGGCAGGCCCGAAGAGGTGGTCTATCTGCTGTGTCTGGACGTGCAGTGCCGGGTGGCGTTTCCCGCCCTGCTCTCCAGCGGCACCGTGGCGGAGGCCTACGTCCACACCCGTCACGCCGTGGAAGAAGCCCTGCGCCACCGGGCGACATCCGCCATTCTGGCCCACAACCACCCCTCCGGCAGCCCCAACCCCTCGGCCTCCGACATCGAACTGACGCGCCGCGTGGCCCGCGCCCTGGAGGCGGTGGACATTCCCCTGCTGGATCATGTGATCGTGGCCGGGGAAACGACCTTCAGCTTCGAACAGGAAGGCATGCTCCCCACCTAGGGCCGGGGAGCTCCCCGCCCCCCGCCCCCCGCCCCCCGCAGCCACCGCATTGCCGAAGGCCCCGTCAAGGGCGCAGAAGCGGTGCTCAGCCCCTTGCGTTGCCCTTGCGGGGGGCGGAAGAAAAGACGCGGCCAGTTTCGCGATGGACGGGGCCGCGCCATATGTTTTACGCGAATACGCCCGCCGGGGCTCCCCGGCCCCGCACCCCCGTGTCCGGGTTTTCTCCCACGTCGATTCCGGCCCCCCCTATCCCCAGCCCTTTCCCCCCCAACGGGGAGGAAAGGGAGGTGCTGTGCGCACGGCACGTGATGCGGAAAGTGACTGATCGGATTTGTCCCGCGTGGGACCGGCTGGAATAGCCGTCACGTATAGTTTGTCGTCGAACGGTGGCACTGGCAGGGGGA
>JAOUFN010000052.1 GCA_029858285.1 Nitrospirota bacterium | reverse complement strand
CTCCAGCACCCCGGTGGCGGTGTTCACCACGCTGCTGCGGCTCAAGAATCACCACCTGGGCAAGCTGCACCGGGGCCGGGCCGTGAATATAGAAAAGCTCATCGGCGAGATCATGGATGGTCTGGCTGATTTTCCACGTCAACTTGCCCTTCCCGACCAAGGGCGCTTTGCCCTTGGCTATTACCACCAGCGCCAGGCATTTTTCACCAAAACCACCGACACCCAGGAGGAGTCAAAATGAGCCTTTCCAACCGCTACGATTTTGTGCTGCTGTTCGACGTGAAGGACGGCAATCCCAACGGCGATCCCGACGCCGGCAACCTGCCGCGCCTGGACGCGGAGTCCGGCCATGGGCTGGTGACGGATGTGTGCATCAAGCGCAAGGTGCGCAATTTCGTGGGACTGAAAAATGGTTGCAGGCGCCCTTTTGATATTTACGTTAAGGAAAAAGCTGTTCTTGGCAGGGCGCACAGAGAAGCATTTTCGGAACTGAATATTTCTTTGGGTGAAGAATCTCTGGTGCCGATTCCAGAAAAACTCCTTTCCGCTTTTGACGATTTCACATTGCCGGAAGGATTGGAGGTCCGTGAAGATGATGAAGAGCGCCCGGTGGTTGTTGTTGCTGCTGATGCGGATGTGAAGGAAATCAAGTCCGCAATCAAGGATTTAAAACCTTCCAAAGAGGTGAAGAATTTTCTTGATTCTTGCCTGAAAGGAGTCAAGGCACGAAAACCAAAAGCTGAAGAGGTCAGCAAAGGCAGGGACTGGATGTGTCAGCAGTTTTTTGACATTCGAACATTTGGTGCGGTTATGTCACTTAAATCCGCGCCAAACTGTGGCCAGGTTCGGGGCCCTGTACAGTTGACCTTCGCCCGTTCGATCAGCCCGATCGTGGCGCTGGAACACTCCATCACCCGCATGGCCGTGGCCACCGAGGCGGAGGCCGAAAAGCAGGAGGGTGACAACCGCACCATGGGCCGCAAGCACACCGTGCCCTACGGCGTGTACATGGCCCACGGCTTCGTATCGTCGTTCCTGGCCCGGCAGACCGGGTTTTCCGAAGACGACCTGAAGTTGCTCTGGCAGGCCCTTTCCCAGATGTTCGAACACGACCGCTCCGCCGCGCGCGGCGAGATGACCACGCGCGGACTGTACGTGTTCAAGCACGACTCGGACCTTGGCAACGCACCGGCCCACGAGTTGTTCGAACGGATAACGGTGCGCCGCCGGGACGGGGTGGACGTGCCGCGTGCGTTTGCCGATTACGCGGTGGCCGTGGATGGGGCCAGCCTGCCCTCCGGCGTCACCCTGCAACGGCTGGTGGGGTGACCATCTCCCCGGTATTGGAGGGCGGCGAATGGGCCGAGGCCGACCTCGTGCCCATTTCCGCCCTCCAGCACTACGCCTACTGCCCCCGGCAGTGTGCCCTGATCCATGTGGAGCAGGTGTTCGACGAAAACCTGTACACCCTGCGTGGCCGGGCCGTGCATCGGCTGGTGGACGAACCGGAAAGCCGCCTGGAGCGCGGCGTGCGCGTGGAACGGGCATTGCCCCTCCACTCCATGCGCCTCGGTCTGGTGGGCAAGGCGGACGTGGTGGAGTTTCTGCCGGACGGCACGCCGTATCCGGTGGAGTACAAGCACGGTCGCCGCCGGACCAGCTCGCATGACGATTTGCAGGTGGCCGCCCAGGCCCTGTGTCTGGAGGAAATGACCGGTCGCCCGGTTCCGGCGGGCGCGGTGTTCCACCATTCGTCCAGGCGGCGCCGCGAAGTGAAAATGACCGCCGCCCTGCGTGCCCGGGTAGTGGAGGTGACGGAGGCGGTAAGGGCCATGCTCCGCAGTGGCGAACTACCCCCGGCGCCTGCCGATGAGAGGTGCCGCAACTGCTCCTTGCTGGACTGTTGCCAGCCGCGCATGGTGAGCAGGGGCGGAGAGTTGCGCCTGCTCCGGTCCACCCTGTTCGAGCCGGAGGACGACCCATGAAGCAGTTGCTCAACACCCTGTTCGTCACCACGCCGGGTACCTATCTGCGGATAGAGGGCGATACGGTGTGCGTGGAGGTCGAGCGGGAAAAGCGCTTGCAGGTTCCGCTGCACCACATCGGCAGCGTGGTGGTGTACGGTGACACGATGGTGACACCCTCCCTCATCCACCGCTGCGCCGAGGATGGCCGGTCACTGGTATTTCTCGACCGCAACGGCCGGTTCAAGGCGCGGGTGGAGGGGCCGGTGAGCGGGAACGTGTTGCTGCGCGTGGCCCAGCACGCGGCGGCGAACGACCGGGTGCGCTCCCTCGACGTGGCGCGGGCCTGCGTGGCGGGAAAGTTGCGGAACTCCCGCTATGTCCTGTTGCGGGGTGCGCGGGACACCAGGGATGAGGGTGATGCACAGGCGCTGCGCCATGCGGCGCGCCTGCTGGCGAGCCATCTGCGCAAGCTGCCGCTGGCGACGGATGTGGATGTGGTGCGTGGTCTGGAGGGCGATGGTGCGCGGGTCTATTTTGGCGCAATTCCGCACCTTGTTCGGCCCGATTTGCGGACGGCGTTTTCCTTTGAACGGCGCAGCCGCCGCCCGCCGCTGGACCGTTTCAACGCGCTGCTGTCATTTTTGTATTCCATGTTGATGAACGACTGCCGGTCGGCTGTGGAGGGGGTGGGGCTGGATCCCCAGATTGGTTTTCTGCATCAGGTTCGGCCTGGTCGGGCGGCCCTGGCGCTGGATCTGATGGAGGAGTTCCGGCCCATCGTCGCCGACCGGCTGGCGTTGACGCTCATCAACCGGGGTCAGTTGGATGAAACCGATTTCGACGAACGTACCGGTGGGGCGGTGTACCTGAACGACAAAGGGCGGAAGACCGTGATCGTTGCCTATCAGGAGCGGAAGCAGGATGAACTGACCCATCCGCTGTTGGTGGAGGTCGTTCCAGTGGGGTTGCTGTCCCACTTGCAGGCCCGGCTGCTGGCGCGCACCCTGCGGGGTGAGGTCGAGGGGTATCTTCCATTTTTGATGCGCTGACGGGGTGGTTTCGTGCTGGTTTTGGTGTCCTACGACGTGTCCACGGAAACGACGGCCGGGCGGCGCCGACTGCGGCGCGTGGCCAAGGTGTGCCAGAACCACGGACAGCGGGTACAGAAGTCGGTATTTGAATGCCGGGTAGACCAGGCGGGGTTCGAGGAGTTGGAGCGCCGCCTTGTTGCGGAAATTTCCGTGGAAGAAGACAATCTCCGATTCTACCGGCTGAGTGAACCCTTGGACCGCAACATTCGGGAGCATGGAAAGTTCCGGGCAACCGATTTCGACGGTCCGTTGATCGTGTGAGCGCGAACCCCCAGCAGCGCCCGAAACACCGGGGGGATCGCGTGAGCCATAACCAGTAGAAAAGACGGGAGACAGGAGTCCGATTGACGACTTCTTCGAAATGGAGTTGCCAGCCCCGCATCGGGTTCGCGCGCTGGTGGAAAAAAAGCGCGGACAATCACCACGTTGTGGCGATGGAGCATCACCCCTCCTTCGGGAGGGGTGCGGATTGAAACTTTGTTTAAGTAATTTA
>JAOUFN010000035.1 GCA_029858285.1 Nitrospirota bacterium | reverse complement strand
TTCGCGTAAAACATATGGCGCGGCCAGCTTCATCGCGGCCGGGGAGCCCCGGCGGGCGGCGGGCACGGCCCGCAGCGGTATTCGCGTAAAACCCGTGGCGCGGCCAGCTTCATCGCGAACCGGGCCGCGCCTTTTCTTCCGCCCCCCGCAAGGGCAACGCAAGGGGCTGAACGCCGCTTCTGCGCCCTTGACGGGGTCTTCGCCGATGCGGTGGAGGCGGGGGCGAAAACCGCATATTCGCCCCCTGAAAGAGCCGCAATCGGCTTTGCCCCTGCGGCGCCTCTCCCTGGCGGCGCCTACTTGCCGTGCAACCCCTTGAAGAAGTCGGTCAGCTCGTTGTTGAGCTGATTCAGGCCGCCCCGCGCCGCCGCGCCGCCTTGCTGGGCGGCGTGGGTGGTGTCGCGGTTGACGTCCTCGAAGGTGGTCCCCCCCTTGCGCTGGCCCTCATGCCGCCCGTTGTCGTGGGCGCAGGCGGCCAGCAGCAGGGTGCAGGCGATGGTAAGGGTGACTGCGGGCAGTGCGAGGCGCATGATGCGGGTTCCTTTGGGGGTATTGCGCGCTGACCGGGCCTCAGCGCCGCTCCAGCTTGAGGGATGCGCTGTTGATACAGTAGCGCTGGCCGGTGGGCGCTGGACCGTCCGGGAACAGGTGCCCCAGATGGCTGCCGCAGGCGGCGCAGGTCACCTCCACACGGCGCATGCCGTAGGACAGGTCCTCGTGGGTGGCTACGGCCGATGTCCCCGTATGGTTGTCCAGCGGCGCAAAGTAGCTCGGCCAGCCGGTGCCGCTGTCGAACTTGGTGGCGGCGTCGAACAGCGCCGCACCGCAGCAGCGGCAGCGATAGGTGCCGTCGTCGTGACAGTCCCAGTATTCGCCCGTAAAGGCCCGTTCGGTGCCCTTCTCGCGGCACACGTGGAACTGCTCCGGCGTCAGTTTCCGGCGCCAGTCTTCATCGGCAGGGTCGCTGGCCCTGGAGCCGGCGTTCGAATCGGTTTGCGGGGTGCTCATGGCGTGTCTCCTCCCGGTACGTGCAGAGAAGCCAGTATGCCGCAACCACCGCCGCCCCGGCCAGTCTCGCGCACAGAGACCGACCGGAACGACGGGGGTCAGGAGGAGGGACGAACATGAAGACCGGGGCCCCCGCTGCGGATGGGGGAACGCTTGCGGGAGCCCCGGTCAGGGGGCGTTCACGGCCGGGGAGCCGTGTTGCCCCGACTTGGGAAGAGGACGCTGCCCCGGATCCATGTGGAGCAACGCCCTGAGTCAAAGATTAAATCCGCTTCCTGAACTGAACCTGAACGCCGGCGATTTTTTTTTGCGTCCGCTTCCGGAACGCCTTGCCACCCGCTCGCCACTGTGCTTTTCTGGTGGCGGATGGAGCGGTAGCCGGGGGCCACAAACCAGCGGAACCAGTGGGAGGGGATGATGGCAGACACGGACAGCGGCGGGACGCGCAAGGTACTGGTGTGGGACGCCCCGATACGGGTGTTCCACTGGCTGCTGGTGGCGGCCTTCCTGGTCTGCTGGCTGACCGGCGAGGACAACCGCTTTCTGCATCTGCACGCAGGCGGCGGCTATCTGATTCTGGGGCTTCTGGTGTTCCGCATGGCCTGGGGCATGGCGGGCACCCGCTACGCGCTGTTCAGCGAGTTCATGCACCCGTGGAGCGCGGTCAAGGCCCACGCCGAAGCCATCCGCAGCGGCAACCCCCGGCGCTTCATCGGCCACAACCCCCTGGCGGGGTGGGCGGTGCTGTTCCTCATGGGCATGGGGCTGGTGGTGGGCATCAGCGGCGTGCTGGTGCTGGGGCTGGAAGAGGGCCACGGCCCCCTGTTCGCCCTCATGTCCCCCCCCACCGCCCAGTTCTTCCGCGAGGTGCACGAGGTGTCGGTGGTCCTCATGCTGTGCTTCATCCCCCTGCACGTGGCGGGGGTGATCATCGAAGGCCGCATGCTGGGGGAAAACCTGCTGCACGCCATGATCTCCGGCCACAAGCTGGTGGGGCCGAACGACCACGGCGTGCCCCCCATGCGCCGGGTGGCGGCCCTGCTGGCGGGGCTGGCCACGGTTGCGACGGCGGCGTATTTTTCCGGCTGGCTGACCGCCGGAGGCGAATACCGCCCCTTCGTCGGCCACGCCCTGCCCTGGAACGACGCCTACAATTCGGAATGCGGCGACTGCCACCTGGCCTTCCACCCCACCCTGCTCCCGGCCCGCAGCTGGCAGCGCATGATGGACGAGCAGGCCGACCATTTTGGCGACGATCTGGGGCTGGATGCCGACACCGTGGCCACCTTGCTGGCGTTCATGCTCCCCAACGCCGCCGAATCGCAGTTGGACGAACCCGCCTACAAGATCAACCGCTCGGTGCCTGCGGATTCAACCCCCCTGCGCATCACCGAAACGCCCTACTGGGTGAAAAAGCACCACGAGATCGCCGCCGCCGAATGGAAGACCGACAAGGTGCACGGCAAGGCCGACTGCGGCGCCTGCCACCTGGACGCGGAGGAGGGTACGTTTGAGGATTCCGCCATGCGGCTGCCCTGAACCGTCCCCGCAACCGCCCGGATTCATCAGACGGCGGAGCGGGACCGGTCAGGACCGCCGACGGCCCTGCGGAAGGAAGTCCGGAAGCGCCCTAGGCCGACCAGACGCCGAACAGCGAGGTCAGCAGGCAGGCAACCGCCCCGATGGCGACGGCAAACATGTAGACCGATTGGCTCAGGCGGGTTTCCAGCACCGGGGTTCCTCCACGCAAATTAATCAGGCCAAAAAACCAGGCCAAAAAACCAGGCCAAAAAACCAGGCAAATAAACCGACATCATGCCGCGACCGGCGCCTCCGGCCGCGCAGCCCGAACGGGCGCCCCCCTCCCCTGAGCAAGCCCGGTGCCAGCGCGACAGGGACGCAAAAAAAACCGGAAAAGACATTGTAAAACGGCCGGTTACAACTTCACTCCGGCCAATATCAAGGTGCCCACCGACGGGTGACCGGCCCCCAACCGCCGACAATTTGGAACGCCCGCCGCGCAGTTTTTACATTTTTGTCCGACCGCGCCGGGGCGCACTCCCGCGCCCCGACACAGCCTCGGGAGCGGGGTGGGGGGTGGCGCTGCCCCCGGCCTTTCGGCATCCCCCCGGCGGGCGGCGCGAAAATGGCTTATAATGGCGGGCCTCAGCCCACTATCCGCATTCCCCCCTTTCCACCGGATTTCCCCCGCCATGGCCATCATTCAACTTTCCGGCGTCCGCATCGGCTACGGCGGCAAACCCGTGCTCGACAGTGTGGACATGGTGGTGGAGCCCGGTGAGCGCATCGCCCTGGTGGGGCGCAACGGCGAGGGCAAAAGCACCCTCATGAAGGTGCTGGGCGGCGAACTGGAGCCCGCCCAGGGCACCGTCCGCCGCGACCGTGGCACCCTCATCGCCCGCCTCCCCCAGGAAGTTCCGCAGGACATCCACGGCAGCGTGTTCGACGTGGTTTCCGCCGGACTCGGCTCGGTGGGCGACCTGCTCGCCCGCTACCACCACCTGACCGTGGACCTGGCCACCGCCACCGGCGCCGCCGCCGAACGCATGCTCGGCCAGCTCGACACCCTGGGCTCCGAACTGGAGGCGTGCGACGGCTGGAACAGCAACCAGCGCATCGAAGGCCTCCTCACCCGCATGGAGCTGGACCCGGAGGCCGAGGTTTCAGCCCTCTCCGGCGGCATGAAGCGCCGCGTGCTGCTGGCCCGCGCCCTGGCCGCCGGGCCTTCCCTGCTGCTGCTCGATGAGCCCACCAACCACCTGGACATCGCCGCCATCGAATGGCTGGAGCGCTTTTTGTCGGGCTTCGGCGGCGCCTTGCTGGTGGTCACCCACGACCGCGCCTTCCTGCGCAAGCTGGCCACCCGCGTGCTGGAACTGGACCGGGGCCGCCTCACCAGTTGGCCCGGCGCCTACGACCACTATCTGACCGGCAAGACCCAGCAACTGGAAGCCGAGGCCACCGAAAACGCCCTGTTCGACAAAAAACTGGCCCAGGAGGAAGTGTGGATCCGGCGCGGCATCAAGGCCCGCCGCACCCGCAACGAGGGGCGCGTGCGCGCCCTGGAAAAAATGCGCGAGGAGCGCTCCCGGCGGCGTGACCGCATTGGCACCGTGCGCATGGCCCTGGATGCCGGAGAACGCTCTGGCAAGCTGGTGATCGAGGCCAAAAACGCCAGCTTCGCCTATCAACCCGGCGGCCCCGAAGTGGTGCGCGGACTGACCACCACCATCCTGCGCGGCGACCGGGTGGGCATCATCGGCCCCAACGGCGCGGGCAAGAGCACCCTGCTCAACCTGCTGCTGGGGAAGGCCGCCCCCACCAGCGGCAGCCTGCGTTTGGGGGCCGCCGTGCAGGTGGCCTATTTCGACCAGCTCCGCGCCACCCTCAACGACAACGACACGGTGGTGCGCGCCATCACCGAGGGCGGCGCCGAGGAACTGAGCATCAACGGCCGCAACCGCCACGTGATGAGCTATCTTCAGGACTTTCTGTTCACCCCGGAGCGGGCGCGCCAGCGGGTGGAAAAACTCTCCGGCGGCGAACGCAACCGCCTGCTGCTGGCCAAGCTGTTCGCCCGCCCCGCCAACTTGCTGGTGATGGACGAGCCCACCAACGACCTGGACGTGGAAACCCTCGACCTGCTCGAGGAGTTGCTCACGGAGTATCCGGGCACCCTTTTGCTGGTCTCCCACGACCGTGACTTTCTGGACAACGTGGTCACCTCCACCCTGGTGTTCGAGGGCGACGGGGTGTTTGCGGAGTATGTGGGCGGCTACAGCGACTGGCAGCTCCAGCGCCAGCAGGCCACAACCGCCCTCCGGACACCGGATGCGGCACCGGCAGCGGCTCCGGAGGCCGTCCCCACCGCCCCGCCCGCCTCCGTCTCCCCCAAGTCACCCAAGGCCCCGGCCACGGGCAAACCCACAGGCAAACCAGCGGAAAAACCGGCAGCCTCCAAACCAGCGCCCACGGACAAAAAGCCCGCAGCGGCCAAACGCAAGCTCAGTTTCAAGGAGCAGCAGGAACTGGCCGAACTGCCCGGACGCATCGAAAAGCTGGAGAGCGAGATTCAGCAATTGGGGGCCGAACTGGCCAACCCGGAGGTTTACAAGGACGCCCCCCGCGCCGCTGCCGCCGCCGCCCGCGTGAAGGCGGCAGAGACGGAACTGGAGACCGCCTTCGCCCGCTGGCAGGCCCTCGACCCCGACTGACCGGACCGACCGCCCGGACCGACCGCCGGGCTAACCCGCTAACGGCGGGTGCGGGAGAGGTAGCGGTCCCGGTAGGTTTCCGCCACCTCGCTGGCGGCCAACTGGAAGCGGGTCAAGCGCACCTCCGTGGCCAGCGGACAGTCCAGCACCAGCCAGAAAAAGCCACGGGCCGTCAGGCCCATGTTCATGGTGCCCGCGTGGTACCAGTGCGGCCGCCCATCCAGCCGCAGGCGGAAACGGCGCGGCTCCCCGGCCCTCCCCGGTTTGCCGACCGCATCCTGAAAATACAGGGCCGCCTCGCTGCAGTGTCCCCCCGCAGGGGGTAACACGGCCACCAACACCGAAGCCACGATCGGCAGGGCCGCGCCCTGCGGCTGCGGGAGGATTTCCATCGCGCCGGGCGGGCCGATGCGCAACGCGGGCACCGGCCGGCTGTCGGCCCCGCCGCCCGCACGCGCGGCAATGCGCTGGACTTGCTGCCCCTGCCCGTCCACCTGCAACAGCACCCGATGCGGCACCGCCGCAATGTCCGGGGAGGGGGTGTCGGCATGTACCCGTTTCCATTCACCCCCGGCCACCGCCAGCGCCGCAATGGCCACCACCACCCCGGCGCGTTGGCGACCGGGCAGGCCGCCGTGCACCAGCCAGCCCGAGACACCCACCAGCCCCATCCCGGCCAGCAGCGCCAGCCAAATTTCCACCACGCTGTTGTAGCGGGGCACATACAGCAGCGGCATCATCACGGCGGTGTGATAGACCGCCGCCCCCCCGAACAGCACGGCCAGAATCCGCGGGCGCACCGCGGCCAGCCCCACCACGCCAAACACGATCTCCACCATGCGCAGGGAACGCGGATTGAACCAGGGCAGGCCCGCCTCGGAGTCCCGATAAAACACCAGCGTGGTCCATTTTTCCGCCATCAGGCGCGCCAGTTCCAGCGGTCCATAGTCGGCCAGCATCAGCCTGGCAACCCCCCTGAGCATGGCGTCCCCGGCCACGCTCAGATACGGCAGTCCCCCCAGCACGATGGCCCCGTCATAGGGCAGTCCCAGCATCCACTTGGGGTCCAGCCCCCTGGACAGGGGGTGGATGCCCAGATAAAGCGCCTCTCCGGTGCCGGTGTACAGCCCCCGGAAATCGAACAACACGACGTTCTTCAAAATTACCACAATCGGCAGGATGGCCGCGGTCAGGTGGATCAGGCACAGGTCGCGTCCGGCCTCGCGCAGGCGGTCCCGGCGGGTCCCCCACAGCACCGCGCCGACCCCCACCACCGGCGGCAGAAAATACAGGAACGTCCCGCGGGTGAGAATGGCCAGCCCCATCACCAGCCCGGCGGGAATGATCAGCCAGCGCCGCCCTCCCGCCAGCACCTCGGCGGTCAGCCAGGTCCACACCACCATCAGGCTGATGAACGCGGGTTCCGTGTAAAGGGATGCGAAAAAAAAGGGCAACCCCCACGACACGGCGAACAGGGTCGCCGTCACCAGCCCCGCCGCGCGCGAATGGAGCAGCAGGCCGGTGCGGTACATGGCCAGCACCAGCACGCCGTACATCCCCATGTTGAACGCCTTGATCAGCGGAACGTTGGCGCCAAACAGGGCCGGATAGATGTACGACATCGGCCCCACCTGCAGGGTCCGCTCATCCAGCAGAAAGGACGGGCCTTCGGCCAGCAGCAGGCGGGCGAACGGCAGATAGAAATTTTTCGCGTCGGAAAACAGTCGGCCCGGTTCATGGTGAAGCCAGGCGTTGGCCACACCCACCGCAACCAGCAGGCACAGCAGAACCCGGTGTGGCGGCAGAAACGCCGGAAGAAAACGGGAAAAAAAGCGACGCACACACCCCCTTCGCCGGGCCAGATCGGGCCAGGTCAGGTTTCAATTGCCACACAGCCGCCACACAGCCGCCACACAATCACGCGCTTCCGCGCACTTCCACGCCGCCACCCCGGAGCCAAACATAGCAAAAACGCAACCCGGCGGGGAAGTTACCCCCCCGCACGCACCAGGTATTTGCGCAGTTCCTCGACGCCAAACACCACCGCCGGCGCCAGCACCACGCCGCCCCAGACCGCGGGCGGGAACGCCTCGGTGGTAAAAAAGCGATGCAACACCGGCACCTGCACCACCGTGACAATGAACACCACCTCTACCGCGATCCCGGCCAGAATCCACGGGTTGAGTCGGGCCAGCAGCCGCCACGCCGACCCCCGCGTGGTGCGGCAGGCCAGCACGTTGCCGATCTGCGAAAAGACGATGGTGGCCAGAAACGCGGCCGTCGCCTGACCGTACAGGAGCGCCCCCGGCCCCAGTTCCACTCCCCACCTCCAGCCGCCGCCGAACAGCACGGCAAAAAACGCCGCGAAGGACAGCCCCGTTTCCACCGGTCCGATGACCCCGTAGGCCCGCACAAAGGTGCGCGCCGTCACCAGCCGTTCCCCGGACCGGCGCGGCGGACGGCGCATGGTGTCGGCCTCCGGCGGCTCGTTGCCCAGGCCGATGGCGGGCAGGATATCGGTAATCAGGTCGATGGCCAGAATCTGCACCACGGTCATCGCCAGGGGGATGGGCAGCAACACATAGGCGATGAACGGCACGATCTCGGGCACGTTGCTGGACAGCACATAGGTGATGAACTTGCGGATGTTGTCGTAAACCGACCGCCCCTCCTCGATGGCTTTCACGATGGTGGCAAAGTTGTCGTCCAGCAGGATGATGTCCGACGCCTCCTTGGCCACGTCGGTGCCACGCAGCCCCATGGCGATGCCGATGTCGGCGCGCTTCAGGGCCGGGGCGTCGTTGACGCCGTCGCCGGTCACCGCCACCACCTCGCCCATCTCCTTGAAGGCCTCGACGATGTGCAGTTTTTGCTCCGGGGCGACCCGCGCGAACACCACCTCGCCGCCCCGCAGCGCGGCGGCCAGCTCCGGACGGGACATGGCCGCCAGTTCCTCGCCCTCGATGATGCGGGGGCGGTGGACGATGCCCAGTTTTTTGGCGATGTAGGCCACCGTGGCCCCCTTGTCGCCGCTCATCACCACGATGCGGATGCCCGCCGTGTGGCACGCCGCCACGGCGGCGGGCACCTCGGGGCGCGGCGGGTCCACCAGCGCCACCAGCCCCACCAGCGACAGCGGGGAATCCTCCCCGGCGGTGGCCGGACTCCCGTTGCGCGCCAGCGCCAGCACGCGCAAACCCTGGGCCGCCAGTGATTCGGCCCGCGCCAGCACGCGCTGCCGCTCCGGGGCATGCAGCGGAACCACCGCGCCACCGGCGTACACGCGGCCGCAAAGCGCCACCACCACCTCCGGCGCCCCCTTTACCACCGTCACCCGCTCCCCGGTCGCATTGCCGCCATTGCCTTGCCAGACACTGGACATCACCCGGGTGGCGGCGTCGAACGGCTCCCCCGACACCGGTCGAAAGCGCCGCCGCAGGGTGTCAAAGCCGTCGTGCAGTTCGACAAACTCCGCCAGCGCGGTCTCGGTGGGGTCGCCCTGAAAATGCACGCCGGAGCCGGCCTCGCGGGTGGCGATGGCGTCGTTGCACAGGGCCATCACCTCCAGCACCGCCGCGCGCGCCGGGTGGTCGCGGAAGTCTGTCATGGCGGCGGACATACGGTCCGGAACGCGCCCTGTCCCCTCGTCTGGCCCGCCGCCCTGGGTGTATTCGTCTCCCCCCACGCAAACCGTCTCCACGTGCAGGCGGTTGCGGGTGAGGGTGCCGGTCTTGTCCGTACACACCACCGTGGTACTGCCCAGCGTCTCCACCGACAGGATGTGTTTCACCACCGCATTGCGTTTGGCCATGCGCAGGGACGACTGGGTGAGCGCCAGGGTCACGGTGGGCAACAGCCCCTCCGGCACGTTGGCGACGATGATGCCGATGGCGAACACCAGATTGGTCCAGGCCGGGTTGCCGATGGCGAAGCCGACCCCGAAAAACACCAATCCGATGGATACCGCCAGCAGGGTGATGCGGTGCACGAACACGCGCAGTTCGCGCTGCATCGGCGTGGGGTCCTGACGCACCCGTTGCGACAGTTCGGAGATCGCCCCCAGGCTGGTGCGCAACCCGGTGCGGGTGACCAGCACCCGGGCGTGACCGCGCAGCACGGTGGCGCCGGAGGCCACCTGGCACGCAGGCGTCACCCGCTCCCCCAGCGGCGTTTTGGCCACCGGTTCCGATTCCCCCCCCAGCAGGGATTCGTCCAGCGCCAGCCCGGCGCCCTCGATCACCACGCCGTCGGCACAAACCTTGTCCCCCTCCTGCAAAAACAGCACATCCCCCGGCACCACCAGCCCGGCGTCCAGCATGGTCTTCTGCCCGTCCCGCAACACCGCCACATGTCGGGGGATGTAGTCGAGAAACGACACCATGAGTTTTTCGACCTTGTGGTTCTGGGCAAAGGAAACCACCGCGTTGAGCACCACCACGGCCAGCAGGGCGGCGCCGATCAGTTCATAGCCCTCGCCGGGGCGCAGGCGGTGGGCCAGGAACGCCAGACCGGAGGCGGCCAGCAGCAGCAACGGGAACATCTGAAGGAATTCGGCGGCCAGCAGCCGCAGGGGGGAACTGACGCGGTGAAAGGCGATGGTGTTGGTGCCGTAACGCTGCAGGCGCGCCCGCGCCACAGCCGTGCCCAGCCCCCGCGGCGAGGAATCCACCTGCGCGAACAGCGCCTGGCGGTCCGGACCGCCGGACACACTCATGTAAACGGGCTCACGGGAAAGGCACCCATGCTCCCCCTTTCCGACGAACCGGGACGGCCGCCAATACCCCTCAACCCAGCCGCTACCTTACATATAGCGGACATTCACCCCAAAATCCAGCAAGCGGGGGCGGGCACGGCCCGCGGCGGTATTCGCGTAAAACGCGTGGCGCATCCGCGTCCATCGCGAAACAGGCCGCGCCCTCTGGTTACCGACCGAAAATGGGAACCCCTTTGTGCTCCGGGCGTGGTTGCCCGGGGGATTACCCCCCCCCCTTGGCGTGTTGCCAGAGGGTTTCCCACTCGGCCGGGGAAAGTTGGGTGAGGGGGCGGCCGGCGGTTTTTTCCATGCTGCGGAAGCGGCTGGAGAAGCGCTCGATGGTGCCTGTGAGGGCCTCTTCGGCGGACAGGTCGAGCTTGCGGCCCAGGTTCACCAGAGAAAACAGCACATCCCCCAGTTCGTCCTGGGCGGCGGCCATGTCGCCGGAGGCAATGGCCTCCTTGAGTTCGTCCAGTTCCTCGTAGACCTTGGGCCACACCTCGGCGTGGTCGTTCCAGTCGAACCCCTCCCTGGCGGCTTTTTTGCTTACCTTCCAGGCCCGCAGCAGGGCGGGAAAGGAACGCGGCACGCCGTCCAGCACGCTGGTGCGTTTCTGCTTCGACGGCTCGCGGTTTTTGACCCGTTCCCAGTTGTCCAGCACCGCCTCCGGCGTTTCCGCCACTTCGTCGCCGAACACGTGGGGGTGGCGCAGCACCATTTTGGCGTACATGTCATCGGCCACGTGGGCCAGGTCGAAATCCCCCGCTTCGCGGCTCATGTCGGCGTGGAACAACACCTGGAACAGCAGATCGCCCAGTTCCTCGCGCAGTTCCGCCGCATCGCCGTGGCGGATGGCGTCCATCACCTCGTAGGTCTCTTCCACCAGAAAGGGGGAAACCGACTCGCGGGTCTGGGCGCGGTCCCAGGGGCAGCCGTCCGGGCCGCGCAGGGTTTCCACCATGGCCAGCAGGCGGGCCACGGCCTCGGCCGCCGGGCGGTGAGAGGGGCCGGCCTCGGGGGGCTTTTTCACTGGCGCACCTCGCCGGGCCACGGCATTTCTTCCGGCGGACCTTTGGGAACGGTCGGGCGGGCGGAGGGCGGCGTTGGTTTCCACTCGCCGGTGCGGATCATGCGTTTGGCCTCGGCCACCAGCCCGCGGATGCGCTCCGCCTCTTCGGCGTCGGGGTCAAGGCGCAGAAAATGCTCCCAGGTTTCGATGGCGGCGGGCAGGTCGTTCTTGCCGTAGCGTAGCACGGCGCCCATTTCGAACAGGGCCACGGTGTAGTCCTTGTCCAGCGCCAACACCTGTTGGTAGTGATGCAGTGCCTCCTCCACGTTGCCCAGAAAATACGCCACGGTGCCCAGATGGGTGCGGGCCTCCAGGCTGGCGGGATCGACCTGACTGGCATACAGGTAATATCCCCGCGCCCGGTCGTATTCCCGACGCTGCACGTGCAGATAGCCCATGGACAGCAACGCCTCCATATCCTCCGGATCGCGCAGCAGGCGCTGGCGCAGATCGCGCACCACCGGGTCGGAGCCCAGATCCAGTTCCGATTCCAGGTCTCGCTTGAGGGCCTCCAGATGCTCCCCGGTCACCTTGGGCGAAAGGTTCACCGGCGCCTCCGCCGGGGCGTCCTTGAGCAGCCCCCACGCCAGCCACCCGGCCCCCCCGGCGGCCACCAGCAGGGCCGTGAGGGCGATGGCGACGGGCACCCGGCGCGGCGGCGTGGCGGCACGCACCTGCGCATGATGGACGTATTCCGACGAGGCCTCGTCGGCGGGGGCGCCGTGACCACCCGGCGTGGTGGAAGCGGGGGACGGTCCCTCCGGCTCGCCGGGAAACAGGAAGCCCTCCCGCGGTGGGGCCGGTTTTCCGGAGGGCGATGACGGGGGGGAGGTATCGGGCATGGCGCAAGGTCCGTGCTGTGTGGGTCCGCAAAAACCGGGGAAACCCCGGTGGGGCCCTCCGGGGCAATTCCGGGGGGCAATTCCGGGGGGATGCCCCGGTGGGACGACATTGTACGCCAACGCCCTCTCCCTTGGTACCCGGAACGCACCCCTTGACCGCCCGCCCGCCGCCCCGTACCATGCCGCGGTCTGGGGAGCCGCACTTGTTGCTGGGGAGCGCGACCGTTCATGTACATGCAAAACCTTCGACGCGCGGGTGTTCCGGCCTCGATTTTACTGGCCGCGTTGACCCTTTCGGGGGCGCTCGCCACACCGGCCCACGCCACCCGCCCCTACGCCACCACCGAGGATGCGGCCACCCTGCCGCCCGGCGCGATGCGGGCGGAACTGGCCTTCAATAACGAGGACTGGGGCGCCATCCACGCCAATGCCCTGGACGCCTCCATCAGCTACAGCCTGTACTCCAACCTCGATCTGGAGGTCGAACTCCCCTACCTGGTGGTAGGTGGCACCGTTCCGGGGGGCGCGAGCGCGTATGCCGACGGCATCGGTGACGTCTGGACCAAGGCCAAAATCAACTTCATGAAGGAGCGTGCCGCCGATCCGCTCACCGTTTCCGGCCAGATCGGCGTCAAGTTTCCCACCGGGGACCGCATCACCGGCAGCGGCAAGGCCGACGTGCGCCTGGCGGGGCTGGCCAGCAAAACCTTTGGCGAGGTCTCCGCCCACGGCAACCTGTTCTACACCTTTGTGGGCGGGAGCGTTGCCGGTCAGCAACTGAACAACGTGCCGGGCGTGTCCCTGGGGCTCGAAACCACCGTGGGAACCAAGGTGAGCGGGGTGCTGGAACTGGACTGGGAAAAGGCGCGCCTGCCCGTTGGGGACAACCGCACGGAGTTTGGCCTCGGCATGGTGACCCACGTCAGCGACGGCCTCGACCTGGACATGATGCTGCGCAAGGGGGTGGGGAGCAGCATCTATCCCTATGGCGGCAGCCCGGACTGGGCGCTGACCTTCGGCATGACCTACACCACCGGCGGCTAACCCCCTCCGGCAGGCAGCCCACCCGCCCGGCCCCGGCACCGGCACCGGCACCGGAGGACTCCGGCTGGCCCCCGCGGGCTCAGGAAAATCGGCGGATCATCTCCTGGGTCACCACCACCACGCCGTTTTCGGTCACGGTAAATCGCTGGCGGTCGGCTTCGGCGTCAAAACCGATCTCGATTTTTTCGGGAATTTCCACGCGCTTGTCCACGATCACCCGGTTCAGGCGGGCGCCGCGCCCCAGGCGAGCGTCGTCGAAGATGATCGACTCGTTGACCTCGGAATACGACCCCACCCGCACGTTGGGTGACAGGATCGAATTGCGCACCTTGCCGCCGCTGACGATGCAACCGTTGCAGACGATGGAGTCCAGCGCCTCACCGCGCCGCCCGCCTTCCGCGTCGCTCTGGGCGAACACGAACTTGGCCGGGGGGTTCTGCCCCTGCCAGGTGCGCACCGGCCATATCTGATCGTACAGGTTGAAGCGCGGCGACACGGAAACGATGTCCATGTTGGCGCTCCAGTAGGCGTCCAGGGTACCGATGTCCATCCAGTAACCCTTTTCGCCCTTGTTGCCGAACTCCGAAGCGGCGGCGAAGTCATAGGCGAACAGGCGGCCGCCCTCCATCATGGCCGGCAGCACGTCCTTGCCGAAGTCGTGGCTGGAGGCGGCGCGGGCATCGTCCAGCAGGGCCTGCTTCAGGCGATCCACGTTGAACAGATACACGCCCATGGACACGTAGGCGGTGGAGGGGTCGCCCGGTACCGGCTGCGGGTTGGCGGGCTTTTCGGCAAAGCCGGTGATGCGGCCGGAGGCGTCCGCCTGCATCACGCCAAAACGGCTGGCCTCGGCAATGGGGCAACGGATGGCGGCCACGGTGGCGTCGGCCTGCATCTCGTTGTGGAACGCCACCATCTTCGAGTAATCCATTTTGTAGATGTGGTCGCCGGACAACACCAGCAGTTGCCGGGCGCGCTCCTGCTCCACCAGATACATGTTCTGGTGGATGGCGTCGGCGGTGCCCAGATACCACTCGGTGCCGATGCGGTGCTGGGGCGGCACGCTGATCACGAATTCCCCGGCCTCGGGGTTGAGGATGCTCCACCCCACGCGGATGTGGCGGTCGAGGGAAAACGATTTGTACTGGGTGAGCACGGCCATGCGCCGCAACCCGGAATTGATGCAGTTGGAAAGGGTGAAATCGACGATCCGGTACATGCCGGCGAACGGCACGGCGGGCTTGGCCCGGTCGCGGGTCAGCGGATACAGGCGGCGGCCCTCGCCACCGGCCAGGATCATTGTCAGAACGTCCTTCATGAACACACCCCCGTTTCCCCCCCGTCATGACCGCCAGGTGCCCTAACTATATGCGGATTTGCGGTTGCCGTGAAGCCCCCCGGGAAGGAATAACCGGACATTTTTGACGCCCTCCCGCCGCAATCGTCCCCGCCCGGCGGGGGAAAAGTGTCACCCCCTCCCGATCCCGGTTTGACCCCGCACGCCGCCGGTTCCTATAATGCGCCGGGCAACGTGTCCCCCCCGTCCGCCCCGGCCCCCCGGCTCCCGGGGATCCGGACCAGGAGGGTTTCCCACATTTCTTCAGACTGGATCGAGCGGAACATGCCTGTCGTCCACTTCATTGATGTCAACCGCAAGGTCGAATGTGTCCCCGGCGCCAACCTGCGCGAACTGGCCATGGAGGCCAGCTACAGCGTCTATCACGGGGTGCGCAAGCTGCTCAACTGTCACGGCGAGGGGCTGTGCGGCACCTGCCGGGTGGCGGTGGTGGCGGGACGCACCATGCCGCGCAACGAAGTGGAACAAAAACGCCTGAAGGGGGTGCCGGAGCCGTGGCGTCTGGCCTGCCAACTGGAAGTGCTGGACAACATCACCGTGACTACCAATCTGGGGGTGATCGACCGTGCCGCCGCCGAGGCTCAGGCGCGCGCCGACCGGGCCGCCAGAATGCGTCAGGTGGCCATCCGCGAACACGAGGCCGCCGTGGGCCGCAAGGAGGCCGAATCCGAGGTAGAGGCCGCCGACGCCGATGCCAAACAGGCCGAAGTGGATTCCGCCAAGGCCGGACAGGAGGCCAAGACCGCCCGTGGTCTGGTGGAAAACATGCCCGATGGCCCCGCCCGTGACACCGCCGCCGAGGCCGCCAAAAAGGCCCACCAGGCCGCCTCCGACGCCATGCACGCGGTAGCCGACGCCAAGGTGGCGGCCCACGACGCCCACGTCGCCCAGGAAAAGGGTGACGCCAAGGCCGCCCACGCCGCCGAGGAGCAGGCCAGGGCCGCCGAACAACGGGCCGCCAAGGCCGAGTCCGTCGCCGCCAAACACCTGGCCGAGGTGCAGGAGGCTGCCGCCAAGGCCGGCCCCGCCAGGGCGGAAGTCGCAAGTGAAGCGGGCGCCACCGCAGACGGCGACAAGCCCGCCAAGGCCCCCGCCCGCACTGCTGCCAAATCCAAGACCAAAACCGAGACAAAGACCGAAGAATAGGTCCCCCTGCCCACCGGCCCGTACCGGACGACAACTCAACCTGACAGCTCAGCCTGACAGCTCAACCTGACAGCTCAACCTGACAGCTCAACCTGACAGC
>JAOUFN010000050.1 GCA_029858285.1 Nitrospirota bacterium | reverse complement strand
CCGGAACCACCGCCGCGGGCGCTGCCGCCGGGGCCACGACCGCCGCCGCCTGGGCGCCCGCCGCCGCGGCCGTGTCGCTGGCCACCCTGGGCGGCAACGCCATTCCCGCCTCCGCCGGAATGGCCTCCACCTTTGCCCTGTCCGAATCACTCGCCGCCGCATCCCTTGCGGGGGTGGCTCACGACGGGCTGGACCACGTGCCCACCGACGGCACCTACCTGCTGCAGCGGGGGGAGGGGGTGCTCCGCAAACAGGACAACCGGGGGCTGCGGGATCTGCTCGACGGTGCGCCGCAGGCAGTCAACGTGACGTTCCGCATCAACGCCGTGGACGGCCCCGGCGTGGCGCGGATGATCCACGGCCAGCGCGGCCTGATCACCCGCATCATCCAGGAGGCGTATGAAAACCGGGGCCAGCGGGGAGGACCGATCCGATGAGCGGTCTGTTGCCTTCCACCCCCTCGTTCGCCGCTTCCCGCCTGTCGTCCGTGCACCGCACCCTGGTGAGCCGCACCCACTCGGGCAGGGTGCAGACCCGCAAGGTGGGCGGACACCGGTGGGCCTTCACGGCCAGCTATCCGCCCATGACGCGCCCTCAGTTCGCGCCCGTGTACGGCTTCATCCTGGCCCAGGGCGGGCGTTTTTCCACCTTCCGGGTGGTGCCGCCCGACCTGGCGGTGCCGCGCGGCGTGGCCTCCGGCGTGCCGCAGGTCACCGGCGGCGGGCAGGTGGGAAACAGCGTGGTCACCGGCGGCTGGACCGCGAGCGTGAGCGGCATCCTGCTCGCAGGAGACGTGCTCAGGTTCGCCGGGCACACCAAGGTCTACATGGTCACTGCGGACGTCGATTCGGACGCCGCGGGCGCCGCCGTGCTGCCCATCGAGCCCGCCCTGGTGGCCAGCCCCGCCGACCTGGAGGCGATCGTGGTGCATGACGTGCCGTTCACCGTGACCCTGGCCGATGACGTGCAGGAATACCACACCCGTGCGCCGCTGCTGTTTTCCTACGAACTTGATCTGGTGGAGGCGCTGTGATGGGCCGCGGAATGACGGCGGCGGTGGCGGCGGAGATCGCCGGGGGCGCGGTGCGCCTGTTTCACCTGGTGGAGCTGCGTTTCGACTCCGGCACCCAGTTCCGCACCGATGCCCACCGGGACATCGCCTGGGGCGGCAATACCTACGCCGGCGACGGCAACCTGCTCTCCGTGGGGGAGGTGTCCGAAAGCGTGGACATCCGCACCGGGCAACTGCGCCTTTCCCTGTCCGGCGTGGCCCAGGCCAACATCGCCACCGCCCTGTCTGAGCCGTACACGGACCGGGAGGTCTTCATCTACCGGGGCTTTCTGGACGCCGCGGACAATGTGATCGTGAACCCCTACCTACACTACGCGGGGCGCATCGACACCTTCGGCATCGATGAGGATCCGGACCAGGGCGCCAGCACCGTCAGCTGGACCGTGGCCTCCCACTGGGTGGATTTCGAAAAGACCGGCGGCCGCCGCACCAACCACGCGGACCAGGGCCACCTGTTCCCCGGTGACGAGGGGTTCGCGTTCGCCTCGCAGGTGGCCACGGACATCATCTGGGGGAGGGTGTGATGAGCCGTTTGGACGACCTGTGGAACGAGGTGGAGGAGACCGCCGGGGAAGTGGGCGGGTACGTGGTCGCCCCGTTCACGTTTCTGGTCGTGGAGCCGGTCAAGGCGCTGGTCAACTGGCTGGTGGACATCCCCGAGTCGCCCAACCTGGAGGGGGCCCAGTTCACCGTCGAGGGGGCCGATCTCAAGATCCCCGTGGTCTACGGGGCGGCGCGGGTGGGCGGCATCATCGCCTTCAAGGGGGTGTCGGGAGCGAGCAACGAGTACCTGAACCTGGTGCTGGTGCTGGGCGAGGGGGAGATCGACGCGGTCACCGGCATCACCATCGACGACGCGCCGTCCACCGATCTCCGCTTCGCCGGACTGGTGGACACCTACGTGCATACCGGCGCCGACACCCAGGCGGCGGACGCGAATCTCATCGCCGAGGGCATCGGCTGGACGGCGGCGCACCAGCTGAACGGCACGGCCTACGTCTACCTGCGGCTGAAGTGGAGCGGCGACGCATTCCGGGGCATGCCCCGCTTCACCTTCGACGTGCACGGCCGCAAGGTGTTCGACCCGCGCAGCGGCCTCACCGCCTGGAGCGACAACCCGGCCCTGTGCGTCCGCGACTACCTGACCAACGGCCGCTTCGGCCGCGGCCTGCCGGACACCGCCATCGACGATGCCGCCGTCATCGCCGCCGCCAACGCCTGCGACACCACCATCACCGCCTACACCGGCGGCCCGGTCATCCCCCGCTTCCGCTGCAACGGCGTGGTGGACACCAACCGCAAGGTGCTGGAGAACGTCCGCTCCCTGCTCACCAGTTGCCGGGGCATGCTGACCTTTTCCGGCGGGCGCTACCGCCTGCGGGTGGAGCAGGACGAGGCCCCGGTGTTCACCTTCACCGAGGACAACATCATCGGCGGCTGGTCCATTGAGGGGACGGCCAAAAGCGCGCGGCTGAACCGGGCAAAAATCCGCTTTCTGAACCCGCAGCGTAACTGGAAGGGGGACCTGGCCATCCAGGAATCGGCCGCGTGGCTGGCGGCCGACAACGGCCTGCGGCTGGAGAGGGACGTAACCCTCTCCTTCGAGACCGATCCCTACCGGGCCGACTACCACGCCCAGACCATCCTCAAGAAGAGCCGCGAGGGGATCACCTGCGCGTTTCTGGCCACCATCGAAGCGTTGCAGGTGGAGGCCGGGGACGTGGTGGCGGTCACCCACACCACACCGGGCTGGATCTCCAAGGCCTTCCGGGTACAGCAGATCACCCTGCGGGAGGATGGCAACGTGGCGGTGCAGCTCCAGGAGCACGATCCCACCGCCTATGACCGCACGGTGCCGGCGGGGCTGCCCGCGCCACCCGACACCAACCTGCCCGATCCGTTCACGGTGCAACCGCCCACCGCCGTCACCGTGGAGAGCGGCACCGCGCATCTCATCACCATGGGGGACGGCACGGTGGTCAGCCGGGCATACGTGTCGTGGACCGCTTCCGCCGACGCCTACGTGGACCACTACGAGGTCCAGGCCAAGAATACCGCCGCCCCCGACTGGAGCGCGGGGGCCCCGGTGATCACCAGCGAGACCGCCGCCCACGTCTACCTGGTGGAAGACGGGGTCAATTACGACTTCCGGGTGCGCGCCGTGAACACTGCCGGTGTGCGCTCGCCCTGGGCGGTGGTGGTGGGCCACCTGGTCCTGGGCAAGCAGCAGGTGCCGGACACCCCCACCGGCCTCGTCTACGCCACCACCGCGGCCGGGCGCCGCCGGCTCACCTGGACCATGCCGCAGGTCACGCCGGACATCGCGGGGTTCCAGTTGCGCTACTTCGCGGGCGGCGTGGGCGACTGGCAGAGCGCCACCGATCTCTCCCACGGCCTGGTGCCGGTGGACCCGGAGGTGGTGCCGCCCGCGGGGGAATACGCCTTCGAGTTCGACCACCTGCCCGCCGGCCAGTACACCTTCTACGTGCGCCCGTGGGACACCTCGGGGCTGACCTCCGTGGCACCGGCGAGCGTGGGCCCGGTTACCCTGCCCGCGCCGCCGGTCACTTCCGCCGACTGGAGCCAGGTGACGGGGACCGGCAGGCCGGAGGATTACGCCGCCAGCCGTGACAGCAACCTGATCCCGGACCCCAATTTCCGCGACAAGGTGCAACGGGGGTTTGGACAGGGATACTGGGTGGACCACGCCAACGGGGTCTATTCCGCCACCTCCGGGGAGAGCGGCACCCCCGGACTGACCGTGAACGCCACTGGCCAGAACAATTATGTAGGTGGCAACCTGGACTTCCCGGTGGAACCGGGGGAGATACTGTTCGTGCGCGTCCGCTACCAGGCGACCGCCGGGTTCAACGGTACCGCCGACGTGGCCGCCCTGTGCTACAACCACGACCGTTCCCTGTTCGAGGCCATCGCCGCCACCGGGGCGTTCGACGCCTCGATTCCCGGTGTCTGGACGACCTTTTCCGGCACCCTGACCATCCCGGCC
>JAOUFN010000017.1 GCA_029858285.1 Nitrospirota bacterium | reverse complement strand
CGAACACCTCCCAGCACCTGCAACTGCTGCGCGCCTCCCGCTTGGTGGAGACCGAAAGGCGCGGCCAGTACGTCACCTACCGGGTGGCGGACGCGGCGGTGTGCGACCTGTTCTTCGCCATGCGCAACCTCGCCGGGCGGCGGCTGGCGGAGGTGGAGCGGATGACCAGTGATTTTCTGGCGGGTTGGCAGGCGGATCCGGAAGACCTGGAGCCGGTGGACCGGGAAGCCCTCATCGCCCGTGTGCGGGAGGGGTCGGTGACGATCCTCGACGTGCGGCCGGTGGAGGAGTACACGGCCGGACACATCCGGGGGGCGCTCTCCGTGCCGCTGGACGAACTGGAGGCGCGCCTGGCCGAACTGCCCCGCACCCGGGAGATCGTCGCCTATTGCCGGGGTCCGTACTGCGTGCTGGCGGTGGAGGCGGTGGAGCGGCTCCGCGCCCGGGGGTTCCGGGCGGTGCGTTTGCGGGAGGGCGTGTACGACTGGCGCGCCCGGGGTTTTTCGCTGGCAACGGGGACCGCCCCCTGACCGGCAAGCGTTTCTTCTGAAAGGAGGTGGGTCATGGCGCAGGGCAAGACCGTTCTCGTGCTTGGTTGCGGCATCGGCGGCCTGGTGGCGGCCAGCCGGTTGCGCAGGGGCCTTTCCCGCGAACACCGGGTGGTGCTGGTGGAGCGGGCGGAGCATTTTGTGTTCGCCCCCTCCTTCCTGTGGCTGATGACCGGGCTGCGCAAGCCCGAACAGATCTCCCGCCCCCTGGCCGTCCTGGAGAAAAAGGGTATTGAGCGGGTGCGGGGCGGGATCGAGGCGATTGACCCCGCCGCCCGGACGGTGCGGGTGGGTGGCCGCACCCTGGAGGGCGATTTTTTGATCGTGGCGCTGGGGGCGGAACTGGCGCCGGAATCGGTGCCCGGCCTCGCGGCGGCGGGCCACAATTTTTACACCCAGGAGGGGGCGATGGCCTTGCGGGACGCCCGCCTGAAGGTGCAGGAGGGGAGTATCGCCGTGCTGGTGTCGGGCACCCCCTTCAAATGCCCGGCCGCCCCCTACGAGGCCGCGATGCTGCTGGAGTACGACGCCCGCAAGCGGAAAATCCGCGACCGGATCAGCGTGGACCTCTACACCCCGGAGCCAGGCCCCATGCCGGTGGCGGGGGCGGCGGTGTCCGGGGCGGTGCGCGGCATGCTGGAAGCGAAGGGGATTAGCTACCATCCGGGGCGGCAGGTGACGGCGGTGGACCCGACCGCCCGGCGGATCACCTTTGCGGACGGCGGCAGCGCCGATTTCGGGCTGTTGGCCTATGTGCCGCCCCACCGGGCGCCCAGGGTGGTGCGGGAGGCCGGGCTGTGCGGGGAGAGCGGCTGGGTGCCGGTGGATGCGGGCACCCTGGAGAGCCGTTTTCCCGGCGTCTACGCGATTGGTGACGTGACGGGCATCCCCCTTCCGGTAGGCAAGCCGTTGCCCAAGGCGGGGGTGTTTGCCCACGGCGAGGCCGAGGTGGTGGCGGACAACCTCATCCACACCCTGACCGGAAAGGGATCCCCGCGCCGCTTTGCCGGTCATGGGGAGTGTTTTATCGAGGCCGGCGACGGCAAGGCGGGGTTTGGCAGCGGCAATTTTTACGCCGCGCCCGCGCCACAAATAAAACTTTCCGGCCCCAACCGGGCCTTGCACCTGGGGAAGGTGGCGTTTGAAAAGTTCTGGCTGTTCGAGTGGTTTTAGGAAAGGTACCCATGAAACTCGCCCTGGTGATTCACTCCGACGATCCGGAAACCGTGTGGAACGCCTTCCGCCTGGGGGTGTTCGCGCTCAAGGAGGGGGATGCCGTGACGGTCTTTCTGCTCGGCAGGGGGGTGGAGGCGGAACGGCTGGACACGGAGCGCTTCCCTGTGACGGAGCAGATACAGAAATTCGTGCATGGCGGCGGCGCCATTCTGGCCTGCGGCACCTGCCTGGAGGCGCGCGGAAAGGGGGGGACCGATGTCTGCCCCGTCTCCACGATGGCGGACCTGCACCGGCTCGTCACCGGGGCGGACCGGGTGCTGACGTTCTGACGCCGTGGGGCAATCCCCTGACCTTTGCAGCGCCCGGCTGCGGGTGGCCCGTCGGCGTGTGGCCGGGGCACGGTTGACGGATTCTCTGTAAAAAGGGATATTTGCACACGGCTGTGTGTCGCCGGAAAAGCCATGGGTTCCGGCGCGCGGCGGCAGGTTTCGACAGTTCCGGACGGTTTTTTTTCGGGGAGAGTGACTGGATGGCGCAGATTTACCGGGGGACGGTGGAGCGGCTCGGCAAGGATAGCGGGCAGGGAACGATCGTGCGCGAGGACGGGCAAAAGGTGCGTCTGCACTTCGTGCACATGGTGGGCGCCACCTTCAAAACCCTCAAGGCGGGCGACACCGTGGAGTTTGAATGCGAGGAGGGACGGCGCGGCCCCGAGGCGCGCAATGTGGTCAAGGTAGAGTCGTGATGACGCCCCGCCGCCGGAGCCGGGTATGACTGCCCGCCAGCAGCGCGAGGTATGGGCCACCAAGGTGGGGCTGGTGCTGGCCCTGGCGGGCAATGCCGTGGGGCTGGGTAACCTGCTGCGCTTTCCGCGCCAGGTGGCCGAGAACGGCGGTGGCGCCTTCATGGTGCCCTATTTCATCTCTCTCATCCTGATGGGTATCCCCCTCATGTGGGTGGAACTGGCCATGGGTCGCCGGGGCGGCGTGTACGGCTACGGCACCACCCCCGGCATGTTCGGCCTGCTGTGGCGCCACCCGGCGGCGCGGTACGTGGGCGCTCTGGGCATCCTCATCACCAGCGCGCTGGTGATTTACTACACCTACATCGTCTCGTGGTGCATGGGCTACGCCTTTTTCTCTGCGGCGGGCACGTATTTTGGCGAGACCAGCCAGACGGCCATGGGGAGCTTCTTCGACGGCTACCTCGGGGTGGAAAAAAACCAGTATTTTTCCGGTATCGGAGCGGCCTATTTCTTCTTTGTAGCCACCCTGCTGCTGGTGGTCTGGATTCTCTCTCGCGGTGTCGTCAAGGGCCTCGAAACCCTGGCCCGCATCGCCATGCCGGTACTCTTTGTACTGGGGGTGGCCCTGGTGGCGCGGGTCCTCACCCTGGAGCCGAATCCCGCCAACCCCGGTTGGAACGTGGGGGCCGGACTGGGCTTCATCTGGAACCCCGACTTGTCGCGACTGGGCGACGGCAAGGTGTGGCTGGCGGCGGCGGGGCAGATTTTTTTCACCCTCAGCCTCGGCTTCGGCGCCATCCAGACCTATGCCAGCTACATCCGCGAAAAACAGGACCTGGCGCTCACCGGGCTGGCCGCCGCCAGCGTCAACGAGGGGGTGGAGGTCATCATCGGCGGCACTCTGGCGATTCCCGCCGCAGTGGTCTTCTTCGGCCCCATGCAGACCCAGGCCATCGCCTCCGGAGGCTCGTTTTCTCTGGGTTTTCTGAGCCTCCCCGTGGTGTTTCAGCAGATGCCGTTCGGGCAGTTTTTCGGTAGCATGTGGTTTTTGCTGCTGTTTCTGGCCGGGGTCACCAGTTCGGTGGCCATGGCGCAACCCGCCATGGCGTTTTTGCAGGAAGACTTCCGCCTGACCCGCCCGCGCGCGGCGCTGGTGGTGGGGGCGGTCATGCTGGTGCTTATCCAGCCGGTGATTTTCTTCCAGCGCTACGGCTTTCTGGACGAGATGGACTATTGGGTCGGCACCTTCGGCCTGGTGGTGATGGCCCTTATTGAAGTGATCCTGTTCGCCTGGGTATTTGGCATGGACCGCGCCTGGGGCGAGATCACGCGCGGGGCCGAACTCGCCATTCCCCGGGTGTTTTACTACGTCATCAAGTACGTCACCCCGCTGTTTCTGGTTGTCATTCTGGTGGTGTGGACCTGGCAGGAGGCCATCGGCATGCTTCTGATGCGCGGGGTGGTGCCAGAGGCGGTGCCCTACCGCTGGGGGGCCCGCCTGCTGATTTTAGGGTTGTTCGCCGCCATCCTGTTTGGCGTGCACAAGCGCTGGGGCGGCAAGCCCATGGACGAGATGGAGCACCCGTCATGAACACCGGTTTGAGTTGGGGTGGAGCAGCTTTCATGATGGTATCGTGGACGGTGATCATCTCCCTGATTTCCTTCTGCTTCGGCCGCATGTTGGGGCGCGGCGAGCGCCCTGCGGACAGACAGTAATTGGCCGGGGGAAGTCGGCCGGGGCCAAAGGCACAGCCCATGTACGGATCAAACGCGCAGCCGAGACCCGGAAATGCCGGGCGGGCAGGGGGCGACCAGCGGGGAATCGCGTTGATCATCACACTGCTCGCAGTGACCCTGATGATCACCCTGATCCTGGAACTGGACTTCCACACCCGCATGGATCTGCGTGGCGCAGGGAATTTCCGCGACTATTCCCAAGCCTCGGTGCTGGCCGACTCGGCGGCCCAGGCCGCCAGCGTGTTGCTGTACGTGGATACCGTGGAATCCGGCTCCTACGACGGCATGGACGAATACTGGTATCTGGTGGCCCAGATGCCCATGGAGGCAGGGGGGGGCACCGCCCATCTGCTGATTTCCGACGAAGACGGCAAATTTGACATCAACACCCTCAAAAGCGACCCGGATGCTGACGGCCCCCCCCAGCCACAGACCGATATCTACCGCCGCATGCTGCAGAACGTGTTGAATCTGGAACCGGAAGATGTGGCGCCCTTGGTGGACAGTTTGCTGGACTGGCTGGACGAGGATTCCGATGAGCGTGGGGGCGGCGCTGAAATGTCCTATTACCAGGCGCTGGAGCGGCCCTATCCGGTGGCCAACTCCCGCTTCCGCACGCTGGACGAATTGGCGCTGGTAAAGGGATACACGCGCGAGATCCGGGCCCGCCTCGGCGAGTACATCACAGTGATCGAGGAGCCACCCGGCGGAGTTGGCAGCGGTAATTCCGGGGGCACCACCTCTCCGGTCCGGCCCCTGAAGCTCAACATCAATACCGCGCCGGAGGAACTACTGCGCGCCCTGGACGAGGAGATGCCCCAGGGTGTGGTGAACGATATCCTGCGCATGCGCGCGGACGAGCCGTTCAAGACGGTGGACCTGGGTGCCCTGCTGGCGGTGCACGGACTGGGTACCGACACCCGCCTGATCAATGCCCTCAAACCCCTGTTTGTACAACAGAGTAATCACTTTCTGGTGGAGGCCACGGGCATGGTGGGGGAGACACAGCGCACGGTGCGTGCCATGATGGGGAGGGTCATGCGGGGGAACGTGCTTGGAAAACAACGGATGGAGGTACTGTGGTGGCGCGTCGAATGATGAAAATTTCTGCGGAATTGGCAAACGTCCGTGCGTTCATGTTGCAGTCCGGGCGGCAATTTGGGAGCACCGCCCGCGGGGTGGTCGCTGGCCTGCCGAAAATCCAGCGGGTTGCCGGGCTCACAATAGTCCTGGCCCTGGCCCTGGTGGCGTGCGTCTCGGGGCCTGTTGGGGCCACCAAACCGTTGCCACCAATTTCCGTAAACTGGAAAATGGATTCCACTCCGGGGGTGGACGGAGCCCAGGGCTTGACCGTTACCGTGGATGCGCTGGCGTCGATGAACGTGCAGGTGGAGGTCACCCCTTCCCGTGGCGTGGCTCTCACCAAGGGCACGCAGATGTGGAAGGGGAAGCTTGCCCCAGGCAACCATCCGCTGGACTGGCGGATGAAAGTGGGCCAGCCCGGCACTGTGGTGGTGGTGATTACGGCGAGTTCGGCATCGAATATGCAGCAGGGAGTTCACTACCGCGAGACCATCACCATTCGTGTGCCCGAAGGAGTTGCCGTCACCGATGCCCCGCCCGCCGTTCCCGAACCGGTCCTTCTGGACGGCGTACTCGTGTATCCCGCCAAGTAGCGGCGGGCGCGCCACAGGGGCTTTTGCCGCGCTGGCCGCACTGGGGCTGGCGTTGGTTCTGGCGTCCTGTGGCGGGCGCCCTTCCGGGGGTGGCGGGGGTGACTATGGCGTGGGCGCCCTACCCACACCGGACGTCTCGTGCAACAAATCGGGCAACCAGTACGGCGGCGCGGTTTTTTATGAGGACCGGCCATACAGCCGCTACGGATTCAGCAACAGCCGATGGCTTCCGGTGCGCTATGCCAAGGTGACCGTGTATGACGGTTCCACCCCGCCGGTGGCACTCGGCAATGCCATCACCGACAGTCACGGTATCTACTGCGTGGCGTCCAATCAGGCGGCGGCGGAGGTCCGGGTGCAGGTACAGACGGTCGCCACCCCGCCGGACGTGGGGGGGCTCGGCACTGTCACGGTTACTTATCTGCGTGAGACCGGTGCGGAGCCCTATCGGGTGAATGGCGCGCTGGTGGCGGCGGGTGGCGGCGGATTTACCCGGCTTCCCTCCCTGGGTGTGCATGTGGACGACCAGGTTCCCCTGTCCGTCGGCATAAACGTGCGCGTCGGTGGTGCTTTCAACATTCTCGACGTGGTGACCTCGGGCTACCAGACCATCCAGAGCGCCTGGGGAACAAGCTCCGGCGTAAAGTTGCTGGCGGACATGGTGGTGGAGTGGCGCGCCGACCTCACCTCCGGCACCCACTATCACCCGGGGCTGCGGCGCATGCACATCAGCGGCGAGAGCGGTGGCGACTCGGACGAGTTCGACGACGACACCATTCTCCACGAATTTGGCCATTTCGTCGTCGACCAACTGGGTCTGGACAGTTCCCACGGTGGTCAGCACTACATCAACGGCTACACACAGGATGCGCGCCTGGCCTGGTCGGAGGGGTGGGCCTCCTTCGTTTCGGCCATGATCCGTGACCTTAATCCTGCCGCGGCCTCCAGCCTGGAGGGGCCTCAGTGGATGATCAACGCTTTCACCCTCACACAGGGGGACCAGAAGGCGCTGCAGTGGGCTTACGAGATCGACACGCCCGAGGCGCTGATTGGCGACCCCCGCAAACCGGACAACGAGCCGGCCCTGGTCAGTTCCGCGTTTTTCCGCGCCCGCGTCAAGACCGGCACCAGCGAGGCCTCGGTGAGTGCCGCCCTGTGGGACATCTACAATGGCGTGCCGAGCGCGCCGGGCATCGGCAAGGACGGCATGTACAACATGCTGGCGGCCAGCCGGGACCTGCCACCGGGCACGATCATGACCTTCGGGCGATTCTGGCAGACGCTGGAGCCGACGCTGACATCGCAGCAGCGGGTAGCGTTGCGGGCACAGATGGTTCAGGACCGGGTCATGAGTTTGGACGACGACGTTTTTGGAGCCGATGACACCCTGACGGAACTGAATGCCACAGTCTCCGGCACCGGCGATGCAACCCACCGCTTTGGTCCGGTTTCCGGCATGTCCGCCAGCTACCCGATCGGCGAGCAGTTCACCCTCTACCCCGAGGGCGACGTGGACCTGTACTGGCTGGACGTTCCAGGCCCGGCTACGACTATGGGCAGTCACTACGTCATCACCACGTTCGACCTGTCCGACGGGGCGGATACTGTGCTGGAGTTGTTGGATGGCACAGGTGTCACGGACGCCTCCCTCGCACCGGTTCTGGTGTCCAACGACAACTACCAGGACCTGATCATCAACTATTGCCTTCCCACCGAAAAGGGCTGCATCCCCCAGCCCACGGTGATGGTGCGGGACTACGCGGGGCAATGTGCACCGATTCCCACCGGGGTGAGCATCTGCCCGCCGAACGTGGCCAACTACCCCGGACAAAGCGATAACCTGCGGAAAGATGGTTCGGGGAACTACATGAAGGAGTACCTGGCCAGCCAACTCGACGTATGGTTGCAGGCCGGCAGCTACCTGATTCGCGTCACCCGCTCCGCCAACGCCCCCCCCTCCGCCGGGCCGCACGGTGCCTACCGCCTGAAGGTGGACCACCAGATGTACTGAGGCCGTGGGGGGGCTCTCCTTTTTGGCCTCCGCAAAATCCCGCAACCTGTGCTACCCTGAAGTCCCGCCGGGACTGCGCCCGGTCGCCGTCCGGCGTCGCCGTTCACCTGTTGAGGGTTTTGGAAATTGTCCTGGTTTCGACGCAAACTCAGAAAGCTGACCACCACCGGCACCGAGCGCACCCAGATACCCGAGGGGTTCTGGATCAAATGCGCCGGCTGCAAGGAAATCATCTACCGCAAAGAGGTGGACAGCAACGACCGCATCTGCCCCAAATGCGAATACCACTTTTCCATCTCGGTGGATGAGCGCATCAGTCTGACATGCGATGTGGGATCGTTCGTCGAATGGTCCGCGAATCTCACCTCCGGTGATCCCCTGGTGTTCAAGGACACCATCCGCTACCGGGAGCGCGTCAAGCGTGCCCAGAAGAAGACCGGTCGCAATGATGCCATGGTGATAGGCGAGGCCCGAATCCTGGGCTGGCCGGCAGTAGTCGGTGTGATGGATTTCACCTTTCTGGGTGGCAGCATGGGTTCGGTGGTGGGCGAGAAGATCACCCGCGCTGCCGAGCGTGCCATTGAGCGCCGTGTGCCGCTGATCCTGTTTTCCGCCTCCGGGGGCGCACGCATGCAAGAGGGGATTCTGTCCCTGATGCAAATGGCCAAGACCAGCGCCGCCATTGCCCGCATGGGAGAGCGCAATCTGCCCTACATCTCGGTGATGACCGACCCCACCTTCGGTGGTGTGGCCGCCAGCTACAGCATGCTGGGGGACATCAACATCGCCGAACCCGGCGCCCTGATCGGTTTTGCCGGACCGCGGGTGATCGAGCAGACCATCAAGCAGAAACTCCCCGAGGGGTTTCAGCACTCCGAATTCCTGCTCGAACACGGCATGCTCGACCTGATCGTGCACCGCAAGCAGATGCGCGAGACGCTGGGAAGGCTGCTGACCTTTTTCGGCTTCAAGGAAGCGCAGCCGGTCGCCTGAACCGGGAGGCCGGATCGTGACAGGAACCCCGGCAACGCAGCCCGCCACCTTCCGGGTGCGGGCGGACGTGGATGCGTACCTCGAACGCCTGACCCGCTTTGGCATCAAACTCGGGCTCGACACCATCTCCTCCCTGCTCGCGAAGTTGGGTAACCCGCAGCGAAATTATCCTTCCATCCACATTGCCGGCACCAACGGCAAGGGCTCCACGGCGGCGTTTCTGGACGCCCTGTTGTTGGGCTTCGGCCAGCGCACCGGGCGCTACACCTCGCCGCATCTGGAGGATTTCCGGGAACGCATCTGCGTGGCCGGGGAACCGATCTCCGACGCCGATCTGCTGCGGGTGGCGGAACGCGTGGCGCGGGTGGTGCCGATGTTTCCGGAGGCCCCGCCGCCGACCTTTTTTGAGGTCACCACCGCCATGGCCATGGACCATTTTGCCCACCTGCCGACGGGCGGGACGACGGTCTTGGCGGGGAAGCCGGTGGGAGGGCCGGCTGGAGGGCCGGAAAACCCCGTGGATGTGGCCGTGGTGGAAACCGGGCTGGGGGGGCGGCTGGACGCCACCAACGTCCTCGTGCCCCGGGTTTGCATTGTCACCGGTGTCTCTCTGGAACACACCGAGCATCTGGGGCGGGACCTGGCCAGCATCGCCGAAGAGAAGGCCGGTATCCTCAAACCCGGCATACCGGTGGTCACCGCCGCCAGTGGGGTGGCGCTGGAGGTGATCCGCCGCCGCGCCGCCCAGGTGGACGCCCCCCTGTATGTCCACGGTGCCGATTTCGGCTTGATGGGAGACGGGGATTCGCTGCACTGGCGTGGCCTCCGCACCAACTACACCGGGCTGACGCTGGGGCTGGCGGGGGCCCACCAGCGCACCAACGCAGCCTTGGCGCTGGCAGCGCTGGAACTGTACCTGCCCGCTGGAGTTGCCATGGCCGAGGGAGCGGTGCGCCGCGCCCTGCGCCACACCCACTGGCCGGGCCGTCTGGAGATGATTGGCGACGCCCCTCCGCTACTGCTGGATGCGGCCCACAACCCGGAGGCGGCCCACGCCCTGGCGGCGTTTCTGGCCTCCTGGCAGGGCGACAGGCCGCTGTGGCTGGTACTGGGGGTGCTTGCCGACAAGGATTTCGAATCCCTGCTGGCGCCGTTGGCGGAACACATCTCCCACCTGGTGTTGACCGCGCCCGACACCCCGCGGCGGGGCGATTTGCAGGCTCAGGCGGAAGTAGCCCGCCCGCTATGCCCCGATGTCATGGCAGTGCCGCAAGTGGGTGACGCAGTAAGCCGCGCCGTGGCGGCGGCGCGTGAGGCGGGTGGGAGGGTGTGCGTCACCGGCTCCATTTACACATTGGGCGAGGCCCGCGCCGCCCTGCGCCGGGCGGGAATGCTTCCTCCTTCGGTCTCTCCGTGCGTTCCGTGATGTGCCGCAGTTCCACTCCCCGCACTCTCCACGGCGGATTCCGCACCGCTCGTCACAATTGGTGGTGGGGTGCTGCGGCTTGCCTGCTCCTGTCCGTACCGGTGCCGTCGCTGGCCCAATCCGCTCCCGCCAGCACCACAACCCCGTCCGCGACCGACGTCAACCTTACTGCCGACAGCACGCGCTACAGCCGCGAATCGGACACCGTAACCGCCGAGGGCAACGTGCATCTGACCCGTGGTTCAGCCCATTTGAGCGCCAACCGGCTGGAATGGCAGCGCGGTAGCGGGCGGGTGGCCGGGGAGGGCTCCGTGCTGCTTGAGGACGGGAAGCACCGGCTCAAGGGAGATCGTTTCGAGTGGAACCTGGGGGACAATTCCGGACAGGTGTTGGGGGGTGAATTGGTGCTGGACGGCAGCTACTTCCTGGAGGGTAAATCCATCTCCCGCCAGGCCAACGGCCGCTACCTGGTGCGGCGTGGGGTGTTTTCCACCTGCCCGTGCGCGCCGGGGGAAACCCGGCCCTGGTCGGTGGCGGCGCGCTCCCTGTCAGCGATACCGGGAAAAACGCTGGTGGCGCGTTCCCTCACCTTCCGGGTGCGCGACGTCCCGGTGCTGTACGTCCCGGTGTTCCTGTTCCCCACCTCCGGGCGCCAGAGCGGGTTGCTGCTGCCCAGTTTTGGCAACGACAGCCGCAACGGCATGCGCGTGGTGCAGCCGTTTTACTGGACCATCAACCCCTCGTCCGATCTGGCCGTGGCCTATGATTACCGCTCGAAACTGGGTTCTGGCGGGCAGGCGGAATACCGCTACATGACCTCGGCGCGCAGCCAGGGGACGGTGCGGACCGAAGGATTGTACGACCGGGACGCCGGGCACTCCCTGGTGTTGTCCCAATGGCGACACGCCACCGTGCGATCCCACGGCTGGAACGTCCACGCCGACGTCAGCCATGTAAACAGCCGCGACTACCTGCGGGTTGTGGGGGAAGGAGCGGAGGCGCGCACCACCGAAAGTCTGGAGTCGAACCTGTTCGCCACCCGTGCCACCACCGCCTCGGTGACCACGGTGCTGTTGCGCCACACCGAGGATCTGGTGGACCCCCAGGCCAGCCCGGTGCAGCACCTGCCACGGGTGCAGGCGGAGACCCTCGACCGGCGTCTGGGACCGTTACCGGTGTGGGCCGGGGTGGGGGTGGACGCGGATTACCTGTACCGCAGCCGGGGGGGAACGGTGACCCGCGCCGACCTGGCCCCGCACCTGACCCTGAGCACCCCCCTGCCGGGGCGGTTTCTCACCCTGTCGGGCCGAGCCGAGGCGCGTACCATCCTGTACAGTTCCACCCCCGCCGGAGACGGCCCCGCCGCAACCCGCACCTACCCCCTGTCGGCGGCCCTGTCCACCCGCATCCGCGGGCGCCTGCTGGGGATATCGCACCAGGCGGTGCTGCAGGTGCAGTACCGCTACGTGCCGGTACACCTGGCCAACGCCGCGCGGTTCGACGCGCTGGAAGCCATCACCCCGGCAAGGGAGGCGGTACTTCGAGTGGGACAGCGACTGGGGGCGATACACTGGCGGCTGACCGCCCCTTACGATCTTGACGGCCACGCACGCGGGCCGATGCGCTCCCAGGTGGATGTACCGGTACCCGCCGGGGCGGTGCTGCATGTGGACTCCCTGCACGATCCGGTTTCCGCCACGGTGCAACGCCTGATTGCCGATCTGGCGCTGAAGAGACGCTGGTTTCGGGTCTCCGCAGGGGAGGTGTACGACCGGGGGGGAATGGCGGTGGGCACCCCGTTCTGGGCCGACACAGTGACACCTCTGGTCCCGTCAGAACCCCGCGCCCACATGCACCGGGGACGTATGGAGGTGGGTCCGTGGGCGGGGCTGGCGCTGTCTGCCCACGGTGATTACGACGAGCGTGGCCAGCACTGGGCGGAGGCCGGATACGGCTTCACACTGCTTGGCTCGTGCTGGTTGCTGGCGGTGGAGTATGTGGAGTTTCCGGACCGCAGTATGGTGCGATTTCGGGTAGGCCTTACCGGTGCGGGTGGCGGCAGGGATGCCACGCCGGCGTTTCCACACCCCCTGTTTGGTACCCCGGGCGCCACGCCGGAACCGGCGTCGGGCGCCGGATCCCTGTGATATAGTCCCCTGTCATGTTGATCGAGATTCTTCTGTTTGTCAGTTCCCTGGCCATTATCCTGGTGGGCTGCCACGTCTTTACCAACGGCGTGGAGTGGCTTGGCAAGCGGCTGGGGGTTGCGGATGGCGTGGTTGGCAGCATCTTCGCCGGGGTCGGCACTGCGTTGCCGGAGACCATGATCCCCATTATGGCGATTTTTTTTGGCACCACGGAGTCCGCGGAAGATATTGGCATCGGCGCCATCATCGGTGCCCCCCTGATGCTCAGCACCCTGTCCCTTCCCCTGGCGGCGCTGGGGGTGTTCGTGTTCACCCGCATGGGGCGGCGCGAGCCTTCCCTGAACCTCGACACGCGTCAGATTGATCTGGAACTGCGCCTGTTCCTTTTGGCGTTTTCCTGTGCCATGGGGGCCGCGTTCATTCCCCATCACGGCGTCAAAATTGGCATTGCCGTATTCCTGGTGCTGCTGTACGGCTATTACGTCAAGAAGACGGTGGCCGAGGAGGCAAACATCCACGAAGAGGAACTGCCGCCCCTGATGCTGGCCCCCGGCGCCGCCGAGCCGTCCTTCCTGTCCATCTGGGGCCAGATTTTCCTGGCCCTGACCGCCATCGTGGGGGGGGCCCACCTGTTTGTGGGGGCGGTGGAGGAGCTTTCGGTCCATGTAGGCATTCCGGCCCTGATCCTGTCCCTGCTCATCACCCCCATCGCCACAGAACTGCCCGAAAAAATGAATAGCCTCATCTGGCTGTACCAGCGCAAGGACCAGATGGCGATTGGCAACATTACCGGGGCGATGATGTTCCAGGCCACGTTCCCGGTCACTGTCGGCCTTCTTGGCACGCCGTGGCAACTGGATCAGCGCATCGTGGTGGCCGGTGGCCTGTCGATCCTGAGCGTTGCATTGCTGCTGATTTTCCTGCGCCTGCGCGGTGGGCTTGCGCCCATCCATCTGGCGGGGGGTGGGCTGCTCTATGCGGCCTACGCATTCTATGTGTTGCACTGATCGGCTCCGCACGGCCCCTCGCGCCCCCGGACGTGGACGGGAACGGAGGCGGGAGGCACAGGGTGTGGCCTGCGGGAGATGCTCATGCGCGTGATTTTGGCCATCGGGCTGGCCGGGTTTGTGGGGGCGGTCTCTCGCTACCTGATCGGGATGTGGGCGTTGCGTGCCCTGCCCGCCGGGTTCCCCTATGGCACCCTGCTGGTGAACGTGACCGGCTCTCTGTTGCTGGGGGCGGTGTTCGAACTGGGGGCGTTGCGTGCGGGGTTTGACCCCACCCTCCGGGTGGCGCTGGCCACCGGTTTTCTGGGTGCCTTCACCACTTTTTCCACCTTCAGTCTGGAAACCTGGGCCTTGCTGCGGGATGGCAACCTGATGCTGGCCCTGGCGAACACGGCAGGCAATGTGGTGCTGTGCGTGGCGGCGGCGGGGCTGGGCATCGCCGTGGCGCGCCTGGCCGCTGCCTGATCGGCTGCCCCCGAATCTACTGTCGATTGAGCGCCCAGTCGTAGTCAAAATAGCCGTCCACGCGACGAACATTCCCCCCCCGGTAGCGGGCCACGAACGCCAGCACCCCCGCCCTCCCGCCAAAATCGTCTTCGAACCAGTCAAAAATGCGCGACAGCCGCACGTTGCCATCCCCCACCACCCCCTTTTTCGGGTTGGCAAGAAAAGTCTGCGCCTGATCGTCGAGCTGTTGTTCGAGTTGTTCCGGAACATAGATTTCCGGTCTGAGGTCCGGGCAACTCACCGAGGCGCACACGATGGCCATGTGGATGCGCGGGTCCCCCATGGGGCGCAGGATGCGGTGTTCGATCTGGTCCAGTGTCACCTCGCGCCCCCCCACACGCCCGGCGGGGATTTTCCATACCGGTGTGAACAGCCCGCCGGCGTCCCTGATGGAGCCCTGCGTCCGATGCTCAATGACCACCTGGATGGCCAAAAGGTTGTAGGCGTTGATCCAGAACGCGAGCTGCTCCTGGTGACTGGCCAGTTTCCCCGCATCGAAATTTTCCAGGGCCGCGAGGGCGGCGGCGTGGTCGGAGTCAGCCCCCCAGGCGGCGTAGTCCACCCGATTCAGGGCCACCCCGTGGATTTCCCCGGCCCGCACATGCCGATGCAACAGGCGGTCGAGAGGTGCCAGGTCGGGAAGCGCCGCCAGCGCCGGAACGGCCCAGCCCGCAAGACAGGCACCAAGACTCACACCAAAACACAGAGCGAGACACAAATTGCCGGACCATAAACCGGGAACGTGCGGCCTCGGCGGACGGGGTTTGGGGTCGGATAGGGGGGCGGACTGGTGGAGCATCTTGACCTCACGGAGGCAGCGCCAGTGTGTCGGGTTGGACGACCGGGATGCCTGCCTAATTGTTAGTGACCACCGTACAGCGCACGCGCTGGATTGGTGAAACCCCGCGCCGGTGGACGGGTGAAAGGATAAGGGAACTTCCCTATGAAAGCGGAGCCGGGAGGCCGTAAACCAGGTGATTGAGATAAATAATGCCAAGAAATATGATTTTTGGCATTTTACCTCTTGACACGCGTGTGATTACCTGCAAATCTGGCTTACAGTGCCGTTCGTAAGACGGTCGTCGCGACGGCGGCCGTTGCCAGGGTTCGGTCGGGAGGTGAGATGGAAGACGGATTCAGCAGCAGCCAGGCCATCGCGTTGACCGGCGTCAGTCGTCGGCAACTGGTGTACTGGCGTCAGACGGAGCTGATTGAGCCGTCGGTGACCACCGCCGGTGGGCATGCCCGTTACACCTTCCGCGATTTAATCGCCCTGCGCACGGCCAAGCGCCTGATTGACGCCGGGGTTTCGTTGCAGCGCATCCGCAGCAGCATCACCTCGCTGATCCGGTTTTTGCCGGATGTCGGTCGTCCCCTGGAAGAAGTATCGCTGGTGGCCACGGGAGACGTGGTGCTGGTGTTCCATGGCGGGGCGGCCTTCGAGGCCCTCTCCGGACAGGAGTGGGTGTTTCCCGTGGCCGAACTGGCGCGGGACGTGGAGCGGTTGCGGCGGAAGGAGGCTGCCGATCCGGTCCAGGAAGAGCTGTTTCCCGGATGGTCGGACGACGGTGAGGCGCCTGCCTCCGGATCCGGCGCGGCGGCCTGAGGAGAGGGAGCCACAGGTCCCGGGGATAGCGCGTTCTGATGGGTTCCCGGAGGCCGTTGCGGTTTTTCCGGGGCAGGGTGACTTCCCAATACAGACAGGGAGGGGGTTTTATGGAAAATATTGCAGTTGCGAACCAGAAGGGGGGGTGCGGCAAGACCACCACGGCCATTAATCTGGCCGCGTGCCTGGGTAACCGGGGCAAGCGGGTGTTGCTGATCGATATGGACCCGCAGGGGCACGCATCCCTCGGTTTGGGCCAGGCCTGCGAAGAGCGCGAGGGGCTGTACGAGGTGTTCCTGCGCGAGGCCACCCTCGAGCAGGTGATCGTTCCCGGCGTTGCCAAGGGGGTGGACCTGGTGCCCGGCACCATTTCCCTGGCTGCGGTGGAGCACCTGCTTGCCGACACTCCGGAGCGCGAGTGGCGCCTGGCGTCGCATCTGGCCAGCGTGGCCGATCGCTACGATTTTTCGGTGATCGACTGTCCGCCATCCCTGGGCTTGCTGGCGTTCAACGCCCTGCGCGCTGCCGATCGGGTGCTGGTGCCGGTGGATCTGAGCGTATTCTCCCTGGACGGGGTGTCGCGGCTGAACGAAACCATCGACCTGCTGGCGGAAAAATACAACGCCGAGATGTCCATTACCGTGGTTCCCACCATGGTGGATTATCGCCCGCGTTTTTCCCGCGACATCCTGCGCGAACTGCGTGGCATGTTCCCCGAGTTGATGTCCCAGGCGTTGATCCACACCACGGTGCGCCTCAAGGAGGCTGCCTACCGGGGCGTGCCGGTGATCCAGCACGACCCGGATTGCGTCGGCGCCCTGGATTACGATCGTCTGGCCCGCGAGGTAATGGGCGAACAGGTGGGGCGCGTCACCGTGACGGCGTTCCGCAACGCCCGCCCCGAAGGTGGAAACGGCTCCGCACGGACCACCTCCAAATCCGGTCAGAAGCCGCGACCCGTCCCGTCCCGTCATGTGCCCTTGGCGGCCGCGGCTGCGGGGGAGCCGATCTCCCGCGCCGTCTCTGCGGCGGCGGTGGCGGGTGTGGCACACTACGAAGTGGTGAATCAAGAGGGCCCGGCGCAGCCGGGCGGGCTGAATGCGGAAACAGACCATGCCCCGCGCACCACAAAGATCTCCCGCTTTGTCAGCGAAGCGTTGGCCCGCGAAGCCGCAGCCGGATCACCGGAATTGGCCGAACCTCCGGCATTCGCGCTGCTGAACGACAAGGATCGGGCCGAGTTGCTCTCGGCTCTGGCGGAGGAGGGGCGCATCTCGTCCGCCACCACGGATGACGAGGAGGATGCAGAGAACGGGGAGGGATCGCAGACCGGGTTTTCCAATGACCCCATTCTGTCCGCCCTGTTGGCGGAAAGCATGAACGGCATTGCCACCCCGTCGCAGCCCAATTCCTGGAGCATGGACGGCGAGCCGGAGGCGGCGGAAGCCGATGGCGAACCGTTCGAGGTGCTGGAGTCGGTGGACCGCCAGTTCCCGGCAGCCGTATCGGAAGAAACGGCAGAAGGGGCGGCGGAAGAAATACTGGCCCACGACGACAGCCTCACAGAGACCCTGGGCGATGCCCCGGGGAATGACGTGGGCGACGCCGAAGCCGGGTGGGAAAATGACGACTTCGACAACGACGCCATTCGTGCGGACGCTGGCGAGGCGACCCAGGATCTGCTGCGGGCGAGCGACCAAATCGCCGACGAGCCGGTTTTCGAAATTGCTTCCGAAGCCAATCCTGAAGTTACCTCCGATGTGGTGTCCAAGCCGCCTTCAGTGGGTTTTTCCACCATGTCTGCCGCCGCGCCCGCCGCTCCGTCCATCGAGGTCTCCAGCGACGCGGACTTCAACGCCGCGGTACGCCGCGCCAGTGGTTTCCCGCCAGCGTTCCTGGCCCACCGTTCCCAGGCGGAAGCGTCGCAGCACGAAGTCACCCTGCTGTTCAAGGGCATGGGAGCCAAGCGCGTGCAGCTGGCCGGAGATTTCAACGGCTGGATCCCGGATCGCGGAGTGAACACCCAGGTGCGTGACGGCAACCTGGTCAAGGTCATGAAACTGGAGCCTGGCGAGTACCAGTACCGTGTGGTCGTGGACGGTATCTGGCAGGAAGACCCCGGTAATCCGGTGCGGGTCGCCAACATTTACGGCGGCAGCAATTCGCTCCTGCGCGTCGACGAAACCGGCGAGGCCGCCGCCCTGTGAACAGTCGCACTGCATCCGCCGCCAGCACCTCCCGCGAGCGGCTGGAGAAGATCAGTCACCATTTCCTGACGGGGCCGGGCAGCCGGACCCGTCCGGAAGCGGGGCACCCGCATGTGATGCCGATTGTATCGGTGTCCGGCGATGTCCCATTCCCGCACCACAGCCTTGCGCAGGCGCTCTGTGCCCGTGGGAGGCTGGCAAGGATCCTGGAGGTTTACTGGGGGCCCCAGGAGTCCGCTTCGCCCACCTCAACCCCGGATACATCCCACCATACCGAAGCTGCTCCCCCCCTCCCGGAGGGGGGGGGCGGCCCCGCCTTGGATTCCGCAGCGATCCGGGAACGGGCGGCGGCCCTGGACCCAGCCCCGGCGTTGTGTCTGGTGCCGCTCCAGGCCCGGCACGTGACGGTGGCGGTGGAGTTCGGCGGAGTGTTGATGGGTGTGCCCGCCAGCCGGGATGGGCTGCTGGCGGCCTATCGCTTTTCCAAGGCGGCGTTGGCGCTGCGTGAGGGAGTCACCTTGGGGGTGACCATCCTGCACGCCCGCGACCGACCGTCCGCCGCCCTGCATTTCGAAAAGCTGGCCGACGGGGTGCGGCGCTTTCTGGGCGTGGAAGTGGTCAGTTTCGGTTTCATTCCGGCTCCCCCAAACCCCTATGCTCCGGTGGACCTGCTCGCACCCGAGCCGCCGGACACCGCACAAACTCGTGCCGTGGAGGGGATCGCCACCTTGATTCTGGCCGACCTGTGCGATGCGGACCTGGAAGCCGCCACCGCTGGCAGTGCGCGCACCGTGAGCCGGGGTGCCACCGTGCGGGCTGCGGGCAATTCCTGAGGGCGGGCACGGCAGGTGGCGCCGCTGATCCAAGCCGAGCCGCTACCCCCGGAAGATGAACTGCGTCCATTGATTGCCCAGTCCCTGGCCGGGGTGCTGGGGGTGAGCCGGGTGCTGGTGGCGGAATTGCCGCTGCCGGGCCCCTCCGGCGTGTCTCCGGCAATGTCCCACGCCTCGGTCTCCAATGTGTCGGCCCGGATGCTGGCCCCCATGCTGGCGCTGGATGCCGAGGGCCTGCCGGTGGTGGTGAGTTTTGATCTCGGAGACGGCAGTGCGGCCCTCATTGGTGGGGCCAGCGCCCATGCGGCCCTCACCGGGCGTGGGGCATGGCTGGCACGCCTGTGTCCCTCAATCCCGACCGATACCCCCCTGGAGAGCATGCGCGTGCTGGTGCTGGCGCCCCATATCGGCGAGGGGTTGCCATTGCTGATCTCCGGCAACGAGAATCTGGCGTTGGCAACCATGGCGGCACTGCGCGTGGGTGGCGAACTGTCGCTGATGCTCACGCCGTGGCAATCGTCGTTGGCGCACGGGTTCCCCCAGGGGATCCGGGATGGACATCTCTCCACACACTTCCGCACCGGGACGATAACCCTGTCAGACGCCGAGGAGGCGTTTTTCCGCAGCCTGTGACCCGGCCGATGGTGGCTGATACAATCTGCCGGTGACCACCCAGATCCCCGAGTCTGTCCGCAAAAAACTCCCGGAGAGTGTCCCCGAAAAACTTCGGGAAACCCTCCGCCATCTCCCCGAACTGCCCGGCGTTTACCTGATGCACGACGCCGTCGGGAAGGTGCTCTACGTCGGCAAGGCCAAATCCCTCAAAAACCGGGTCCGCTCCTATTTCCTCAAGGACACTTCCCACACTCCGCGCACCCGGGTGATGGTGCGCAAAATTGCGCGCATCGAAACCATCATTACCGCTTCCGAGGTGGAGGCGCTGGTGCTGGAAAACAACCTTATCAAGCGCCACCGCCCTCAGTACAACGTGATGCTGCGGGACGACAAAAACTACCCCTACATCCGCCTCAGCGTGCAGGACGCGTTTCCGCGCCTCACTGTGGTGCGCCGCGCCCAGGACGACGGAGCCCGCTACTACGGTCCCTACGTCGGCGCCGGGGCGATGCGCGAAACCCTCAGGGTGATCCACAACCATTTTCCTCTGGCCGACTGCGACATCGTCATTGATGGCACCTCCGACCGTCCCTGCCTGCAATACCAGATTGGTCGCTGCCGGGCGCCATGCACCGGTTTTCAGGGCGCCGCCGACTACGCCGCCACGGTGCGCGAGGTGCGCATGTTCCTCGAAGGCCACGACCGGGAACTGGTGAATCTCCTGACCACCCGCATGCAGGCCGCCAGCGATGCCCTCCAGTTCGAGCAGGCGGCGCGCCTGCGCGACCAGATTTACCATATCCAGGCCACTCTCACCCGCCAGCGCATCACCGCCCCCGGTGGCGGCGACGTGGACATCTACGGTCTGGCGCGTCTTGGGGGCTGGTTGGCACTCCAGGTACTGTTCGTGCGCGAGGGGGCGCTGGTGGGCAGCAAGGGTTTTGTGTGGGAGGAGCTGTCCGACATGGACGGCGGCGAGGTGGTGTGCGGCTTCATCCAGCAGTTTTACGACGGTCGCGTGCCGGTACCGGCAAAAATCCTGTTGCCCATGCCCGTGCCGGACGAGGCGCTGCTGGCCGAATGGCTGGGTGCCCGCCGCAACGCCCATTCAGGTAAAAAGGGCAAGTGCGTGCTGGAATCCCCCGCGCGCGGGCGGGGCATGGCCCTGTTGCAACTGGCAGCAGCCAACGCCGAAAAATCCCTCACCGAGCGGTTGGAGGCGGAAAAGGCCGGGGAGCGGGGCCTCGTCGCCCTGCAAAAGACCCTGCACCTGGACCGCTTGCCCCACCGCATCGAAGGATTTGATATCTCCCACATCCAGGGGGAACTGACCGTGGCCAGCATGGTGGTGTGGGAGGGGGCGGGGCCGAAAAAATCCGACTACCGTCACTTTCGCATCCGCACCACCGACGGCCCGGACGATTTTGCCGCCATGCGCGAAGTGGTCCGTCGCCACTACACGCGCCTGCGGGAAGCCGGGATGGAAACCGGCCAAAAATTGCCTGACCTGATCCTCATCGACGGCGGGCGCGGGCAACTGTCCATGGCCCTGAAGGCCCTTCACGAGGCGGGCATCCCACCACCGCCCGGCGGTCCGGCGGTGGTGGCGCTGGCCAAGGAAAAGGGCGAAAAATTCGAGCGGGTGTTCCGCCCCGGCGTCAAAAACCCCGGTGTTCTCAAGCCCGGCGCACCGGCCACGCGCATCCTTCAGCAACTGCGGGACGAAGCCCATCGCTTTGCCATCACCTACCACCGCAAGCTGCGCAGCCTGCGCCTGCGGGACTCGGAGCTGGACGGCATCGCCGGTGTGGGCAAGGTCCGCAAACAGGCGCTGCTGAAAAATTTTGGCAGCGTGGAGGGCCTGCGCGGGGCGTCTCTTGAAGACATCACCGCCGCGCCGGGCATGAACCGCACCACGGCGGAGGCGGTATGGACGGCGTTGCACCCGGCGGAGTCGATCCTTCCCCCCGGCCCGCCCGAGGAAAAAAATTCCCCGGACCGGAAAAAAGCGGGGGGAGGCCTGGTGCTGACCCGCATCTCCCCGAAGCAACAATGACCTTATTCGCATGGAACACTCCACATGAGCCTTCCCCTCACGACCCCGCCAATGGAACCCCGCATCAGCATGATCACCCTGGGGGTGGCCGATGTGGACCGCGCCGTGGCCTTTTACCGTGACGGCCTGGGATTTCCCCTGTACCCGGCCAGTCAGCCCGGGGTGGTGGCTTTTCTCAATCTTTCCGGAACCTGGCTGGGGCTTTTTTCGCGTACGGACCTGGCGGCGGATGCCGGGGTGAAAGACAGTCCCGCCGGAGTTTTTTCTGGCGTTTCCCTGGCCCACAATGTGCGTACCAGGGAGGCGGTGGCCCCCCTCCTCGCCGCCGCCGTGAAGGCCGGGGCAACGCTGGTCAAACCCGCCAGCGATGCCGACTGGGGTGGCCATTCTGGCTACTTTGCCGACCCCGATGGTCACCTGTGGGAGGTGGCCTGGAACCCTCATTTCTGGATCGGATAGTCTGGGCCGGATAGACAGATTGGACACCCGGACCGAATGACACAGACCGCGCAACCAGTGGACGAAATTCAAATCGGCTGCCACATCTCCACCGCCGGGGGGGTGGACAAATCTCCGCCCCGGGGGGCGGAGCTGGGGGCGGGGTGCATGCAAATTTTCACCCGCAATCAGATGAGCTGGAGCCACAAGGATCTCGGTGACGCCGAGATAAAAGGTTTTGCCGCCGGGGTTCGGCAGCACGGCATCGGCACGGTGATGAGCCACGACAGCTACCTCATCAACCTCTGCTCCCCGGACCCGGACAAGCACGCGAAAAGCCTGGCGGGGTTCATGGCCGAGGTGGAGCGTTGCACCCGACTGGGCATCGGCCTGCTCAATTTTCACCCCGGCGCCCACATGGGCAAAGGCGTCGAATGGGGCATCGCCACCATCGCCGACAGCCTCAACCGGGTGACCGCGGCCTTTCCCGACACCCCCGTCAAGCTGGTGCTGGAAACGGTAGCCGGGCAGGGCAGCACGGTGGGCCGCAGTTTTGCGGAACTGGCGGCGATCCTGGAGCGGCTGGAGCAGCCGCAGCGTTTTGGCATCTGCGTGGACACCGCCCACGTGTTCGCGGCCGGGTACGCCATCGACACCGAGGCGGGCTGGAACACTACCTGGGAGGAGTTTGAGCGCCTGCTGGGGTTGGAAAAGCTGCTGGCCTTTCACGTCAACGACAGCAAGGTGAAGCGCGGCAGCCATGTAGACCGGCACGCCCTGATCGGGCGTGGCCACATCGGCCCCGACGCGTTCCTCCGGCTGGTGACCGACCCGCGCACCCGCTGTGTGCCGATGATGCTGGAAACCCCGGCAGGGGAGGGGGGGTATGCCGCCGAAATCGCCTGGCTCACCGCCGCCGCCCATGGCGAGGTTCCGCCACTGCCGGAGATCGCCGAGGTGAAGCGGGGATATTAGGATAAAGCCTCTCGAACGCAGCACGGCCGGACCGCTCTGAGGGACGGTCCGGCCGTGGGTGTGGGTCGGGAGCAGGTACACCTGCTCCCGACCCCGTTGCCGTTGGATTTTTAACGTCGGGAGTTAAAAATCCTCCGTCTCGCCATGCGAGGTGCTGACGCCCGTCCCGGCGCCCTTGTCAGGGACAGTGGCGGATTTCCGGGCCTTGGTGCGGGATCCGGCGCGGGCCACAAACCCCGCACGACCGGAACTTCCGGGCCTGCCGGTGTCCGTGTCCGCATGTCCGGAGGAGCGGAAATTTCCGGCGCTGACCGGATGATGTTCCCGCCCGTAGGATGGGGAGTTGCCATCCGAATTGATTTTGAAGAAGCGCATCCCCTCAATCAGGTTCCGCGCCTCCTCGGACAGGGTGTCGGAGGTGGCGGCAGCCTCTTCCACCAGTGCGGCGTTCTGCTGGGTTACCTCGTCCATTTCGGCGATGGCCTTGTTGACCTGATCGATGCCCGAGGCCTGCTCCTGGCTGGAGGCGTTGATCTCGGACACGATGTCGGTGACCTTGGCCACGGAATCGCGGATGGTCATCAGCGCCTTGCCGGTTTCTTCCACCAGCGCGGAGCCGTTGCCCACCTTAACCACCGAGTCCTCAATGAGCTTCTTGATCTCGTTCGCGGCGTTTCCGGAACGTTGCGCCAGGTTACGCACTTCCGAAGCCACCACGGCGAAGCCGCGACCGTGCTCACCGGCACGGGCCGCTTCCACCGCCGCATTGAGGGCGAGGAGGTTGGTCTGGAAGGAGATTTCGTTGATCATGCCGATGATCTCCGCGATTTTGCGCGACGAATGGGTGATCTCCTGCATGGCGGTGACCGCCTTGCCCACCACCTCGCTGCCGCCCTCGGCCTGCTGGCGGGCGCCGCCCGCGAGCTGATTGGCCTTGGCGGCGTTTTCGGCATTGGACTTGACGGCCGCCGTCATCTCTTCCATGGACGAGGCTGTCTCTTCCAGCGAAGCCGCTTGCTCCTCGGTACGCTGCGACAGTTCATTGTTGCCCAGGGCAAGTTCCGCAGAGCCGGTGGTGACCGTTTCCGCCGAGTTGTTGACCATCTGCACGGTCCTGGACAACTGCAGCATGGTGGTGTTGAGCTCTGACAGCATCACGCCGATCTCGTCGTGGCTGGTAACCGGCTCCTGCCGGGTGAGGTCACCCGCAGCCACGCGCTTGAGGGCTTCCACCACACGGGTCACCGGCGCCACCACGAATTTTTTCATGCACAGCATGATCAGAAAGATGGCGCTCGGGATGAGCATGCAGCCGAACAGAAAACTCTTCTTGAGGGTGCCCGCCACCGCTGCCTGCATGGGGGCAAGATCTGCAATGACCTCAAAGCCGCCGTGCACCTCGCCTTCCTTCCAGCCTTCCATTTCGAAGCCCAGGGGATCGGTGTCCGTGCCGGTGATGGAATCCTTGACGGTGCCGTGGCAGATCATGCACTCCTTGGAGAGCACTACCGGCTTCACATAGCGCAGCACGTTGTCCTTACTGTCTACCTGATACAGTTCTTCTGCGCCGCTTTTGGTGAGGGAGAGCAGCATCTCGCGCTCCATCTCGTTGGGTTCGTTGTCCGGGTTGCGCGGCTGTATCTTGGGTACCTTGAAGGTGTAACCGGAGCGTTCGGCGTAGCGCTGCCCCACGTTCCACGCGGCCACCACCGGGATGGTCCAGTAATAGTCGGTGCGCTTGGCGTCGGCCAGCCGGTTGGTGGTGCCGGCCATTTTGGCCTCCACGTCGGCCAACAGGGTCTTGTCGTCAAAGGCATTGTGCTTGCCCCGCAATTCGGCCATGAAGACGCGGGCGTTTTCGGCCTCCTAGGTAATGGCGCGGGCTTTTTCCACCATGGCGTCCATGGCTTCCTGCTCCAGGCTGTCCTTGACGACCCAGAAATTGACGGCGTAGCTGATCAGGAAACCGGCTACCACCACCAGCATGATCTTGGTGCTGAATTTGAGATTGTTGAACATGTTACCCCTTCCCCCGAATATATTCGTTTGTATACCAATAAAAGTAAGACCCCACGCACCCGGGTTCCCCGGACGCGTGATTGACCTATGTCGGTCAAACGTTCGTTATTAATAAAACAACTTTCGGACAAGGAGGGGGAACGTACCACGGCCTAACCCCCATCCGGGGCCCGTTAACGGCGTCAGGCAAAGGCTGGTGGCAGGGTGTTACGGCAGGGAGGCGGGCGGGGCGTCGACCGGGGTTTTGGCCAACGGCTCGGGGGGCAGTGCTCCGGCCAGTTCAAGGACCTTGTCGGCCATGCCTTTGTGGCAATGGACGCAGACGGTTTTGTTGTGCTCGGGGTTGGTGCGGGCGGGGCCGCCACCGGGGTGATGCACCCGGTGGCAATCCGTGCAGTTGGTCTGCATGTCCCCCTGGTGGGCGCGGATGAGGTGAAACTCGCCGTGGCGGATAGAGGCGTGACAGCGGGTGCAGTTGTGATCCGGCATTGGCTGGCTGAGGTTTTTTGGCTCCTCCCCCTGACCCGCCACATATTCCACCAAATCGGCGAAGGCCACCCAGTGGAAGCGCACGCTTTCACCCGGGGTAATGCCGGTGTGGCAGTCCACACAGCGCATGTGCCGGGATTTTCCCCCATCCCGAATACTCACCGAGTGGCCCGCCGCCAGGCTGTCGCCCCGCCCCTGGGTGACCGCCAGATATTGGTCGGTATGCAGGGGCTTGCCGCCGATGTGGCAGGAGTGGCAAAAATTGTTGTCTTCCTCCAGGTGATGTACCCCGGTCAGGGTGACCCACCCCAGTACCAAAGCCGCCGCCGCGCCCAACAGCAGATACCTTCCCCGGGGGCGCCGGAGGGGGCGGGGTGATGTATCGGATGGGGGATGACTCATTCCCACTTATCGGCACCGGCGTCCAAAGCACAACGCCACGGGAGAACCACTTGCTGTGGCCGGGGCGGCACGGGTACCCTCGCGGGTGATGTCCACCTCCGCAGCCAGCACCAATGTCAGCCATCCATCCGGCCCGCACGGTGTCCGCCTGCTGCACCTCACCGATTTGCACCTGTTTGCCACCCCGGCAGGCACCCTCAAGGGGGTGAACACACTGGACACGTTCGCCGCCGTGGTGGCCCTCGCCCATCGGGATCATCCCCTGGCCGACGCCTGCCTGCTCACCGGTGATTTGTCCCAGGACGAAACGGCGGACTCTTACATCCGGCTGGCGGAGGCGTGCGCCGACCTGCCGGGGCGGATTTTTTCCCTGTGCGGCAACCACGACGATCCGGATGCCCTGCGGGACGGTCTGTTCCGGGCTGCTGCGGCGGTGCGGAAGCCGTTTCCGGCCATTCACACCGACGGCTCGTTCTTTGCCCGGCGCTGGCAGGTGGTGTTGCTCCATTCCCGGGTGGCGGGAAAGGTGGGGGGAAAGGTTTCAGATGCCGAACTGCTGCGCCTGGAGTGGGCCCTGAGCGCCCATCCGCGCCATTTTGCCCTGGTGTGTGTCCACCACCAGCCGATGCCGGTGGGCAGCCCGTGGATCGACGCCATTGGTTTGGAAAACGGTGCCGAGGTGTTGAAAAGAATGCGGCGACACACACACGCCCGCGCCCTACTATTCGGTCATGTGCACCAAGAGCTTGACGTATTTTTTGAGGGCATCCGGCATTTAACGTCCCCCTCCACCTGCATCCAGTTTACTCCCGGCAGCCAGAAATTTACCCTGGACGCCGCCGCGCCGGGTTTTCGCTGGCTGAACCTGATGGACGACGGCCGCATCGTCACCGGCGTTACCCGTCTGGCCGTGGCGCCAGCCTTTACCTGCGAGGCGGGGGATCCCCAATACCGGGGACAGGCCGGAGAGGGCCGTTACGAATTTCCCCCGTAGGCTATAATCCGGCGGGGGCCGGTGATCGCGCCGGTTCGTCCCGTCCTCACCCTTCGATACCGGCAAGATGGATACCCTCAACTACCTCCCCAACGTCCGCCACCAGTATGAACACCTGCCGTATCCGCACCGGGATACTCAGGACGAGGCCCGGCGCCTGATTCGCCCCACCTCGGAACGGTTGTGCAACCTCAACCACCACTGCTACCGGGGGCGGCGCAATTTCGACAATTTCCGGGCACTGGTCGCGGGGGCGGGGACCGGCGACGGCACCATCTACCTGGCGCTGCAACTCACCCGTCACCCTGGCGCGCGGGTGGTGCATCTGGACCTCAGCGAGGCCAGCATCGAAATCGCCCGCCAGCGCGCCAAGGTGCGCGGCCTGACCAATATCGAATGGCGCCACGGGTCACTGCTGGACCTGCCCACCATGGGGTTTGAGCCGTTTGACTACATCAACTGCACCGGCGTTCTCCACCATCTGGCGGATCCGGACGCGGGCCTGAGGGCGCTCAAGGCGGTGTTGCATCCGGGAGGCGCCTTGGGGCTGATGGTCTACGGCCGTCACGGGCGCACCGCCGTCTATCAGATGCAGGAACTGATGCGCCTCATCAACGAAGGCGAAACCGGCATCGAGGCGCGGGTGGCCAACGTCCGCGCGGTGCTGGAGAGCCTGCCTGCCACCAATTGGTTCCGCCGCAGCGGCAACCTCACCAGCGATCATGAGCGCTTTGGCGACGCGGGCATTTTCGATTTGTTTCTACACGAGCAGGACCGTGCCTACACGGTGTCCGAAACCTACGCGTTTCTGGAGCGTAACGGTCTGGCGCTACTGGATTATGCCTGGGCGCGGGAACGGGTGATGCTGGAGCCGGAAACCTGGATCAGGAAAGTGCCGGCGCTTCTGGAAAAAATGCAAAAACTCCCGCTGCCGGAGCGGCGTGCGGCGGTAGAACTGCTCTGCGGTACCCTCACCCGTCAACACGTCTATGCCGCGCCGGAGGCGGACCGCAAGGCCCTCATCGGCGATCTGGACAATATTCCGTTTCTGGTGGATTTCCCCGATCCCGACACCCACCGGGCGCTGGCGGACCACCTGTTGCGCAACCCCGGCAAGAACGTGAACATCAACGCCGCCGACTGTTCGTTCCCGTTCACCCCGGGCCGCTACACCGCGTCGATCTTCAGCCACCTGGACGGCAATGCCACCCTGGGGGAGGTTTTTGCGCGCATTCGCGGCAAGGGAAAAAATACGCCCACGGACCGGGAGTTGCTGGACGACTGGCGCCCGGTGTACGAGCGCTTTGCCTTGGCGGACGCCATGCTGCTGCGCCACAGGTCGGTGCCCGCCACGGTGGAGGTGCTGCACGGCGACCGGTTGCCCGCGAAGTTGCCCCGGCCCGCCAAACCGAAACCGCCCGCGAAAGCCAAGGCTGCCAAATCTGCCAAGCCTGCCAAGGCTGCCAAGCCTGCGAAACCTGCCAAGCCTGCCAAGCCTGCGAAACCTGCGAAACCTGCGAAACCTGCGAAACCGAAGCCGCCCGCGAGACCCGCCAGGCCGACCAAGCCGAAGCCAAAAAAGAAGTCCTAGCCCGGTAGCAGCCGCTCCAGCACGCCGACATAAATTTCCGTCAGCCGCTCCAGATCGGCCACTGCAACGCACTCGTCCACTTTGTGGATGGTGGTGTTGAGCAGCCCCAGTTCCGCCACTTGAACCCCGTGGGGGGCAATGAAACGGGCGTCCGAGGTGCCGCCGGTGGTGGACAGGGTGGGTTTTTTGCCGGTCACCGCCCGGACCGCCTCGCCCATGGCCTCGGTGAGCCGACCGGGGCCGGTCACGAACGGCAGGCCGGACAACAGCCAGGTCAACTCGTACTTGAGACGGTGATGGTCCAGAATGCCGCGCACCGCAAGGTCGATGGACTCGGGAGTGGAGGCAGGGGAAAAGCGCAGGTTGAACTGGGCCACAAGGTGTCCCGGAATCACGTTGGACGCCCCCACCCCGGAGCGGATGTCGGTCATTTGCAGGCGGGTGGGCTGAAAATCCGCGTTGCCGTCGTCGAAGCCGTGCCGGGCCAGGTCATCCAGCGCCGCCATGCTGCGGTGAATGGGGTTGTCGGCTCGCTCCGGAAAAGCTACGTGCCCCTGCACCCCGTACACCGTCAGCGAGCCGGACACGGATCCCCGGCGACCGTGCTTGATGGTGTCCCCCAGGGTTTCGGTGGACGAAGGCTCGCCGACGATGCAGAAATCGGGCATCTCGCCCTCCGCCGCGAGCTGTTCCACCATGTGTCGGGTGCCGTGGATGGCGTCTCCCTCCTCGTCGCCGGTGATCAAAAAGGCAATCGAGCCGGGGGGATTCGGGTACATGGCCAAAAATGCCTCCACGGCGCACAGGGCGGCGGCGATGGCCCCCTTCATGTCTGCGGCGCCCCGACCGTAGAGCACACCGTCCGTCACGGTGGGGGAGAACGGCGGATGGGTCCAGTCGGACAGTGGGCCGGGGGCTACCACGTCGGTGTGTCCGGCAAAGCAGATCATCGGACGTGCGTTGCCGCGCCGCGCAAAGAAATTGGCGATGCCGTGGGCGGACATATCGCGCACGCGGAACCCCATGTGCGCCAGTCGTCCGGTAAGGATGGCCTGACACCCTTCGTCGCGGGGGGTGACGGAGGCGGCCGCGATCAGTTCGCGGGCCAGATCCAGCGGGGAGTGGTGTGGGGGGTGTGCCATGACCGGGGAAGCATAGGCAGCTATCGGGGGGGTGGTCAATCCGCACAACCAGTTCTGGGCCCACTCCATGCGACAGCTTCGCCTTGTCGCCCCCGGCGCGGTCGCCGACAAGAGGAAGTGACCTGGACAGTTCCCATGGTGTACTCGGTCGCTTTCCGCAAAGCGTGGCCGTTTTATGCGCTTTTGACGGCAGGATTCGGAGCCATTCCGTTTCTGGTTAGGGAGCCGCTCATCTGGCCCGCCATGCTGGTTGGCTGGGGTGGCATGATGGTGTGGATGCTGCTGTCACGCGAACTTCTCACCCGCGATCACCGCCTTGGTATCCGGCTGGTACGCAAAAAACGCTTTGCCGAAGCCATCCCGCGCTTCGAGGCGGCCCATGCCTTCATGGAACGGCATCCGTGGATCGACCGCTGGCGCTCGGTGGTGCTGCTGTCCAATTCCGGCATGTCGTATCGGGAAATGGCCCTGCTGAACGTGGCCTTCTGCTACAGTCAGATCGGCCGCACGCCGGAGGCCGTGGGCATTTACGAGCGCGTGCACCGGGAATTTCCCGACAACGGCCTGGCCATCACCACACTGAATATGCTCCGGGGGCTGTAAACCGGTCCGAAACATCTGTAGGGGGGCGCTGGGATGTTGCGCGCCCGAAACCCGCCGTTACCGGCTGCCCAATGGCCGGGGCTTCGGCTATAATGGGCCCTTGCCATGAATATTCGTGAGTTTGTAAAGCACAACGTCCTCATCATGGACGGCGGCATGGGCACCATGCTGATGGGTTACGACCTGGATGTGGAGAAGGATTTCCTCGGCAAGGAAAACTGCTCCGAGATCCTGTGCGAAACCCGTCCGGAGGTCATCCGTCAGGTCCACGAAGCCTACCTCGAAGCCGGTGCCGACGCGGTGGAGACCAACTCCTTCGGTGCCAGTCGCATCGTCTTCGACGAGTTCGGCCTGTCGGGCCGCGAACGCGAATTCAACGTGATGGCCGCACGCATCGCCCGCGAGGCGTGCGCGCGCTACGCCACCCCGGAGCGCCCGCGCTTCGTCATCGGCTCCATGGGCCCCGGCACCAAGCTGCCCACCCTGGGCCACACCACCTATGACATTCTGGAAGCCAGCTACCACGAACAGGCCATGGGCCTGCTGGACGGCGGGGTGGACGCCCTGTTGGTGGAAACCGCCCAGGACCTTTTGCAGATGAAGGCCGCCATCAACGGCTGCAAGCGCGCCATGAACGACGCGGGCCTTGCGGGCGACGCACGCCCCCTGTTGATGGCCCAGGTGACCATGGAAACCACCGGCACCATGCTGATGGGCACCGAAATCGCCGCTGCCGCCAACGCCCTGGAGGCCATGGGGGTGGAGTGCATCGGCCTCAACTGCGCCACCGGCCCGCGCGAAATGGCCCCGCATGTGGAATACCTGTCGCGCCACTTTCGCGGCCTGATCTCGGTGCTGCCCAACGCCGGGCTGCCGGAACTGGTGAACGGCAAAACCCATTACCCCCTCACGGCGGATGAACTGGCCGACTGGCACCGCCGCTTTGTCGAGGACGACGGCGTGAACATCGTCGGCGGCTGTTGCGGCACCACCCCGGCCCACATCCGCGCCACTGCCGAACGCATCGGCCGCCGCCCGCCAAAACCGCGTACCCCGGAGGTGCAAACCGGGGTATCGTCCATTTACCGCTACGTGCCCTACCAGCAGGAGAACGCCGTGTTCTCCGTGGGCGAGCGCACCAACGCCAACGGCTCCCGCGCCTTCCGCGACCTGCTCGCGGCAGAGGACTGGGACGGCATTACCCGTCTGGGAGTGGAGCAGGTACGCGAGGCCTCCCACGCGGTGGACGTGTGCGTCGCCTATGTGGGGCGTCCGGAGCCTTTGGACATGGACCAGGTGATGCGCCGCTTCGTCACCGGCGTGGACGCGCCGCTGATGATCGACTCCACCGAGGTGAATGTCATCGAAACCGCCCTCAAGCGGGCGGGTGGCAAGTGCATCATAAACTCCATCAACTTCGAGGACGGCGAGGAGCGCGCCGCCCGGGTGCTGGAAATGGCCAGCCGCTTTGGCGCCGCCGTGGTGGCCCTGACCATCGACGAGGAAGGCATGGCCAAGACCGCGGCCAAAAAGCTGGAAATCGCCCGCCGCCTGCACGATTTTGCCTGCAACCGCCACGGCCTGCCCGAGGCCGATCTGATCATCGACCCGCTCACCTTCACCATCTGCACCGGGGTGGAGGACGACCGCAAGCTGGGGCTGGAGACCCTGGCCGGCATCCGTGCCATTCACGATGCGCTGCCGAACATCCAGATCATGCTTGGCCTGTCCAACATCTCTTTTGGCCTCAGGCCCCGGCCACGCCAGTTGCTGAACTCGGTATTCCTGGCCGAATGCCAGCAGGCGGGCATGAACATGGCCATTGTCCACACGGCCAAAATTCTGCCCCTGTTCAAGATCGCCGACGACCGCAAGAAAATCGCCCTGGACCTGATTTTCGACCGTCGCGCCGAGGGCTACGATCCGCTGATGGAACTGATCGGGCTGTTCCCCGAAGGCGAGACTGTCGCAACCGAGGTGGATACCACCCCCAAATCCGTCGAAGAGCGCCTTAAAATCCGCATTGTGGACGGCAATCGCAACGGCCTGGAGGCCGACCTGAACGAGGCCCTTGGTACCCGCCCGGCCCTGTCCATCATCAACGACATCCTGCTGGATGGCATGAAGGTGGTGGGCGAGTTGTTCGGCTCCGGCAAGATGCAGTTGCCCTTCGTGCTCCAGTCCGCCGAGACCATGAAAGCCGCCGTCGCCTTGCTGGAACCGCACATGAACAAGGCCGACGGCGGTTCCAAGGGACGCATCGTTCTGGCCACCGTCAAGGGCGACGTCCACGACATCGGCAAGAACCTGGTGGACATCATCCTCACCAACAACGGCTACCAGGTCATCAACCTGGGCATCAAGCAGCCCGCCGATGCGGTGCTGGCGGCGGTGCGCGAACACCAGCCGGATGCCATCGGCCTGTCCGGCCTTTTGGTCAAATCCACCGTCATCATGCGCGAGGACCTGGAGCGGTTTACCGCCGAGGGCATTCACCTGCCGGTGCTGCTGGGGGGCGCCGCCCTCACCCGCAAATATGTGGAGAACGACTGCCGCGCCGCCTACCCCTCCGGTCGCGTGGAATACGCCCGCGATGCCTTCGAGGGGCTGCATCTGATGGATGATATTACCGGACGGGGGGACGGGCGGCAGGGGCGACGGCAGGGTATAAGTGCCGAAACCGCCGAAACAGGGTCTTCGGCGCGGAAAACCGCCACCCCGCCCGCAGAGGGAGCAGCCGCCGCCGACACGGCCGAGGATCGCGAGACGGTGATCCACACCCTCGAGGATGAACTGCGCGAGCGTTTCCGCGACGCCCCGGCTTCCCCCCCGCGCACCGCGGTAAACTGGGGCGGCCTCAACGCGCTGACCCCGCCGTTCTGGGGGCCTCGGGTGGTAGACAGCATCCCGTTGCAGAACATCGCGCCGTTCATCAACGAAACCATGCTGTTCCAGTTCCAGTGGGGGTTTAAGAAAAAATCCGTTCCGGAGGCCTACGAAGGGCGCTTCGACGACTATGTTCGGGAACACGTCCGCCCCATCTACCACGAACTGCTCAAGCGCTGCGCGGTGGAAAAAATCCTCGAACCGCGCGCCGTCTACGGCTACTGGCCGTGCAACGGCGACGGTGATGACCTGGTGCTGTATGTGCCGGAGGGCAACGCCGAGTTGGCCCGCTTCCGCCTGCCCCGGCAGTCTGCCGCCCGGGGGGGGCTGTGTCTGGCCGACCTGTTCCGGCCCGTCTCCTCAGGCCAGCGCGACGTGGTGGGGCTGCAACTGGTGACCATGGGGCAGCACTCCTCGGACGTGGCCCGCGAATGGTTTGCCGCCGGGAATTACCGCGACTATCTGTACCTGCACGGCATCACCGTGGAAATGGCCGAGGCCCTGGCGGAGGTGGTACACCAGCGCATCCGCGCCGAACTGGGCTTCGCCGCCGAGGACGCCCGTGACACCCGCAAGCTGATTCATCAGGGTTACCGGGGGTCGCGCTACTCCTTCGGCTACCCCGCCTGCCCCAACATGGCCGACCAGGGGGTGCTGCTGGAACTGCTGAACGGCGCCACCGTGGGTGTGACACTGAGCGAGGGCGACCAGTTGCACCCGGAGGCCTCCACCAGCGCACTGGTGTCGTTGCACCCCCAGGCCCGCTACTTCGGCATTTAGGGGGGATACCAGCGTGGTAGTGGCCATGGTGCGTTTGCTGCTGCTGGTGGGCATGGCCGGCCTGATCGTCTACATGTTCGTGCGCCTGCGCGGGGAGAGCCAACGCCGCAAGGAAGTGCTGGCCGAATTGCAGGGTCAGGTGGGCAAGCGCGGCGTGGTGACGGAGTCCTGTGGCCGCCATGGCGGCGTGGTGCGCATCAACGGCGCGGGCTACGCAGCCTGTAGCGAGGGTGAAGCCATCGCCCCGCGGGTGCTGGTGGAAGTGGTGGAAGTCGAGCGCTTCCGCCTGCTGGTGCGCAAGGTGCAGGGCATGGGACAACTGGTGGACGTGGACGACCTGCGGGACCGGGGAGAGCCCGGCACGGAGTAACGCGGGGTGTGTGATCTCCCTGCCCGCCGTTTGACCCCCCTCCGGGAGAGCCGTATACTCGCAAAGCGTGCCCTTTCCGCCCGATTCACCCCCTCCAACGACCGGCAAAGCATAAAAAAACCATGCACCTGATTCCCGATCCCCGGCGCCTGCTTCTGGACGCCAACGAACTGACCACCCACAAGGTGGACGGTGTTCTGTCCCACATCCTGGGCGGCCCCATCGACTATGCGGATATCTACTTCGAGCACACCTTCTCGGAGTCGGTCAGCATGGAGGAGGGCATCGTCAAGCGCGCCTCGCGCAACATTTCCCAGGGGGCGGGGGTGCGCGGCGTGGCGGGGGACAAGGCCGGTTACGCCTATTCCGATGACATCACCCTGCACGCGCTGGAGCACGCCGCCCGCACCGCCCGCGCCATTGCCGATTCCGGCAGTGCCAGCGCGCCTGCGGCGGTGAACACCACGCCCGGCAAGCCCCACAACCTGTACCCGGTAAACGTTCCCCCCAGCGAAGTGGCGGTGGCCGACAAGGTGGCGCTGCTGCGCGAGGTGGACCGCGTGGCCCGCGCCCATGACCCGCGTATCGTCAACGTCATGGCCTCCTTCACCAGCCAGTACAAGGTGGTGCTGGTGGCTACCTCCGACGGGCTGGTGGTGGGTGACGTGCAACCGCTGTCGCGCCTCAGCGTCACCTGTGTGGCCCAGGATGGCAGCAACCGCCAGATCGGCAGCCACGGCGGCGGCGGGCGCGGCGAGTTCGGCGAATTCACCCGGGACTCCGGCTTTGGTCACTACGCCCGCGAGGCGGCGCGCCAGGCGTTGGTCAACCTGGAGGCAGTGGAAGCCCCGGCGGGCACCATGGACGTGGTGCTTGGCTCCGGCTGGCCCGGTATTTTGCTGCACGAGGCGGTGGGGCACGGGCTGGAGGCCGATTTCAACCGCAAGGGCGTGTCGGCCTTCTCCGGCATGATCGGCAAGCGCGTGGCCAGCGAACTGTGCACCGTGGTGGACGACGGCACCCTGCTGGGGCGGCGCGGTTCCCTGAACGTGGACGACGAGGGCACCCCCACCTCGCGCACCGTGCTGATCGAGAACGGCATCCTCAAGGGCTATATCAACGACCGCATGAACGCCCGCCTCCTGGGCGCTCCCCTGACCGGCAACGGCCGCCGCGAGTCTTACGCCCACGCGCCCATGCCGCGCATGACCAACACCTTCATGGAGGCGGGAACCACCCCTCCGGAGGAGATTATCCGCGGGGTGCGGCGCGGGCTGTATGCGGTGTCCTTCGGTGGTGGTCAGGTGGACATCACCAACGGCAAGTTCGTGTTTTCCGCCAGCGAGGCGTACCTGATCGAGGACGGCAAAATTACCCGACCGGTGAAGGGGGCGACCCTGATCGGCAACGGCCCGGACGCTCTCACCCGCGTGTCGGCGGTGGGCAGCGACCTGGCGCTTGATTCCGGTATCGGCACCTGTGGCAAGGAAGGGCAAAGCGTGCCGGTGGGGGTGGGTATGCCCACCATCCGCCTGGATGCCATTACCGTCGGCGGTACCGCCGCCTGATCGCCACGCGGCGGCTCCGCCGGGTGTATTTCAATTGATTACGGGGAAGACTGTCCGGGCGGGTGTGCCTGCCTGGCCGGGTGCGTGTCGATCTTCCGGGCGTTTTTCCAGTCGGGTTTTTCCGACCACCTGCTTCCGGCCTGTCAGGCCGGGTTCTTGCTGGCGTTCAGTGCGTCGATGCTGGTGCCCAACTGGTTGGCAATGGACTGGATCAGGGTGCGCTCGGTAGAGGTGTAGAGGCGCGGCTCCCGGTTGAGCAGGTGCAGCATCCCGACCTGGCGGGCTTTGCCCATTACCGGCACACAGGTCACCCCCAGGTGGCCCAGGTCGCGCTCCAGCAGGTTGTAGCGCGGGTTGCCGCGCAGGTCTTCGATGATCAGGGGGGAGGTTTCGCCGCTATCGATCAGGCTCTTGTCCAGGGTGTCGAGGGCGCGCAGTGCGGTGGCCGCCAGTTCCTTTGGCGCGCCGTAGCGAGCCGTACGGTTGTCGCCGGAGAGGATCGACAGGCTGATGGCGTCGATGCGCAGGGTGACCATGATCTTGGTCAGGGCATCGGTGTACCCGGCAGGGGTGGGCGCAGCGCGGTTGATGGTAGAGACAATGGTATAAAGGGCGTAGAGTTCGCGGTTCTTGGTCTCCAGTTCGCGGGTACGCTCTGCAATCTTGGCTTCCAGACCGGAATAGGACGCCTTGAGCTTTTCCCCCATCTGGTTGAAGGCCGTGGCCAGATCGGCGATCTCGTCCTTGGTGTCCACCCGGATGGTGTGATCGAGGTTGCCTGCGGCGATCCGCTCCACGCCGTCCTGCAGCACGCGGATGGGTTGGATGATGCGGCGCGCGACGATGGAGCCCATCACCGCGATGATGATGGCCCCCAACAAGCCGGTGAGCGCCACCCATTTGAGCAGGTCGTAGATGGGTGCAAACGCCTCGCCGGGGTCCTGGCTGGTCACCACATACCACTGCTTGCCGCCGAAATTTTCGGTTCCGGAGCCGAAGGTGAAGGTCACCGGGGAAAAACCGTTGATGGCCAGGCGGCCCGGATAATGAACATCCTCGACGCTGGCGACCCAGCCGGACGATTCCTTCAGCACCAGGGTTTGCAGATGCGGGGCCAGGTTGTGGCTTTTGATGGGCAGCACGGGGCAGAACAGGATCAACCCGTCGGAGCTGACCAGCATGGTGTGGGCGGTCTGCGCCACCTTGACGTCGGTAACCACGCGGAACAGCGATGGGGCGTCGTGGCGCATGTACAGCACGCCGATCACCCGGTCACGGTTGCGGATCGGGTAGGCGACGGAAAAGGTATAGGTATTTTCGGCTTCCGAGCGTTCAATGTCGCTGAAGAAGGTATTGCCGGAAGCCATGGTGGTGCGCCACCAGGCGGAGGCGGAAAAATCGTAATGGTCCGGGCGGCGGGTGGCGGCGACCACGGCGCCGTGCGCGTCCACGGCCATGATCACCATGTGTCCGGTATGGTCGGCGTCGTGATTGTCGAAACGTTTCAGATACTCGGTGGCGGAGTTGGTGAGCACCGCGTGCAGGTAGGCGTCCACCCCCTGCTGCTGGCTCCAGCGCTCTTCCACGGTGCGGAGCTGGCGCTCCACCTCTTTGGTGGGCAGCCCCTCGTAGGAGATGTTCGACTCCGCCACCACCTGCACAATGACGTTGGCCAGGGAAAGGACCCGGGCCTCCTCGGCATGGCGACCGATTTCCTTCTCCAGGTTGGTGGCGGTGACCTCGGCCAGCTTGGCGTAGGTATCGCCGATGGTTTTTTCGAGGGCGGCGCGGCCAAAGAAATAGACCGACAGCAACCCGAAGGCAACCGAAACCATGCCCACCAGCAGGATGTTGGTGACCACCCGCTGCTGAAATCCGCTTTTGGTAAACAGCCGTCCCATGGCCTTCAATCGGGTGCGGTCAGCGCAGCGCCTCGGCGCCGCGTTGCATCGTGCGTTCGGTGAAGCGGGCGTCGTTAAGCCCTTGGTTCACCTGCACATCTGACAGGTTGAGGGTGGTTTTGGAGCCGGTCTGCACGTTGGCGATCACCACCTTGCGCCACACCCACGCGTCTCCCACCTGGCTCCAGGAGATGGTCTGCTTCTTGAGCAGCCTGCCGTCGAGGCCAAAGTAATCAACCTTGTCGATCAGGAAATTATCGGCCGAGATCCAGCGCACCACCTTGCTGTAGGCGTAGCCTTTTTCGGGTTTGACCGGCTCCGATTCCACCACGTAGTAGCGCTGGGTGCCGATGTTTTCCTCGCGCACCAGGGTATGGCGGTCCACGCCGACGGGCCGCGGGTCCATGTCGGAGCCGCGCAGGTCGGAGCCCTGAATGTTTTCTTCTGCCTGCACCGGCAATTTGGTCACCTTGCGCAGGATGGGGAGGTAGAGCCACTGGTCCGGCGGCAGCCCGCTGGCCGGGGTATAGGTCCACACCATGAACGCGGTGCCCCGGCTCTCCGGCGGGTATTCGTGGAACAGCAGTACCTTGGCCTCGACGTTGTCCTTGCCGTGGTAGTTCTTCCAGTAGCGCTTGATGATCGCCTTGCGGGTGTTGCCGTCGGCGTCGGAGATGATGAGGGTCAGCTTGGACTGCTGGTCGTTGCCCGGATTCACGGCCTGCGAGCGGGCGAAGATGTCGGCGGCGGAGAGTTTTTCCTTGTCCGCAGCCGCAGACCGGGCAGGGGTGAGCAGTATGGATACGGTCAACGCCGCCAGCGCCAGCAGACACACCAGACCTTGCCGCCAGCGGAGCCCTGCGGGCCGCGCGAGCCATGCGAACAAGGCGGATTGTGGGGGCGGGGCGGTAAGGGTGGAGGTCGGGGTGTTAGGCGGAAGCAAGGGGGTCACGCGCGCAATCTTGTCCAAAACGGGGCCCGTCTCCGGGGGTTGTGGCGCCATACGGCCAGAAACGCGAAATCCTAGGGGTTATAAGCCGTGGTGTCAAGGTCATGGCCCATGAACCCCCTGCTGAGGCCCTTGCGGGGAAGGGCGAAAGTTTGGTACATTTCTCCGGCTTTGTACCGTTGTCGGCGTATCCCGCCGGAAAAGTTCCGTACACAAGCATTAACGACACACGGCAGGCGCCATCGCGACGGTGCGCCCGCCGGAGGATTAACCCGCGCACAGCCTGTTTCCGAGCAGGCACAGCCCGGGTGCATGAACACAGAAGGAGACGATTCATGTCTGTTACCGTCAAGGAGTTGCTGCAAGCCGGCGTGCATTTCGGCCACCAGGCCCACCGCTGGAATCCCAAGATGGAGCGCTACCTCATCGGCGCCCGCAACGGCGTCCACCTGGTCGATCTGCGCAAAACCGCGGTCTGCTTCGATAAAGCCCTGGACGCCGTGCGTCAGGTTGCCGGTCGCGGCGGCCGCGTCCTGTTCGTCGGCACCAAGAAGCAGGCCCAGGATGTTATCGCCCAGGAGGCCCAGCGCTGCGGCCAGTACTTCGTCAACCGTCGCTGGCTGGGCGGCCAGTTGACCAATTTCAAGACCATCAAGGGGCGTACCGCCAAGCTGCGGGAGCTCGACGCCGCCAGTGCCGACGGCACCTACAGCCGCTACTCCAAGAAGGAAGCTCTGGGCATGGAGCGGCTGCGGGAGAAGCTCGAAAAGGCCTTGGGCGGCATCAAGGAAATGCCGGGTGCACCCGACATGCTGTTCGTCGTTGATCCCCGCCGCGAACGCATCGCGGTGGCCGAGGCCAACATGCTGGGTATCCCGGTGGTGGCGATCACCGACACCAACTGCGACCCGGATGTGATCGATTACCCGGTGCCGGGCAATGACGACGCCATCCGCGCCATCCGGCTGCTGGCCGGACGGTTTGCGGACGCGATCCTTGAATCGCGCCGTTCCCCGGCGGCCCAGGTGGCCGAAAAGGAAGCCGGTGTGGAGTCCGACAAGCCTTCCGGTAAGTCGGCGGGCAAAAAATCCGGCAAGAAGGCCGCTGAAGGCGCGGTTGCCGCTGTCAGTGAAGACGCAGCCGAATCCGCTGGCGCGGACGCGGAGCCGGTTGAAGAGGCCGTGGCTGCCAGCGAGGACTGAGGCCTGCCCTGGATCGAAGATCGACGGAATTGGAGGCCGACGGAGGCGTGATCATTCCGCCTCCGTCGGCATTTTGCGGATTTTATATTTTGCGAGTTTGTAACGAGCCATGTCAGCAGCCGTAAGCGCACAGCAGGTGAAGGAGCTCCGGGAGCGCACCGGAGCAGGGATGATGGAGTGCAAGCAGGCACTGTCCGAGACCAAGGGCAACCTGGACGAGGCCGTGGACGTGCTGCGCAAGAAGGGTATCGCCAAGGCCGCCAAGAAGAGCGGGCGCGAGACCTCCGAGGGCGCGGTGGGCAGCTATGTCCACATGGGCGGCAAAATCGCCGTGCTGGTGGAGGTCAACTGCGAAACAGACTTTGTCGCCAAGACCGACGAATTTCAGGCCTTCGTGCGCGATCTGGCCATGCACATTGCGGGTGCCAACCCGGTGCCCCGCTACGTCACCCGCGACCAGGTGCCGCCGGAGGACATTGAGCACGAGAAAGAGATCATCGCCGCGCAGCCCGACATGGCCGGCAAGCCGGAAGCGGTGCGGGGCAAGATTATCGAGGGCCGCATCAGCAAGTTCCTGGGCGAAATCTCGCTCATGGATCAGGCGTTTGTGAAGGACCCGGACCACACCGTGGCCGAGGTGCTGCATCGCCAGATCGCCAAGCTCGGCGAGAACATCAGCATCCGCCGCTTTGTCCGCTTCCAGTTGGGTGGTGACTAGGACAGTAGAGCCAGCGCCGGGGAGGCGGCCGACCGGGCAGCATCGGGCGGACGGGCAAAAGCGGGTGGACGGGCACTGAAGGGAGATCCGTGGCCGGACTAAGATTCAAGAGGATTCTGCTCAAGCTCTCCGGCGAGATGCTTGCCGGTGACCTGGGCTTTGGCATTGATGCCGGAGCGGTGGACCACCTGGCCCGCCAGATCGAAACCGCCAAGACCATGGGGGCCGAGGTCGCAGTGGTGATCGGCGGCGGCAACATCTTCCGCGGTCTGTCCGACGAGGCCTCGGGCATGGAGCGCGCCAGCGCCGACTACATGGGCATGCTGGCCACAGTGCTGAATGCCCTGGCGCTGCAAAACCGCCTGGAACACCTTGGGGTCCACACCCGCGTGCAGTCTGCCATCGAGATGATGGAGCTGGCCGAACCCTACATCCGGCGCAAGGCCATGCGTCACCTGGAAAAGGGGCGTGTGGTGATCTTCGCCGCCGGTACCGGCAACCCCTATTTTTCCACCGACACCGCCGCCGCCCTGCGCGCCATGGAGGTGCATGCCGAGGTGATCCTCAAGGGCACCAAGGTGGACGGTATCTACGACAAGGACCCGGTGAAACATCCAGACGCCCTCAAATACGAGGAACTGTCCTATTTTCAGGTGCTGGAAAAGGAACTCGGGGTGATGGATGCCACCGCCATTACCCTGTGCATGGACAACAAGCTCCCGGTCATTGTGTTCTCCGCCGAGGATGAGAAGAATATCCGTCGGCTCCTGTCCGGGGAGCCGATCGGTACCCTGGTGCACTAGCTGCGCCGCCCCCCTCCCCAGGGATCCCGCGCCAGCAGGAGACGCTCCGGCCCAATCATTCCGGCCAAAATAATCTGGCCAAAATAATCTGGCAAAATCGCCACCCAAACAGACAGCCGGGAAAAGAAGCCATGGAAAAGACCATCAACAAGTCCCGCGCCAGCATGGACGCGGCCATCGACCACCTCAAGAAGGACCTGGCGCGTATCCGCACCGGGCGTGCCTCGGTGTCCCTGCTGGACAGCCTCCTGGTGGATTACTACGGCACCCCCACGCCGGTGGCTCAGGTGTCCAACGTGTCGGTGCCGGAGCCGCGCCTGCTCACCATCCAGCCGTGGGAGCAGAAGATGCTGGAAGTCATCGAGCGGGCGATTTTCGCCTCCGACCTGGGGGTGACTCCGACCAACGACGGTAAAATTATCCGTCTGCCCATGCCGCCCCTCACCGAGGAGCGCCGCAAGGAGTTCGTCAAGCAGGCCCACAAGATGGCGGAAGAAACCCGCGTCAGCATCCGCAACGCCCGGCGCGACGCCATCGACGAAATCAAGAAACTGCAAAAGGACGGCGACGTCTCCGAGGACGACAGCAAGCGCGGTCAGGACCGCGTCCAGAAGCTCACTGATGACTACAACGTCAAGGTGGACGAGATCGTCAAACGCAAGGACCACGAGATCATGGAGGTCTAGCGGAGTCTGGCGGGAACGGGGGCAGGCGGGAACGGGGAGAAACCAGCCGTGAAGAAGCACGACAGTCCGGCCGCTGATGTCACACCCGCCGGTTCGCCGGCGGGGACGCCCCCCGGTGTTGCGTCCACAAACGTCTCTGCCTCGGACGCCCGCTCCGGGCGGCACACGGTGCTGGAGGTGGACCTGGGCGCCCTGGTGGGCAATTTCCGCATTGCCCAATCTCTCGCGGGGCGCACCGGAGTGCTGGCCGTGGTCAAGGCCAATGCCTATGGCCACGGGCTGATTCCGGTGGCGCGCACGCTGGAGCGGGCGGGCGCCGCCTACCTGGGGGTGGCCACCGTTGCCGAGGGGGTGGCCCTGCGCGAGGCAGGGGTACGCTGCCCGATCCTGCTGCTGGGCGGCTATTTGGGTGACGAGGCTGTGACCATTGCTGCCGCGCGCCTCACCCCGGCGATTTTTTCCGCGGAACTGATCGAGCCCCTGCGCGCCGCGTCCCGTTCCCTGGGGCGCCCCATCCCGGTGCATGTGAAGGTGGATACCGGCATGGGCCGCATCGGCTTTGCGGCCAAAAACGCGGCGGACATCATTGGCGAGCTTCTCCATTTTCGGGAACTGCTGGTGGAGGGGGTGTTCACCCACTTCGCCGAGGCCGATCTGGCCGATTCCGCCTCCGCCGCCCATCAGGTGGAATTGCTTGGCGGAGTGTACGCCGCCCTGGGCGACCACGCGGCACGCATTCCCTTGTGGCACGCAGCCAACAGTGCGGCCCTGATGCGCGGCCTGGCCATGGATGGAGGCGGGGTGTTTCCCGCCACACTGTGCCGCCCCGGTATCATGCTCTACGGCCACCCCCCCGCCAGCGGCTTTGCCGTGCCCAAGGGGCTGGAGCCGGTGGCCACCTGGAAGGCCAACATCCTGCAAATAAAGGATCTTCCCGCGGGCACCCCGATCAGCTACGGCGGCACCTTCGTCACCTCCCGTACCAGCCGCATCGCCACCCTGCCGGTGGGCTACGCGGACGGCTACCGGCGCGACCTGTCCAACTGCGGCGAGGTGCTCATCCACGAACGTCGCGCCCCGGTAGTGGGCAGGGTGTGCATGGATATGATCATGGTGGACGTCAGCGACATTCCCCCGGCGCGGCCGGGGGACGAGGCGGTCCTCATGGGGCGCCAGGGGGAAGCCTTGCTCGGCGCCACGGAAATCGCCGACCGGTGTGGCACCATCGCATATGATATCCTGTGCGGCGTTTCCGACCGGGTGCCACGCAGTTACCGGGAGACAGCGTGACGCTTGGGGAAGGACCCCGGGGATGTTTCGGGGGGCCGGGCGCGGGTCTGGCGCGGGTCACAAATGGCCCGCCGGTGGGTGTTTGTATCCCTGGCTCCCTTTGGTGGCCATGGCCACGGCAGGTTAACCTCCAGCACCGGAAAGCCACGTGAATCAATCCCCCCCCAAAACCAACGCGTTCATGGGTTTTGCCACCACCGTGGGGGCGGTGATTCTCGGCGTGGTGACCGAAGTGGGCGCCATCAGCCGCTATTTTTTTCAGGCTGTCCGCGAGGGCATCCGGCCCCCTTTCCGGGTGCGCGACATCCTGCGCCAGATGGAGGCGCTGGGGGTCAACTCCATGCCGGTGGTGCTGATCACCGCGATTTTTACCGGCATGGTGCTGGCGTTGCAGAGTTTTACCGGCTTCAAGCGCTTCAATGCCGAAAGTCTGGTGGGCACCGTGGTGGCCCTGTCCATGACCCGCGAACTGGGGCCGGTGCTCACCGGACTGATCTGCTCCGGCCGGGCGGGCGCTTCCATCGCCGCAGAGCTGGGCACCATGAAGGTGACCGAGCAGATCGACGCCCTGGTCACCATGGGGGTGAGCCCGGTCAAATACCTGATGGTGCCGCGCATCATCGCGGGGGTGATCATGCTGCCGGTCCTCACGGTGTTCTCCGACGTGGTCGGCATCGGTGGTGGCTACCTGGTAGGGGTCCATGTGCTGGACGCCAACCCCACCGTCTACATCAAGCGCACCTTCGACTATCTGGAGATCAGCGACGTGACCGGCGGCCTGATGAAGGCGGCCGTCTTTGGCGGTCTGCTGGCCCTGATCAGCAGCTACAAGGGCTTTGTGACCGAGGGCGGCGCCGAGGGGGTGGGCCGCGCCACCACCGGCGCGGTGGTGCTGTCGTCCATGGCGGTGCTGATCTCCAATTATTTCCTCACCAGCATGATTTCCGGGTGACGTCCGGATGATCGTTGTAGAGGATCTGTACAAGAGCTTTGGCCGCAAACAGGTGCTGGAAGGCGTCAACCTGAGGGTGCCCAAGGGCGAAACCACCGCCATCATCGGCGGCTCGGGATCGGGCAAAAGTGTGCTCATCAAGCACATCATCGGCCTGCTCTTCCCCGACAGCGGTCGGGTGCTGGTGGACGGCGAGGACTTGTGTGCCCTGGGCGCGGCCGATCTGGTGCGGGTACGGCGCCGCTTTGGCATGGTGTTCCAGGGGGCGGCGTTGTTCGATTCCATGCCGGTGTGGCAGAACGTGGGGTTCGCCCTGTTGCAGCACACCGGAATGCCCCCGGACGAGGTCATGGAAGTGGCCCGCGAACGCCTGGAATGGGTGGGCCTGTCCGCCGATGTGCTGCCGCGCATGCCTGCCGAACTGTCGGGCGGCATGCGCAAACGTGTGGGTTTTGCCCGGGCCATTGCCATGGATCCGGAGATATTGCTCTATGATGAGCCTACCACCGGGCTGGACCCGGTCATGTCCGATGTGATCAACCGCCTGGTGCGCTCCCTTCAGGAGCGCCTGGGGGTGACCTCGGTGTTGATCACCCACGACATGGTGAGTGCCTATCACGTGGCGGACCACATTGCCATGCTTTATCAGGGACGGATCGTCGCCACCGGTACACCGGACGAGATCCGTTCCAGCCAGAACCAGCTGGTTCGCCAGTTCATCACCGGCGACAGCGAAGGCGGCGCCTACCAGGTGCGTTAGGGGAAGAGGGGATGCAGACGGAAGCCAAGGTTGGAATCGCGGTCATTTTCGGGGCGGCCCTGCTCATCCTGCTGCTGGGGCGTGTCGGCAAATGGAGCAGTGGCGATGCCGACGGGCTGCGCCTGCACGCCCTGTTCGACAACGTGGCCGGGCTGGAATTGAAAAGCCCGGTGCAGGTGGCGGGCGTGAAGGTGGGCGAGGTGGAAACCATCAACCTGAAAGATGGCAAGGCCGACGTCGGCATTCTGCTGTACAAGGGGGTGACCGTCTACCGGGGAGCCCGCGCTGCGGTGCGCTCCACCGGCCTGCTGGGGGAAAAATACCTGGAGATGGTGGGCGGCAACCCCGAACTGGGCCCCTTGTCCGAGGGTGAACTGGTGGGACAATACGCCAGCAGCGGCGACATGGACCGGCTCATCAACTCCATCACCAAGGTGGCGGAGGACCTGGGCTCGGTGACCGAAACCCTGCGCGAGGCGCTGGGTACCCCGGAGGGGCGTGAGCAGGTGAAATCCATCGTGCGCTACATCCACGACTTCACCGAGGCGCTCAGCGAACGTGGCCCCCTGGTGATGGACCGCCTGGACCACATCCTGGCGCAGATCGAGGACGGCGTCGGCACCCTGGGCAAGCTGGTCAACGATCCGGGGGCCTATGACGAACTCACCGGCACCCTGTCCGATCTGAAGGCGGTGATGGCCAAGGTGCGGGCCGGGGAGGGCAGTCTGGGGCGTCTGGTGAACGACGACGCCCTGTACAACAACATGTCCGCAGCCGCCCAGGGCGTGCGCGATGTGACCGACAAGGCCACCCACGGCGATGGCACCATCGGCCGCCTGCTGAACGAGGACAGCACCATCAATTCCATCAACTCGGCCATGAAGAGCGTCTCCCAGCTTGGCAACAAGTTCGGGACCATGCGCACTTTCGTGACCTTCAGCAACGAGTACCAGACCGATTTCAGCCAGAGCAAAGGCTATTTTGGCCTTCGCCTGGATCCGGGCGGCAAGCGCGACTATGTGCTGGAAGTGGTGCAGGATCCGGCTGGCCGCACCCGCTGGGGTACCGCCACGGTGACCGTCGGCGGCGTGCCCACCACCACCGAGGTGCTGCGCACCGATCGCAAGTTCATGGTGTCGGCCATGTTCTCCCAGGAATTTGGCCCGCTGGAGTTACACGGGGGACTGGTGGAGAGCACGGGCGGCGCTGGCGTGCGGTTGCACGCCTTCGGTCCGCTGAACCTGTCGGTGAATGCCTGGGACTTTGACAGTGTGAAGGTGCAGCACGGCTCACCCCACCTCAAGGCCACGGCGCGGGTGGACCTTGGCCGCTACCTGTTCGTGCAGGGCGGCGTCGACAATGCCCTCAACAGCCTGTACCAGACGCCCTTCGTGGGCGCCGGGCTGACCTTCGAGGACGAGGACATCAAATACCTTCTGGGTGCCGCTTCGTTGAATTAGCCCACCCGGTCCCCTATAATCACCGGCTCTTGTTGTGGGGCTGCCGGTCCCTCCGGAAATATGGGGGAGACCCGGCGGCGAGAAGGGGCCGCACCGGGCGGCAGGCCAGACCCCGTTGCCGCCGATGCCGCCCTTTCGGCTGCCCGGCAGGTGTCATCGTTCGCCACTGTATGGAAGTGCACCGTACCGATTGAACCAGTTACTGGAAGCGGTTGGCCTGGAGTGCCTGCGAGGCGACCGGCGCCTGTTCAAGGACATCGGTTTTGGCCTGGAACCGGGCGATCTCCTGCACGTCACCGGGCGCAACGGCAGCGGCAAAACCACACTGTTGCGCATGCTGTGCGGGCTGGTGCGGCCGGCGGCCGGCAACGTCAACTGGGCCGGTCGGCCCATTACCCACCTCGGGGATGAATACCTCCGTCACCTCACCTACGTGGGACACCAGAACGCCATCAAGGACGACCTGTCGGCGCGGGAAAACCTGTCCATCTCCTGTTCCCTGTCGGGGCAGAAGGTAACCGGCGAGCAGGTGGCTGCATCCCTGTCGCGCATGGGGCTCAAGGGCCACGAGCATCTGCCGGTGCGGGTGCTGTCCCAGGGGCAGCGGCGGCGCGTTGCCCTGTCGCGGTTGTTGCTCGCGGGCACCGCCCTGTGGGTACTGGACGAGCCGTTCAGCGCCCTCGACGTGCAGGCGGTGGAAACCCTGCAAAATGCCATCCGCGGGCACCTGTCGGGAGGGGGGATGCTGGTGCTCACCACCCATCAGGAGGTGCCTCTGGAGGGCGGCCGGGTGCTGACCCTGGAGATGGGGGCAAGGCGATGAACGGGGTGGCAGCAAGCCCGGCAGGTGGTGGACTGGTGGCCGCGATTGGTGGTGTGGTGCGGCGCGACGTGCTCCTGGCCATGCGGCGGCGCATGGACGTGCTCACCAGCGTGGTTTTTTTTGTCATCGTGGCCAGCCTGTTCCCTCTGGGGGTGGGGCCGGAGATGGCCACCCTGCGGATCATCGGTCCCGGCGTATTGTGGGTGGGCGCCTTGCTCGCCTCCATGCTGTCCCTTGGCCGCCTGTTTGCGTCCGACTACGCCGACGGCACCCTGGAGCAGATGCTGGTGCAGCCCAATCCCTTGTCCCTGCTGGTTCTGGGCAAGGTGTGGGCGCATTGGCTGTCCACCGGACTGCCGCTGGTGGTGCTGGCCCCGGTGTTGGGGTTGCAATACGGTCTGGGGCTGGACACCTTGGGGATACTGGTAGTCTCCCTGCTGCTGGGCACCCCGGCCCTGTCACTGGTGGGTGCGGTGGGGGCGGCGCTTACCCTGGGGCTGCGGGGTGGAGGGGTGCTGCTGGCGCTTTTGGTGCTGCCGTTGTACATTCCGGTGCTGATTTTCGGCGCCGGGGCGGTAGAGGCCCACATCTCGGGGCTTGGCGCCGGGGGGCATCTGGCCCTGATGGGCGCGTTTCTGGTGGCCTCGTCGGTGCTGTCACCGTGGGCGGCGGCAGCGGCCCTGCGGATTTCGCTGGACTGATTTTGTCGAATTGATTTTGCTGGATTGACCATGGCCATCAACTGGTTCAAATACGCCTCTCCGGCGACCTTTTACCCCCTGGCGGGGCGAATGCTGCCGTGGTTTGTCTGGACTACCGTGGTGTTGATGGCGGTGGGGGTGTACATGGGGTTGTTCCTGGCCCCCACCGATTACAAGCAGGGCGAGGCCTACCGCATCATGTTCATTCATGTGCCTGCGGCGTGGATGAGCATGTGGTTGTACGTGGTGATGGCCGTTTATGCGGCCATCGGGCTGATCTACAAAACCCGTCTGTCGTCGATGATGGCGGCGGCCACCGCCCCCACCGGCGCCCTGTTCGCCTTTGCCGCATTGTGGACCGGTGCCTTTTGGGGGCGGCCCATGTGGGGGGCCTGGTGGGTATGGGATGCGCGCCTGACCAGCGAACTCATCCTGCTCTTTTTGTATCTGGGGGTGATGGCGCTGCGGTCGGCCATTGACGAGCCGGGCCGGGCCGACCGCGCCTCGGGGTTGCTGGCCCTGGTGGGTGTGGTGAATGTCCCTATCATCTATTTTTCGGTGAAGTGGTGGAACACCCTGCACCAGGGGGCGTCCCTCAAATTTTCCGGCAGCGCCATGGCCCCCTCGATGCTGTGGCCGATGCTGGTGCTGACCTTCGCGTTCTGGTCGTACAGTTTCGTCACCATCCTGCTGCGGGTGCGCTGTGAAATACTGGAACGGGAACGACACGCTGACTGGGTGATCGATTTGCTGGATAATGGTCCGAGCGGAAACCGGGGACGGTGATGGCCGTGTTTTTCCACATGGGGGGCTATGCCCTGTACGTATGGGGTTCGTACGGGGTGATGGCCGTGTTGCTGGTGGCGGAGTTGGTGCTCCTGTCGCGGCGTAACAAGTCTCTGGTGGCGCGGCTGCGCAGCCTGCGCGAAATGGAAAAGGACGCGGAGTGACTCCCAGACAGAAACGGTTTGCGCTGGTGGCCGTGGGGCTGACCGCGCTGGGCGTGGTTTCGGCATTGGTGTTTTACGCCATGCGCGGCAACATGATGTTTTTCTATTCCCCCAGCGACGTGGCCCAGGGCAAGGCGCCCCAGGGGCACTCCTTCCGTCTTGGCGGGCTGGTGGAGGCGGGCAGTCTGGTGCGCCAGAGTGACGGCCTGACGGTGCATTTTGTGCTGACGGACACGAAACAGCGCATCACCGTGAGTTACCTGGGCATCCTGCCGGACATGTTCCGCGAGGGGCAGGGGGCGGTGGCCCAGGGCAAGCTGGGCGCCGACGGCATGTTTGCCGCTACCGAGGTGCTGGCCAAGCACGACGAAAAATACATGCCCCCCGAGGTGGCCGACGCCCTCAAGCGCGCCGGCAAGGATCCTTCCAGTGGGGAGCACCCCGGCGGCATGCCCGGCGGTATGCCCGGCGGTATGTCTGACAATGGCCCCGGCAGTCCCAATACTCCGGCAATCCCGGTGTCCCCGGAGAATGGAGGCGCGCTGTGATTCCCGAGCTTGGTCATGTGGCACTGATCGTCGCCCTGTGTCTGGCCCTGGTGCAGGGGGTTCTGCCCATCTGGGGGGCGGCGCGGGGAAACTCCGTGTGGATGGGGCTGGCCCGCCCGGTGGCCCTGGGGCAGTTCACCTTTGTGACCGTGGCCTTCTGCGCCCTCACCCACGCCTTTGTCACCAACGATTTCTCGGTGCTGTACGTGGCCCAGCACTCCAACAGCGCCCTGCCGATCCAGTACCGCATCGCCGGGGTGTGGGGCGGTCACGAGGGCTCCCTGCTGTTGTGGGTATTCATGCTTGGCGGCTGGACCGTCGCTGTGGCCGCCCTGTCCCGCCACCTGCCGGAAGAGATGGTGGCGCGGGTGATCGGGGTGATGGGACTGGTGGCGGTGGGTTTCCACTCCTTCATGCTGTTCACCAGCAACCCCTTTGAGCGCCTGCTCCCCGCCGCCGCGGACGGCCAGGACCTGAACCCCCTGTTGCAGGATCCGGGTCTGGTGATCCACCCCCCCATGCTCTACATGGGCTACGTGGGCTTTTCGGTGGCCTTCGCCTTCGCCATTTCGGCATTGATCTCCGGGCGTCTGGACGCCACCTGGGCGCGCTGGTCGCGCCCCTGGACCACCGCCGCCTGGTCGGTGCTCACCATGGGCATCGCCCTTGGCAGCTGGTGGGCCTACTACGAACTGGGCTGGGGAGGGTGGTGGTTCTGGGACCCGGTGGAAAACGCCTCGTTCATGCCGTGGCTGGTAGGCACCGCGCTGATCCACTCCCTGGCGGTGACGGAAAAACGCGGCAGCTTCCGCAACTGGACGGTGCTGCTGGCCATCTTTGCCTTTTCCCTGAGTCTGCTCGGCACCTTCCTGGTGCGTTCCGGCGTGCTCACCAGCGTGCACGCCTTCGCCACCGATCCGGAGCGCGGCATTTTCATTCTCGCCTTCCTGGTGGTGGTGATCGGCTCCTCCCTCACCCTGTATGCCTGGCGCGCCCCTGCCGTGGGCATGGGCGGGCGCTTCGAACTGTTCTCCCGCGAGTCGTTGCTGCTCACCAACAACGTGTTGCTGGTGGCGGCGGCGGGCACCGTGCTGCTGGGCACCCTGTATCCGCTGATCATGGACGCCCTCAAGCTGGGTAAAATTTCGGTGGGGCCGCCGTATTTCAACGCGGTATTCATCCCCCTCATGGTTCCGGCCCTGTTTCTGGTGGCGGTGGGGCCCTATGCCCGCTGGAAGCAGGCCGACCTGCCCGAAATTGCCGTGCGCCTGCGCTGGGCGCTGGGGGCCGGGGTGGTGGTGGCCATCGTCCTGCCCCTGATTCTGGGCAAGTGGACCCCCCTGTTGGCCCTGTTCCTGCTGCTGGCGGTGTGGATCACCGCCGCCGGCATCCTCAACCTCGTGCGGCGCATGCGCATGACCCCCGGCGGCTTTCTGGCCTTGCCCCAGGGGTACATCGGCATGAACGTTGCGCACCTGGGGGTGGCGGCGTTCATCGTCGGGGTGACCATGGTCGGCGCCTTCCAGGAAGAAAAAGACGTGCGCATGGAGCTGGGCGACACCACCACAGTGGGTGGCTACACCTTCCGCTTCGACAACGTGGCTACCGTGCCGGGGCCGAATTACCAGTCCTACATGGGTTCCATGCTGGTTACCCGAAACGGCCGCGAGGTCACCCGCCTGTACCCGGAAAAGCGCATCTACAATGTGCAGACCATGCCCATGACCGAGGCCGCCATCCACAGCAGCCTGGTGCGCGATCTGTACGTCTCCATGGGTGAGCCGGTGGGTGACGGGGCCTGGGCGGTGCGGGTCTACTACAAGCCGTTCGTTAGCTGGATCTGGGGTGGGGCTGCCATCATGGCACTGGGCGGTATGATCGCCCTGACCGACCCGCGTTACCGCATGTCCCTGTCGCGTCGCCGTGCGAACGAGGCAGCGGCCGCAGCCAAGGCGTAGGCGGGCAGGGCGAAGGAACCGATTCGACGACATGCGCATTTTTCTGGCCATCGTTCTGCCGTGGCTGCAGTTTTTCACCATTGGCCGCCCCTTCGCGGGGCTGATCTGTCTGGTGCTGCAACTGACCCTTATTGGCTGGCTGCCGGCGGCGATCTGGTCCACCTACGCCCTTTCCCAGTACCAGACCGACCAAAAAATCAAACGGGCGCTGACGGCCCGAAGCCGGGTTTCATGAAACGTTTTTTACCCCTGATCGTGTTTGCGGTAATGGCCGTATTTCTGGCCATTGGCCTGTTTCTCGACCCGCGCAAGCTGGACTCGGTGTTGATCGATAAACCGGCGCCGGCCTTTGCCCTGCCGGTGCTCAACCAGCCCCGGTTGCCGCCGGTCACCCTGGAGTCGATGCGCGGCCAGGTGTGGTTGCTCAACGTGTGGGCGTCGTGGTGCGTGTCGTGCCGTGCCGAACACCCCCTTCTGGTGGATCTGGCGGGTACCGGCGAGGTGCCGATCTACGGCCTGAACTACAAGGACGAGGATGCAGCCGCTCTCACCTGGCTGCGCCAGTGGGGCAACCCCTACACCATGTCCATCGTGGACCGCGACGGCCGGGTGGGCATCAACTTCGGTGTCTACGGCGTGCCGGAGAGTTTCCTGATTGATCAGCAGGGGGTGATCCGCTACAAGCAGGTCGGCCCCTTCACCCGCGAGGACATCCAGACCAAATTACTGCCCATGGTGCGGCAGTTGCGGCAAAACCCGTCACAGCAAAACCCGTCACAGCCAGACAAGAAGGAGGGGGCGTAACCGATGCGCAAGCTGTTCTTTTCGTCCGCGCAATCGCCCGCGCTGTCGTCCATGCTGCGGGTGGTGATGCTGGCGGTGGCGCTGTCCGCGCTGTGGCCGACGCACCCGGCAGCCGCCCGTGAGGCCGCCCCGGTGGCCGAGGACCCGGTGGTGGAGGCGCGCCTGAAAACGCTGGCCTCGAACCTGCGTTGTCTGGTGTGCCAGAACCAGACGCTGGCCGACTCCGAAGCCAGTCTGGCGGAGGATTTCCGCCGCGAAATCCGCACCCTGATCAAGGAGGGCAAGAGTGACGACGAGATCGTCGCCTTCCTGGTGGACCGTTACGGCGATTTTGTGCGTTACCGGCCTCCGTTCAAGGCCACCACGGCCCTGCTCTGGTTCGGGCCGCTGTTGCTGCTGGTGGGGGGACTGACGGTGCTGGTGATTACCCTCCGTCGCCGTCGCGCCACCCCCGTGGAGCCCGCCCTGAGCGGTGACGAGCACGCCCGCGCCATGGCCCTGTTGCAAGGTTCCGGAAAGGACGAGGCATGACCGTGTTCTGGTTGCTGACGGCGCTGTTGATCGGCGTCGGCGTGTTGTTTGTGGCAATTCCCCTGTTGCGCGGTTCCGCCCCGCGTTCGCGGGCCTCGCTGCGGGAACTGAACCTGCTCATCCGCCGGGGCCAGTTGCGGGAGATGGAAGCGGAACGCGACGCCGGGCTGTTGTCGGCGGAGCAGTACGAACGTGCCCGCGAGGAACTGGAACGCAGCGTGCTGGAAGAAGCCTCCCTGCCGGACGCCGCCCGGCCCGCCGTCCCGGCCCCCCGCGCCCAGTCGCAGAAGGTGGCCATCGTGTTGGCGGTGCTGATTCCGCTGCTCACCGTGGGCGTGTACTTCAAGGTTGGTTCGCGGGCAGCGCTTGTGCCCGGTGCCACCACCGCCGCCAGCCCCCACGATCCGGGCCAGGTGGGGCCGGAGCAAATCGCCGCCATGGTGCAGGGATTGGCGGACCGCCTGAAGGAAGACCCGGAAGACCCCGAAGGGTGGATGATGCTGGGCCGCTCCTACGCGGTGCTGGAGCGTTTTCAGGAGTCCGCCGAGGCGTACGCCCGCGCCCGCGCCCTGTTGGGCGATCAGCCCGACGTGCTGTCCAATTACGCCGACGCCCTGGCCATGGCCAACGGCGGCAAGTTCACGCCCGAATCCGTGGCCCTTATTGAGCGGGCCTTGCAAAAAGACCCCAGCCACAGCAAATCCCTGTGGCTGATGGGCACGGTCTATTACGAACAGGGCAAGCTCACCCAGGCGCTGGAGCTGTGGGAGCGGCTGGCCAGCCTGATGCCTCCGGACGCCCGCGAGCGGCCGATTATCGAGGCCAATCTGGCCGAGGTGCGCAATGCCATTCGCGAGGCGGGCGGCAAGGTGTCCACGTCCTCCGCCAGCACCCGGCAGGCCGCCCCGGCGGCGCACGCCACTGTCATCACCGGCACCGTGGAACTGGCCCCGGCGCTCAAGGGCAAGCTCAATCCCAACGCGGTACTTTTCATCTTCGCCCGCGCCCCGCAGGGTGGGCCGCGCATGCCCCTGGCGATCCAGCGCCTGGCCGCCTCCGATCTGCCGGTAACATTCACCCTGGACGAGTCCATGGCCATGTCGCCGCAGATGAGCCTTGCCGCCTTCGAGCAGGTGACGGTCGGGGCACGCCTTTCGGCCTCCGGCACCGCCATGGCCCAGAGCGGTGATTTACAGGGCTTTGTCGACGGGGTGGCGGTGGGCAGTCAGGGCATCAAGGTGGTGATCTCGGAGATAGTTCCCTGACCATGCCACTCTTTCGCACCATCCCCTGCCTGCGCGTCGGACCTGGACTGGCGGGCGTTGCCACGGCGCTGGCCATGGCCTTGTCGCTGCTGGCGCTGTTTACCTCCGCCTGCAGCCGGGGCAACACGCCGCCGCAGGAACTGCTGGAATCGGGGGTGGCCTGGGCAGAGTCGGGAGCCGCGGGAGAACTGGATGGCGTTGGCGGCCTCAAACCCCGCCCGTCCACGCGGCTGACCTCCCGGCAGGTGATGCCCGTGGGAGCGCGCATCGGTTGGGAAGGTCCCGATTTTGCGGTGCAGGACACCGCGGGCAAAATGTGGCGCCTGTCGGACCTCAGGGGGAAGGTGGTGCTGGTCAATTTCTGGGCCACCTGGTGTGGCCCGTGCCGCATTGAGATGCCCACCCTGCAGAATCTGGCCGACGACCTCAAGACAAAGCCGTTCCAGATTCTGGCCGTGTCCGGCGACGTGGACGGCGCGGATCAGGTGGTACCCTTCATGGAATCCATCGGGGCCACCTTTCCGGCGCTTTTGGATCCCCTGGGCGGCGTGGCGGACCTGTATGACGTGAACCGTCTGCCGATGACGTTCGTCATCGGCAAGGATGGCATCATCCGCAACATCCTGGTGGGATTTTTCGACTGGAACCAGCCCCAGTACCGGGCGCTGATCACCCAGCGGCTGGCGGAATAGGGAGAGGGCGACCCATGGAGCCGGTATCGTTCCTGATCGCCTTTGCGGCGGGTTTTTTGTCATTCGTCAGCCCCTGCGTGCTGCCGTTGCTGCCGTCCTACATGTCGTTCATCACCGGTCTGTCCATCGACCAGCTCACGGCCACCGAAGATCGGGCGCGGGTCAAGCGCATCGTCCTGACCAACTCCCTGCTGTTCATCGCCGGGTTTTCCACCATCTTTATCGGGCTGGGCGCGTCGGCCACGCTGGCGGGGAGTTTCCTGGCCGAGCATCAGAAGCTGGTGGCCCGTGTCGGCGGAGCCGTGGTGGTGGTGTTCGGGCTGTACGTCATGGGGTTGATCCAGCCTCTGTGGCTGTCGCGGGACAAGCGCGTGCATTTGCAGCACAAGCCCAAGGGGTATGTGGGGTCGTATCTGGTGGGCATGGCCTTTGCGGCGGGCTGGACGCCCTGCGTGGGGCCAATTCTGGGCACCATTCTGCTGATGGCCAGCACCTCCGGCAGCATGGCGTGGGGGATTTACCTGCTGACGTGGTATTCGCTGGGGCTGGCGGTGCCGTTCTTCATCACGTCGCTGGCGCTGAACACGTTTTTGGCGCGTTTTGCCGGGTTCTCCCGCTATTTCCGGGTGATTTCCATCCTCAGCGGCCTGTTTCTGGTGGTGGTGGGCCTCCTGATTTTCTTCGACTTCTTTACCGTGTTCTCGTCCTTCCTCACCCGCCACGGCATCGGCTGGACGGTGGAACTGTAACCTTCGCCAAGGGCGGGACGGCTTCGACTCAACCGTCCGGCAACGCCGCCGTCAGACTCAAAAAATCTCCGATCCCCAGCGTCTCGCCCCGTGTGGCGGGGGGGATGCCGCAGGCGGCGAGGGCCTGTTTTACCACCTCCGGGGGCAAATCCAGCCCCCGGGTCAGGGCGTTGGCCACGGTTTTTCGGCGCTGCCCCAAGGCGGCGCGCACCACGCTCATGAAGCGTTCCCGCAGTTCGGGCGGCACCGGGGCCGTGGCCGCCGGAAACGGGTCCACGCGCACCACCGCCGAGGTCACCTTCGGTGGCGGACGGAACGCCCCCGGCAACACCTTGAAACACATTTTGGCCCGCGCCTGCGCCTGCACCC
>JAOUFN010000049.1 GCA_029858285.1 Nitrospirota bacterium | reverse complement strand
CTGGAATAGCCGTCACGTATAGTTTGTCGTCGAACGGTGACACTGGCAGGGGAACGGAAAAAGCGGAAGAAAAAGGCGCGGCCCGGTTCGCGATGAAGCTGGCCGCGCCATGGGTTTTACGCGAATAGGCCCGCCGGGGCTCCCCGGCCGCGATGAAGCTGGCCGCGCCACGGGTTTTGCGCGAATACCGCTGCGGGCCGTGCCCGCCCCCCCAATGGGGAGGAAAGGGAGGTGCTGTGCGCACGGCACGTGATGCGGAAAGTGATGGATTAGATTTGTCCCGCGTGAGACCGGCTGGAATAGCCGTCACGTATAGTTTGTCGTCGAACGGTGACACTGGCAGGGGAACGGAAAAAGCGGAAGAAAAAGGCGCGGCCCGGTTCGCGATGAAGCTGGCCGCGCCATGGGTTTTACGCGAATACCGCCGGGGGGCGTCCCCCCCTGGGTTTTGCGCGAATACCGCTGCGGGCCGTGCCCGCCGCCCGCCGGGGCTCCCCGGCCGCGATGAAGCTGGCCGCGCCCTGGGTTTTGCGTGAATACGCCCGCCGGGGCTCCCCGGCCGCGATGGACGGGGCCGCGCCCTGGGTTTTACGCGAATACCGCCGGGGGGCGTCCCCCCCTGGGTTTTACGCGAATACCGCTGGGGGGCGTGCCCGCTGCCCGCCGGGGCTCCCCGGCCGCTGGGGGCCGTGCCCGCCCCCCTAGGATTCCAGGCGGTCAAGGCGCAGGCGATGGCGTTCGTCGAACAGGCGGTTTACCGCCAGCCGCACCGCCAGCACCTGGGCAAATCCGGAACTGGCGGTGATCAGCAGCATGATCAGCAACTGAAAGCTCACTGCTTCCAGGGGCGGCGCCCCCGCCAGCACCTGACCGGTCATGACCCCCGGCAGGCTTACGATCCCCGCCGCCGTCATGGCGTTGATCATGGGAATCGAACCGGTGTGGATGGCGTCGCGGCGGATGTCGTGCACCGCCTGCTCCCGGTTTTCCCCCAGCAGCAGGCGTTGCTCGATCTCCTCGCGCCGGGTGGGTACCGTGTCCAGCAGGTGGTTGAGCACCAGCGACACGCTGCTCATGCCGTTGCCCAGCATCATCCCCAGCAGGGGGATCGAATAGCGCGGGTGGTACCACGGTTCCGGGGAGATCACCACCGCCAGCGCCAGCACGGTGACCGAAAACGACGACACGAACAGCGGTCCCACGATCAAAAAGCGCCCCCAGCCGCCGCTCATGCGACGTTTGAGGCGTGACCCCGCCTCCTGCCCGGCCATGGCCACCATGATGAGGGCCAGTACGGCGATCAGCAGGGGGTGCATGGAGGCGAACAGGGCCTTGAGCACAAAGCCGATCAGCACCAGTTGCACCACCATGCGCGTTGCCGCCATCAGCAACGGGCGCTCGATGCCCAGGCGGTTTCTGTGGCTGACCCATGCCAGCGCCAGCACCAACGCGGCGGCCCACGCCAGATCCCACGGGGAAACGGTCACCAGATTCACAGGTCAAACACACCACGGGGGGTAAGGGAGAGCAGGCGTTCCGCCACCCGCGCCAGTTGCGCCGGATCGTGCCCCACCCACAGCACCGGCACGTCGCGCTCCTTGCGGTAGCGGGCCACCAGTTTTTCCACCAGCCCGGCGCTGTCCGGGTCCAGATGCGAGGTGGGTTCGTCCAGCAGCAGGCACCGGGGCTCCCGCGCCAGCAGGCGCAGCAGGGCCAACCGCTGACGCTGCCCGGCGGACAGGCGCGTGACGGGCTGATCGAGCAGATCCACCTCCAGCCCCAGGGGGGTGGGGTCGATGGCATCCGGGTTGGGAAAGTGTTCCCGGGCGGTGGGGTGCCACCAGCGGGCGTCGGCGGGGAGCAGGGCCACCCGGCTGCGCCATTCCGGCCCCGGCACCGAGGCCGCCGTCACGCCGTTCAGGGCGATGTCGCCGCTGCACGGCTCCAGATCCGCCACCGCCCGCAGCAGGCGGGTTTTGCCCGCGCCCGACGCCCCGCACAACCCGACGCAGGCGCCACGGGGAATTTTTAATGTATAGGGTCCGGCGCCCCCGGCAACCACGGCGTCGATGCTGAGTCCGTTCATTGATGAATTGTAACGGGGCCGAAGCGGGGGTGGGGTGGGGCGTAGAAAAAAAGTTGCCGGACACCCTGCCCTTTATCGCGGGTTTGCGTCACACTTGAGACAGGTGTTTATGCAGTCCGGGGCCGGGGCCGGTTCGTGGGGGAGCCGTGGCGCGGGATTTTATGGATTTGCGGGCGTTCGCCGGGATCGGCAGCGTGGGGGAGCCGTCTGGCGCGAGCGCCGGGAGGGCGGTGATGACACAGCATTTTTCCTTTTCAGGTTGGCTGGCAAACGGCCTTCTGGCCGGGCTGCTGGCCGGTTTCGTGGTGCTGGCGCCGGGCCTGGCGCCGGAGGCGGCCTGGGCTCAGGATGGCGCCACCGCGCCGGACGCCGGCGAGGCCGCCCGCTGGGGGGGCGACGGCGCCCAGCGGCTGCACATGAACGCAGCCGGGACGGAAGAGGAGTGGCGCCCGTCCCTGATTACCGCCAACAAGGTGCACAAGTACCTGGGGCTGGGTTCCCTGCTGGCCGCCAGCGCCGCCGCCATGTCGGCCCCCGACAGCGAGGGGGCGCCGGTGACCAATCCCGACAAGGGCAGCCACCACAACCTGGCGGTGGCCGCCGCCTACATGGGCGGCGCGGCGGTGGGCACCGGTCTGGTGTTCCACTGGGACGATTTCTATTTCCGTGACGGCATCACCGATCCCGATGTGCTGCACGCCCTGCTGGGCGTTCTGGGTACCGCCGGGTACATGGTCGCCATCGGCGAGGCGCCGGATTCGACTCATGCCACCGCAGGCATGGCGGGGCTGGTGGCCATGCTGCTGTCCGTGAAGATCGAGTGGTAAGGGGAGGGCCGGTCATGAACGTCAAACAGTACCGCAACCGGGTCTGGTTCAGTGTGCTGGTGTGGGCCGTTCTGGCGCCCGCCAGCGGCGCGTGCGCCGGTCTGCTGAGCAGCCCCTTCGATGCCCTGCTGGGTCGCCACAAAGAGGTGGCGCGGGTGGACAACCCCGTCTATGCCGAGGAGTGCGGCGCCTGCCACATGGCCTATCCGCCCGGTCTGCTGCCAGGCAGGTCGTGGGCCAGGCTGATGCAGGCCGCGTCCCTCGAAGACCATTTTGGCGACGACGCCACCCTGGACGAGGCCACCCGTACCGCGCTGGCAGCCTATCTTGATGAAGCGTCGGCGGATCACTCGTGGCGCAAGCGCGCCATCAAGGTGCGCCGCTCTATCCCGGCGGGGGAAACGCCCCTGCGCATCAGCGAGGTGCCGTACATCAAGCGCGCCCACCACGAACTGGACGCGGCGGCGGTGAAGGCCAACGACAACATCAGGTCCTTTGCCCAGTGCAACCGCTGCCACCGGCGCACCGAGCGCGGGTCGTTCGATGACGACACGGTCAAAATTCCCGCCCCATCCGCCCCATCCGCCCCATCCGCCCCATCCGCCCCGTCCGCCGCCACGGCCCCCTGAGAGGGGGGCGCCCGCGTCGTCGGGCGGGCGCATTTCGGCAGGCTATGGGCGAACGGGCCCGGATTCGCGATGAACCGGGCCGCGCCACGGGTTTTGCGCGAATATCGGGCCGTGCCCGCCGCGTCTCCCCCCCGCCCGCCCTTCGGCAAATAAAAAAGCCCCGACTGTCGCCAGCCGGGGCTTTCGATGCGGAATCTCCGTTTGTCGCGTTCGGATTTTCCGCAAAGGCCGTTGTGCAGACCGCGCCCTGTGCCTACTCTTCGGTCACATCCCCGCCTTGCGTGACGGCGGGTGGGGCAAATTCGGTTGCCGATGGGATCAGTGTCTGCCAGTTTTCGTCCCTGGTCAAACTTTAGGCCCCGCAAAAATAGTCCACCATGCTTTTTGTCATGGGCCACCGGCAGGTGGGGGAGCGGGCACGGCCCGCAGCGGTATTCGCGAAACCCATGGCACGGCCAGCTTCATCGCGGCCGGGGAGCCCCGGCAGGCGGCGGGCACGGCCCGCAGCGGTATTCGCGAAACCCGTGGCACGGCCCCGTCCATCGCGAATCCGGCCGCGCCTTTTCCTCGGTTTTTGTTCCCCTGCCAGTGTCACCGTTCGACGACAAACCATACGTGACGGCTATTCCAGCCGGTCCCACGCGG
>JAOUFN010000016.1 GCA_029858285.1 Nitrospirota bacterium | reverse complement strand
GAAATGGTGCCGAGACACAGAATCGAACTGTGGACACGAGGCTTTTCAGGCCTCTGCTCTACCGACTGAGCTATCTCGGCGCGAGGGGTAACAAACTACCGCCTGAAGCGGCCTCGTGTCAACCTTTTCGCACCGGGCCTCTTGCAAAGCACACCCGTCGTGGTTATCATGTCCGGATAATTTGTCTGCGCTTTATTTAGGATGCGGCGGGCGATGGAGCCCGCCGTCGTCATTTGTGGTGACCATGCCCGGTGTGACCGAGGCCCTGAAAACCCGGCTCCTCGAAATGCTCGCCCCGATTCTCGCGGAGCGGGGGCTGGAGGTGTTCGACATTGAGCGGGCCGGTTCCGCTCTGCGGGTGATCCTGGATCGGCTGGACGGCACGGTGGGTATCGACGACTGCGCTGCGGTAAGCCTGTTCCTGTCCCACGCGCTGGACGTGGACGATCCGATTCCCGGCTCCTATCGCCTGGAGGTCTCCTCCCCCGGCATGGACCGGCCGTTGCGCAACCCCGGGGAATTCAGGCGCTTCTCCGGGCAGCTTTGCCGCGTCAAGCTGCTGCGGCCCGCGGGCGGCAACTACCTGGCCGTGGGTCACATCCGGGGCGCGGACGAACACAAGGTTTGCCTGGAACTCGCCAGCGGGGAACACCAGGACGTTGCGTACGAAGACATGGCCAGCGCGCGGCTGGAAGTGGAATTCTAGTCCACCCGCCGCCGGAACCGTAGTAAACCTCATCTGGAGTTCACGACAATGAGCCGCGAAATGCTGTCCGCCATCGAGCAGATCAGCCGCGAGAAGGGTATCGAGCAGAGCAAGATCGTTTCCGCCGTGGAGACGGCGCTCGCAACCGCCGCGCACAAACGCTACCCCAACGAGGGCAACATCCAGGCCAGCATCGACACCGAAACCGGTGAGGCCGAGATCGTGTCGTTCAAGGTGGTGGTGGATGAGGTTGCGGACCCGACCCTGGAGATCATCCTCGACGACGCCCGCGAGGCCGACCCGGACGCCGAAATCGGCGACGAAGTGGGCTTTTTGCTGGAGATGGAAGGCTTCGGCCGCATCGCCGCCCAGGCCGCCAAGCAGGTAATTTTCCAGCAGGTGCGCGCCGCCGAGTGGGACGCCATCTACGGCGAGTACACCGGCCGCGAGGGACACCTGGTCACCGGCATGATCCTTGGCCAGGAGCGCCGCAACTACATTGTGGAGCTGGGCCGCACCGAGGCACTGTTGCCCTATTCGGAGCAGATCCCGCGCGAAACCTACCGGCGCGGCGACCGTGTCCGCGCCCTGTTGCTGGAGGTGCGCTCCACCCCGCGTGGCCCGCAACTGATCCTGTCGCGCAATAACCCGGCCTTTGTGCAGAGACTGTTCGAGATGGAAGTGCCGGAAATCGCCGAAGGCATTGTCACCGTGCAGGCCATCGCCCGCGACGCGGGCGACCGCACCAAGATGGCGGTGGCATCCCGTGAGCGCGGAGTGGACCCGGTGGGCGCCTGCGTGGGCATGAAAGGCTCCCGCGTGCAGGCCGTGGTGCGCGAACTGCACGGCGAAAAGATCGACATCATCGCCTGGACCGAAGATCCGCAGCGCTTCATTGCCGAAGCCCTCAGCCCGGCCGAAATCGACCGCGTGGGCATCACCGAGGAAGAGCGCTCCGCCATTGTCATCGTGCGTAACGATCAGCTTTCCCTGGCCATCGGCAAGAAGGGTCAGAACGTGCGCCTGGCCTCCCGGCTTACCGGCTGGAACCTGGACATCCTGTCCGAGAGCGAGTATCGCGAAGACGCCTTCGAAGGCAAGGACGAGGAACTGGAGGCCGCGCTGCTGGTGCATGCCCGCTCCAAGGCCCAGGGCTTGACCGATGCCGACGCCCTGTTCTCCGGACTGCCCGACAAGCCCCTGGACGACGACGAGGCGGATGCCGCCGCAGCCGCCCCCATGCTGGGCTCCCGCCCCGCAAAGGCGGCCGCCGAAGCCCAGGCCGAGGCGGGGTCGGACGCAGGTGCGGCCAGCGCCGAGGCCCAGAACACCCGGACTGATGACGAAACCGAAACCGATGCCAAGGCGGAGGTGGAGGCGGACAAGGAGGAGGCCAAGGGTACCAGGCCGTAGGTACTCACGGCGCCGACGTTGCACAAGGCGAACACAAAATAGACGGGTACGACGGGCAGGAATGTCCTTACAGGTGCCACACGGGTTATAATTCCACCCGAAAAAAAATGCGGATGAACACGAGGCGCACAAGGAGTGCAGGGAAACACACATGAGGGTTTTTGAACTGGCGCGGGACCTGGAAGTAACCAGCCGGGAACTGTTGGCCGTCCTGGGAAAAATGGGCGTATCGGTCGAAGACCACGCCTCCCGCTTGTCCGACGAGGACGTCGCCAGGGTGCGCCAGAAACTGGGCAAGGCCGTTGCCGCCCCCAAACCCCAGCGCAAATCCCGGAGCAAGGCCGCCAGTCAGCCCCCGGCACCGCCTCAGGAGTCACCCGCCGAGCCCAGGGTCCGCGTTCTGGTCAAGCGCCGTCGCGCCGGACAGGGCGCGGAGGCCGACGTGGCGCAGGAAGCCGCCGCAGCCGCTCACGCCCCGGAGACCCACCCGTCCGGGCACGCCGACGACGCCCCGGCGGATGTCCACGCCGACACGCCCACCCAGGTCACCCCCGAAGCGGAACCGGCCCCCCCCCGTACCCAGGCCCGCAAGGGCCCCGAGACCAGGGGTGGCGGAATTCTGAAGAAGGGGGTCGGCAGCCGCCAGGACTCTCCCACCCCGCCTGGCCTGACGCCCCACCTGTCCGCCGAAGAGATGCAGAATACCCCGCAGCGCCAGCGTGTGGTCATCGACCTGGAGGCCCACAAGCCGCGTAAACCCGCCAGGGCGGACAAGGTAGTCGCCCCCGTCGAAGAGCCGGCGGCCCCCGAGGCCGAACCGGCAGAGATCGCCGCGCCCCGCCGCCCCACCGCGCTGCCGTCGGCGGGTGACCGGGTGCGTACCGCCCGTACCGGCGACATTGCCACCCCCCACGGCCTTACCCCGCACCTCGACATGAGCAGCCAGCCGCAGCGGGAGCGCGTGGTCATCGACCTGCCCTCGCCGGCGCCGCCCGCCACCCGCGCCAAACCGGAAAAACGCGAGCGCAAGAAGCGCGAGACCGGTGCCGCCACCCCGGCCGCCACCACCACCCCGGCCGCAGAGCCGGGACGCGGAGCAGCGGACGCCCACAAGCGCAAATGGCAGAGTTTCAAGGGCAAGAAGGGCAAGGGCCGCGGCCGCGACGACTTTGACGAGCAGTTTTCCCGCCCGGAGCGCAAGAATTTTGCCAGCGAGACCTCCCGTCCGCGGGTGCGCGCCATCCGCATTCAGGAGGGGGTCACCGTCAAGGAATTCGCCGATGCCCTGGGCATCAAGGTGGGTTCGGTGATCGGCGAACTGCTCAAGATGGGCGCCCTGGCCACCCTCAACGATCCGGTGGACCTGGACGCGGCGCAATTGATCGCCTCCGACCTGGGGGTCAACATGGAGGTGGTGCTGGACAAGACCGAGGACGAACTCCTCCAGGTGCTCCAGGACACCCCCGAGCAGCTCAAGTCCCGCCCCCCGGTGGTCACCATCATGGGCCACGTGGACCACGGCAAAACCTCGTTGCTGGACGCCATTCGCGCCAGCCGCGTGGTGGCTGGCGAGGCCGGTGGCATCACCCAGCACATCGGCGCTTATCTGGTGGAAACCTCTCAGGGCCAGATCGTGTTCCTGGATACGCCGGGCCACGAGGCGTTCACCGCCATGCGTGCCCGCGGCGCCCAGGTGACCGACATCGTGGTGCTGGTGGTGGCCGCCGACGACGGCATCATGCCGCAGACCGCGGAAGCCATCGCCCACGCCCGCGAGGCCGGCGTGCCGATCATTGTGGCCATCACCAAGGTGGACAAGCCGGACGCCAACCCCGAGCGCGTCACTCAGCAGATGACCGAGTACAACCTGGTGCCCGAGGAGTGGGGCGGCGACGTGCAGTTTGCCCGCGTTTCCGCACACACCCGGCAGGGGCTTGACGAACTGCTGGCCAAAATTCTCCTGCAGGCCGAGGTACTGGAACTGCAGGCGAACCCGGACAAGCCGGCAACCGGCCACGTGGTCGAGGCACGACTGGACCGTGGTCGCGGCCCGGTGGCCACCGTTCTGGTTCAGGCCGGCACCCTGCGGGTCGGCGACTTCTTCGTGGTCGGTCAACACACCGGCCGCGTGCGCGCCATGCATGACGACCTGGGTATCCGCATGGACAGTGCGGGGCCGGCGATTCCGGTAGAGATCATCGGTCTGGAAGGGGTTCCCAGCGCGGGGGACCCGTTCAACGCCGTCACCAACGAGCGCTCCGCCAAGGATGTGGCCAATACCCGCCGCGCCAGCGAGCGCAGCCGCGAACTGGCGCGCGAAAAGAAAATGTCCCTCGACGACCTGTTCAAGCGCATGCAGCAGCAGGAGGTCATGGAACTGGCGGTGGTGCTGCGTGGCGACGTGCAAGGCAGCGTGGAAGCGATCCGCGAAGGGTTGGAAAAACTGTCCACCGACCGCGTCAAGGTCAAGGTGCTGCACACCGGTGTGGGCGGCATCACCGAGACCGACGTGATGCTGGCCAGCGCCTCCAAGGCGGTCGTCATCGGCTTCTCCGTGCGGCCGGAGCCGAAGGCGGCGCGACTGGCGGAACAGGAAGGCGTGGACATTCGCCTCTACAGCATCATCTATAACCTGCTGGACGACGTGAAGGCCGCCATGCAGGGCCTGCTCGCCCCCGAGTACAAGGAGCGGACCCTGGGCCGCGCCGAAGTGCGCGAGGTGTTCCAGGTTCCCAAGGTGGGTGCTGTCGCCGGCTGTTCGGTGGTGGATGGCACCATCCTGCGCGCCTGTGCAGGTCTGCGCGTGATCCGCGACAACGTGGTGGTACACGAGGGCAAGCTGAGCCAGTTGCGGCGCTTCAAGGAGGACGTCAAGGAGGTTCGTCAAGGCTACGAGTGCGGCATCTCCTTCGAACGCTTCAGCGACATCAAGGTGGGCGACGTCATCGAGGCGTACGCCATGGATGAAGTCGCCGCAAAGATGTAGCGGCGGGTGACAATGGGCAGTCTTGCAATGACATCCGAACACAGCTCAGACCGGCTGCACAAGAAGGGCTTCCGCCGCCATGCGCGCGTGGGCGAAGCCCTGCGTGAGGTGATCGCCATGGCCATTGAGCGCTACGTCGACGATCGCCGTCTGGGCCTGGTCACCGTCACCGCCGTGGACGCCGCCCCGGATCTGAAAACCGCGCGCGTGCTGGTGAGCGTGCTGGGCGCCCCGATCGACGGCGCGCTGGAGGTGCTGAACGCCGCGGCCCCCGTGTTGCAGCGGGAAATCGCCCGTTCCCTGCGCATGAAGCAGACCCCGCGCATCACCTTTTTCGGCGACGCCACCCCGGAGCGAGCGGACCGCATCAGTCGCCTGTTGACCAGCAGTGATAATCCGGAGGGTCAGGCATGAGCGCCGTGACCGCCACTCCCACCCTCATCACCGCCCCCAGCGGCGTGCTGATCATCGACAAGCCGCTGGGCTGGACCAGCCACGACGTGGTGGCCCGCGTGCGGCGGCTGCTCGGTACCCGCAAGGTCGGGCACACCGGCACCCTGGATCCCCTGGGCACCGGCGTGCTGCCGGTGTGCGTGGGCGACGCCACCAAAGTTGCGGGCTACGCCCAGGTCGCGGACAAGGTGTATCAGGTCCGTCTGCGACTGGGGGTCTCCACCGACACCCAGGACAGCACCGGGCAGGTGATCGCCACCACCCCCCTTGCCGAGGGCGTGGACTGGGAACAGCGGGTGCGCGACGCCCTGGCGGAAATTCCCGGCGACGCGTGGCAGACGCCGCCCATGTACGCCGCCATCAAGATGGACGGCGAGCCGCTGTACAAAAAGGCCCGCCGGGGCGAGACCGTGGAGCGCCAGGCGCGCCACATTATTATCCACGCCATCACCGACGTGGTGGTGGAGCTGCCGGAGGTAGGGTTCACCCTGCACTGCAGCAAGGGCACCTATGTCCGCACCGTGGCCGCCGATCTGGGCGCGGTCCTGGGGCTGGGCGCCCATATGACGGCTTTGCGCCGTGTGGCCTGCGGCCCTGTCCGCATCACCGAGGCCATCACCCTGGAGCAACTGGCGGACGCGGCGGACGCCGACCGTCTGGGGGATGTGCTGCATGTGGAAGACTACCTGCTGGCCGACCAGCCGGTGCTCCACGTCAGCGAGTTCACCTGCCGCCGCATGATCCAGGGCATTGCCCCCCATGTTTCGGAGTGCCGTTTTGCAAACGGAGAAGGCGGGCGCCTGGCCCGCACCGTGGCTCCGGGAACCCCGTGTCGTGTGTACGGGGAGGACCGGGGCTTTTTTGCCCTGGCCGAAATCCAGGACGACCCGGTGCGCCCGGTGCGCATCCGCCGTATCATCAAAGTACCAGCCAACTGACCGGAGGAATCAATTCACATGCCGACCAACCCAGAAAACAAGGCCGCAGTCATCGCGACATACCGGCACCACGACAAGGACACCGGGTCCCCGGAGGTCCAGGTGGCGCTGCTCACCAGCCGCATCACCCACCTGACCGAGCACTTCCGCACCCACAAGAAGGACAACCACTCGCGCCGCGGGCTGTTGAAAATGGTCGCCCTGCGCCGCAAGCTGCTGGACTACCTGAAGAGCAACAACGACGGTGCCTATCGCAAGCTGATCGGCGACCTGGGCATCCGCCGCTAACCCAGAACGCCCTCCGGGGAGCCCCGGTGGTTCTCCGGATGGCGTCCGGATGCACCGGTCATAAGGTGGACACATGACAGGGGGCCGCCCCGTGGGGGCCGGGTTCTCTTTCCTGTGGTCATCTTTGGCCGGCGCACCCGCCAACGACCCCAGCTGGCGGCTTCCGCCAGCGACCACAGATGAGAGAGATTCGACCCATGAAAATGGACATCCAGACCGCCACCGTCTCCTACGGGAGCAGGCAACTGATCCTTGAAACCGGCCGCATGGCCAAGCAGGCCCACGGCTCCGTGCTGGCCACCTATGGCGACATCATGGTGCTGGCCACCGTGGTTTCCGACTACTCCCCCAAGGCGGGCGCGGATTTTTTCCCGCTGATGGTGGACTACCGCGAAAAATACTACGCCGCAGGCAAGATCCCCGGCGGCTTCTTCAAGCGCGAGGGGCGCCCCACGGAGCGCGAGACCCTCACCTGCCGCCTGATTGACCGTCCCATCCGGCCCCTGTTTCCGAAGGGCTACCAGAACGAGACCATCGTCACCATCAACACCATTTCCGCCGACGATTCGGGGCTGGCCGATGTGATTTCGATGTGCGCCGCGTCCGCCGCCCTGAGCATCTCCGACATCCCGTTCGCCGGTCCGGTGGGTGGCGTGCGGGTGGGGCGCATCGGGGGTCAATTGATTGCCAACCCCACCCAGGCCCAGATGGCCGACAGCGACATCCAGTTGACCGTGGCCGGCACCGCCGACGCCATCATGATGGTGGAAGGCGGCGCCAGCGAGGTGCCGGAAGCCGCCATGATCGAGGCGCTGGCCTTCGCCCATGACCAGATCAAGCTGGGCCTTTCCGCCCAGACGGAATTGGTGAACAAGGCCGGTCAGACCAAGCGCCCGGTGCCCGACAACTCCGCCGACCAGGTGCTGAAGGCGCGCATTGCCGGGCTGGCCAAGGACAAGATGGCCGCCGCCGTGCAGGTGAAAGAGAAGATGGCACGCGCCGAAGCCGTGAGTCGTGTCGGCTCCGAAACCCTGACCGCGCTGGGTCTCGAAGCGGAGCAGATCGGCCACGCCAAGGAGCTGATGCACGACCTCGAGTCCGACGTGATGCGCGACATGGTGCTGTCCAAGGGCGTGCGCGCCGACGGCCGCGACACCAGGACGGTGCGTCCCATCGCCATCGACGTGGCGCTGCTGCCGCGTGCCCACGGCTCGGTGCTGTTCACCCGTGGCGAAACCCAGGCACTGGTGGTCACCACCCTGGGCACCAAGGAAGACAACCAGCGCATTGACGCGCTGGAGGGCAACACGGTGCGCAATTTCATGCTGCACTACAATTTTCCGCCGTTCTCGGTGGGTGAGGCCCGCCCCGGCCGTCCCCCCGGTCGCCGCGAAATCGGTCACGGGGCGCTGGCGCAGCGCGCGCTGGAGCCGCTGATCCCGCCCCACGACAAGTTCCCCTACACCATTCGCCTGGTGTCGGACATCCTCGAATCCAACGGCTCTTCGTCCATGGCTTCGGTGTGCGGCGGCTCCCTGGCGCTGATGGACGCCGGGGTACCCATGCAGCGGCCGGTGGCGGGCATCGCCATGGGCCTCATCAAGGAGGGCGACCGCTCCGCCGTGCTGTCCGACATCCTCGGGGTGGAAGACCACCTCGGCGACATGGACTTCAAGGTGTGCGGTACCGAGAAGGGCATCACCGCCCTGCAGATGGACATCAAGATCACCGGCATCACCCGTGAACTGATGGGTGAGGCGCTGGAGCAGGCCCGCCAGGGCCGCATGCACATCCTGGAGAAGATGAACGAGGCGCTGGCCCGCCCGCGCGAAGCGCTGGCCCCCCACGCCCCGCGCATCACCACCATCAAGGTGCCGTCCGACAAGGTGCGCGAAGTCATCGGCTCCGGCGGCAAGGTGGTGCGTGCCATCGTCGAGGAGTGCGGTGTGAAGATCGACATCGAGGACGACGGCACCATCCACGTGGCCGCCACCGTCGGCACCGCAGCCGAGAAGGCGATCAACATGATCCGCTCCATCGTCTCGGAGCCGGAAGTGGGCACCATCTACGAGGGCACCGTCCGCAAGATCATGGACTTCGGCGCCTTTGTGGAGTTCCTGCCCGGCAAGGACGGGTTGGTGCACATCTCCCAGTTGGCCGACCACCGCGTGGCCCAGGTCACCGACGTGGTCAAGGAAGGCGACCGCATCTTCGTGAAGGTGCTGGAAGTCGACCGCCAGGGCAAGGTGCGCCTGTCCAAGCGTGAGGCCGATGCCGAGCGTGCCGGCGGCGCTGCGGAGCAGGCCGGGGCCGGTCGGGGCTAAACCCCGGATCCTGTCGGCATACCGGCCGATACGGCAGTCCTGTACCAGTGAGGGCCCGGGCCACCCGCCCGGGCCCTTTTTTTGGAGAGCCGATGCCCGACGACAAAACCCCCGCCCCGATCCAGACCCGTTACCTGGACAACGGCATCCCCCTGCTGACCGAGCACATCCCGCACCTGCGCTCCGCCTCCCTGGGCGTGTGGGTGCAGACCGGCTCCCGCGACGAACACCCCGCCGAACACGGCATCTCGCACTTTCTGGAGCACACTTTTTTCAAAGGCACCACCAGCCGCTCCGCCCGCGACATCGCCGAGCAGGTGGACGCCCTGGGTGGCGACCTGAACGCCTTTACCTCGCGGGAACAGACCGCGTTCTACATCAAATCCCTGTCCGATACCCTGCCCGAGGCCGCCGACCTGCTGTTCGACGTGTTCACCCGCCCCACCTTCCCCGAGGACGAACTGGTCCGCGAGCGCCAGGTGGTGGTGGAAGAGATCCGCATGGTGGAGGACGACCCGGAGGAGTGGATCCACGACCTGCACGCCGGCAGCATGTGGGGTGACGATGCCCCCCTGGGGCGCACCATTCTGGGCAGCGAGGCCTCGGTGGGACGCATGGACGGCACCGCCATCCACTCCTATCTGGCGCGCCGCTACACCCCCGGCAACATCGTGGTCAGTGCTGCGGGAAATCTGGACCCGGAACACCTCTACCGCATGGCCAACGCCACACTGGGACAGCTTCCGGCGGGGGGCCACGGCACATCCGGAAATGCCGGAGCCCACGTCTCCGGAGCCCCTTCCGGCGCCGTGTCCGCAAACCCTCCCGAGCGCACTGCCGCCCTGCCCCACGCCCACTTCCGGCCCCTGGAGCAGGTTCATCTGTGCGTCGGCGGCCAGGGGTTGCCCGCCGGTCACCCCGACCGCTTCGTGCTCTACGTCCTCAACGACCTGCTGGGGGGTGGCGGCAGTTCCCGACTGTTCCAGGAGATCCGCGAGTTGCGCGGACTGGCCTATACGGTCTATTCCAGCCACGCCGCCTACCGCGACTGTGGCGAGGTCACCATTTATGCCGGGTGCGGCCCGGAATCAGCGGCCCAGGTGCTGGGGCTGATCGGCACCGAACTCGACCGCCTGTGCGACGAACCCGTGGGGGCCGAGGAACTGGCCCGCACCCGGGGACATTTGAAGGGCTCCCTGATGCTGGGCATGGAAAGCACCTTCAACCGCATGAGCCGTCTGGCGCAGGACCAGGTTTTGTGGGGCGCGCCCCAGGAGCTGGACGTGATTCTGCGCGGCATCGATCAGGTCACCCCGGAACAAATTCTGACCATGGCGCGCCACGCCTTCGAGCCATCCGGCCGCTGCATCACCACCCTGGGTTCCCTGCGCAAAATCCCCCAAGGGACGGCCTCGGCCCTCCCGAATCGGTGACGACGGGGCAAAAAGCCCCTCCATTGGCGTATGAAATACACGTTCCGGCCCGCGCCGCGAGCGCCGCACCGGGCAGCCGAATCTCCCCGCTTTCTTGACAGGTTTTCGAAACTGGCCCTATTCTTGAACGGGGGGATGGAAGATCTGCGAGCCACTCGTCCGTAATGGTGCCGGATGAGGGTTGAAGGTCCGCACAACCAGAAAGCCGGGTCGTCCCGGCGGACGGAGGTCAAATGTTCGAACGGTTTACCGACCGGGGGCGGAAGATCATCATTCTTGCCCGCGAAGAGTCGGAAAAGCACCACAACGATTACCTGGGCACCGAACACCTGGTGCTGGCGTTTCTCCGCGAAAGCGACGGCATCGCCCTGGCCATCCTCAAGAAGATGGGCCTGTCGGCGGACCACATCAAGCTGGAGGTGGAGCGCAACCTGCCCTCCGGCGGCCAGAGCGTGACCTTTGGCGAGATCCCCTTCACCCCGCGGGTGAAGAAAGTCATCGAGTACGCCATCGAGGAAGCGCGTCTGCTGGGCCACAACTACATCGGCAGCGAGCATCTTTTGCTTGGCGTGCTGCGCGAGGAAGAGGGCATCGGCGGCAAGATTCTGCGCTCCCTGGGCGCCAACCTGCTCACCGCCCGCCAGCTCACCGTGAGTTTTTTGCGCAAGGCCGCCAACCGCGAAAAAGAGAAGAAGAGCAACACCCCGGCCCTGGACGAGTTCGGTCGCGACCTCACCCAGATGGCCAGCGAGGGGATCCTTGACCCGGTCATCGGCCGCGAGGACGAAATCGAGCGCCTGCTGCAGATTCTCTCCCGCCGCTCCAAGAACAACCCGGTGCTGGTGGGGGAATCCGGCGTCGGCAAGACCGCCATCGTCGAAGGGCTGGCGCAGCGTATCGTGGCCAGTGAAGTGCCCGACAACCTGCTCAACCGCCGCGTGATCGCCCTCGATCTGGGCTCCCTGGTGGCGGGCACCAAATACCGCGGCCAGTTCGAGGAGCGCCTCAAGGTGATCATGAAGGAGATCACCCAGGCGGGCAACGTCATCATCTTTATCGACGAGTTGCACACCCTGGTGGGCGCGGGCGCGGCGGAGGGCTCCATCGACGCCTCCAACATGCTCAAGCCGGCCCTGTCGCGGGGCGAAATCCAGTGCATCGGCGCCACCACCCTGGACGAGTATCACAAGCACATCGAGAAGGACGGCGCCCTCAAGCGCCGTTTCCAGACCATTCACGTGGCACCGCCCTCGATCGACGACACCATCCAGATCATCGGCTCCCTGCGCGAGCGCTACGAGGAGCACCACCGTGTGGAGATCAGCGACGACGCCATCTCCGAGGCAGTGCGCCTGTCGGCGCGTTACATCACCGACCGCTTCCTGCCGGACAAGGCCATCGACGTGATCGACGAGGCCGGTTCCCGCGCCAAGCTGGAGTATTACTCCCTGCCCGAGAGCCTCAAATCCATGAAGACGGAGCTGAAGCGCGTCTCCAAGGAAAAGGAAATGGCCATCACCCTGCAGAACTTCGAGCAGGCGGTGCGCTTCCGCGAGGAAGAAGAGCGCCTGAAAAAGCTGCTGGACGACGAAAAGGCCACCTGGAAGCGCCAGCAGGAAGAGAGAAAACCGGTGATCGGCAAGGAGGAGGTCGCCTATGTGATCTCCAAGATGACCGGCATCCCGCTGTACAAGATGGAAGAGGCCGAGACCCACAAACTGATCCGCATGGCGGACGAGCTGCACAAGCGCATCGTCGGCCAGGACGAAGCCATCGAGGCGGTAAGCCAGGCAATCCGCCGCTCCCGCGCGGGGCTGAAGGACGCCAACAAGCCCATCGGCACCTTCATCTTCCTGGGCCCCACCGGCGTGGGCAAGACCGAGCTGGCGCGAGGCCTGGCGGAGTTCCTCTTTGACGACGACGAGTCGCTGGTGCGCATCGACATGTCGGAGTATATGGAGCGTTTTTCGGGCAGCCGCCTGACCGGCGCCCCTCCCGGCTATGTGGGTTACGAGGAGGGCGGCCAGCTCACCGAAAAGATCCGCCGCCGCCCCTACTCGGTGATCCTCTTCGACGAAATCGAAAAGGCCCACCCGGACATGTTCAACATGTTGTTGCAGGTGCTGGATGACGGGCAACTCACCGACGGCCTGGGCCGCAAGGTGGACTTCCGCAACACCATCATCATCATGACCTCCAATGTGGGTGCCCGCCAGATCGACGGCGACACCCATGTGGGCTTCAAGCGCAAGACCGCCGGCGAGGTGTACAAGCGCATCCAGGAGGACGTGTCAGGCGAGCTCAAGCGTACCTTCAACCCGGAGTTTCTCAACCGCATCGACGAGATCGTCACCTTCCACCCGCTGGAGAAGGAGCACCTGATCCAGATCGTGGACATCCAGCTCGGGCGCCTGGGCAAGCGCGTCAAGGAGCAGGGGCTGGACCTGGTGTTCGACGACACGGTGCGCGAGTGGATCACCGAAAAGGGCTACGATCCCGCTTACGGCGCCCGTCCGATGCGGCGCACCATCCAGAAGTACATCGAAGCCCCCCTGTCCGACGAAATCATCAAAGGCACCTTCGGTGCCGCGGAGCGGGTGCGGGTGTACGTGGACAAGGAAGGGATCATTTCCTTCAAGGAAGAGCCCGCCATGGCGGGCGTGTAGCCCCTTTCCCACCCCATCCGGAGCCATCCTGCGGCCCGCGTCAGTCCCCCTGGCGCGGGCCGCGTGCGTTGCCCCCCCCCCACAGTGGCGTGCCCGTACCCCTTGACTGGATGGCTGGTATTTCTTACGATCAGCAAACTTTTATCATCGTTACCGTTTGTCGGTTTTGATTTTCCTCTGAAATGGTCTGCCGGCCCGTGGCATGGCCCAGTTTGTGGAGTACCCGCGAAAATGCGCATCACAAGGTCCATATCCGTCCTGTTCCCGGTTCTTTCGCTGCTGGCACTGCCCCTTGTTGCGACGGCGCAGCAGTTTGTAACGGAAAACGGACCACCCCCCACCTACGCCACGGTGACCGGCGACAACACCGTGGTGTTCGCCACCGCCGCAAGCAACGGCGAGGTACTGACCAAGCTGCGCAAGGGAGACATGGTGCCCGTGAAGAAGGTTGCCGATGGCTGGGCAACCCTGGCCTGGAGCGCCAAGGCCTATGTGGCCGTGGGGTCCCTGCGGCTGCCGGAAGGCAGCATCACCACCAAGCCGTCCTATGAGGACATGCGCGAGGCCTTTATCAAGGCGGCTCGGGCAGCGGACAGCACCCTGTTGCACGTCGAGGTGCCACGCCAGACCGGCATTCTGGTGCGCTTTCACTGGAAGGAATACCGCGACCGCGAGGCCCTGATCCAGCGCGCCGAGGCGCTGGCGCGTACCTATTCCCTGATGACCACCGGCGAATCCGGCATTGAGGTCAACATCGTCAATGGCAACGACAGTTGGGCCAAGGCCTTTTACTAGGGCCGCCAGCCGCCACCAGGGGCAAAAAAACCGGAAAGGGGGGATGAGCATCACGCTCATCCCCCCTTTTTTGATTCAGAAATCACAACCCCCGCATATCCCGCAGGGGGGGCTGGTAAAGGACGAAAATCCTCTCCGGCACCTGCCGGGGCGTGCGACCGCAGCCGCCTCAACTGTCGATAAAACTGAGCACACCCACCAGAATGGGGTGTTCGGTTTCGCTCAGACCGATAAATTCGACACTAATTTTGTTGAGCTTGCCTGCCGGGGCAATGCGCTTGACGGTGGCCTGAATGAACTCCACCGGAGCATCCCCCGCGTCCTCCGACTGCTCGTCATCCACCACCGGATCGAAATGCACCGCCACGGTGACGTTGCTGCCCAGGGGCAGGGACGTTTCGGTCTCCAGGGCCAGGCCACCCCGGCTCATGTCGATGGGATATCCGCCCACCGGCTCACCGCCATCGGCGGGGAAAATCTCGGTGTAGGGGGCCAGACTTTCGCGCCTGAATTTGCGCCGTTCCTTCATGCGTCAAACCCTTGAACTGGCCTCGCCGTTGTGTGCCGAATACACCCCATTGGTGCCTCCGGAGCCGTCGGCAAGCCAGGTGACGAGCCCTGTTTCCCGCGGATGGATCAACTCCGGATGGTACGGAGTCGCCCGGACCGTAATTGTATACCGACCGCTGTCAGGCGGCACAAAAGTCCCTGAAAACAGAATGCCGTCGGCGTTCTGCTCGCCCGGTTGCAGGCGGATGCAAAAATCCTGAGCCTCACCGGCCTCGTGCCAGGTATCGGTGACACACGCCTCCACCAGCAGGTGTTCCACCGCAATGTTGCCAAACCGCACGCGGGCGCGCACCTCGAACTCGTCGCCGTAGCGCACCACGCCGGGAATGGAGTCCGCCTGCTCCCAACGAATGCTGACCTGGCTCCAGTGGGTGCGCACAAACTGCTTCCAGGCGGACAGGTCGCGGGCCGTCCGGTATCCGTCGCGGGCGTGGCAGCGCCCCTTGGAAGCGGCGGGAAAATAAAAGCGGCGGGCGTACTCCCCCACCATGCGATCGGTGTTGAATACCGGTGCCATGGTGCGGATGGAGGCCTTCATCACCTTCAGCCACTGGTCGGGAATGCCGCCACTGGTACGCTGATAGTAGCTGGGGATGATCACTTCCTCGAGTTGCTGATAAAGGCTGCGGGCGTCCTGTTCGGCCTGACGGTCGCTGTCTTCCACATCGCGTTCGTTGCCGATGGACCAGCCATTCACCCCCTGTTCCGCCGCCTCGCACCACCAGCCGTCCAGCACGCTGAAATTGACGGCACCGTTCATGGCCGCCTTCATGCCGCTGGTACCACTGGCCTCGAAGGGGCGACGCGGGGTGTTCAGCCACACGTCCACGCCGGAAACCAGATAGCGGGCGATGGCAATGTCGTAGCCCTCCACCAGCACCAACCGGCCCCGGAACGGCCAGCGCTTGCTGATCTGGTGGATGGTGCGCAGCAACTCCTGCCCCGGCACGTCGGCGGGGTGGGCCTTGCCGGCAAACAGCATCTGCACCGGGCGCTCCGCCCTGGAGACGATGTTTCCCAGCCGTTCGATGTCCTGAAACAGCAGAGTGGCGCGCTTGTAGGTGGCAAAACGGCGGGCAAAGCCGATGGTCAGAGCCTCGGGATCGAGCACCCGCTCCAGGTCATGCAGCTCTGCGGCGCCTTCGCCGTTGCGCAGCATCTGTGCCGCCACCCGTTCCCGCACTCGCCCGATCATGCGCCGCTTGAGGGACTGGTGCACTCCCCACAGCAGGTGGTCGGGGATGTCGTCCACGCGCTGCCAGAATTCGGCATTGGTCAGGTTGGCACGCCACTCCTCGCCCAGATGCTGGTCGAACAGGTCCATCATCTCCGGGGCCAGCCACGACATGCCGTGCACGCCGTTGGTGACATAGGTGATGGGGTTGTCCTCCGGCGGGGTGCCGGGCCACATCTCCTCCCACATTTCGCTAGACACCTTGCCGTGCAACCGGCTCACCCCGTTGCACCAGCCGGAAATGTTGAGTGCCAGCACCGTGAGGGAAAATACCTGGTGCTGGCCCGTGGCCGCGGAACTCAGCCCCAGCGCCATGAATTCCTGGCGTGACAGGCCCATGTCCTCCCAGTAGGTCTTGAAATACTTGTCCTTGAGGTCGAGGGGAAAGGCGTCGTGTCCGGCAGCCACCGGAGTGTGGGTGGTGAACACGGTGGTGGCGCGCACCGCCTCCAGAGCCTCATAAAACTTCATCCCCTCCTGCTTGACCAGCTTGCGGATGCGCTCCAGCCCCAGAAACACCGAATGGCCCTCGTTCATGTGCCACACGGCGGGCTGAATTCCCATCGCCTGCAACGCCAGCACCCCGCCCATGCCAAGAACGATCTCCTGACAAATGCGCATCTCCATGTCGCCACCGTACAACTGGTGGGTGATGAGACGGTCGGGAAAAGTGTTTTCGGAAATGTCCGCATCCAGCAGGTACAGGGGGTTACGTCCCACGCGGGCTTCCCACACCTTCACGTGGACGGTACGGTGGGCCATGGCCACGTCCACCACCAGGGGGCGGCCGTCGGCGTCGGACACCTCACGCACCGGCATCTCGCCAAAATCGTGGTCCTCGTACACATCGTGCTGGCGACCGGCGCTATCGATGTGCTGGACGAAATATCCCTTGCGGTACAACAGCCCCACCGCCACCAGCGGCAAGCCCATGTCGGAGGCGGATTTGAGATGGTCTCCGGCAAGCACCCCAAGCCCACCGGAAAAAATCGGCAGGCTCTCGTGAATGCCGAATTCGGCGGAAAAATAGGCGATCGGACCGCGCGACTCATCGCCGCACTCCCGCGAGTACCAGGTGTGCTGATCGGAGGCGTACACGTCATACGCCGCGATCACCCGGTTGTAATGCTCCAGATAGGTACGGTCACGGGCGGCCGCCGTCAGCTTTTTCTGGCTGATACAGCGCAGGAACAAAATGGGGTTGTGCCCGACCCGGCGCCACAACTGGCGGTCCAGCCGGAAAAACAGCGAGCGCGCGTCCGCGTTCCATGAGAACCACAGGTTGCGCGACAGTTCCTCCAGCCGGCCAATGCGCTCGGGCAATGACGGGCGAACCTCGATCTTCTGATGCACCGGAACTCCTCTAACTACTCAGATTCGGGCGGGCGGCCCGGCCCCCGCCGGACAACCCCGACGGACAGGGAGCATATTACTCCCACGCTGCGGGCTCCCCCAAGCGTCGCACGATACGCGGTTCCGCCAATTTTTCAAGATAGCCTACCACCAAAAAAACAGCCAGCAACCCCAGTGGATGAATTACTCCCAGAGCGGCGATCAACAGGGTTGGAATCAAGGCCACCACGGCCGCCAGCAGGGGTCGCCCGTCGCCCTCCATCACCGCCGCGCCGGTAAGGATTCCGGCTGCCAGGCCGAACAGGGGAAAGCGCCACGCCTGAACCGGGTCCACCCCCAGCCACACCAGGCCACCGACACACCCGGCCAGCCCCCCCAGCACCCCACCCAGGGCCACCCTGGAACGCCAGATGATCCGTGGAGGAACCCCTGCGGCGGCCTCCACCCAGGTGCGCCGCCAGCGGCTGCGGGTGAGGGGAAACACCGCCGTGGCCAACCCCCACCCGGCCAGAGCCCCGGCCAGGAGCGCCAGACGCGGACGCGGCGCGCCGGAAAAAAATCCGCTGCAGGCGCATACCACCAGCAACGACAAGGCACAACCCGCCACCGATACCCCGGCCCCTGGCACCGCACCCCGCAACAGCAGCAGCAGATCCCGCCGGAGATGGGGCCGCAGCGGCGCCTCCACCAGTCTTTCCGGGAGTCTTTCCGGCAGCCGCGCCAGACGCCTTGGCCAGGGCCCCACAGAGGTCGCTCGGCGGGCGGCGGAACCGGATGTCCGGGCGGGGGCCGGAGTCGGCGCCAGCAGGGGAGCCGCCAGCAGCAACACCGCCACCGCCACCCAACGGGTGCCACCGCCGCCGGTCACCGCCACAATCACCGCCACCACCAGACACAGGGGCGCCACCCGCCCCAACGCCGCCAGCCAGGCATCCACCCGCCGCGCGCCCCCCAAAGGGTGCAGGGCCACCAGATCCGGCCGCTGGGCGACCGGGGCTCGCCGCACGGCAATCATCGCCAGAAACAGCACTCCGATCCAGCCCAGCGGTTCCAGAGCCGCCGTGCCGGTCATCACCCGCGCATCGCGGCCCAGCCGCCCAAGAAACAGCAGCGCGGTACCGCCGATCAGCGGCCCCAGCACCAGCAACGGCAGGGCCTGGGCCTGCAGTCGGCGCCATCCGGCGGCGCGGCGCAAGCGCAACAGGGCCAGAATGCGCCGCCCGGCAGTTACCGGGAAAAAAGGCTCGGAGGACACCATCCGCACCCTAGCGCTCCCCTAGTGCCCGCACGATTTCCCACTCGGCGGCAGTCACCGGCTGCACCGACAGACGCTGCCCCTTGCGCACCACCGCCATGTCTTCCAGCCCTGGCGTGCGGCGCAGTTCTTCCAGAGGGATCAGGCGCGCAAAGGTGTGCAGGTGGCGAACGTCCACCATGAACCAGCGTGGACTGGCGGGGTCGGATTTAGCGTCGTAGTGGATATGGGCGGGGTCGAAGGCGGTGGGATCGGGGTAGCCCGCCCGCACCACCTCGGCCAGCCCCGCCACGCCGGGGGGGTCGGAGTTGCTGTGGTAAAACAGCACGCCGTCGCCGGGCTGCATGTCGTCACGCATGAAATTGCGGGCCTGGTAGTTGCGCACCCCGTCCCACGGCTCGGTACCACCGGGGCGGCGCTCCAGGTCGTGGATGCCGAAGACGTCGGGCTCGGATTTCATCAGCCAGTAGCGCCGGGCCACCTGCCCCCCTGTCACAGCATGTCTAGCGGAGGACGTTCGGATTCCGCCCCCCCGCCTGCTGGTCACCCGCTTTCCCCGAACGCCACGGACTGCCAGCCCCCCCCGACCGCTTCAGCCGACCAGCGGACCGGCGTTGCGGATGGCCTCGGAGACCCCGGAAGCATACTGGGCAAAATTGGCGTGGAACAGGCGTGCCAGTTCCTTGGCCTTGGCGTCATAGGCGGTGCCGTCCACCCAGGTGTTGCGCGGCTGCAGCACATCGCCCGCAACCCCCTTCACCTTTTTGGGGATGGCCAAGCCAAAAACCGGATCGGGGACCATTTCGACCTCCCGGAGGGCGCCATCCAGGGCGGCATGCACCATGGCGCGGGTGTGGGAAATGGACATGCGGCTGCCCACGCCGTAGCCGCCGCCGGTCCAGCCGGTATTGATCAGCCAGCAGTCGGCGTCGTGGCGCTGGATTTTCTCCCCCAGCAGTTTGGCGTAAACCCCCGGATGCAGGGGCATGAAGGGGGCGCCAAAGCAGGTGGAAAACGTGGCCCGGGGCTCCTTGATGCCCGCCTCGGTGCCGGCCACCTTGGCGGTGTAGCCGGACAGGAAGTGGTACATGGCCTGATCCGGGGTGAGGCGCGCAATGGGCGGCATCACGCCAAAGGCATCGCAGGTAAGGAAAATGACGTTGCGCGGGTGCCCGCCACGCCCCTCCGGTACCGCATTGGGAATGTAGTCGATGGGGTAGGCGGCGCGGGTGTTCTCGGTGATGTGGCCGGCGTCCAGGTCCAGCTCGCGGCTGGAGGGGTCCATCACCACGTTCTCCAGCACCGTGCCGAAGCGGCGGGTGCAGGCAAAGATTTCCGGCTCCGCGCGGGGTGAGAGGTTGATCACCTTGGCGTAACAGCCGCCCTCGTAGTTGAACACCCCGCTGTCCGACCAGCCGTGCTCGTCGTCACCGATCAGGCCCCGCTCCGGGTCGGCGGAAAGCGTGGTTTTGCCGGTGCCGGAAAGGCCGAAGAACAGCGCCGTATTGCCGTCCGCACCGATGTTCGCCGAGCAGTGCATGGACATGACGCCCTGCAGCGGCAGCAGGTAATTGAGGGACGAGAAAATGGATTTCTTGATTTCGCCCGCGTAGTGGGTGCCGCCGATCAGCACCAGCTTGCGGCCCAGGTGCAAAAACACGAACGCCCCGGATCGGGTGCCGTCCTGTTTGGGATCGGCCTCGAAACCCGGGGCGTGGAGCACGGTGAACTCCGGCGCGTGGCTAGCTCGTTCCTCGGCACCGGGGCGTACGAACAGGTTGTTGGCGAACAGGCTGTGCCAGGCGCTCTGGGTGATGACGCGGATCGGCATGCGGAAGCGGTCGTCCTGCCCCGCGTACAGGTCCTGCACGAACACGTCGCGCTTCTGAAAGTAGGCGCAGACCTTGCGCAGCAGGTTGTCGAAGGCCGCCTCGGAAACCGGCTTGTTGACCTCCCCCCAGGCGACATGGTCACGGCTGCCGGGTTCGTCCACGATAAATTTGTCGTTGGCGGCGCGGCCGGTAAAGTTGCCGGTGTGAACCACCAGAGGGCCGCCGGATGCGACGTTGCCCTCCCCACGGCGCACGGCCTCCTCGTAGAGCACGGCGGGCGAGAGGTTCCAGTGGACCTCCCCCAATCCGCGAAGCCCCAGAACCTCCAGTTGTTTCGCCCTGTCCATCACGTCTCCCCAGAAGAAACGCCACCCCGGCTGCCGGCTGCCCAACTCCGTGCCGGGACGATCCGGAACACTATCGATACACGCCGTCCGGACACAACATCCGTCGACGCCCCAATTAATCCCTGTGAGCCAGCACGATAGGTCCGAAACAAGGCCATTGTCAAGTCATATTCCCCGCCGCGGACGGCGCTGGAAACGGCGGATTACAGGCATATCACATGCGAAAGAGCGGCTGTTCCGGTATGCTGGAGCCCACGCTGTGGACGGTTTTCTCCACTGTTTCGGCAACGGTTTTTGGGTGGCTGTCGCCGTCGGGACCCGAACCGCCGGAAAAGCTGCCGGAAAAGCTGCCGGATGAGTTGCCGGATGAGCCGCTGACTGATTGCCACGGGCCCGTTGCGTGCAAGGAAGGGTTGTTCTTCATGGTCCCGGAATCCAGTGCCAGCCCCACCGCTGCGGTGGTCGTCCCCGCCGGGGGGCGCGGGGTGCGCATGGGTACAGCCATCGCCAAACAGTTTCTGGATCTGGGCGGAGCGCCCCTGCTGATTCACACCCTGCGTGCCCTGTGGCGTTGCCCTCTGGTGTGCCAGGTGGTGCTGGTGGTGCCCACCGCCGAACTGGATTTCACCCGGCGGTTGCTGAAGGACCACGCGCTGGAACAGGTCAGTGGTCCGCTGGCGGGAGGAAAAACCCGGCTGGAGTCGGTCCGCAACGGCATGCAGGCGGTCTCCGCCGGGGCCGATGTGATCGCGATCCACGACGCGGTGCGGCCGTTCCCCGACCCGGTGGTGCTGGAGCGTGCCATTCGCCGCGCCCACCAGGGCGTGGGGGTGGTGGTGGGGCGCCCCGCCAGCGACACCATCAAACGCGTGGACGCGACCGGACGGGTGCTGGAGACCCCCGCCCGCGGCACCCTGTGGCAGGCCTTCACCCCCCAGGTATTTCCGGCTAAGATGATCCGCGCCGCCTACCTGGCCGCCCCGCCGGACGCGGTGGCGACCGACGACGCGCAACTTGCGGAATGGCACGGCCAGCCGGTAGAGATGATTGAAGGCAGCGGCGAATCCCTGAAGGTAACCACACCCCGCGACCTGATCACCGCGCGGGCCTGGCTGGAGGCAGAATGCCCGTAAAGATCGGCATCGGCTACGATATCCACCCGCTGGTAGAGGGACGCCCCCTGATCCTCGGTGGCGTCACCATCCCCCACACCAGGGGACTGGCCGGGCACTCCGACGCCGACGCCCTGGCGCACGCGGTGAGCGACGCGCTCCTGGGCGCCCTGGGAATGGGTGACATCGGCCAGCACTTTTCCGACACCGACCCCGCTTGGAAGGGCGCCGACAGCCTGCGCCTGCTGGAAAAAGTGGTCGGGATGATGCGCGATGCCGGGTACCGGGTGAGCAACGTGGACACGGTCATCATCGCCGAGGCGCCCAAGCTTGCGCCCCACCGGGACGCCATGCAGGCCAATCTGGCCCGGGTGCTCGGCTGCCCGGTGCAGCGCGTCAACGTCAAGGCCACCACCCACGAAAAACTGGGCACCCTGGGGCGTCAGGAGGGCATCGCGGTTCAGGCCGTGTGCCTGTTGACCGAGAAGAGGGCCAGCCAGCGGGTGCGGGGACGCGACTCGTAGGCCATGCGGCACACCGTCGGGCCGCGAACGGTTGTGCAGAGTCCGGTTGTGTTGCAGACTGCACCGGGTCCATGGACCACCGATCCGTTGCCGGAGCCGTCACGTTACAGGCAGTCATGAGTGGAATGCTGGAAAACCTCAGGCAGGATTTCGCCGCCGTATTCGAGCGCGACCCCGCCGCCGTCAGCCGCCTGGAGGTGTGGCTGTCCTACAGTGGCTGGCACGCCATCCTGTCGCACCGCATCGCGCACACCCTGCGCCGGGCCGGTGTGCCGGTGCTGCCACGGCTGCTGTCCCAGTTTGCCCGCCTGCTCACCGGCATCGAAATCCACCCCGGCGCCACCATCGGCCCGGCCTTCTTCATCGACCACGGCATGGGGGTGGTGATCGGCGAGACCGCCGAGATCGGCCACCACGTCACCCTCTATCAGGGAGTGACCGTGGGCGGCACCGGCAAGCAGCGCGGCAAGCGCCACCCGACCTTGGGCAACCATGTTGTGGTGGGGGCGGGAGCCAAGGTGCTGGGGGCCATCACCATCGGCGACAACGTCAAGATCGGCGCCAACTCCGTGGTGCTCAAGCCGGTGCCCGACAACTGCACGGTGGTGGGCATCCCCGGTCGCATCATCCACCGCCAGTTGGGGGCGTTCCCGGAACAGACGCTGGACCACACCGAACTTCCCGACCCCACCATGGAGCGCATCCGCTCCCTGTACGAGGAGGTGGAGGCGCTGCGGGACGAATTTCACGAATCCTGCCGCGTAGCCATGGAATCCATCCATAGCCTGGAGGCGCAAGCCGACCATTCGGGGAAAGCGCAAGCCGACCACTCGGGGAAAGCGCAAGCCGACCACTCGGGGAAAGCGCAAGCCGACGGTGCAGGGAAAGGACGGCCACAGACAGCGGCCAGGGGCGGCGGGAAAAAGTCTTCCCCAAAAAAAAACCCCGGCGGCACCGGCGGCGACTAGGCCCCGGTCCCCCACCGGCGCCGGGCGTCCGCCCGTTCCACCGCGCTAGCTGCCGCTGCGGCGGCGGCGCTCCGCTTCCATGTCAATGTCCAGAATCTGCTTGAGGTCCTGACGCAGCGCCTCGTTGTCCTGGGCCGACTTGCGCAGCCTAGCCAGCACATCCGCCAGTGTCGCCGCCAGGGGGCCGTAGGTGGAACGCGGGTGTTTGCGCAGCAACAGGTCCAGCGCCTCCTGGGCGTGGGGGTAATCAGCCACCTCGGCGGAGGCCAGAATCACCGCCTTTTCCATCAACACCGCGTCTTCCTGTCCCTTATGCTGGGACAACGCCCGGTCCAGCGCCGCCAGGGCCTCCTGATGACGCCCCTTGGCCACCAGCGCCCGAGCGCCCTCCACGCTGGTTGCGGGAGTATCGGCCGGGCGCGGTGTGGCCGGGGTGGCGCTCGCGGGGGCCACCCCGTGGCGATGCTGCATCCCCTGCAGGGCGGCGCAGCCGGGCAGCGTCAGCAGCGCCGTGACCACCACGGCGGTCAGGCTCATGCCCACGGCGCGGCTGGAGCGCGGCCCGGTCGGGCAGCCGGTGTGACCGGAAAGTGGCCACAAACAACGCAATGTTCTGATCCTCATTCGCAACACCCTACACGCTAACGATCCCTTCGCGCCACCCCGCTGCGCCGGGCGGCGGCCACCACGGCGTCCGCCACGGCGGGCGCCACCTGGCGGTTGAAGGTGCTGGGAATGATGTAATCTTCCGAAACTTCCGCCTCCGGAATCACGTCCGCAATGGCGCGGGCGGCGGCCAGCTTCATGGCCTCGTTGATCTCGCTGGCGCGGCAGTCCAGCGCCCCCCGGAACATGCCGGGAAAACACAGCACGTTGTTGATCTGGTTGGGGTAGTCGGAACGGCCGGTAGCGATGATGCGCACGCGCCCGCTGACCAGGTCCGGCATGATCTCCGGCACCGGGTTGGCCAGGGCAAAGACGATCGGATCCGGCGCCATGCGCTCCAGCATCTCCGGGGTAAGCAATCCGGCGGCGGAAACCCCCAGAAACAGGTCGGCTCCCTCCAGGGCGTCGGCCAGAGTGCCGCGCTGGCGCTCCGGATTGGTGTTGCTGGCGTACCACTCCTTGAGGTCGTTCATGCCCTCGCGGCGCCCCCGATAGAGGATGCCGGTGCGGTCCACCCCGACAAAATTCTCCACCCCCGCCAGCATCAGCATGCGGGTGCACGCCACCCCGGCGGCGCCGATGCCGCTCACCACCACGCGCAGGCGGGAGATGGGCTTGGGCACCACCTTGAGGGCATTGAACAGCGCCGCCAGCACCACCACGGCGGTGCCGTGCTGGTCGTCGTGAAACACCGGAATATCCAGTTCCTGCCGCAGGCGCCGCTCGATCTCGAAGCAGCGCGGCGAGGAGATGTCCTCCAGATTGATGCCGCCAAACCCCGGCGCGATGGCTTTTACGGTGCGCACCACCTCGTCCACATCCGTGGTGTCGAGGCAGATGGGGAAAGCGTCCACCCCGGCGAACTCCTTGAACAGCATGGCCTTGCCTTCCATCACCGGCATCGCGGCACGCGGGCCGATGTCGCCCAGCCCCAGCACGGCGGTGCCATCGGTGACCACCGCCACGGTGTTGCGCTTGATGGTGAGGGCATACACCTCGTCGGGGTTCTTGTGAATGGCCTCGCAGATGCGGGCCACCCCCGGTGTGTAGGCGCGGGACAGGTCTTCGCGGGTCTTCAGGGGCACCTTGTTGGTGACCTCGATCTTGCCCCCCAGGTGCATCAGGAAGGTGGGGTCGGAAACGTACAGCACGCGCAGGTAGTCCAGCCCCCCCAGACGCTCCAGCACCCGCTCGGCGTGGTTGGCGTCCTCGGTCTCCACGGTGATGTCGCGGGTCACCCGGTCGTCCTGCACCGATACCAGATCCATGCCCAGCACGGTGGCGCCGGAATCGCCAATGGCCTCCAGAATCTCGCCCAGAAAACCCGGGCGGTTGCGGAAGCTGACCCGCACGGTGATGATGTGACTGCCTGTGGATACTGGTGCCATTAACGCCTTGCTCCTCGCCCCCCTCGGTTACCCCGCCCCCGTGGCAACCTGTTCATGATACTGCATTTTTCCCCAAACTCCCGGCCACCGGAACAATCTGTTTCCCTTGCCAGCCCCCATGCCGCCCCCCATGCCGCCCACCTTGTCCCGGCCCGGCGCTATCGGTGGCGGGGGGGGGTGGTGTAAAATACCGCCCCATGCAAATCCAGCGCAGACAGACCCGGCAACTGGACGTGGGCGGGGTGAAGATCGGCGGCGGCGCGCCCATCAGCGTCCAGTCCATGACCGTCTCCGACACCCGCGACGTAGAGGCCACCAACGCCGAAATCCGCCGCCTGGCGGAGGCCGGTTGCGAACTGGTGCGCGTGGCGGTGGTGGATGCCCATGCCGCCGCCTGTCTGGGACGCATCCGCGCCGCCAGCCCGATTCCGCTCATCGCCGACATCCACTTTGACCACCGCCTGGCGCTGGCGGCGGTGAATTCCGGTATTGACTGCCTGCGCCTGAACCCCGGCAACATCGGCAGCGCCGACAAGGTGCGCGAAGTGGTCGCGGCCTGCCGGGAGCGCCGGGTACCGATCCGCATCGGCGTCAACGCCGGCTCCCTCGAGCGCGACCTGCTGGAGCAGTACGGCTACCCCACGGCGGAGGCCATGGTGGAGTCGGCCCGGCGCCACATCCGCATCCTCGAGGACCTGGATTTTTGTGACATCAAGGTGTCCCTCAAGGCTTCCCACCCGACCCTGATGGTGGACGCCTGCCGCCTGTTCGCCGCCGAATTCGATTATCCCCAGCATCTGGGCGTGACCGAGGCGGGCACCCTGGAGACCGGCTCGGTCAAGAGCGCTGTGGCCATGGGGGTGCTGCTGGCCGAGGGCATCGGCGACACCCTGCGCGTGTCCCTGGCCGCCGACCCGGTTCAGGAGGTGCGGGTGGGTTTCGAAATTCTCAAGAGCCTGGGCCTGCGTCACCGGGGGGTGAATGTCATCGCCTGCCCCACCTGCGGGCGGCTGGAAATCGACGTGGTCAAGATCGCCCGCGAGGTGGAAACCCGCCTGGCCCATATCCGCGAGCCTCTGGACGTGGCCATCCTCGGCTGCGTGGTGAACGGCATCGGCGAGGGCAAGGACGCCGACATCGGCGTGGCGGGGGGGCGCGACCACGGCATCCTGTTCAAGGACGGCCGTCTGGTGCGCAAGGTGGCCGAGGCGGAGCTCATCGACCTGCTGGTCACCGAGGCCGAGGCCATGGCCGCCGCCCGCCGCGAGCAGGCCGGGTCGCCCCTGCGCGTGCTGCGCTCCGCCGGGGCCTGACACGCATCATTTCCGCCCCCTCCGGGCCGGGCGGGGCCACACAACAGAGAGACCGCGAAAAGGACATTCATGCGCTATTCGGAGACCTTCATCCCCACCCTGCGCGACGACCCCGCCGATGCCGAGGTCGTCAGCCACAAACTGATGACCCGCGCGGGCATGATCCGCAAGGTGGCCGCCGGCATCTACACCTACCTGCCCCTGGGGTGGCGGGTGATCGGCAAGGTGGAGCAGATCGTGCGCGAGGAGATGACCCGCGGCGGTGCCCAGGAACTGCGCATGCCCGCCGTGCAGCCCGCCGAGTTGTGGCGGGAGAGCGGCCGCTGGGGGGTGTACGGCAAGGAGTTGCTGCGCGTCAACGACCGCCACGACCGGCAGTTCTGCATCGGCCCCACCCACGAGGAGGTCATCACCGATCTGGTACGCGGCGAGGTGCGCTCCTACAAACAGCTCCCTCTCAACCTGTATCAGATGCAGACCAAGTTCCGCGACGAGATCCGCCCCCGTTTTGGCCTGATGCGCGGCCGCGAATTCATCATGAAGGACGGCTACAGCTTCGACGCCGACGAGCCCGGCGCCGAGGCCACCTACCGGCGCATGGAAGAGGCCTATCGGCGCATCTTCTCGCGCATGGGACTGGACTTCCGCGCCGTGGAGGCCGACTCCGGCCAGATCGGCGGCAGCTTTTCCCACGAGTTCATGGTGCTGGCCGACACCGGCGAGGACGACGTGGTGTCGTGCACCGCCTGCTCCTACGCCGCCAACAGCGAGAAGGCCACCAGCCGGGTAGCCGCCCCGGAATCCCGCCCCACCCCGCCCCTGGAGAGCGTGGAAACCCCCGCCGTGCACAGCGTGGAAGAGGTGGCGGTGTTCTTGAAAACCTCCCCCGACCGCCTCATCAAGACCCTGATCTTCGACACCGCCGACCCGGAAGCCGACGACCCCGCTGCCGCCCGAAAGCAGGAGGCCGACCGCTTCGTGGCGGTGCTGATTCGGGGCGACCGCGAGGTCAACGAGGTCAAGCTGGTGAACCACCTCAAGGTAACCGCCGCGCGCCTGGCCACCGATGGCGAGATCGCCCGCCTCACCGGTGGCCCAGTGGGTTTTTCCGGCCCGGTGGGGCTGAAGGGCGTGCGAATCGTCGCCGACCACTCCGTAAAGGCCCTGACCGATGCGGTCAGCGGCGCCAACCACCAGGACCGGCACCACGTCCACGTGCAGCCGGGACGCGATTTTCCCCTGGCCGACACGGTGGACCTGGACACCGCCCGCGCCGGAGACGGCTGCCCGCGCTGCGACGGCACCCTCACCGTGCAGCGCGGTATCGAGGTGGGCCACATTTTCAAGCTCGGCACCAAATACAGCCAGGCCATGAACGCCACCTTCCTCGACCCGGAGGGCAAAAAGAAACCGTTTGTCATGGGCTGTTACGGCATCGGCGTGGGGCGCACCGCCGCCGCCGCCATCGAGCAGAACCACGACGCCCGGGGCATCATCTGGCCCATGGCCATCGCTCCGGCGCAGGTACTGTTGCTGTGCATGAACATGAAATCCACCCCCCTGGTGGAGGCCGCCGAAAAACTCTATACCGAGTTGGAAGCGCAGGGGATCGAGGTACTTTACGACAACCGCCCGGAGCGCGCCGGGGTCAAGCTCACCGACGCCGAATTGCTGGGCATCCCCCTGCTTCTGGTAATGGGCGACCGGGGGCTGGAGCGCGGCGTGGTGGAGGTCAAGGAGCGGCGCAGCGGCGACGTCACCGAGACCCCTCTGGCGGACACCGCCGCGCGGGTGGCGGCGCGGGTGCGGGAGGCCCTGACCAGCCGTGCCTGAAGACGCGCTGGAACCCGATCTGGAAGGGTTGCAAAATTCCCTCGGCTATCGCTTTGCCGATGCCGAGCTGCTGCGCACCGCGCTGGTCCACCGCTCCGCCCCCAACGAGCGCCGCGAACTGTGCCCGGAGTCCAACGAGCGCCTGGAATTTTTGGGTGATGCCGTGCTGGATCTGGTCGTCGCCCACACCCTGTTCGAGCGCTTTCCCGAATCCCCCGAGGGGGAGCTTACCCGCTTCAAGGCCACCCTGGTGAGCGAGGCGGCACTTGCGGACATCGCCCGCAACCTGGACCTAGGCCGGCACCTGCTGCTGGGACGCGGCGAAAACGAAACCCAGGGGCGCGAAAAACCGTCCATCCTCGCCGACGCCCTGGAGGCGGTGCTGGGCGCCCTGTTTCTGGACGGCGGGCTGGCCGCCGCCGAGCAGGCGGTGCTGCGCATTTTCCGCCGCGAGATCGCCACCGTGTCCACCCGCAGCGCCCCCCGTGGCGACTTCAAGACCGCCCTGCAGGAGTGGACCCAGGCCGCCGGGCTGGGGCTGCCGGTCTATCGCATGCTGGGCACCGAAGGCCCCGACCACGCCCGCCATTACACCGTGGCGGTGCTGCTCAAGGGCGAGGAACTGGCCCAGGGCAGCGCCCACAGCAAGCGCGAGGCGGAACGCAACGCCGCCAGACGGGCGCTGGCGCAGCTTGTGGAAACCACCGCCAACCCCAACGACTGACTCAAAATACCCCCGTCCATGTCACCGCGTCGGAACGGGCGGTCCACACCGCCCCGGCTGAAGTCCCCCGCCGTGATCGGCCTCTGGGGGCCTGCAACCAAATTGTCTGACTCCCTACATTCCCGACCCTGATTCGCCGCCTCCCAGCCCGGCCCCACGCCGCCATCCCCCCCCCGCAACGTGTGGGTTTTATAATTTATTAATTAATTTTTTCAATTGGTTGTGGCCTCTCTACGGTGCGGAATGTCGCCTTGTGGCACGGCTTTTGTTGTATCCGCCTGTGTACCCGGAACCCACCGGGCATTGAACGCAGGGAGATTGTCATGTCAGCCACACCCACATTTGCCGAAACCGCTGTTCGCAAGCTGGAAGAGGCCTTTTCCCGTCACCGCACCCGCCTGGCGGAACTGCACTACGCGCTGGACTGCATCGCCGATTCGGTGCTGGAGCTCCCCGCCCGCCTGAACGCGGTCACCCAGGTCATCCGCCTCAAGCTGGGGTGCGACGTCTGCTCTGTCTACCTGCTCGACGCCGAAAACGAGTGGCTGGTGCTGGAGGCCAGCTCCGGACTGGCGCCGGAGGCGGTTGGGCACGCCCGCCTGCGCCTCGGCGAGGGCGTGACCGGCTGGGTGGCGGAACACATGGAGGCGGTGGCCCTCGCGGACGCCCACGACGATCCACGCTTCAAGTACCTGCCAGAAACCCACGAGGAGCGTTTCCGCTCCCTGCTTTCCGTGCCGGTGGTCGCGGACCGTTCCTTTGTCGGCGTCATCAACGTGCAGCACCGCAGCGTGCACCCGTTCAGCGAGTACGAGCGGCTGCTGGTGGGTGCCGTCGGCTACAAGGTCGGCGCCATGGTGCGGGCGGCCCTGCTGGAGCAGCGCACCGCGCGCCAGGAAGCGGCCATCGACGTGCTGCTGTGGGCGGGCGCCCGGGACGCGGCGCCCACTGGCGATTTTTTGCCCCATTTGCTGGCCCGCAGCCGCCGCGCCCTGTTCGCCACCGGCGCCGTACTGCGCCGCTGGCAGCCCGACAGCGGCAGGCTTGAGGTGGTTTGCGCCGCGGGTGGCGACCTGGCGGATCAAGGGCTGTCTCCCTTGGCCCCCGGCGAAGGCATCGCGGGAACGGTTTTGGCCAGCGGCGAGGGGGTGTGCATCAACGATTACCGCACCCTCGCTTCCAGCCTGAAGGCGGTCCCGGCCGTGTCGTCCAGCGTGCTGTGCGTGCCGGTATGGATGGCCACGGCAACCGGTGGCAACCGCATCGTGGGCACACTGTCATTCCTCGACAAGTCGGCACCCCACGGCCCCGGCCACTTCGACCCCGCCGACCGGAAGCTGGCGGAGGGGTTGGCGCGGGTGGCGGCACCCCACCTGATGGCCGACCCGGCGGGCCTTATGGATGCCCCTTATACGCCGACCGAACCCGTATCCGCCCCCACGTCCGCTACCGCATAGGAGATCCCGACCATGTTCGCACTCGTCTACACCACCATCGTGGCCACCGTTTCCGGGGCCATTCTGCTGCGCGCCGGGGTCGTTCGCCCGGCCCGGCGGCGCGACCCGGGCACCGGCAACGCAACGGCCGGAGCAGCGCGGAAGGCCGCGTAAGCCCCAACCCCCGACCGTCCCACCACACCGTACAGGAGAGGAAAACCCATGTTCACGCTCATCTACGCCTGCATCGTCACCACCGCCATCGGCTCGGGCCTGTTCCTTGCCCTGGGGGTTCGCATGACCCGCCAAAAGCCCACCAGCACCACCACCTGCGCGCCGGTGGCCGGATTGAAGCGGGCTGCGTAACGCTCTGTTCGCGGCCACGGACGGCTGCACAAAAAGGCACGCGGAGCGCCACCCGATTCCTCCACCCCACACCCAGGTGCGGGCCGCTCCGCGTGTCTCCACTTCACCCCCCGGGGGGCGGCCACCGCCGCCCCCCTCTTTTTTCCCACGCGCCCCGCCCCCCTTGCGGGGGCAGTGCTGGCGTTGCGGACACCAAATGGTCTATACTTCCTTTTTTTTCGCCGGAGGAGGTGCCGGCGGATCGTCCGGCGGGGCTCCGCCCCTCGCGTTCCGGCTGCCTCCGGGGGTTGTGCTCGTCCGTCCATGGGTAATCGGCAATTCCGCCGAGGATGGTCCCGTGGCGACATTCAGTGGGGCGCATCCCGAACACGACTGGCGGAGTGGAGTGCAGGACATTGGCAACAGAACAAATCAGCACTGAGCAAATGCTCGAAATGTGCACCGAGACCTTCCGCAACTTTCAGGAGGGGGAGGTCGTCGAGGGAACCGTGGTCACCAAGCAGCCGGACGGCGTGCTGGTGGACATTGGTTACAAGATGGAAGCCGTGATCGCCCGTGGCGAGTTCAGCAGCGACGAATGGGACGCGCTGGATGACGGTTCCACCCTTCAAGTCTTTATCGAGAACCCGGAGAACCGGGACGGACGCATGGTCCTCTCCAAGGAGAAGGCCGACCGGATGAAGGTGTGGGAGGCTCTCAAGGACGCCCACGACAACCAGACCCCGGTCGAAGGCACCATCCTGTCCCGCATCAAGGGCGGTCTCATTGTCGATGTGGGCGGCGTCAAGGGCTTCCTGCCCGGCTCCCAGATCGACCTGCGCCCGGTGCGCGATCTCGACGCCCTCATCGGCCAGGACCTGGCCATGCAGGTGATCAAGATCAACCGCCGCCGCAACAACATCGTTCTGTCCCGCCGCGTGCTGCTGGAGGGCGAGCGCGACAAGCTGCGCGAGAACACGCTGTCCAACCTGGAGCCGGGGCTGCTCATCGACGGCGTGGTGAAGAACATCACCGATTACGGCGCGTTTGTGGACCTGGGCGGCATCGACGGCCTGCTGCACATCACCGACATCTCCTGGGGCCGCATCAACCACCCCTCCGAGGTGCTGCGCGTGGGCGATCGCCTGCAGGTGGTGGTGCTGCGCTTCGACCGCGAGAGCCAGCGCGTCTCCCTGGGCCTGAAGCAGAAGAGCCCGGACCCCTGGACCACCGCCGCCGACAAGTACCCGATGACCTCGCGCATTTCCGGCAAGGTGGTCAGCCTGACCGACTACGGCGCGTTCATCGAGCTGGAGAAGGGCATCGAAGGCCTGTGCCACGTGTCCGAAATGTCCTGGGCCGCCGACGTCAAACACCCCTCCAAGGTGGTCACCGTGGGCGACGCCGTGGAAGTGGTGGTGCTGTCCATCAACCCCGAGACCCGCAAGATCTCTCTGGGCATGAAACAGACCCAGCCCAACCCGTGGGATCTGGTGGAGCAGAACTACGTGGTCGGCCAGCGCATCAAGGGTGTGGTGCGCAACCTCACCGACTTCGGCGCCTTTGTCGGCCTGCCGGAGGGCATCGACGGCCTCATCCACGTGTCGGACATCTCCTACACCAAGCACATCAAGCACCCCTCCGACCTGTTCCAGAAGGGCCAGGAAGTGGAGGCCGTGGTGCTCAAGGTGGACCGCGCCAAGGAGCGCATCTCCCTGGGCTACAAGCAGCTTGCCGGTGACCCGTGGGAGACCCGCATCCCCGATACCTACCCGGTGGGCAGCGTGCACACCGCCAAGGTGGTCAAGATTGCCGACTTCGGCGTGTTCGCCGAGCTGGAAGAGGGCATCGAGGCCCTTATCCCGGCCAGCGAGATTCCCACCGAGGAAGGCAAGCGCATGAGCGATGTGGTCACCGTCGGCCAGGAAGTGCAGGCCAAGATCATCCGCCTGGATGCCGAGGAGCAGAAAATTGCCCTCTCCATCCGCGCCATGACCGAGGACTCCGCCGCTGGCGACGTGGCCGACTATGTCGGTTCCCGCAAGGAGCCGAGCAGCACCACCCTGGGCAGCCTGATTCAGGATCAGATGAAGGATCAGGCCAAAAAGGACCGCTAGACCTGTACAGCCGGGCATCCCCCGGACTGCCGGAAGATTTTTTCCGGCAGTCCGGGACTGCCCCCGGTTGACCGTGGCCGTGTGGGCCGCGTGTGCATCGCGCACTGCGGACCGACCGGATATGCCGTAGGGAGGCGGCGACCATGCGGATTCCGTCCGTAAAGGCCCTGAAATCCGGTTTCGGCATCTTTGCCGCCGTCGCCCTGCTGGTGTTCCTTGCCAGCTACATCGCCGTTCATCACGCACAGAGCAGCGGCCACGGCCAGGTGGCTCTGGTGCGCGTCGAAGGCGAGATCTTCGAATCCCGCCACATCATCAAGCAGATTCAGCGCTATCAGCGCGACCCCATGGTGCGCGCCATGGTGCTGCGCGTGGACAGCCCCGGCGGCGGCGTGGTCGCCTCGCAGGAGATTCACGACGCGGTACGCGCCTTCCGCGACAGCGGCAAACCCGTGGTCGCCTCCATGGGCACCCTGGCCGCCTCCGGCGGCTATTACGTTTCGGCCCCCGCCACCACCATCGTCGCCAACCCCGGCACCATCACCGGCAGCATCGGTGTCATCATGACCACCGTCAACGTGCAGGGGCTTTTGGAAAAAATCGGCGTGCAGAGCGTCACCATCAAGGCCGGGCTCAACAAGGACATCGCCTCGCCGTTCCGCCCCATGACCGATGCCGAGCGGGCCCTGTTGCAGGCGGTGATGGACGACATGCACGGCCAGTTCATCAAGGCCGTGGCCGAGGGCCGGGGACGCGACGTGAAGGAGATTCGAGCCCTGGCCGATGGCCGCATCTTCAGCGGACAGCAGGCCCTGGAGGCCGGGCTGGTGGATGAACTGGGCAATCTGGAAACCGCCATCCGCAAGGCCGGTTCCCTGGTCGGAATCGAGGGCCGCCCCGCCGTGGTCGAGGACCGCCCCAGCCGCATCGACGAGCTGCTGGGCGAAACCAAAAGCCACCTTTCCTGGGTGTCTGCCCTGTTTGGCAGCATGCCTGCCGGCCAGAACTCTCGAATCCTGTATATGTTGTCGTTATAATGGGAAAGTGTGTCCCCCGAGACGTTGAGGATTTGTTATGACCAAGGCTGAACTGGTAGACAGCATCGCACGCAAGGTGGATGGACTCACCCGCGCCCAGGTGGACGTGTTGGTAGGGACCATGTTCGCCAGCATCAAGGACGCCCTGGCAGTGGGCGACAAGGTGGAGATTCGCGGCTTCGGCAGTTTCCGCCTGCGCGACCGCGCCGCCCGCGAGGGACGCAACCCCAAAACCGGCGAACTAGTCACCGTCCCCGCCAAGCGCGTCCCCTTTTTCAAGGCCGGCAAGGAACTCAAGGAAGTCGTCGACGCCTAGGCCGGGCACGGCCCGCTGCGATATTCGCGTAAAACCCCTGTCACGGCCCCGTCCATCGCGAATCCGGCCGCGTCTTTTCCTCGGTTTTTGTCCCCCTGCCAGTGTCACCGTTCGACGACAAACCATACGTGACGGCTATTCCAGCCGGTCTCACGCGAGACAAATCCGATCAGTCACTTTCCGCATCACGTGCCGTGCGCACAGCACCTCCCTTTCCTCCCCGTTGGGGGGGCGGGCACGGCCCGCAGCGGTATTCGCGCAAAACCCGTGGCGCGGCCAGCTTCATCGCGACCGGGGAGCCCCGGCAGGCAGCGGGCACGGCCCGCAGCGGTATTCGCGTAAAACCCAGGGGGGGACGCCCCCCGGCGATATTCGCGTAAAACCCCCGTCACGGCCCCGTCCATCGCGAAACAGACCGCGCCTTTTTCTTCCGCTTTTTCCGTCCCCCTGCCAGTGTCACTGTTCGACGACAAACTATACGTGACGGCTATTCCAGCCGGTCCCACGCGGGACAAATCCGATCAGTCACTTTCCGCATCACGTGCCGTGCGCACAGCACCCCCCTTTCCTCCCCATTGGGGGGGAAAGGGCTGGGGATAGGGGGGGCCGGAATCGACGTGGGAGAAAACCCGGACGTGGGGGTGCGGGGGCGCCGCCCCTTCTGCGCCCCCTGTCACGGCCCCGTCCATCGCGGCCGGGGAGCCCCGGCGGGCGTATTCGCGTAAAACATATGGCGCGGCCAGCTTCATCGCGAACCAGACCGCGCCTTTTCTTCCGCCCCCCGCAAGGGCAACGCAAGGGGCTGAACGCCGCTTCTGCGCCCTTGACAGGGCCTTCGCCAATGCGGTGGGGGCGGGGGGCGCACGTTACCCCTCGGCTACTTCAACGCGGCGACCACCTCGGCGAGGGGAACTTCCCTTTGGCTGTGCGCGACCATGTCGCGCAGCACCGCCGTGCCGCGCGCCAGTTCGTCGTCTCCGGCGATCAGGCACCGGGGGGCGCCGCTCTTGCCGGCTCGCTTCATCTGGCTTTTCATCGACCCGCCGTAGGCGCGGTCCACCTTCAGCCCCGCGCCCCGCACCGCCCGTAACACCGGGGCAAGGGCAGCTTCCGCACCCTCCCCCGCCAGCACCACAAACAGGTCCGGCGGCGTGGCCGGGCGGGTCTCCATCAGCAACAGCAGTCGCTCCACGCCAAGGGCGAAGCCAATGCCGGGGCGCGCCTGACCGCCAAGCTGTTCCACCAGCCGGTCGTAACGCCCACCGGCAGCCACGGTGCTTTGCGCCCCGAGGCGGTCGGAGGTCCATTCGAAGGCGGTCCGGGTGTAGTAATCCAGTCCCCGCACCATGCGCGGATTCACCACAAACCCCACCCCGGCGGCCTCCAACTGGCCGCGCACTACCGCAAAGTGGTCGGCGCAGGCCGCGCACAGGTGATCGGGGATGAACGGGGCGGCGGCGGTGTGGGTGCGGCAGGTTTCCACCTTGCAGTCCAGTACCCGCAGCGGGTTGGTGGCGGTACGCCGCACGCAGTTCTCGCACAGGTCGGCGGCACGCCCCTCCAGAAAACCGCGCAGGGCCACCGTGTAACGGGGGCGGCACTCCCGGCAGCCGATGGAGTTGATTTCCAGTTGCAGGCCGTCGAGGCCCAAGGCCTGGAACAGGTCGGCGGTAAGCACCAGTACCTCGGCGTCCGCCAGGGGGCTTTCGGAACCCAGCACCTCGGCACCGATCTGATGAAACTGGCGCAACCGCCCGGCCTGGGGACGCTCGTGCCGGAACATCGGCCCCTGGTAATACAGGCGCACCAGCGCCTCCCGCTGCAGGCCCGACTGGATGTAGGCGCGGATCACCCCGGCGGTGCCTTCGGGACGCAGGGACAGGGACTGCCCGCTCTTGTCGTCGAAAGTGTACATTTCCTTGCCGACGATATCGGTGTCTTCGCCGATGGAGCGGGCGAACAGCCCGGTGGCCTCAAAAATAGGCACCCGGATTTCGTCGAAGCCGTAGCGGGCGAACCACTCCCGGCAGGTTTTTTCCAAAAACTGCCAGTTGGGGGCCTCGTCGGGCAGCACATCCTTGACGCCCCGCACCGCCTGCACCGGCTGAACTGGCGGTGTCGGCTGCACATCGTCCTGGGACCGTTCGGACACGGCAAACTCCTCGTCAAATGCCACCGCAAAAAGGTCTGACAGGATAGGGACTTTATGCCCCTCACGTCAACAGATTGGCGCGCTGTTCACCCCCCGGCCGAAGCGGTGTCTCCGTTGCGGGTGGGCGAATGGCCTCCCGATGCAGTATAATCTCCCGGCGATGATGCGGTCCGATAGGCCCATACGGCTGCTGTTCGGGCTTTTGTCCGCCCTGCCCCTGGCGCTGCTGGCGGGTTGCATGGAGCCGTTTGAGGTTCCGGAGGCCACCAGCGCCGACGCCCAGTTGTACGTGCGCCGTTGCAGCCTGTGTCACGCCCTGCCGGACCCGGCGCGCATGACCTACGGCCAGTGGGTGGCGGTGGTGGGCCGCATGGCGCAGAACATCCGTTCCCAGAACGTGCCCCAGGTTCCCGACGATGAATACCAGCAGATCCTCCGCTACCTGCAACGTCATGCCAAAGCCGATGCCCGCTAGCCTGCGCCGACTTCTGGCCGGCACCCTGCTGCTGGCGGGCGCCCTGGCGGCGGCAACCCCTCTGGGGGAAGGCCCGGCCTGGGCCGCGGCCGCGCCGGGAGTGTCCGGGCAGCTCTACACCGCCGCGGGGATGACCCCTTCGGACAAGCCCCGTGACGCGCCGGAGTTTTCCCTGCCCGCCCTGAACGGCAGCCTGGTGCGCCTGTCCGACTATCGCGGCAAGCTGGTGGTGCTGAATTTCTGGGCCACCTGGTGCCGCCCGTGCATCAAGGAGATGCCCTCGCTGGAGCGCCTGTCGAACCACATGCAGGGGCGCAACCTGGTGGTGCTGGCAATCTCCCTGGACCGCGACCCCGCCGCCCACGTATCCATGTTTGTCGAGGGCTACGGCTGGAAGCTGCCGGTGCTGCTCGACCCCGAGGCCAGCGCAGGAGACGCCTATCTGGTATCCGGCATGCCCTCGACCTTTCTGATCGGCCCCGATGGCATGATTCTGGGCCGCGCCGTTGGCGCCCACGAGTGGGACGGTGCCGCACCCCTGGCCCTGTTCAATGCCCTGCTGGCATCGGAAGCCACCGCTTCCGCCTCCCCCATGTAGACCCCCGACCACAGGAGACCTCTTTCCATGCTGAACCGAGTCACCCGAACCCTCGCCCGTTCCCTTGCAACCGTCGCGGCCCTGTGCATCCTGTTCCCCGCCGCCGTGTGGGCCGCAGACCCCTCCCCCGCCCCGGCCAAGCCCGCCAAGCCCGCCGCCACCTCCACACCGGCGACCCCTCCGGCGGCCATCGCCAAGCCCGACCCCAATCTGTCGCCCTACATCAAGCTGGAGGGGCGCAAGAGCACCCACCAGAAGGGCACCATCCAGATGACGGTCTATTTCGACTTCTTCTGCAGCCACTGCCACCAGTTCGAAAGCACCATCGTGCCGGTGTTGCGCAAGGAATACGGCGACAAGCTGCACATCAACTATGTGGGATACCCGATCGTGGACGCCCAGGCCTCGCCGGTGCCGATCCTGGCCTATTATCTGGCCGACGCGCAGGGCAAGGGCGACGCCATGCGCGACGCCCTGTTTTCCGCCATCTGGGAGCACCGCCTGGACGTGTCGCGGCCCGACATCTTGCTGGGCATCGCCAAACAGGTGGGGCTGGACATCGAGGTCTTCAAGCGCGACTACAACAACAACGCCATGGGCCAGCGACTGGAGGACGGCAAGCGCGAGGCCAAGGCCAGCGGCGTCACCGGCACCCCCACCGTGGTCCTCGACAACTACATCCGCGCCCGTGACTACTCCCTGCTCAATGTCGAGGCGACCATTGCCGAATCCATGAAGGCGGACCGTTAATGAGTCCACAGGCGAGTCTACAGCCGCGCCAACCGATGCGGCGGCTGCCCGCCGCCGCACTTTGCGGCGTACTTTGCGGTGTGCTTTGGGGTGTGCTTTGGTTGACCACCGCCACCGCCTGGGCGGGACCGCGCATGGAATTTCAGGAGCGGGAGCACCACTTCGGGCGCGTGGTGCAGGGCAAGGTGATGGATTACCGCTTCTATTTCACCAACGTTGGAGACGCGGACCTGGCCATCTCGGAAGTCACCACCCCCTGCGGCTGCACGGCGGTGCTGGCGGGCCAGGACGTCATCCCGCCGGGGGGCCAGAGCTTCATCGACGTCAGCTACGACTCCGCCGCCCGCAGCGGCGAGGTGACCCGTGTCATCACCGTGCATTCCAACGACAGCGAGGAGCCGGAACTGGAGCTGAAGGTGGTGGCCCAGGTGGACGCCTCGATGCACGAGGGCTTCAAGGTCGGCGAGACCTTGTTCGGCCCCAAATGCGCCGAGTGCCACGTGGACCCCACCGTGGGCAAGCTGGGGCAGGAGCTGTACGACGCTTCCTGCTGGTTCTGTCACGGTCGCCAGCGTCAGGGCAAGACCGCCCCGGCCCTGGGCGCCTATCCGCCGGAATCCGCCGGGTTCCTGCGCGACATGATCACCAGCGGACGCCTTGGCACCGAGATGCCCGGCTTCGGCAAGGCACAGGGCGGACCGCTGTCCGCAGAGCAGATCGAATCCCTGCTGCCGGTGCTGTACACCACCCCGCCACCGGCGCCCCCGGAAGAGGAGTCGGAGAAGGCGGAACCGTCACCCACCCTGCCGGAGGGAACCTCCAGTGCCGCGCCAAAACCGTTCTTCCAGTAAGCCGGGCGGGGTTTTTCTCCCACTGCTGGCGGTGGCGCTGGTGGTAACGCTGGCGGTGGCGCTTGCGCCGGGGTGTAGCCGGGCGCCGGACAAGACCGCGGCGGCGGGTCCGTTCCGCATCGAGGTGCGCAGCGATCCGTCCCCCGCGGCCCTCGGCCCCACCCGTCTGACCCTCCGCGTGCAGGACGGTGACCGGCTCCTGAGCGGCGGCGAGGTCAAACTGCGCGCCTTCATGGACGGCATGCCCATGAACACCGACGAGCTGTGGATTCCCGCCGCCGGTGACGGCAAGGGGAGTTACACCGCAGAGGTTGATTTTTCCATGGGTGGGGAGTGGACCGTGTTGGCATCGGTGCGGCGCGGCGCGGAGGAACCCGCTCAGGCGCGCATCCCCTTCACCATTGTGTGGGAATTACCGTAGGCGCGGCGGGCCACCGCCGGGAAAACCGGACGCGGCGCAGCGGCTTCGAACAGTCAGAACCGGCGCACGGGACTGGCACATGCGACCGGCGTGGCGGGCACGGTCGTCGTACCCTGGTGCGTTACACCTGGGCATGGCGCTCCCGCGAGCGCGCCGCCGCCAGCAGCCGCGCCAGTTCCTTGCACAGCAGGGTGCTGGAAACAGCGCTGCCCAGCACCGTCACCCGCCCCTCCGGCACCGGGCCGGACTCCGGGTGGCCCAGCACGATCCACGGTCGGCCCGTGGCGTCCTCCGCCAGCAGGTCCGGCAGTGCGCGGGCGGTGGCGGTGGCCACCACCGCGTCCACGTCGCCCGCCTCCAGCATGCGCCGCGCCTGGGACGAATCGCCCACTTGCAGCACCGCATAGCCCTGACCGGCCAGACATGCGGACAGTTTGTCCAGCACCTCTCCGCCGCCCAACGCCAAGATCCGATCTACCCGCGTATTGCTCATATCCGGTTCACCCCAGCTTGACTGCCCTTTCGACTGCCCGTTTCGACGGTCTTCAGACGGCATCGTGTTGGCCAGGCCTCAGATCGGCCCCGCCACCTCCGGCGTTCCCGCTCCCGGTTCACCGCTGGCGAGCATGCCCGCCACCGCCTGCTGCACCTCCTCCATCTGGAACGGCTTGGTGACCACGCACCCGGCCTTCAGGTTGCGCTGCCGCAGCCGCTCCAGATCGTCCACGCCACTGGTCATCAGCACCACCCGGGCCATCAGTTCCGGCCGGTGTTGGTGAATCCACGCCAGCACCTCCTCGCCGGGGCGCTCCGACAGGTTCAAATCCAGCAGCAATACATCAAAAAAATTCCCCTCCGCCAGCCGGGCGATCACACCGTTGCCGGTGGTTTCCGGCACCACCTCGTGGTGACCGGCCAGCACATGCTCCAGCACCTCGCGCAGGGTGGGGTCGCCATCCGCCACCAGACAGCGCCCGCGCCGCGCCGCGATGGCGGGCGCCCGCCGGGGCGCACGCACCACCTCCTGCCCGCTTTCCACCGGCAGGGTGACCTCGAAACGCGTGGCGCCGGGGCGGCTTTCCACGCGGATGCCGCCGCCGTGCTCCTGCACGATGCCGTAACACAGTGACAAACCCAGCCCGGTGCCCTTGCCCACCTCCTTGGTGGTGAAAAACGGATCAAAAATGCGCGCCTGCACCTTGGGGTCGATGCCGGGGCCGTTGTCGGCAATCAGGATTCGCGCCTCGCCCCCGGCCATGCGCGTGGTCACCGACACCGTGCCGGACATGCCCTCCACCGCGTCGCAGGCGTTGTTGACGATGTTCAGCACCACCTGGGCGATCTGGTGGGCGTCCATCGACAGGGGCGGAATTCCCTCCCCCGGTTCGCAGGTCAGGGTGACGTCCTGCTTGCGGGTGCGGAACTGCACCATGTTGATGACGTCCTGCACCACCTCGTTGAGGGAACACAACTCCTTGCGCGGTGCCTCCTGGCGCGAGAAGCGCAGCAGCGAATCCATGATGTGCCGGGCGTTGACGGCGGACTTGTGCACCGTCTTCACCAGCTTCATCTCCCGTTCCCCCAGTTCGGCGCGCTGCAGCAGTTCGGAGTAGACCAGGATCGGCACCAGCTTGTTGTTGATCTCGTGGGCGATGCCCGCCACCAGGGTGCCGATGGCGGTGAGTTTTTCCATCTGTCGCACCTGCAGTTCCAGACGTTTGCCCCGGGTCACGTCACGGATCATCACCAGCGCGCCGCGCCCCCCCGCGTCCGGCGATTCCAGGGGGGAAAAACTGCACCAGGTATCGAGCTGGGCGCCGTCCTTCGCCTGCAGGACAATTTCCACATGCTGCCCAACCACCCCGGCCAGGGCGTCCTTGAGGGGGACCGGCAGGGTACCCGCCGGGCACAGCACCGAGAACGGCTGCCCCATCAGGTTTTCCCGCGCATACCCAAGCACCCGCACGCACGGGTTGGCGTAGGTCACCCGACCGCGCCAGTCCACGGTCAGGATCACGTCGGTGGCCTGCTCCAGCAACTGTTCCAGATAGGCGTGGGAGGCCTGAATCTCGCGGGTGCGTTCCGCCACCTGCTCTTCCAGTTCGCGGTTGAAGCGGGTCAGTTCCTGGGCCAGCCGCGCCTCGGTGAGCAAACGGCCAAGGAGGGTGGCAAGGATGCCGAACACGGTGCGGTGGTGATGGGAAAAAAAGCCCGGCTCGCCGTGGCTCAGGTTGAGCACCCCGATAGAGCCGTGTGCCCCTTCCCCCTTGCCCTTGATCGGCAGGCACAGCAGGGAACGCACGGTGGGGGCGGTGCGCCCGGTGGTAAAGCGCGGGTCCTCGGTCACATCCGGCAGCAGAATGGCCTCGCCGCTCTCGGCCACCGACCCGGCAATACCTTCCCCCAGGCGGAAGCTGCGATGCACGGTGGGCGCCGCTCCCTTGCCACGGGGCGAGGTGCCGGCCACGTTGACCAGACGCCCGTCGCCGTTGACCAGCATGATGGAGCAGGTTTCCAGCCCCATGCGCGCCTTCAGCACCTGCACCACGCGGTCGCAGATTTCCGCTACCTCCGAGGTGCCACGCAGGGATTCGCCAATTTCCTCGAAGGTCTCCAGGCTGGCCAGAATGTCCTGGGAAATGTCGGTGGCGGGAGCCGATGGGGGGGCATCCCGGACGGCGGGCGGTGTGGCGGATTTGCGGCGCACGTCAGCGCCACGCCCCCCTCCCGGATGCGGAGTCTCCCGACCGCCTGCCGATTTCGCCTTGGCCACGATCCACCATCCTGTCGCTCCGCTGCCCGGCATGGGGGGGAGCCCGAATGGGGGTTATGCAGGAATGTTGCCGTATCCGTCAACCCCGGCTGGAGTGGCCCGGCCATTCTGGTGGATTCCGGCGGGCGGAACCATCGGGGGTTTCCGGCCCGGATTCCGCTCCAACCCCTGGAAGAACACCCCCCGGCACAGGCCTTGGGACAGCCCGGCGCGGCGGGGACCGCCGGGACAAGGCGGGCCACAGCACCCAAGGCCGTGAGCGGCCACCCGGATCGGCAGGAGAGGTGGCTGCCACCCGTTGGGAGCGGCACCACATGTCCACGGGCGGGAGTCGGAATGACCGCGCCCGGACGCTATGCGTCAATCATTTGGCGATTTTACGGCGGTCGGCTGGCGGCGCGGAAGAAGCCCGGCTACACCATCGCCGGCAGCGGATGGCAGAAGCGGCTGGCCACCGGATGCTGTACCGGAAAGTGATCCGGCAACACCGTCTGCACGCCGCGCCGGTTGTCCTGGTTGATCAGCAACGGGGCCATCAGGTTGGCGGTGGCGGCGCTCGGATCGTCCGCCGGGATGGTCAGCAGCACCAGCACCTGCACCGCGGCCACCGAGGCCTCGGCGCCGATCAGCAGCAGGTCGTCGTGGGCGGCGGTGATCGCGGCGTCCACGAACAGGTCGGCATCCGCCACCACAAAGGCCGCCTCGGGTTCATCCACGGACTGCAGCCAGCGCAGGGGGCCGGAGCCATCCAGCAGTACAAAATGGGTAAGTTCGGGAATACCCACCAGCCCGCGGGGAAATTTCAGTACCGCGTCCGCGTCGCACTGGACCTGGCCAAACCGGCTGGTGGCGATCCGCATCTGTGCCTTCTGGCTCATGTTCCCTCTCTTTTGCGGCGTGGTTTCCGTCGCACCGCCCGGCGTATTCCGCCGGGGCCGGTTTGCGCCCTGCTGCGGGGTGTGTTTCATGGCGTTCCCCCGCGGGGCTTGCGACCGCGCAGCGGACCGCCCCGGGTCTCGCCCCCTGAACCACCACTGTTGCTGCCGCCACTGTTGCCGCCGCCAGTACCGGGACGCAAGGTGCGTACCACCTGGTCCAGTTGGTCGGGGGTACCCGCTGCGGCGCGCACGTTTTCCTCGTGAATGCGGCGAAAAATCTCTTCGCGGTGGACCGAGGTGTTGCGCGGGGCCTCGATGCCCAGCTTCACCTGCCCCCCCTTGACCTCCACCACGCGGACCACGATGTCGGGCCCGATGACGATTCCCTCACCCAACTTCCGTGTCAGAATGAGCATTTGAAAAAAACTCCACTCGGCCCTGGCGCCGTTACCGGTCGGTAACGCGGCAATTCCGCGCCCGACCCACACCCATCCCCCTCTTGTCGGCAAGTGGGTAGGGAAATCTGGATGCCTTGGGCCACTTTTCTGAAAAAAAAAGCGCCGGAATCCCGAAAGATTCCGGCGCCCGTGGGCGATCACCACACACCCGCGCCCAGGACCTTTACTGCGGACCCTCAACCACCGGGGTGGTGCGCGCCTCCCGGAAGGTTGCGGGCGATGGCGCGCGCCACGCGGGCGGCGTCCACGTCGTAGGAGCCTTCCAGCACCCTTTGGGACAACGCCTGCACCAGTTCCAGCCGTTCCGGATGCGCCCCCATCACGGCACGCCGTGCCGCGTGCGTCACCGCTACCCGAAGCGGCAGTTGCCGGTCATCCTCCCGATGCCCTGTCGGTCTCTGTCTGCGGCCATTGGAATCCATCATCACACTCCTGTCTGCCGCCGCCGCGCGGGAATCGTTCCCGCCGGACGACGCCCGGGTGGCCCCCACGACGCCAGCCCGGATCCGAGTTCTGCTCTCCATGCTACGTTTCGGGAAACGGCTTTCGACTCATGAGGGGTTTATCCAAAAAAAACTTTATTTTTCAAGTGGATATAACATTTTTGTCCAATCTGTTCGAAATCGTCCGGCGGTCCAGACCGGGGCTGGAGGGTGGACAAAAAAAGGGGGGGGCCACCTGCAATCGGCGGGGCGGGGCCGACCGGGCAGTGCCGGCAGATACCCGGACTGGCAAATCGCCGCCAGCGCAGGAATGGAATAAGCCGCGAGGGGCTGGTATATTACCGGCTTCGGAAAAACATCGGCGGATACCGCGCCACTACTCGAGGAAGACAGGACCGAAGCATGTGTCAGATCGCCATTGACCGGGTTGACGCGGACACCCTGCAACAGGCCACCCGTTTGACCGTGACCGTCAGCGGTCAGTGCGGCCACGGCGGCGACGTGTACCTGCGGGTGCTGTGGAACAACGGCCAGCTCGGCGCCGAAAGCGCCCCGGTGCAGGTGCCCCCCACCTATCGTCACGTTCCCGTCACCAGCACCGCCCACAACCACCCCGACCGCATCCAGGGGATCCGCGCCGTCATCCGGTGCAAAAAGGGTTCCTCTTACGTGGAGCGTGAGCTCTAGCGCCGCCACCCCGCGCCCGCGCGGGGGACGGGCCGGACGGATGCACCAGGCGCTGCCGATGCGAACTCCGGAACCACAGGCGTGAAGCTGTGGCACGGCATCCGCGCGCGCCTGTGTTTTCTGCTCGGCCACCGCTACATTGGTGACCCGCACCGCAAGTTGTGCGTGTATTGCTGGCGGGAACGGGTGATCCCCTACACCCCCGGCGACCCGGACGACTCCGACCACCAGAACCGCCCCCCCGCACCACCGGCGCGCTGAAGCGCCCTGCCAGGCCCCCCGTCACATGAAGTTCAGGCGGTCTTCCACATAATTTTTCGCCGAACGGCGGATGCGCTCCACCTCGTCGTCGGTAAGCTCTCGCACCACCTTGGCCGGGGAGCCCACCGCCAGCGAGCGGGGCGGAATCTGCTTGCCCTGGGTCACCAGCGCCCCGGCCCCCACCATGGCGAACTCGCCCACCTCGGCGCCGTCCATCACCACCGCCCCCATGCCGATGAAGGCGTGGTCGCGCAGTGTGCAGCCGTGCAGGATCACCGCATGACCCACGGTGCAGTCGTCCCCCACCACCAGCGGGTGGGTGCGGCGCGTCACGTGCAGTGTGCTGTTGTCCTGAATGTTGGTGCGGGCGCCGATGCGGATGTAATTCACATCGCCGCGCACCACCACCCCCGGCCAGATGCCCGACTCGGCGCCAATCACTACATCGCCGATCACCTGGGCGCTCTCGTCCACATAGGCAGAGGCGTCCACCTTGGGAAAAATGTCCTTGTAACGGCGCAGGGCCATGCCTTTGCTCCTTCCGCTAGTGCCGGAAGTGGCGCATGGCGGTGAACACCATGGCCATGCCGTGGTCGTTGGCGGCCTGGATCACCTCCTCGTCGCGCACGCTGCCCCCCGGCTGGATCACCGCCGACACCCCCACGTCGGCGGCGGCGTCGATGCCGTCGCGGAACGGAAAAAAGGCGTCCGAGGCCATGGCCGTGCCCTGCAACGGAAAATTGGCCTTGAGCACCGCGAGCTTGGCCGAATCCACCCGGCTCATCTGCCCGGCGCCGATGCCCACCGCGTGCTCGCCCCGGACGTACACGATGGCGTTGGATTTGACGTGCTTGCAGACCTTCCAGGCAAAAGCCATGGACCGGTATTCCTCGTCCGTGGGGGCACGGTTCGACACCACCTCCAGCGCCCGCACGTCCGGCACCATGCCCAGATCCCGGTCCTGATAGATCAGTCCGCCCACCACGCGCTTGAGGTCCATGCCGCCCACGGTGCGCGTCAGGTCGCCCACGCTGAGCAGGCGCACGTTCTTCTTGGTGGCCAGTTCCCCCAGGGCCTCCTTGCTGTAGCCGGGGGCGATCACCACCTCGACAAAGGTGGAGGCAATCTCCCGGGCGGTGGCGGCGTCCACCTCGCGGTTGAAGGCGAGCACGCCACCGAAGGCGGAGATCGGGTCGGTGTCCCGCGCCAGCCGGTAGGCGTCCAGCAGGGCGTCGGCGGAGGCCACCCCGCACGGGTTGTTGTGCTTGACGATCACCGCCGTGGTGTTGCTGAACTCCTTGACCAGCTCCAGCGCCGAGTTGGCGTCGAGAAAGTTATTAAACGACATCTCCTTGCCCTGCAACTGGCGGGCGGTGCCCACCGAGGCCTCGTTCTGGATCGGGTCGCGGTAAAACGCCCCCTTCTGGTGCGGGTTTTCGCCATAGCGCAGGGTCTGCACCCGGTCATAGGTGAGGGACAGCACCTTGGGGAAGCGCTCCTGCTCCGGCTCCTGCGCCGCCATCCACGCCGAGATCACCGCGTCGTAATGGGCGGTGTGTTCATACACCTTGCGCGCCAGGCGCTTGCGGGTTTCCAGCGTGGTGGCGGCCTTTTTCTGGCGCATTTCCTCCAGTACCACCGCATAGTCCTCCGGGTCCACCACCACGGTCACGTCCTCGTGGTTCTTGGCGGCGGAGCGCAGCATGGTGGGGCCGCCGATGTCGATGTTCTCGATGGCGTCCTCGTAGCTGCACTTCGGCCTGGCGATGGCGGCCTCGAAGGGATACAGGTTGACCACCACCAGGTCGATGGGCTCGATGCCGTGTTCCCTGGCTTGTTCCATGTGTTCTTTGGAACTGCGCCGGGCCAGCAGGGCGCCATGCACCTTGGGATGCAGGGTTTTTACCCGCCCTTCCATGATTTCCGGAAAGCCGGTGTATTCCGACACGTCGGTCACCGCCACGCTGGCGTCGCGGAGGGCCTTGGCGGTGCCGCCGGTGGACAGCACCTGCACCTGCATGGCGGCCAGGGCCTTGCAGAACTCCACCACTCCGGTTTTGTCGGACACACTCACCAATGCGCGCCGGATCGCACCCATTTGCCACACCTCCCTGTTCCGGCCGCCGGGGGCGCCGGGGGTTTGCAAAAAAAACCGGCAGCGGCGGGGGCCGCTGCACAAGCCGCCTCGCACGTCGCTGCGAGCCTCACGACGAAAGTCACCAGTTGGCCCGTGATTATAAGGATCGGGGCGGAAAATGTCTTGTATCGGGCCCGCTTCGGGGCGATCCGGCTTGCGCCGCCCCCACCCCGGACACTACAATTGCGCCTCCCCGCACTCGCGGCGCATGCGCCCTCCTTCCCCGGCCCTGTGGCCAGAAATGCGGACCGGGGGGCTTCATGTGACCGGGCGCGGACGAACCGGTGGGTAAAGCGGGATCGACAGAATCTGGTTACGGCGCCGTAGCCAAGTGGTAAGGCAGAGGTCTGCAAAACCTTTATTCGGCGGTTCAAATCCGCCCGGCGCCTCCATCCCCCCCCGCCATATTTGCGGACGCAGGGCCACCCCGGCCAGCCTCCTCCTGCCCCCTTCAGCCATTTTCACGGACACCGGGCACTGTGCCGGTATGGGGCCAAATGCCGTACCATACCAGCCAGGTGCGCCGGAGTGGCGAAACGGGTAGACGCAAGGGACTTAAAATCCCTCGGAAGTTACTTCCATCCGGGTTCGACTCCCGGCTCCGGCACCAAATATTTCAAGTAGTTACGACGATTCTGCCACCGCCACACCTCGGCCGACCCGGCCATTTGGGACATTTTTGGGACAGTGCCGGAGAAGGCTGGTAGGATGGGTCCCGACCCCCAGGAGGAGGACCCATGGCACTGATCGAGAAGCGCGTCGGCACCCACGGCAACGTCACCTACCGGGCGCGGATCCGCATCAAGGGCCACCCGCCGGAGATCGCTACCTTCCAGCGCAAGGGCGACGCCCAGAAGTGGGTCCAGTCCACCGAGGCAGCGATCCGGGAGAACCGCCACTTCAACCGCGCCGAGACACGGCGCCGTACCCTGGTCGAGCTGATCGACCGCTACGAGGTTGATGTGCTGCCCCACAAGACAGCCAGCACCCAGAAGGGGCAGGCCCGCCAGCTCCGGTGGTGGAAGGACCGGCTCGGCGACTATGCCCTGGCGAAGGTAACCCCCGCTCTGATTGTTGATGCCCTCGACACCCTCAAAATTGCCCCGCCCAGCAAAAATCGCTTTCTGGCAGTCCTGTCCCACACCTTCACCTATGCGGTGAAGGTCCGAGGGTAATCCCCGCCGCCCGTGCCTCCACCACCAGGGACAGGTCGCGGGTCAGCTTCCGGGGCCGGCCGATGGTCAGCTGTTCCTCGTCCACCTGGTCGCTCACCGCGTAGACCAGCAGCGCCGGCAGATCGGTCTGTTGCAAGATCCAGACGCGGGAGGGATGGACGTTGGCGCCGGTGCTGGCGAGGCCGGCAAGGGCCATGGTCACGGCGTTTCTGATCTGGGTTCGGACGTGGGGCATTTCAGATTTCTTGAGTTATGACCGAATATGGTCTATATTTAGGTCGCTGCGTTTATTGAAAGGATCGCCATGAACCTCGCCACCCAGATCAAGCCCATCAGCTACCTGAAGGCCAACGCGGCGGAGATCGTCCGCCAGCTGAGCGAAACCCACGAGCCGCTGGTCATTACCCAGAACGGCGAGGCCAAGATGGTCGTGCAGGACATCCAGAGCTATGAGGAGACCCAGGAGGCGCTCGCCCTGCTCAAGATCCTGGCGTTGGGAAAACAGGAGGTCGCGGAAGGCCAATTCGAACCGGCCGCCGACGTCATTGCACGGCTGCGGACCCGAGGCTGATGGCGTACACGGTTAACCTCACCCGCCGCGCGGGTCAGGATCTCCACAAGATCCACGAATACATTGCCGAGCACGATTCCCCGGAACGGGCCGGGTACGTGCTCGACGAGATCGCAGCGGTGTTCAACCGGCTGTCCGAGCTTCCAGATCGGGGCACGATCCCGAAGGAACTCGCCGCGTTCGGCATCCGCGAGTTCCGCGAGGTGTTCTTCAAGCCATACCGGGTGATCTACTACGTCGAGGGCAACGCCGTCTTCGTCGTTGTCATCGCGGACGGGCGCAGGAACATGCAATCACTCCTGCAGCGCCGTCTGCTCGGCGGCTGATTCACGGCCCCTCCAACACCAGCACCACCAGCCCCGCCCCATCCGGTTCCGCCCCGCGCACCGTGTAGGTGATGACCGTCTCGGGATCCACCTGTACCTCCAGCGTTCCACCCACTTGCGGCTTGAACATCTCCGGCCAGTAGGCGGCCACCGTGGTGTAGGTGGGTTTCCGGACCGCCGTTCCCGCGAACTCTCCGGGCACCTCGACGTAGGACCGCCGGAAGATGCCGTTCAGCTCCCGCAGTTCGGTGCCGTCCTGCGAGCGGTACACCGCCGTCCGATTGCCCAGGTGGGCAACCACGTCGCCAGCGGTGACCGCCTCCAAATCATCCCCCCACTGGCAAGTTGACGCTCCCGGTGCTCTAATGGAGTCCACGGAGGTGACGCCATGACCCGTCTCGCACGCCGACTGTTGGTTCTGTTACTGCTGATTCCCCTGACAGGGGCGCTGCCGTCCGCTACCTTTGCCGATGACGACCACCGGGGCGGCAAAAATCGCGACCAGCGCAACCACCGCGATCACAACGAGCGGGGCGACCAGGGCGGCCAGAACACGCGCACGGAGCGCAGCCAGCCGCCGGGGATGGTGTACGACCAGATGCGCCGTTCCCGAAGCACGCTGGATGCCACTCAGGGCCGCGTGTTCGAGCAAATGCGCCGCGAGTTCTATCAGCAGTACCACGAAGGGCATTACGAGCGCGAACACCCCACCTTCTACCGTCGGGGCTACCGCACACGCACCCTTCCGGAAGACCACCTGCGCATCACCATCGGCAGCAGCCTGTTCTTCTTCTGGGACGGCGTGTTCTTCCGCCCCCAGGACGACGTGTATCTGGTGGTTTCCGCCCCCGTCGGCGCCCGGGTGCGCTACCTCCCCGCCGGGTACATCAGTTTTTACCTCGGTCCCAGCCGCTATTTTTATGTGAACGACACCTTCTATCTGTGGGATTCCCCCACCCGCGAATACATCGTGGTGCAAAAACCCCGCGGCGCCGACCGGGCCATGGCGCAGGGCGACGGCGTGTCAGACGACCTGTTCATCTACCCCGCCGAAGGGCAGAGCGATGCGGAGCGCAGCCGCGACCGCTACGAATGTTATGAATGGGCGGTGGATGAAACCGGCTACGACCCGCTGGACGCCGCCCCCGGCTCACCGGGCCGCGCCGCCTATCTGCGCGCCCTGGGCGCCTGTCTGGAAGGGCGCGGCTATACCGTGCGCTGAAGAGGGCCTTCATCAACCCGCAGCGGCGAAGCCCCCCAGCAAACTCAACGACACCGCCTCCGCCACCTGAATGCCGTCCACCGCGGACGACAAAATCCCCCCCGCGTACCCGGCCCCCTCGCCCGCCGGATACAGCCCTCGCACGTTCAGGCTCTCGCAGGCGTCGTTGCGGGTGATGCGCAGCGGCGACGAGGTGCGCGTCTCCACCGCCGTCAGCAGCGCGTCCTCCATGGCAAAGCCACGTATCTGCCGGTCGAAGGCGGGCAGCGCCTCGCGGATCGCGTCCCGCGCGAACTCCGGCAGGCACCGCCCCACGTCCCCGGGCCGCACCCCCGGCGTGTAGGACGGCAACACACTGCCGAACGCCGTGGACGGCCGCCCGGCCAGAAAATCCCCCACCCGCTGTCCGGGCGCCCGGTAATCGCTCCCCCCGGCCTCGAAGGCCCGCTGTTCCCAATAGCGCTGAAAATCGATGCCCGCCAGGGGCGAGCCCGGATAATCCTGCTCCGGCGTGATCCCCACCACGATGGCGCTGTTGGCGTTGTGTTCGTTGCGGGAATACTGGCTCATGCCGTTGGTAACCACCCCGCCGACCTCGGAGGACGACGCCACCACCGTTCCGCCGGGGCACATGCAGAAGCTGTATACCGAGCGGCCGTTGTCGCAGTGATGCACCAGGCTGTAATCCGCCGCCCCCAGACGCGGATGCCCCGCCTGCGGCCCGAAGCGGCAGCGGTCGATGAGGGCCTGGGGGTGCTCGATGCGCACGCCGATGGAAAACGGCTTTGGCTCCATGTGTACCCCGCGCTCGAACAGCATGCGGAAGGTGTCCCGCGCACTGTGCCCCACCGCCAGCACCACATGGTCGCAGGCGATGCCCTCGCCGTCGGCCAGGGACACCCCGGTTACCCGCCCGTTTTCGATGTGCAGATCGTCCACCCGCGACCGGAAGTGATACTCCCCCCCCAGCGCCTCGATACCGGCACGCATGTTCTCCACCACCTTCACCAGCCGGTAGGTGCCGATGTGGGGCTTGCTGACATAGGCAATTTCCTCCGGAGCGCCCGCCCGGACGAACTCGCCCAGCACCTTGCGGCCCAGATGCCTGCGGTCCTTGATCTGGCTAAAAAGCTTGCCGTCGGAAAAGGTTCCGGCGCCGCCCTCGCCAAACTGCACGTTGGATTCGGGGTCGAACGCTCCGCCGCGCCAGAAACCGAAGGTATCCACGGTGCGCTCCCGCGCCGCCTTGCCGCGTTCCAGAATGATGGGCCGCAGCCCCGCCTGCGCCAGAATCAGCGCCGCGAACAGCCCGCACGGACCGCTGCCGATCACCACCGGGCGGTTCGGCAACGGCTGCCCGGCGCGGGCGACAAAGCGGTAGGTAGTGTCGGGGGCAGGCCGCACGTGGGGATCGCGGGCCAGACGGCGCAGCAGATTGGCCTCGTCGGCCACCTCCACGTCCAGGCTGTAGACCAGACTGATGGCGTGGCGCTTGCGGGCATCGGGACTGCGCTTGGCGATGGTATAGCCGCGCAGCCCCGCAGGACCGATGCCGAGTTTCTTGAGGATTGCGGCCCGAATGGCGTCTTCCGGGTGGTCCAGGGGCAGTTTGATGTCCGTCAGGCGCAGCATGGGCGGAATTCTACCCCACTACCACCAGCGGGGGGGGACGCCCCCCGGCGGTATTCACGGAAAACCCGTGGCGCGGCCAGCTTCATCGCGAAACCGGCCGCATCCCTCTTGATCCCAAATATAAAAAACCCGTTCACGTTGAGCCTGTCGAAGCCCCGGAGACCATGGGGGGGACGCCCCCCGGCGGTATCCGCGGAAAACCCGTGGCGCGGCCAGCTTCATCGCGAAACCGGCCGTGCCCATCATCGGTTTTTCCCGACGTGCCGCAGGGAAACTATCCGGTATCGAGCGCCTTGACCTACGGGGGGCCACATGCCGACCGCCGCCGTGGACGCCAGGCCCCCCTAGATGGCGGTCAGACAGGTGGTGACCTGCTCCAGCAGTTCCTCCGGGGTAAACGGTTTTGCCAGCGCGCCGCGGGCGCCCAGTTGCACGCTCATGCGCAGATAGTCGGACGGCCCCACGCGCCCACCGCCGGAAATGGCGATGACCGGCGTGTGGGGAAAATCCCGACGCAGGTCCATGATGGTTTCGATACCCTCCCGGTTGGGCATGATGATGTCGGTGATCACCACATCGAAGGGCGCTTCCCGCTGCCGCGCCACGCCACGCGCGCCGTCCTCGGCCTCCTCCACCTGATGCCCGGCGCGCTCCAGAATGGTACGCACCGCGTAGCGGGCCAGGTCTTCGTCGTCAATCACCAGAATGCGCGCCATGATTCTCCTCCAGGACGGTTGATTGCGGGGCCCCGGTTTCCGGGAGCCGGGTACCGGACGGCAGGCTGGTGCGGGGCAGATAAATGTCCACACGGGTTCCCCGCCCCGGTTTGCTTTCCACTTCCAGCACCCCCTCGTGCCGGGTAATGATGCCGTGGGCCATGGACAGGCCCAGGCCGGTGCCCCTGCCCACCGGCTTGGTGGTGAAAAACGGGTCGAAAATGCGCTCGCGCACCTCCGGAGACATGCCGCAGCCGCTGTCCTTGACGCGGATGTGCACCGCGCCGTCGGGGAACATGTTGGGGAACAGCCCCAGGTGCCCTTCGCCGCTGGCCACTTCCACCCGGATATCGCCGGGCTTGCCCTCCAGCGCATCCACCGCGTTGCTGACGATGTTCATCAGCACCCCCTCCAGTTGCCCCGGATCGCCCAGCACCCGGCCCACATCCGCATCCACGCTGGCGTTCAGATTGGCGCTGGCGGGGGTGCTGGGAAGGATCAGGGACAGGGTGTCGTTGACCAGTTGCGCCATGTCCACCACTTCCAGGCGCGGCTCGTCCCAGCGGCTGAAGGCAAGGATGCGCCGGGTGAGGTCTGCGGCCCGCTGGCTGGCCTGCATGACCCGCTCCAGATTGCCCCGGTGTTTGCTGTCCATGGGCAGATCGTCGCAGGTGATCTGGGTCAGTGTGCTGATGGGCAGCAGCAGGTTGTTGAGACTGTGGGCGATGCCCCCGGACAGGTTGCCCAGTGCCTCCATGCGCTGGGCGCGGCGCAGCTCCAGTTCGGCGCGGCGCTGATCGGTGATGTCCAGCCCGGAGCTGAGGGTGCCGATGACCGCGCCGGTGGCGTCGCGCAGCAACACGTTGTGCCATTCCACCAGCCGTTGCGTGCCGCCCCGGGTGAGCACCTGATTTTCGAAATGGTCCGGCAGGGTGGCGTCGCGCAGGGAGACTTCGAACATGGTGCGTACCGAGGCGCGGATCGGCTCCGGCAGGATCAGGTCGAACCAGTCGTGGCCCTCCAGCGTGCCCTCCGGGTACCCCAACACCTGGTACGCCTTGCGGTTGAGCAGGGTAACTCGGCCCTGGTGATCCAGGGCCACAATCAGGTTGGCGGCGATGTTCAGGTAATCCGCCAGACGCTGTTTTTCCCGCTCCAGGTCGCGGGTGCGCTCCCGCACCCGCTGCTCCAGGGTGTGGTTCAGGCGCAGAATCTCGTCGCGGGCGATCTTTTCCTCGGTGATGTCCCGCAATACCCCCACCATGCGCTGTGGCTGGCCGGTGCCGGAGTGAAAAATGATCTCGCCCACCACGTTCACCCAGTGGATGCTGCCGTCCAGGTGGCGCACGCGGTGAAAAGTGATAAAGGACTGGCCGCCCCGGAGGGCGGACTCCAACTCGGCCTTGACGCGTTCCCGGTCCTCCTCGACCACCACGCCATTGAGGATTTCGTCCAGCGGCATGTCCTCTGCGGGGGGACGACCGATGACCCGGAAAGCCTCGTCGGACAGGTAGGCCAGGCCACGCTCTATGTCCAGTTGATAGTGGCCCATGCGGCCGATGCGCTGGGCCTGGGTCATGGCGGCCTTGCTGTCACGCAGGGCCTGCTCCACCTCCTTGAAACGGGTGATGTCCTGCACCGTGCCGAGCATGCGCAGGGGTTGACCGCTGGCGGGGTCGAAGGTCACCTCGCCCCGCTCCTGCACGCAGCGCAGGGCGCCGTCGGGGCGCAGGACGCGGTGCTCCACCGCGTAAGGAATCCGCCGGGCCGGATCGACGGCGGCCGCCACGCCGCTTTCCACCGCCTGGCGGTCGTCCTCATGCACCTGTTGCAAAAACGACCGATAGTCGGCGGGAAACGCCTTGGGGGCATGACCAAAGATGCGGTATACCTCGTCCGACCAGAGCAGGGCGCCGCTGCCGATGTCCCATTCCCAGTGGCCGATGTGGGCGATGGACTGGGCTCTGGCAAGCGAATTCTCCACCGACTGCTGGCGCTGGATAGCCCGGTTGATGGAGCGGAAAATGCCGTAGGTCAGCAGCAGCCCCAGCGCTGCCAGCAGGGCATCTACCGCCAGTAATTCCGCGAAACGGGTTTTGCCACTGGCGATGAGCAACTCGCTTTCACGCTCGTATTGCCACACGTGCTGGCGTTCCAGTTGTTCCAGGGTATCGGCCAGGCGGTTGACCGCATCCGTGAGGGGTTTGGGGTTATCACCGACCCCCAGATTCCTCCAGCTTGCCAACACCTGCCCGGACTGCGGCACGGCAATATCCAGAAGAGTGGTAAGGGCGGGGGTGCGGTCGGCCAGGTTGAAGCGGTCCAGCAGCATGACGTGTCCATGCACCGCGTCCAGCACGCTGTCCACGGAATTACGGGCAGAAATCCGTTCCGGCTCCGGGGTGCCCGGCAAGATGGCAGGCATCAGATCAAGACGCACCGAGAGCAATTCGGACAGGGCCTGGGCGCTCTGCACCGCCGCCGTCAGATGGTCCTTCTCGATCTGCCGACGGAGCATTTCCTGACGATTGTTCCACCAGCGGTCATAACCGATCCCGGTGGTCACCAGAGCGACAACCAGCAGGATCAGCAGGGCGGTCTGGCGGCGGATCTGCCGTTGCCATGGCTGTTCGTTTTCGGGGGCGAGGCTCACGGCAGGGGCTCCGGATGGATCTGCTGCATCACCTCGCGCAGGGATGCAAAATCCCGGTTGCGGGCGGGCAGATAAAGTTTGGCGTCCAGGGATTTCAACAGCGCCGCGTCAGCCGGGTTATCGACACGCAGGCGCAGGAATGCCGCCGCCACGCGGCTGGAAAACTCGTCCGGCAGGCCCGAGCGGGCCACCCATACATAATCCGGATAGGGGGGCGTTTTGGCCAGCACGCGTACCGTTCCGGGGGCGATCCGGGGGTCCGCCAGCACCCGGTCGGCGATAGCGGAATTCACGGCGGCGACGTCGATGTTGCCGTCGAGCAGCGCGCGGATGGTGAGGTCGTGTGTGTCGTAGTGGGTCACGGAGCCGAAGAATCGCTCCGCGTCGATGCCCTCCTGCATCAGGTAGTGGCGCGGCATCATGTGGCCAGAGGTGGACAGGCGCGACCCGAACGCCAGCCGGGCGCCGCCCAGATCGGACAGCGAAGTGGCGGGCTGATCGCCGCGCACCAGAAAATAGCTGGCAAAGTGGGTGTCGCGGCGGCGCATCACCAGGGGCAAAATCGCGCCCCGCTGCCTGGCAATCAGGAACGTCACACCTCCCAGCAGGGCCACGTCCACCCGGCCATCACCCAGTTGATCCAGCAGTTGCTGATAATCCCGCGCCGGGACCAGGGTGGCGGGGATACCCAGGGTACTGCCCAGATAGGCCACCAGGGGGGCGTAACGCGCGGCGAGTTCGGCCGGCAACTGGTCGGGCAACACGCCGATGTGCAGTTCAACGGGGGGGGGCGGGTTGTGACTGATAATGCCGTAGGGCGCGGCGTGGGCGCCGTCCGCCACCGGGCCACAGCCTCCCGGGAGAGCGGCTGCGGCCAGCAGGAACACGCCCGGCAGGGCCGCTATGGCCGTGCGCCACAGGCGAATGGTAATCTGGCACGGCAAGACAAACGGGTGCATTCCCCCCCCCTTGAATCAACACCCGCGCCGGGGCACCCCCCACGGGCCACCCAACTTATGTATATCTTGGATTTCAGGTTTACGCCAGCCCCGGCGGGCCGGGGAGCCCCGGCGGGCAGCGGGCACGGCCCGCAGCGGTATTCGCGCAAAACCCAGGGGGGGACGCCCCCCGGCGGTATTCGCGTAAAACCCCCGTCACGGCCCCGTCCATCGCGAAACAGACCGCGCCTTTTTCTTCCGCTTTTTCCGTCCCCCTGCCAGTGCCACCGTTCGACGACAAACTATACGTGACGGCTATTCCAGCCGGTCCCACGCGGGACAAATCCGATCAGTCACTTTCCGCATCACGTGCCGTGCGCACAGCACCCCCCTTTCCTCCCCATTGGGGGGGAAAG
>JAOUFN010000048.1 GCA_029858285.1 Nitrospirota bacterium | reverse complement strand
GGTGCCGGGGGGTATCCGCCGGAGTGCAGTCAGGGTGCCGGGGGGGTATCCGCCGAGGCGCAGGGGGGGGGGCCGGAGTGCGGCGCCGCACGGGGGATTTCACCGCCGGAGTCCGGCAGGGGGCGATCACGGTCGGCCCCCTTTCCGGCCGGGGCGATGCGGGAGCAGTTGCAGGGGTCGTGGCCGGGACCACGGCCGATCAGGGATGGGCCATCCGGTACACACCGGGGGTACACAACAGAACGTCTGGAACGGTTTTTTCATTTTTTCGCGACGTGCGCCGTCCGCAGGGGCGGGCGTTCGCGCAGAGCATGCAGCGCCATGCGCCTGCCGACGGGGGGCGCCGCACCGAGGGAGAGGCCCGGACCCGCCTGAACGCGGCGTCCGGGAAGAGAGCCGGTGCGGCGCGCGGCAGGCGGGGGGGAAGTTGAAAAGGCCGGGCTGGGGGGCGTTCCCTACTTCACAGATACAGCGCGTCAGGCGCATACACAGGGGAGAAGCTACAATGGGAGAGGGAAACGCGACGCCGCAGGATTCGGCCAAGGGGGCCGCTGCCGCCAAATCGGCGGCCGCCACGCAGGCAACCGCAGAAACCATCGCAGGGAACGGTAAACCCATGGCCAGGCAGGGGGCACAGCGCGGGGAACACGGCTCGGATGCCGCCGGGCTGCCCACCGACGGCCCCACCGGTCTGGTGGGGCGCTTCTTCACCCGCCCCGACGTGCACCCCTACGACGCCGTCGAATGGGAAATGCGCTCCGCCGGCGTCACCAACGAAAAGGGCGAGGTGCTGTTCGAACAGCACGACGTAGAGATGCCCAAGGCGTGGTCGCAGATGGCCACCAACGTGGTGGTTTCCAAGTATTTTCACGGCCACGTCGGCACCTCCCGGCGCGAGCACTCTCTCAAGCAGTTGATCGACCGCGTGGTGCACACCGTGGCCCGCTGGGGCATGGAAAAAGGCTATTTCGACACCCCCGCCCAGCAGGGCGTGTTCGCCGATGAGCTCACCCACCTGCTGCTGCACCAGCACGCCAGCTTCAACAGCCCGGTGTGGTTCAACTGCGGCCTGCACGACAAGCCCCAGTGCTCGGCCTGCTTCATCAACAGCGTGACCGACTCCATGGCCAGCATCCTCGACCTGGCCAAGGTCGAAGGCATGCTGTTCAAGGGCGGCTCCGGCGCCGGTTCCAACCTGTCGCCCCTGCGCGGCTCCATGGAACAGTTGCACGGCGGCGGCATCGCCTCCGGCCCGGTGTCCTTCATGCGCGGCTTCGACGCCTTCGCGGGCGTCATCAAGAGCGGCGGAAAAACCCGCCGCGCCGCCAAGATGGTCATCCTCAACGCCGACCATCCGGACATCGTCGAATTCATCCAGTGCAAGGAAATCGAGGAAAAGAAGGCCTGGGCCCTGATCGACGCCGGCTACGACGGCGGCTTCAACGTCCCCGGCGGCGCCTACGACTCGGTGCACTTCCAGAACGCCAACCACTCGGTGCGGGTCACCGACGAGTTCATGCGCGCGGTCCTCGACGACCGCGAGTGGAACACCGTGTCGCGCACCTCCGGTCAGCCGGTGTGGAGCTACAAGGCCTCCGAACTGATGGACATGATCGCCGAATCCACCTGGGTGTGCGGCGACCCCGGCCTGCAGTTCGACACCACCATCAACAGTTGGCACACCTGCCCCAACACCGCTCCCATCAACGCCAGCAACCCGTGTTCCGAATACATGTTCCTGGACGATTCGGCCTGCAACCTGGCCTCCATCAATCTGATGAAGTACCGCTTGCCCGAAGGCGGTTTCGACGTTCCCGCCTTCCGCCAGGCGGTGCGCGTGCTGGTGCTGGCACAGGAGATCATCGTCTCCGGCGCCAGCTACCCCACCGAGCGCATCGGCATGAACAGCGAAGACTTCCGCCCACTGGGGCTGGGATTCGCCAACCTCGGCGCGCTGCTGATGGCCAAGGGCCTGCCCTACGACGGCGAGGCCGGACGCGCCTACGCCGCCGCAATCACCGCCGTGCTCACCGGCGAGGGCTACCAGATGTCCGCCGACATCGCCGCCAAAGCCGGCCCCTTCGCCGGATACGCCGTCAACCGCGAGCCGTTTTTGCGGGTGATCCGCAAACACCGCGCCGCCGTGCAGGGTATCGAGTCCCAGTACATCCCCGACGAGCTGATGACCGCCGCCGCCACGGCGTGGGACGGCGCGCTGGAAAAGGGCGAGGAGTTCGGCTACCGAAACGCCCAGATCTCCGTCCTGGCCCCCACCGGAACCATCGGCTTCATGATGGATTGCGACACCACCGGCGTGGAGCCGGACATCGCACTGGTCAAATACAAAAAACTGGTCGGCGGCGGCCTGATGAAGATCGTCAACCAGACCGTGCCCGAGGGCCTCAAGTCCCTGGGCTACTCCCGCGCCCAGGTGGACGCCATCCTCAACTATATCGATCAGACCGGCACCATCGAGGGGGCGCCGGGGCTTTCCAGCCAGCATTTGCCGGTGTTCGACTGCGCATTCAAGCCCGCGGCGGGCATCCGCACCATCGGACCCATGGGACATGTGCGCATGATGGGCGCGGTCCAGCCGTTCCTGTCCGGCGCCATCTCGAAGACCGTCAACGTCCCCGCCGAGGCCACCGTACCCCAAATCCGCGACATCTACATCGAATCCTGGCGCCTGGGCGTGAAGGCCATCGCCATCTACCGCGACGGCTCCAAGCGCACCCAGCCCCTGAACACCTCCATGGACGTCAAAAAGGCCGCCCCGGCCAAGCCGGTGCGGCGCCGCCTGCCAGACGAGCGCAAGTCCGTCACCCACAAGTTCAGCGTGGGCGGACACGAGGGCTACATCACCGTCGGCATGTACGACGACGGAACCCCCGGTGAAATCTTTATCACCATGGCCAAGCAGGGGTCCACCATCAGCGGCCTGATGGACTCGGTCGCCACGGGTTCCTCCATCGCGCTGCAATACGGCGTGCCGCTGGCGGCGCTGGTGAAAAAATTCAGCCACACCCGCTTTGAGCCTGCCGGGTTCACCAACAACCCGGATGTGCCCATCGCCAAGAGCGTCATCGACTACATCTTCCGCTGGCTGGGGCACAAATTCCTCGCCAGGGAGGTGCCGGTGGAGGCCGCCGAGGACGCCGTGGCCGAAGAGGTGACCGCGCGGGATCTGGCGGCGCGGGACGTCGCGCCCAGCTTCCAGTCCCAGGAAGATTCACCCCCCTGCCCCGAGTGCGGAAGCATGCTGGTGCGCAACGGTGCCTGTTACAAGTGCATCAACTGCGGCACCAGCGTGGGGTGTAGCTGACGGGCACGGTCCGGGCGATCATCCGGAAACCCACGGAGGGGGCGGCGCAAGCCGCCCCCTCTTCGTTTGATTTGTTTGAGCGGACGCGGAAATCGGGGCAGGCGTTGCCCCCGGTGTCGAAAATGGCGGAACACATGCCATTCGTGATGCACAAACTGCCGTGGTTGCTGCGGATCGCCATCGGGCTGGTGGCAGGGTCGCTGAGCGGCGGCGCCTGGATGGGTGGTCCTGCTGTGCTGCTGCTGTCCATATTCGATCAGAAGCCGCACTTCCCGACCAATTTTTAGACAGCCTTTCCAGGGTTGGCAGTGTACCTCGGCGCATTCGTGGCAGTCGTATTCGTCTGTGTTGGTCTGCCGATCTACCTGCTTTTCAGGTGGTTGCGTATCGCCACCCTTTTTACGGCCATTGGCTCCGGCTTTGCCGTCATAATCCTCCCCGGGGCGCTCTTCCTCTTCTTTATTTCCGGTTTTTCCCGGGAAGATCTGGGATTTTTTGTCCTGTTCTTCGGCGGGGGCGGGGCGGTCTCCGCCGCCGTGTTCTGGTTTTTCGTCCGGGACGGGCCACCCACCCCTGACGCCGTCCGCGTCACCGAGGCGGATCCGTCCGGGTGATGTCGGCCCCCCGTGGCCGGTCATCCCCCCGAAAAATGATGGGGGAGATAGGGGGGGACGCCCGCACCCCCGTGTCCGCGTTTCCTCCCACGTCGATCCCCGGCTATGCCAGCGGGGGCGCGCGGAAGGGGGCGGCGATCCCGCACCCCCGTGTCCGCGTTGCCTCCCACGTCGATCCCCGGCTATGCCAGCGGGGGCGCGCGAAAGGGGGCGGCGATCCCGCACCCCCACGTCCGGGTTTTCTCCCACGTCGATTCCGGCCCCCCCTATCCCCAGCCCTTTCCCCCCCAATGGGGAGGAAAGGGAGGTGCTGTGCGCACGGCACGTGATGCGGAAAGTGACTGATTGGATTTGTCCC
>JAOUFN010000001.1 GCA_029858285.1 Nitrospirota bacterium | reverse complement strand
CTTCCCCCCCATCCGCCCCCCCCCCCGTTCCGCACACGGCGGCCAGGTAGTTGGCGCCCCCCTCCAGCAGATGGTCTTCGGTGAGGGTGCCGGGGGTCATCACGCGCACCACTTCGCGTTTGACGATGCCCTTGGCCTGGGCCGCGTCCTCTGCCTGATCGCATACCGCCACGGTTTTTCCGGCGCGGATCAGGCGTGCGATGTAGTTCTCGGCGGCATGCACGGGGAAACCGCACAGGGGCACCGGATGCAGGCTGTTACGGTCGCGGGTGGTGAGGGTGAGCTCCAGCAGTGCGGCGCCGGCCCTGGCGTCGTCGTAGAACATTTCGTAAAAATCGCCCACCTGAAAAAACAGGATGGCGTCCGGGTACTCGGCCTTGATCTGCCGGTACTGCTGCATCAATGGCGGAAGGCGCACGCTCATCGGGGATGGCTCACGGCTGGTGGTCCTCGGGGTCATTCGGGTGGATCAGCTCCACCATGTCCTTGGCGGCCTTGGACTGGTTTCTCCGGTGCATCATCAGGCGCACCCGGGCCGAGACCAGCCCCGGCAGCAGCACCGACAGGCCGATCACAAAGCCGACGCCGACCGCGTACAGCAACACCAGGGACATGGACAAGGGTGCGGTTTCGGATTCCAGAAATCGCACCGTGACCATGATGTCCCGGTTGGCGTAGTACAGCAGGGCGCCCACCAGGGTGCAGAACAACAGCAAGGCCAGACGGATCATGCGGTGGTCCCTTTCCCGCCGTATCCGGCGGCGGTCCCGGCGCGGGCGAACGCGGGGGCCAGTTTGTCGAAAGTGGCGAGCAATGCCTCGGGCATCACATGGGTGTCCGCCAGCATGGGCATGAAGTTGACGTCGCCGTTCCAGCGCGGCAACAGGTGCAGATGCAGGTGTTCCTCGATACCCGCCCCGGCGGCGCGACCGATGTTGAGGCCCACGTTGAACCCCTCTGGCCGGACGGCCTCGCGGATGGCCATTTCCGACAGGCGCGCCAGGGCCATCACCTCCGCCAGGGGTTCCGGCGCAAGCTTTTCCAGACAGTCCACATGGCCGTAGGGCGAGATCATCACGTGGGCGGGAGCATAGGGGAAGGCGTTGAGCATCACGAAGGCGTGGTGGCCGCGCAGCAAAATGCCGTCCTCCCGATCATTGGCGCGGGCCACCTTGGTGCAGAAGACGCAGCCCGGCCCCTTCTTGCCCAGGATGTAGTCGATGCGCCAGGGGGCCCAGAGGGGATCGCTCACTGCGGGTCTCCGCGCAACAAATCCTCATTTTTGTTGCCGGACATGCCCAGTTCGGCCATCACCAGGCGGATGTCTTCCCAAACCTCACGCTTGGCCGACGGGTTGCGCAGCAGGTAAGCCGGGTGATAGGTAGGCATGATTTTGATCCCCTCGTAGGTGTGCCAGTTGCCGCGCAGGCGGCTGATGGGCGCCTCGCTGCGGCACAGGGACTGGGCGGCGAATTTCCCTAGCGCCACGATCACCCGGGGGCGGATCGCCGCCAGTTGCCGGATCAGAAACGGCTCGCAGGCCGCAAGTTCCGCCGCCTCCGGATTGCGGTTCTCCGGCGGACGGCATTTTACCGTATTGCAGATGTAGACCGAAGCGCGGGGCAGTTTCATGCCCTTTTCGATGATGTCGGTCAGCAATTGCCCGGCGCGGCCCACGAACGGCTCGCCCTTGAGGTCCTCATCGCGCCCCGGCGCCTCGCCCACGAACACCACGTCGGCCCGGGGGTTGCCGACGCCGAACACCAGGTTGGTGCGGGTGGCCCCCAGGGCGCAGCGCATGCAGCCGTCCATGGCGGTGGCCACGGCATCCAGACTCTCCCGTTCCCCCCCGCCCGCAGCCGGGACAACGGGGGGCGGGGTAACGGGTACGTCGGTGGCAATCGTGGCGGCCACGGGAGCGGCGGCCACCGGGACCGAGGTTACCGGGACCGCGGCGACCGGCACGGTGGTGGTGGGAACAGCGGCTTCAACCGGCGGAGAGGTCTCCACAGCCGGCTCTGCACCGGAACCTCGGGTCATCCGCCGCACTCCGGCGGTCTGCCAGCCCCGCAACTGACCCGCGGCGACCGCGGCCAATTGCGCCAGGTCGTCCTGCGCCTCGTCCCGCGCCCCGGCATCACCCATCAGTCGTCCTCCTCGTCGGTGAATTCCCCCAGCACCGCTTCCAGACGTTCGGTCAGGGGCCAGATGTTGTCCGCATCCGCCACTCCGGCGACGGTGGCCAGAGGCTCCAGACGGTCCCACCCGGCGCGCCACAGGTCGCGCAGCAGTGCCCCGGCTTCCGGTTTGGTGAACCAGGCGCTGCCGCAGCGGTTTTCCAGCAGGTCCAGCAGGCGCGCGGCGAACAGGTGGCCGCGCAAGGTCTGGGTATCCTCCAGAAACCACGGGGTGTGGGCCAGATAGTGGTCGCGTTCAAAGCGCGCGCCGGAGGCCTGATGCAGGTAATGCTCGTAAACGTCCGCCTTGTCCCCCGGCTCACCGGGGCCGTGCAGGAAGCTGGCGAAACGCGCGGCGCCGCACAGACGACGGACCTCGTACAGCCACCACAGGTGAAAACGCCGTTGTTGCCGCTCCCCGTCCACCCCCGGCAGGTGGCGGGAAATCCACTCCGGGTTGCCGTACAGGCTGGCAAATACCGCCCGCCAGGTGGCCGTCACCGCCGGATGCAGGGCGGTACGCCGCGTGGCAGCCTGTTCCACCGGCGCGGCAGCCAGCGCCAGGGCCACCCCGGCCCCGGCGAGCAACTCCGGGATCGCCGTCCAGGCGTCCGAGGGGCTGAAGGTCAGGCGCACGTCCTGGGGCGGGTCCACCGCCGCCACCAGCACCCCAGGCCGCTTGCCGTCGCGGCTTTCCAGGTCGGACGTCACGCCGGGCAGGGACTCCGGCGACAGGGCCAGGTCCGCAAGGGTGGACCGCAGGACGTCGATGGCGGAAGGCAAGCCGGAGGCCGGTCCCCAATGCCCTCCCCACAGGAATCCCATGTCGTGGTGGCGGGCGTCGTCCGGGAACACTCCGGCTTCCCGCAGTTCCGGGACCAGAAGGGCGCGGTAGCGGGTTTGGGTGTCGGCCAGAAATCCCTCGGCGGCTTCCAGAAGGGCTGTGAGATGGTCCCCCCACAGAGCCACACACATGGCAGCGTAACTGCCGAAACCCCGGTCCACCATCAGGGTATGGCTGCGATGCAGGGCTGCCAGAAAATCGGGTTCGTGGCGTGCCAGGGAGCGGCGGCGGGCCTGATCCAGTAATTTCCGTTGCTTGCGGTCGGCTTCGCGCTCAATGCGCGTTTCGGTGTCGCCAAAATGCCATTTACTGTCCAGTCCCTTGAGCATTTCGTGGTCAAAGGCGGCCTGCATGGCATCCAGCAGCGGGGCGCATCCCCCCAGGATTTGTGCCCGTACCAGAGCGGCGAATACCGGTTGCACGTCCGGTTCGGCGGCCCTCGGACGCAGTTCGGCCACCTCTTCGCGGCGCATCAGCAAGGGGTGAGCGGCGTACAGGGGGGCAGTGGCCACGCTTTCGGTCTGCCCCGCCGCCCGTGCCGCGTGGGCAGCGGCCAGTGCGCCGCGCAGTTGGGTCAGTTCCTCCGCCAGGGTGTTCAGTTCCACCCCGGCTCTCCGATGAAACGCCAATGGTCGAAGGACAGTTCGCCGCCGGGGTCGTCCCGTTCGGCCTGGAACACCGCCGCCGCCAGAATGCTGGAGGTGACGTCCTCGGGCAAAGTCTTCAGCAATGCCCCCAGCCGCCGGGCCAGACCGGCGTCGTTCAGGCGCAGGGCATCCAGGCGGGCCGGAATCGGCAGGTTACGGTCGCACAGGATGGTCATCGAGAGCACGTTGCGGGCCACCCGGTCGGCAAAATTTCCGGTAACGTCCACGTTGCCGTCGGGAAGCAGGTCCAGCTTGTGGAAGAACATGCCCATTTCGTCCGCCCCAAGACACAGGCTGATGATGTTGATCAGGTAATCAATGCGCCTGAGGATCGGCAGGCGCTCCGCCGCGTGGCTGCTCCACAGGGTGGCGATGCGCTTGTAGACTGGCACCTGGTTGATGCGCTGGATGAGCTGGGTCTCCATGTTTTCCATGGAGGTGAACATGTCCACCGGAGAGAAGAACGCGGGGGCGAAGGTTTTGTCGGCCACCTCGCGGCACTCCTCGGGCACGAACACGATCAAGTGGATGTCCGGGTCTGCCGCCACTTTTTGAGCCAGATCGTCCGGCGAGATGTGCAATTCCGAGGAAGGGGCCAGCGTCAGGACGAAGGCGCGGTCAAAATCGGCGCGGATGCGCAGGTTGTTGCAGGCGGCCTCCATGAGCCCCACGGGCAGGCCCGCGACGCCATGCACCTGGCCCCGGTTGTCGGGGTCGATGAGGCGCTCCAGCCCCTGGCCGAGGAAGTTGGCGAAAATGTTGGCAAAGCCCTCGTCGGAGAGTGTCTGGCGCATCCGGGCAGGTTACCGGATGCCCGCCCCGCGTGCAAGACGGGGGCCTCCACGAATGGTCCCCGTGGAGGCCGCCGCAACGCCCCGCCATGAAAACTCCCGCTACTCCTCGTGGCGCAGGCTTTCCAGGGTTTTGGAGTCTTCCAGCGTAGAAATATCCCCCTTGGTCTCACGCCCGGCGGCAATGTCCCGCAGCAGGCGGCGCATGATTTTTCCGGAGCGGGTTTTGGGCAGCCCGTCGGTGAACTTGATGTGGTCCGGCTTGGCGATGGGGCCGATTTCTTTTGCCACATGGTCGCGCAACGTGGCCACCAGCGCGGCATTGCCCGATTTCTCCCCGCCCTTGAGGATCACAAAGGCAAAAATGCCCTCGCCCTTGAGGTCGTCCGGGCACCCCACCACGGCGGCTTCGGCGACGGCAGGGTGCGAGACCAGCGCCGATTCCACCTCCATGGTCCCCAGCCGGTGGCCCGCGACGTTGATCACGTCGTCCACCCGGCCCATGATCCAGAAATACCCGTCCTTGTCCTTGCGGGCGCCGTCCCCGGCAAAGTAGTACCTTCCGCCAAACTCGCCCCAGTAGGTCTTTTTGTAGCGCTCCGGGTCGCCGTGCACGGTGCGGATCATGCTTGGCCACGGCCTTTTGACCACCAGATACCCACCCTTGTCCGGCCCCAGGCTGTTGCCTTCGGCGTCCACCACGTCGGCAAAAATTCCTGGCACGGCCAGTGTCGCGGAACCCGGCTTGATGGGGGTGGCCCCCGGCAGCGGGCTGATCATGTGCATGCCGGTTTCGGTCTGCCACCAGGTGTCCACGATGGGGCAGCGCTCCCCGCCGATGGTTTTGTAGTACCACATCCAGGCTTCCGGGTTGATCGGCTCCCCCACCGTGCCCAGAATGCGCAGGGACGACAGGTCGAATTTTTGCGGCCACTCGTCCCCCAGCTTGACCAGCGCGCGGATGGCCGTGGGGGCGGTGTAGAAAATGTTCACGGAGTGCTTTTCGACAATCTCCCACAGCCGTCCCGCGTGGGGCGTGGTGGGGGCGCCCTCGTACATCACCGAGGTCGCGCCGTTCGACAGCGGGCCGTAGACCACATAACTGTGCCCCGTCACCCAGCCGATGTCGGCGGTACACCAGAAGGTGTCGTGGTCCTGAATGTCGAACACCCACTGCATGGTCATGGTGGCGCCCAGCAGGTAGCCGCCGGAGGAGTGGACCACCCCCTTGGGCTTGCCGGTGGAGCCAGACGTATAGAGGATGAACAGCGGGTGTTCCGGTTCCACCGGCACCGGCGCGCATTTGGGGGATTTGCCCTGCACCGCGTCGTGCCACCAGACGTCGCGCCCGGTCTGCATGGCCACCGCCTGCCCGGTGCGTTTGAGCACCACCACATGGGACACCTGCGGGCACCCCTTCAGCGCCTCGTCGGCCATTTCCTTGAGGGGCACGGTCTGGCCGCGCCGCCAGCCGCCGTCGGCGGTGATGAGGATTTTGGCCCCGGCGTCCAGAATGCGGTCCTTGAGGGCCTCGGCGGAAAAACCCCCGAACACCACCGAGTGGGTGGCGCCGATGCGGGCACAGGCGAGCAGGGCCACCGGCAACTCCGGCACCATGGGCATGTAGACGATCACCCGGTCGCCCTTGACCACCCCCGACTCCTTGAGGACGTTCGAAAAGCGCCCCACCTCGTAGGCCAGCTCCTGATAGGTGAGGGTGCGCACGTCGCCGGGCTCCCCTTCCCACACGATGGCCGCCTTGTTCTTGCGCGGGGTCGTCAGGTGGCGGTCCAGACAGTTCACCGACACGTTGATGAGCCCGTCCTCGAACCACTTGAAAAACGGCGGGTTGCTGTCGTTGAGCACGCGGCTGAACGGCTTTTCCCACTCAAGGTGGGTGCGGGCCAGGTCGCCCCAAAAGCCGGGGTAATCGGCCTCGGCTTTTTTCATCATGTCGCGGTAGGCGCGCATGCTGCGCACCCGGGCCGTTCGGGAAAATTCCTTCGACGGCTTGAACACACGGTTTTCGTGGAGGATGGACTCGATCTCGGCACTCATCGACGCAAAACCTCCCTATCTGCATGGAGACCGGCGCGCCCGCCAGGGGGGCCGGAAGTTTGATTGCGGACTGTGATGTGCCTAACTATGCGGTCTGTACAGAGCGCCACGCAAGTCCCGCCGCGCCCACGGCTCCGGCGCTGGCGGCGAATGTGGCGGGCTGAATCATCAGATTCTCGCGCAGGCGCACCGGGATGAGCTCCACCATCTCTTCCCACATGGTGGGCCAGAACAGGTCCCAGGAGCCGGATACCTGGCCACCGAAGGCGATGGCGGCGGGGTCGAAAATTCGGCAAAGCTGGGCAATGGCCACCCCCAGCGCGCGCCCCGCCTGGGCAAAGGCCTGGAAGGCGGCGGTGTCGCCGTCTCCCGCAAGTTCGGACAGTTGCAGGGCGGTGACTTCGTTGCGCGCGCCGTATTTGGCGACAAAATCGGACTCGGGCATGTCCTGGGTGGCGGTGAGAAAGGCGTTTACGATGCCGGTGGCCGAGGCGTAGGTCTCCAGACACCCCTCGGCGCCGCAACCGCACTTGAGGCCCTTGGGCTGAACGGTCAGGTGACCGATTTCGCCGGCAAGGCCGGTGGCGCCGCGCAGGAGTTGGCCGTTCAGGACGATACCGCCGCCGATGCCGGTGCCGATGGCTATGTAGATGAACGGATCACACCCCTCCCACACGCCCGACAGGGCCTCGCCGAAGGCGGCGGCGTTGGCGTCGTTTTCGAGCACCAGGGGTTGCGGGATGACCTCGCGCAGGGCCTTGCCGATTTCCCACCCGGTCAGTTCCGGCAGGTTGGGGGACATTTCGATCACGCCGCGTTCGTGGCGCAGGAAGGCTGGAACACCGACGCCGACGGCGGCCACGTTGTGCCCTTCGCCCGCCTGCCGCACCGCCCGCACGATGCAGTCCAGCACCTCATCCCGGCCACGGGTCTGGAGGGGGAAATAGACGGTGTCGCCCTGAATCTGGCTGTCCCGGTCCACGGCCACGGCGCGCACGGCACTGCCACCCACGTCCACGCCGATCGCCACATCCGCCATCGCAAGAACCTCCCTTTTCCCGGCGATTTGTCCGAAAAATCCGGAATGGGTCCCGGAGTCCCGGTTTCGGGGCCTCATTATGGAGCAAGCCCGCAAAAATTCCCAAGCCTCATCGGTCGGGATGGGGGCAAACGTGAGGCCGAGTATAGCGGAAACGCCCCCCCTGGGCCGTCTTTTGGCGCCCCCCGGGGAGGCTCACTGCGCCACGGTGGCTGCGGTTGTCCCGGACAGGGTTGCCGCATGTGGGGCGCCTCGGATATTATGCCCGGCTTGCCGGGGCCACAATGTTCCCGCACCGTCCCCTTTCCGGCCCAATGCCGACGTAGCTCAGTTGGTAGAGCAGCTGATTCGTAATCAGCAGGTCAGCGGTTCGATTCCGCTCGTCGGCTCCAGTTTTTCAACAGGTTGGGAAAAGGCGCCCGGTCCGCCTCCGGGTTGGGACCAAAACCGGAGTCCCCTCCCTCACCTGAAAAAAAATCTCACATCGTTCAGCCAACGTTCAGCCAACGGGGTTATTGTTATGCCATCCGCCGTGCTCGATACCGAGGTGAGGCGGTTTCAACCCGGTTGAAGGAGTTTTTCGCCATGCAACGCATTCGCACGATCCTGGTCACGGCGCTCGCCACCGCCGCGCTCGCCGTTCCCACCCTCGCCACTGCGGCGGATTTGCCCGTCAAGGCCGCCCATGACGTGGCCGCCGTCCTCACCTCTGCGTTTTTGACCACCTCCATGGTGGAGCGGGACGTGATGGAGACCAAGGGCGACAAGTTTACCCCCGCCATCATCACCGGTCTGACCCGGGCGGATCAGGAAATGGCCGACGCCGAACGACTGGCCGACCACAACGAGGCATTGGATCCGGGAATCCGCCACGTGCGGGCCAACCTCAAGACCATCCGCGACACGGGCAAGTCCGGCAAGGAAACGGGCACGCTGTTCGACGAAATCAACATCGAATTGGCTGCGTTGCAGATCAACGCCCACATTCTGGAGGCCGTCGCCCATTTGAACAGCGCCGCCGACGCCCTTTCCGCCAAGCGTTCGTCAGAAGTGGTCACCCACCTGCAGGAGGCTGGCAAGTCCCTGGAGACCGCCAGCAACCGTGGCGCTTACCACATCCAGAATGACATCGAGGAAATCCAGGCCGCCCTGCTGGACATCTCCAGCAAGGTCAACGCCAAGGCGGCGGTATCGCCAGACGCCATCAATGAGCGCATCGCCGAGGTGCGTGCCCACCTGTTCGACGTCGGTCAGGAACACGACTGACGCACCGACCGCCTCGTCACCCCGACAGGCGACGGGAGCAGGTCGGCAGCATGAAGGCCCCGCCGGGACAACCACCGGCGGGGCCTTTTTGTTGTTTCGCGAAAGAGTTGCGAGGGGCTACGGCGGGCACCGCCCCGGAGCCCTCACCCGGAGCCCTCACCCGGAGCCCTCACCCGGAGCCCTCACCCGGCGGACACGCCCGGATGATCGCCGTGCACCACCTCCACGGTGGCGGGCACCGAAGTGTGATGCAGCAGCACCGCGTCCGCCATCGCCAGCTTGTCGTACACGGGCCGAAAATCCTCCAGCAGTTCGTCGTCCGTCACCTGCATGCCCGAGGCGCGAATATCCGCGAACATCTGGCCAAAGCTTGTTTCCCCGTCCATGCGTGCGAAAATCTCCGCCGTGTACCGGCCGGGCATCACCGAGAAACTCGCCACCGCGGCGTTGATGGCAAACGGCACGTCGGGGGCGCTGCGGATGTGATCGGCCAGCAGATGGTGCGTGGCGGGATCGGGGACGTCCATCAGGGTGGGCACATAGTCCGGCTCCAGCGGGGCGCGGCGGTCGGGCTCCGGCGCCATGTAGACGTGCTGGCGAGTGAGGGCGCCGCTCAGCAGTTCCGCAATGGCCCGGCGGCGGGGCGTATCGAAGCCGTGAATCCGTTCCCGCAGCACCGGGTCCTGAATGTACTGCTCCGGCTCCAGCATGATGCGCTCCCGCGCCCAGGCGTAATCCAGCACATGCAACCCGGCCCCGGCGGCGAAGGCATACACCTCCGGCACCGTATAGGCGCGGTCGTGGGAGATCAGAAACATGTCGTAAATGCCGGAATCGCCCATGGTCCGGTGGTCGTTGAACAGGTCCTCGCCACGTTTGAACCAGTTGCCGCCGGGAAGTTCCTCCAGGAGCTGGCGGGCGGTTTCCAGTTTTTGCGGGATGTCGGCCCCGCTGCCGTCGGGATGGATGCGGCGCAAAAGTTCCTGAATCTGATACAGCCCGGTGCGGCCATAGGTGGCGTAGAGCATGATGCCCATGGCGCCGTCCGGCTTCAGCACCGAACGGATGGCGCGCAGCCCGGCGTCCGGATCTTCCATCACCATCAGCACGCCGGTGCAGTTGATGTAGTCGAACGGTGCGAACCCCATGGCGGGCAGATCCAGAATGGAGCCGTGGACAAATTCCACGTTGGTCAGCCCGCGTTTTTCCACACGGCGGCGGGCAATGTCGATGCTGGCTGTGCTCAGGTCCAGATGCACGATGCGCGCGCCGGGATAGCGCGAAAGCTGCATGGCCAGATAGGTGGTGCCGTCGCCGGTGCCGCCTCCGGCCACCAGCACCCGAAAGTCATCGAAGCGGCGCTTGCCCCGGTAGCAGTGGTGGTTTAGCTCCGCAAGGCGCTCCGAGGTGGGGCGGATCAGGCGCCGGGTTTCGTCCTCCGGATCGCGGGGGGGATATGGAAGGTTCTCGTACTGGTTGCGGATGCTCTTCAGATAGGTGGCGTCCTTGCCCAGCCGGGCGTCCACTTTGGCCATGATGCTGCTCTCGTTCCCGGATGGTGTGTGTTGCCGCGCCGCCGATATGGCTCCGGCCTTGCTCCCCCGCCAGTCCATTGTAGCGAAGAAAGTCTCCGGTAGAAGACCCCGGTGGGGGGTGAAGGCCGCCACGCAGAAAATCCCTCGCCTTTTTTACCTGTTCCGCTACAATCGGCGGCTGACAAAGCGGAGGCCCCCCGGCCCCCGGCCCCCGGCGTACGCCACGTCGCCGCGCCGCGTCACAGCAGCCCGGATTCATCTGGAAGTCCATGAAGCAGCGTCCCGTAAAACCGGTCACCACCCCCGACACGCGCACCCCCCGTGTACCGTTGCCCCAGGAGGGGCCCGGCGCGGCGTGGGGTGTGGCCGCCTCTGCCCACGACGCCACCCGGGCGAGCGGGCAGTTGTTGAGCCTGAACACCGAGGGGACGTTCATCGTCTGCGAGGACGCTAACCAGGCGCCATTTGTGCCCGAAACCTACATATCCCTAACGGTGCGGGTGGAGGAGGCGGGCGGCGGCGAGCGGTCGTTCGAGGTCCGTGGGTGGGTCGTGTACACTCTGGAAGAGGGCATGGCCATCCAGTTCGACGAACCGGACCCCGCCACGCTCAAGGCGATTCGGGCCACCGTCCCCTCGGCTACCTCCAGGGCGACGCGGACCGGCGGCCCCAATCCACCCCGGTAGAACCGACCGCCGGGCCGAAAGCGGGTCGGCCCACCGGACATGCCGGGCCATTAACCGACGGATGAGGCACTGAAGCATGGGCAGAATCATCGGACAGACGCACCCGGCTTGCCACACGGAGTCCCCGCGCCTTGCCCGTCGCTGGGCCGCCCCGCTCCGGGCGCTGGCTGCGGCGATGCTGCTGTCCGCCTGTGGCTCCGGCGGTTCCGGTGCCGTTCCGGTCAACCCGCCCGGCCCCCCTCCCCCCGGTACCCCGCTGGTGGACAAACGCGGCGACTACCTGGTAGCCGGGTTGCCTACCCCCCTCCTCACCTGCAATCCGGCCGCCCCCGCATCCTCCTGGACCGCCGTGCTCGACGGCACCAAGGTGACGGTGCCGTTCCAGTTGGGCGGCCAGATCACCATGGCGGGGGACCTTTCGCTCACCGTGACGGTGGGCGCGAACGCCCCCCCCGAAATTCTGCCTCTGGGATCGGTTTCTGGTGTGGTGGAAAGCGCGGGCGGGGCGCTGCTGGCCTCGTTCCCGGTCACGCCCGTCGCGCTGTCGCCGCTGGCGTTGGCCGTGACCCTGCACATGAACAACGGCGCGATGGCCGTGGACGTCACCGGCGGCGGATGCACCCTGGGCACCTCCCTGACCTACACCGCCCCGTCCACCCCGTTTGCCAACGTTCCGCCCGCAGCCAAGGCCCCGGTGTTGTCGGTCATTGCCACCAACGGCGCGGCGGTCACCGGCAACCTGTTCACGCTGGCGTTCGACGATCCGGACGGTGGCCCGGTGCCGCCGTTCTTCGCGGTGGTTTCCCCGCCCACCATCGGCGCCCTGACCATTGACGCCAATACCGGGGCGTTCACCTACAACCCGCAGGGCACCTCCGCCTCCACCACCAGCTTTCAGGTGAGCTTCAACGACGGCGCGGCCACCGCCATCGCCACGGTGGCCGTGACCAACAACGGCGCGGGCACCACCAACAACCCGCCAGTGGGCAACGACCAGCATTATCCGGTGCCGACGGATGTGCCGGTCTCCACCTTCCCTCTCCCCGCCACCGACCCCAACGGCACGCCGTTGACGTGCGTCATCACGACTCCGGCGACCAAGGGAGTGGCTGTCTGTGACCCGCTGGTGGTGGGTGGGCCCTTTTTCACCTACACGCCCAACAGCCTGGGCGCCACCGGCGTGGACGAATTCTGGTTCACGGTGAGTGACGGTGTGTTTACCGCCGGGCCGTTCAAGGTCAGCATCACCCTGGCCCTGCCGGACGCCCGGGGAACCTACTGGCTGGGGGCGCAGAGCGGCTCGGTTCAGGCAACCACCCTGGGCGCCACCTGGAGCCTGACCCTCTCCGGCAACATGGTGTCGGATTATCAGTTCGACGCGGTGGCCCACCTGACGGCGAACCTGACCGCCACCGCCACCGATACCAACACGGCGGCACCACAGGCTACCCGAGTGGGTATCGGCACCGATACGACCTTCAATGCCACGGTGGGCTATACCGGTGGCGCTGCCGGCCCCAATATCCAAACATCGCCGCCCTCCCTTCTGACCCTGCCTGCCCTCAGTGGATTTTCGGCCACCTACTACGGGGCGACGCTAAACCCGAGCGGCACCGCCACAACCGCCTTTTTTGGTTTTGCCTTTTCCGGCGGCACCCTCTTCTTCCCCTACACCTTCACCCCCCACGTCAACGTGGCTCCGGTGGCGGCGGCCTCTCCGGCGTTCACCACCGCAGCCTTGGTCGCCTATGGGGGCAACCTGATCCCCCTGGCGTTCACCGATCCGGACGGCGGCAACGCGCCGTATTTCGAGGTCAGGACCGTGCCGGCGAGTGGCACACTGGTTCTGGACCAGCCGCTCCCCGGCAGCTTTACCGGCAATTTCACCTACACCCCAACCAGCACGGGCACCGACAGCTTTACCGTCTTCTATCACGACGGCAAGGCCGGGGCCACCGCGACGGTGGCGGTGACCAACAATTAGTAAACCCACACACCCGTTTCCATGCCCTACGTCTATTTGCTGCTGGCCGTCATCGCCGATGTGGCGGGTACCGCCGCCCTCCAGCTTTCCCGCGGCATGACGCGGCCCGGACCGGCGCTGGCTTCCGTGGTGGCCTTTGGCGCCGCCTTCTTCCTGCTCAGTCTGGTGCTCAAAAGCATCCCCATGGGCGTGGCCTACGCCGTCTGGTCGGGGCTTGGAATTGTGTTGATTGCGGTGGTGGGCGTGGTGGCCTTCCACCAAAGGCCGGACCTGCCCGCCGTGCTGGGGCTGGCCCTGATCGTTGCGGGCGTGGTGGTGATCCGCCTGTTCTCCCGCACCGTCAATTTCTGAGCGCAGCTTCTTGTCTGGCGGTTCCTTGCCTGGTTGGGCGGCGGCTTCGGGCCTAGCAGATCCCGGCGTCGGCGTCGCCGGTGCCATCCTCCAGCGCCGCGACGGAATAGACCATCACATCGCGCAGACGGCGGTAATCGGCCTGGGAAAGGCCGGTAAAGCGGATGCCCATGCCGTTGCCGGTCTGGTAGGCCACCGCGCCGTGCACCTCGAACGGTTGTGAACCCAGACCGCGCTCCAGTTCCAGCGCCAGGGTCACGTCGGTGGCGGTGTCCAGCGGCAGGGGGCAATTGATGAACACCCCACCCATGCCCAGCATGGTGGAGTCGCCCCACACCTCCTTGCCGTCGGCCCTCACGCAGACCGGTACCCGAAGCGCATAGCGTTTGAACTGCCGTTGGGCGACACGCTCTCTCGACCTCATCACCACCCGGCGACTGTTTGCGGTGGCGGGCAGGTGGGCCGTCTTGCGTTTGTCGGCGTCGGAAAACAGCCAGTCAAAAAATCCCATGTCGCGCGATCCTCCAGATACCTCGGTCCGAGGCCCCGTGCCGCGGCCCGTCCCTGGGCCACGGTCAGCGGAGCAAGTGCATGTCTATAATATGCACAAAATATGCCGCCACTTCCGGGGAGTGGAATGTTTACGCAAAGAGCTGTTTTCAATGTATTTTATGTTTTGTTTCCGGGCGAAAACAGCCGCGGCGTGACCCGTGACCGTGCAAAAAAGAACCACCGTCAGCGGCAGGGGTGACAACTTTGTTCCCGGTGCCGCCGCGGTACCGGCAATTCCATGAAGTGAGGGCCGATTTCCCCGGTTGCGGAAAACACCCGGTGCGAGTGACAATGTGGGTTCCATCCGCGCAGAGGAGCCCGGCCATGCCCGATCCGACCCCGCCCCCCCCGCCCGCATCAGCGGTATCCGCGCAGTCCACTGCCTCGGCTTCTTCGCGGCCTGTTTCACCGCCTTCGCCGCAACCCGCTTCGCAGTCTTCTTCACCGCAGCCTTCTTCGCCGCGCCCCAATTACCCCTTTCTGGCCATGCCCTCCCGGCGCCGCACCCTCTCGGCCACTGGCCTTCCGGAGCGCTATGCCGCCGCCTCGATCCTGATCGTGGACGACCAGCAGAGCAATGTGGACGTGCTGCAAAAAATGCTGCGCAACTACGGCTTCCGCAACCTGTTTGCCACCACCGACCCGCGTCAGGTGGCCGACATGTATCGCCAGCACCGCTACGATCTGGTGCTTCTGGATATCCGCATGCCCCATCTGGGCGGTTTTGAGGTGCTGGGGCAACTCACCGAGATCGAGCGTAGCTCCCAGGCCGAAAGTTATCTGCCGGTGCTGATGCTCACCGCCCAGGACGACATGCCCACCCGGCTGCGCGCACTGGACGAGGGGGCGCAGGACTTCATCACCAAACCCTACGTTCACGCCGAGGTGCTGCACCGCGTCTGCAACATGCTGGAGGTGCGCCTGCTGCACAACGCGGTGCGCGATCAGAACCGCAACCTCGAGGAGCAGGTCCGGCGCCGCACCCACGAACTGCACGAAACCCGGCTGGAAATCATCCGCCGCCTCGGCAAGGCGGTGGACTACCGCGACAACGAAACCGGCAACCATGTGGTGCGCATGAGCCAATACTGCGCGCGCCTGTCCACCGAGATCGGCTGGAGCGCGGAACAGCGGGAATTGTTGCTCAACGCCAGCCCGATGCACGACATCGGCAAAATCGGCATCCCCGACCGCATCCTGCTCAAGCCCGCCAAACTGGACGCAGAGGAGTGGGAGATCATGAAAACCCACACCACCATCGGCGCCCGCATCCTCGAAGGCCATAGCTCCGACCTGCTGCAAATGGCCCACGAAATCGCCCTCACCCACCACGAAAAATGGGACGCCACCGGCTATCCGACCGGAATCGGCGGCGAGGACATCCCCGTTTCGGGCCGCATCGTTGCGGTGTGCGACATGTTCGACGCCCTCACCTCGGTGCGTCCCTACAAGCGCGCCTGGCCGGTGGAGGAAGCCGAGGCCGAGCTGCACCGCTGCGCCGGCAACCACCTGGATCCGGGGATGGTGGCGGCCTTCCAGTCGGCGCTGCCGGACATCCTGGCCCTGCGCGAACGCTATTCCGACCCCGCTGCGCCTGAGGCTTGATTTCCCCCCGTCCCGGCGTTTCCGCTCCACTGCCTCGCCGTCCCCGGTTGTGATATCCTCCCCGCCCATGCGCAATTTGTCCCCTTTCCCCGGTCTGCCCGTGCTGCCCCGCCTGCCTCTGGTTTCCCTGTTGCTACTGACGTTGTTGGCGAGCGGCTGCGCCACCTACAAGGACGAAAGCGCCCGCGCCCTGCGCGAAACCATGGGCATTGACGTCAAGCCGGTACACACGGCGGAGGGGGTGCAGACCAAAATCACCTACAGCGCCGAAGAGATCATGGCCAACGCCGAGGGGCACTACCGGCTGCGCCAGTTCCCGGAAGCGGTGGACGAATACGGGCGTTTTATGGAACTGCACACCACCCACCCCTGGGCACCCTACGCCCAGTTCCAGAAAGGGGTAAGCTGGGTGCGCCAGTTCCGCTCCGGCGACCGCGACCCGACCATCCCCTTCAAGGCAGGCGCCGAATTCGACCGGCTGATCGCCAACTATCCCGGTTCACCGCCGGAGGCGCAGGCCCGTGTCTGGCGCAAGTGGGCCGACGAGCAACTGGCGATTCATACCCTGTCGATAGCCCGTTTTTACCTGCGCACCGGGCGCTTTGATCCGGCGCTGGGCCGCCTTCAGGAACTGGCGGAAACTTATCCCGATACCGCTGCCGCCGCCGATGGTGCGTACTACACCGCCCGCGTTTTGGCGAAATCCGGCAAGCCGGACGAGGCGGCCCAGGCGTACCAACGCTTTATCGACTCCGGCCGGGGCAGCAAGAAGCTGCGTCACCGGGCCGAAGCCGCGCTCAAAAAACACCCGGCCCCGGCCCAATGAAACACCTGGCGAAACTGTTACAGGTGGCCGGTCTGACGGCGGTGGGGGCGGTGCTGATCCTCAACCTCTATCCCCAGGGGCTGGGCATGGGGGCGATGCTGCAACTCACCGCCTTCGGCGTGCTGCTGTTCGCCCTGGGCACCGTGCTGCTGCGCGACCGGGAGGGGTAACCCGCCCCCCGTTCCGCCCGTCTGGGGCCCCCCGTCCCACTGCGGTATAATGACCGGATATGCGCAATTTTTCCCCCGACAGCCTGATGCTGGCCATCGAAACCTCCTGCGATGAAACCGCCGTGGCGGTGTTTCAGGCCCCCGACCGGGTACTGGGCCACGCCCTGGCCTCGCAGGTGGCCGTTCACCGCCGCTTTGGCGGCGTGGTGCCCGAGGTGGCCTCGCGCTGCCATCTGGAGGCCATCGACGGTTTGCTCCAGAAGGCCCTGGCCGACGCCGGGGTTACCCTGGCCGACATCGGCGCGGTGGCGGTCACCCGTGGTCCGGGGCTGATCGGCGCGGTGTTGGTGGGTGTCTCCTACGCCAAGGCGCTGGCTTGGGGACTCAAGGTGCCGCTGGTGGGGGTCAACCATCTGGAGGCCCACGTCGCCGCCGCCTTCCTGTACCGCCCGGATTTGCAATTTCCCTTCCTGGCCATGGTGGTGTCGGGTGGACACACCAGCCTGTACCGCGTGGACGAAGGGCTGGTTTTCGCCGAACTGGGGCGCACCATCGACGACGCGGCGGGCGAGGCGCTGGACAAGGGGGCAAAACTGCTGGGCCTGCCCTACCCCGGCGGCCCGGAAATCGAGCGGCTGGCCGCCCGTGGCCGTGCGGATGCGATCGCATTCCCCCGCGCCTGGCTGGACCAGCGGCTGGATTTCAGCTTTTCTGGCCTTAAAACCGCCCTGCGCGTCTACCTCGAAAAACACGCATGGGGAACGGAGCAGTTGCCGGACATCGCCGCCAGCTATCAGGAGGCGGTGGTGGATGCACTGTCCGCCAAGGCCATGTGGGCGGTGGCCCGCGAAAATCTATCCACCTTGGTGGTGGTGGGCGGCGTGGCCGCCAACCAGCGTCTGAAAGCGGCCATGGAGGAGCGTGCGCGGCCCATCGGCTGCGAGGTGGTTGTCCCTCCCCCCCCCCTGTGTACCGACAACGCCGCCATGGTCGCCGCTGCGGGCATGCGCATGATGCAGGCGGGCCGGGAATCCGGGCTGGAGCTGGACGCGGCGGCGCGGCTGCCGGTGGGAGGAGGACACTCATGACCTTCAACCCGCCACCCCTGTCCATCGGCGGCGTCACCTTTCCCAACGCCTTGGCACTGGCGCCCCTGTCGGGCATTACCAATCTGCCGTTCCGGCGTCTGGCGCGCGGGCTGGGGGCGGGCATGGTGGTGTCCGAACTGGTCAGCAGCAACGGGTTGGTGCGGGCCAACGAGCGCACCAGCCGCTACCTGCTCACCCACCCGGACGAGTGGCCGGTGGTGATGCAGATTTTCGGCGATGACCCGGAGCCCATGGCCCGCGCCGCAGCGATCGCCGAAGAGGCCGGGGCGCATGTGGTGGACATCAACATCGGCTGTCCGGTGCGCAAGGTGGTCACCCGCGGCGCGGGGTGCGCCCTGATGCGCGACGTGCCGCGCTCCGCCCGCATCATCGGTGCGGTGGTGCGGGCCGTGAAGGTTCCGGTGACCATCAAGATCCGCGCCGGCTGGAACGCCGCTCAGGTCAATGCCCCGGAATACGCGCAAATGGCCGAAAGCGAGGGGGTGAAAGGGGTCACCGTGCATGGCCGCACCCGGGACCAGATGTTCAACGGCCGGGCCGACTGGGGGGTGATCGGGCGCACGGTGCGGGCGGTGTCCATCCCGGTGATCGGCAACGGCGACGTGTGTTCCGCCGCCGATGCCACGCGCATGCTGGCCGAAACCGGCGCCGCAGGCGTCATGATCGGCCGGGCCGCTCAGGGCAATCCATGGATTTTTCGGGAAATTCTCTCCGAGTGGCGGAGCGGCACACCGGCCCCTCCTCCGACCCCGGAGGAGCGCCGCGCTGTCATGCTGCACCACTTGGCGTTGTATGTGGAGCACGCCGGGGAGCGCACCGCGACCCTGGAGATGCGCAAGCACGTGTGCTGGTACACCAAGGGGATGCGGGACGGCGGCAAATTCCGCAGTGCCGTGCAGGATATCGACACGTTGGGGCAGTTGGTGGATGCCGTGAACGACTTTTTCGGCAGGGCCCTGCCCCTGGGCAGCAGCCACGGGGGCGGCGTGGCCGTCGAGTAACCGGTCCTCCGGCGGGCACCACCCCCTGCCTGTGGCGGATTACTCGGAGGCGGCGCCCAGGTCTACGCCGTCCAGCCCCTGGGTGACCATTTCGGCCATGTCCAGCAGCATGACCAGACGATTGTCATGCTTTCCCAGCCCATCCACGTAGTGAATCTGCACCTGATCGGAAATTTCCGGGGTGGCCTGAATCTGGTCGGCCCTGAAGGCCAGCACGTCATTCACAGCGTCCACGGCGGCGCCGATCACCCGGTCACCCACACGATTTACGATGATGACGCTGCCGGTGCCGTATTCAATGGTGGGCATGTGAAAGATGGCGCGCACGTCCACCACCGGAATCACCGTTCCGCGAATGTTGACCACCCCCTGTACCCAGGCCGGTGTGCTGGGGATCGGCGTCGGCCGCTGGTAGCCGATGATTTCCTGCACCACCAGAATGGGAATGCCGTACTCTTCCCCGCCGAGGGTGAAAGTGAGGTATTCGCTCAGGTTATTGCGATCAAACTGGTCGCCACGGACTGGGCCCTGGCTGGATTTGGTGCTGGTCTGGGTACTGGTTTGGTCAATGGCGGTGGCCATGGTGGGCTCCAATCAGGGTGCCCGCTTCACAATGGGCTGAGGCGGTGATAAATGACACTACACCCATCTTCTCGGCGGATCGGAGCGCCGTGATGAGGGCAAAGACACCCCCTTTTTGCCGGATTTTCGGCTCCCCTAGGCCATGCCGACGCTCTGGTGTTCGAACACCTTGCGCACCAGCGCGGGCACGTCGATGATCATGGCCACGCGCCCGTCACCCAGGATGGTGGCCCCGGAGACACCCACCACCTTGGCGTAGTTCTGCTCAATGCTCTTGATCACCACCTGCTGCTGTCCGAGGATGTCATCCACCAGCAGGCAATAGCGGCGCCCGGCCACCTCAACCACAATCAGCAGCGCTTCTTCCGGTCGCCGGTACTCGGAAAACACGTTGAGTTCTTCGTGCAGGCGGATGACCGGCAGCACGTCGCCCCGCACCTGCACCATTTCGCCGCGCTCGGCCACGGTCTGCACGTCCCGCGCCTGCGGGCGGATGGATTCCACGATGGACAGCAGCGGTACCAGGAACACCTCTCCGCCCACCGACATGGCCATGCCGTCGATGATGGCCAGGGTCAGGGGCAGGGTGATGCGGAAGGTGGACCCGGCGCCCCGGGTCGACTGAATCTGTACCCGGCCACGCAGTTCCTCGATGTTGCGTTTCACCACGTCCATGCCCACACCACGGCCGGAGACGTCGGTCACCTGCTTGGCGGTAGACAGGCCGGGGTGGAAGATCAACTGGTGGATTTCCGTCTCGCTGAGGGTGTGGTCCGGGGGAATCAGCCCCTCCTTCACCGCCTTGGCGGCGATGGCGGCGGCGTCCAGCCCCTTGCCGTCGTCGGATATCTCGATGACGATGTTGCCCTCGGAATGGAACGCCGACAGGACCAGTTCCCCGGTTTCGCTCTTGCCCGCCTGGCGGCGCTCCTCGGGGGTTTCGAGGCCGTGGTCGACGGCGTTGCGCACCATGTGTTTGAGGGGGTCGCTGATCTTTTCGATGATGCTCTTGTCGAGTTCGGTCTCCTGACCGCTGATCTGCAACGACACTTCCTTGCCCTGGGACATGGCCAGGTCGCGCACCACACGCTGGAACTGGACGAAGGTGGGGCCGATCGGCAGCATGCGCATGCCCATGGCCTCATCCTGAAGGTCGCGGGTAATCCGCTCCAGAGCCTCGACGGCGGCGGTGACTTCCGGGGCGGCTCCGGTAGACTGGGTGGTCTGGGTGACGCGGGCCTGCCCGATGACAAGTTCCCCGACCAGGTTTACCAGGCGGTCCAGACGGTCCGTGTCCACGCGTACCGAGTTCAGCTTGCTGCGGTCCCGTCCGGGGGCTACCTCGGAGGCAGACCGCGGCACGGCCTTTTTGACAACCGGGGCTTCGGGGGTAATGTCGCGGTACCTGAGGGGACTCTCGTCCGAGACGAAAATGAAGACGTTGTCCAGATCGGCGCCGGTCAGACGGCCAGTCACCTCCACGTCCCACGACAGGTAGAGGGCGTAGGGGTCCATCTGCTCCAGCGGTGGACAGTTTTCGGTGTGGACGGCTTTCAGCGTCACCTGGCCATGGTCCTTGAGCTCGGTGAGCAGCATCAACGGATCGGTGCCGTTTTGCATCACCTGGGGGTGGAGCTTGAGGTCGATGGCAAAAGTATGGTCGCGGTCGGTTTTCTGGCGCCGCACCTTTTCCGTGGCCTGGTCAGCCAGGGCGCTGGCGGCGGAAACCGCGTCGCCAAGATGGCTGTTCAACTGCGCCACCAGAGCGGCCAGTTCGGTGCTGTCGGGAGGGGTGCCCTCGCCCATGGCGGCGTCCAGCAGCCGGGACATGCAGTCCACGGCGTTCAGCAGGACGGAAACCAGCTCCTGGGTAATGCTGATCTGGTTTTCCCGCACACGGTCGAGCACGTTTTCGACCGTGTGGGTAAAGCCCGAAAGTTCCCCGAAGCCGACGCTGCCCGCGCCGCCCTTGATGGTGTGTGCGGAACGGAAGATGCGGTTGACCAGTTCGTGGTTGACCGCCTGCCCCGTGCCGGACTCATTTTCGAGCTGAATCAGATCCTCTTCGAGGGAGGCGATGTGTTCGCGGCCTTCCTCGAAAAAGATGGACTTGAGCTCTGCATCCAGATCCATGATCCCCTCACCACTTCACCCGTCCGGACCGGGCCGACGGGCAGGACAACGCCCCGTGGCCGCACCACGACAAGGCGTCAGATGGCCTGTGTTGCGGCCTAACGGATGAACTTGCGGACCACGCCCACCAGGGCTTCCGGCTCAAACGGCTTCACCAGCCAGCCGGCGGCCCCGGCTTCCTTGCCCTCCTGTTTCTTGGAGGTCTGGCTTTCGGTGGTGAGCACCAGAACCGGCGTGAACTTGTAGTTCGGGTTCTGTTTGAGCTCCTTGATGAAGGTAATGCCGTCCATCACCGGCATGTTCACATCGCTGATGATCATGCTGACCATCTTGCCCTGTCCGGAAAGCTGCTTGAGGCTTTCCAGCCCGGCCTGGCCGTTCATGGCCTGAAAGACTTCATACCCCGCCTGGTCCAGGGTGTTTTTCACACTGGCCCGGATAGTGGCCGAATCGTCCACAATCAAGATAACGCCGCTCATTTGCGTTTCTCCACGTTTAACGACTACCAAAAAGGACTTTTTCCAGCCCCAGTTGCTCTACTGTTTCCCGAAACACCGGGCTGGGATCCTGGATTACCAGTTCCCCCCCCCTTTCCCTGGCCGACCGTCCGGCCGACACCAATATCTGCAGCGCCGCCGTATCCACATGGGCCACGTCGTCCGCCTTCAGCACCACCCGCCCGGGGTTTCCTCCGGGCTCGCCAAACACCTCCAGAAGGTCGCTGGCGAGTTCGGCGGCCCGCAGGATGGTCATCTCCTCCGGGGCCACCAGAACGCCTTTTTTGGACTTGCCGAGTATTTTCATCGTTCCCGTCCGAGTTTCCTGAACCAAACCAGAAATTTTTGCCACCTGCCGTCAGAACAGGGTTAGTTCGCCCGACTGGTCGCCCTTTTCCTGCGTGCCACCGCCCAGACTGTGGCTGACCATATCGCGCTGGGTCTGCACGGTGCACGCCTCGACCATGTGCCGCACATGGTCGTCGCGAATCTCCCACCGGGTTTCGCCCATGCGCTCCAGCAATGTGTTCTTGTCTTCGCTGAGGTGCAGTACCCGGCCTCGGGCATCCCCCTTGATGCGGCCGCTCTGGCGCCCCAGATTGACGATGTTGCTCACCTCCAGGCGTAGCCCGGTGGCCTCCTTGTGCAGTTTGCCCAAAGTGCTGCGGAAGCTGGCACCACCCCGGTACAGATAGTGCACCAGGGTGCCCTCCAGTTCCTTGACCAGGCGATGGGTAAGGCCTTCGGCCTGCCGGAGGGTGTCTTCTTCGTGTGCCAGCCCCTGGCGGAATACGGTGGAACGGCGCTGCACCTGCTTGACGGTGGCATCCAGGGAGATCAGCACCGATCCCACTGCCGAGGCCATGTCGCGGTACAGGTTTTCCACCCGGTCGGCGGAAAGGGCTTCGCCAAAATCCTGATCCAGCCCGGCGGAGGCCAACTCCACCTTGATGATGGAGGCCATCACGCCAAAACGCTTGGCGGTGCGGCGCACCCCTTCCAGATCGTCCCGCAGGTCCACCACCTGCCCGGCCAGCGCCTCGGCGCGGGTGACAATTTCCCCCTTGGCGCGCACCTGCTCGCGCATGTAGCCAAGGAATTCCTCCAGATTGGAGCGGGTCTTGTGGATGACCTGGGTCAGTTCATCCACCTGAATGGCGTTTTCACTCTTGCGGCTGAGATCGACAGACAGTTCTTCCAGAAAGGTGGACATCTCGGTACGGGTGTAAACGAGGTCCTCCTCCAGACTTTCCACCAGCTTGGCCACCATGTCGAACACGCCCAGGGACAGGCACACCGTGTCCATCACATGGGTGGTGTCGGACGCGGCCAGATCCAGGGTATTGTCCTGATTGGTCAGATTGCTGATTTCCTCGTGCAAGCGTGCCAGCGACTCGGAAAGATGATGAGAAATCTGCGTGCAGCGGTCGTCGAATTGCAAACCGACCAGCATGCGGTTGACGCGGCTGGACGACTCGGCGACGCTGGCGGTGAGTTTTTCCACCTGGTTGAGCACCTCGGTGCGCGAGATATCCAGTTCCATGAATACCCCGTCGATATCGGGGCCGACCCGGATCGGTGCCTTGTCGAAGTGTTCCTGTGTGTGGGCCACGGCGCTCTTCAGCTCGTCCAGATTCTGCTCGATATGGCGGGACAGCCCGCGCACCCGCTCGAATTCGGCGGCGGCGCGCTTGGTCAGGGCCACCACCTCGCGGGACACCTGTGAAAAGCCGCGCCCGCGATCTCCGGCGTTGTGCGCCTGCACGATGGCGTTGACGGAAAAGCACTCCACGTCTTCCATCAGGTCGGCCAGGCTGCCCAAGGCGGAACGCACCTGCTCCACCACGTTGAAGTAGGCGGCAAACTCGGCCAGATCGGTCTGGTCTTTCTTCTGCGCCTCAATCAGCGCCAGGAAGGTGCGCACGATCTGGTGGCGCGGTGAATCGCCGCCGCGATACATGGTTTCGTCCGAAATGCGCGCATGCATTTCGGAAAGAGCGCGTCGACCTTCGTCAATCTCGCGCTGCAGGTGCGGCAGGCCGTGGGCGATGGACAGGAACACCCGGTTGGTTTCCTCGATCCAGTCGCGCAGCTGAGTGGCCAGGCGGACCGAGCCCTCGTCACAGCGCACCAGATAGCTGACCGATTTCCATATATCCGACATGTTCAGTCCCTGTCCCTGTGAAATCGCCCGGCGGGGAGTCCGCCATACCGTTTCCAACGGGCCTTTTCCCTCGCCCAATGACCCGATGCCGTCAGACGCGAATTTTGGCACCGGTGTGCTTCAGAATGGCCCGAGCCAGATGGGGTCGGGCCACGATGTAATCGACCGCCCCGCGGCTTATCGCCTCTTTCGGCATTCCGAACACCACACATGAGTCTTCATCCTGGGCAATGGTGGCGGCGCCGGCCCGGTGCATCTCCAGAAGACCGTCCGCGCCGTCATCGCCCATGCCGGTGAGGATGGCGCCAACACCGTTCGCCCCCACCTCCTGGGCCATGGAGCGGAACAGCACGTTGATGGCGGGAATGTGCCGGTCCACTCGCGGCCCGTCGATGAGTTGCACGTGATAGTTGGCGCCGCTGCGCCGCACCACCATGTGGTGGGTGCCGGCGGGGGCGATCAACGCCTGGCCCTGCAGGATGCGGTCACCGTCTTTGGCCTCGCGCACCTGGATTTTGGCGGCGCGGTCGAGGCGCTCCGCGAACGGTTTTGTGTAGCCTCCCGGCATGTGCTGCACGATGACGATGCCGGGACAGTCCACCGGCATTTCCGCCAGAACGTCATTCAGCACCACGGTGCCGCCGGTGGAGGCGCCGATGGCCACCACCTGGTCGGAGGTGGTGATGGAACGGCTTTTCTTGCGCATGGGCAGCACCGCGTCCGTGGAGTGGCGCGGGTCCACGTCCAGCCCGGTGGTCCGGGACGGGAAACGGGACGGCGGCTGCACACGGGCGCGGGCGGCGCCCTTGACCAGATCGATCAGTTCCTGGGCCTGTCCGTGCAGGGAGCGCTCCAGATCCAGCTTGGGCTTTTCCACGCAGGTGATGGCACCCAGTTCCAGGGCTTGCAGGGTGACCGCCGCATTGGCCTCGGCAAGGCTGGAGACCACCACCACCGGCATCGGCCGCGCACGCATCAGCTTTTCCAGAAAAGTGATGCCGTCCATGCGCGGCATTTCGATGTCCAGGGTGATGACATCCGGGTCGTGCTTGCGGATGGCGTCGCGGGCGAAATACGGATCGTGCGCTGTCGCCACCACCTCCAGCGCCGGGTCCTGCGACAGGATGCGGCTGAGGGTCTTGCGGATCAGCGCTGAATCGTCGACGATCAGAACCTTGTACCGTTTCATGACAATATCCTTCCCACCTCAGAACAGGGTGATGTCGCCCTGCTCCGGCTGTTTCGGCAGGCGTTCCGCGATGCTCTGACGGTAACGGCTTTCCGCGCTGGCCAGAGACGCAGCCTCGGAACCGCCCAGACGCCGCAATTTGACGGCGCCGCCCACTGTGAACAGCACGATCCTTCTGCCGGTTTCCCCCCCGACATCCTTGGCGGACACGGGAATTCCTTCGGTGCGCAGGAATTCGAGGGCGAACTGGGTGTTCCAGTCCCCTACCCTGAGGTTGCCCTCGCGCAGCTTGTTCACGTTTCCACCGCCAAACACCTTGGCGCGCAACTGGTAACGGTCGGCCCCCAGGCGCATCATTTCGTTGATCAGCAATTCCATGGCGTGGGCCCCGTAGCGACCGGCCTTGGCGTCGCTTTCCGGCTGGCGATTGGTAGGCAGCATGAAGTGGTTCATGCCGGCCACGCCGTTGCGTTCGTCGATCATGCACACCGCGATGCACGAGCCGAGCACCGTTTCGATCACGATGTCCTCGCGGGTGGCGTAGTAATCCCCCGCCACCAGCACGCAGGACGGTCGGTCGTAGCGGGTGTTGTGACGCTGAATCATCCGCCTGCTTTCTGGTAGGTGGTGTTGGCCAGAAACCGCAGGCGCCCCCGGAACATGTCGATATCCAGCACCTCGGAGTGGCCCAGGAACAGATAACCGCCGGGGCGCAGCAGATCCACCATGCGGTGCACGACCCGGTCCCGGTCCTGGCGGGTAAAATAGATGAACACGTTGCGGCAGAAAATAAAGTCGAGTTGGGTACGGATCGGATAACGTTCGGCCATCAGGTTGATCTGGCGGAAGTGGACCATCTCGCGGATGGGATCCGAAAAGCTGACGACGCCGTCGCGGCGGAACTGGTTGCGCTGGGTGTAGGGGCCGGAATAGCGGCGCGGGATGTCCTGCAACGCCACCTCCGGGTATTCACCGCGAATCCCCTTGGCCAGCACGGCGGTGTCCAGGTCCGAGGCCAGAATGCGCGCCGACCACGACGGATAGCGGGACAGGAATTCCGCCACCACCATGGCGATGCTGTAAGGCTCCTCGCCGGTGGATGCCGCCGCGCACCAGCCGTTGATCACCCGCCGCTCCCCCACCGAGGTAGGCCGGCCGATGCAGTCCGGCAGGGCGTGTTCTTCCAGAAAGGAAAAATGCCGGGGTTCGCGGAAAAAATAGGTTTTGTTAGTGGTGATGCGGTTGATCATGTCGGTGAGCTCTTCCGGATGCTCACCCAGATAGGCAATGTACTGCTCGAAGCTGGACAGCCCCAGAATGCGCAGGCGCTTGGTGAGGCGCGATTGGACCATCTGCTGTTTGGCATCCTTCAGATGGATGCCGCTCATGGTATAAATTATTTCCCGCAGGTGGTTGAACGAGCCGCGCCGCAGCCGGTAGCCGGCAGGGACGGTCAGTGAGTGTCCCTCGGTCCGATCGTCCGGGTGAAGGCCGTCCACATCTTCCATGTCCACGTCGGCGACATCCGGAGTTGGCGACTCGACTCGCACCCTGCGTTCCTCCCCTGGCCGGTGGTTCTTTTTTCCTGCGCGCAGTTTCACCGCCGTTCCCCCACCGGGAAAGCTGTGCATGCGGCATCTTCCGGGCTGTCGATCATCTTCCCCCCCCGTAGGGTATGTGGTCTGGCGCCCCCCAGTCTGGCGGCCACGTGCTCAATGGAACGTCCCCACCTCATTCCTCTTATCGGAGAACCGGGCCAAAAATCCATGCCCCTTTTTTGCATTGTCCGCCGTGGGGGCAACCGTCAATGGTTGCGCAACACCCATGTCTGGCCGTATCGTGCATTCTGGAGCGATAATCGGAATCCACCCCCTTTGGGGCGGGGGCGAATGGAGGTAGTGCGAGCCAATATGGACGATTCCAAATCCTGCATGTCCGCGCGGGTGGAAACTGCGGCCCGCCGCTTGCCGTCGGGGGGGGCGCGTGCGCCGCTGTGGGCGACGGTGCCCGATGCCGACTGGAACGACTGGCGCTGGCAGGTGCGCCACAGCATCCGCCACCTGGCGGAGCTGGAGGGATTGCTGGAATTGACCCCCGACGAGCGGGCCGCGGTCGCCGCACTGGGGCGCAGCAGCCTGCCCATGGCGATTACGCCCTACTATGCCGGACTCATCGACCCGGAAAATCCCGATTGCCCGGTTCGCCGCACCCTGATCCCCACCACGGCGGAGGCCCATGCCGCCCCCGGTGAACTGCGCGACCCGTGTGGCGAAGACGCCGATACCGTGGTGCCGGGGCTGGTTCACCGCTATCCGGACCGGGTGCTGCTTCTGGCCACCGGTAGTTGCGCCGTCTATTGCCGCTATTGCACCCGCAGCCGCATGGTGGGCGGCGCCGAGGGCTATTCATTCCAGCGCGAGCAGTGGCGTGTGGCGGCGGACTACATTGCCCGCCACCCGTCCATTCGCGATGTGCTGATTTCCGGTGGCGATCCCCTGTTGCTAGACGATCACCACCTGGACGACCTGCTGGGCATGCTGCGGGCCATCCCTCACCTGGAGATCATCCGCATCGGCACCAAAATCCCCGCCGTGCTTCCCCAGCGCATCACCCCGGAACTGACGGCGGTGCTGCGCAAATACCACCCGTTTTTCATGAGTCTGCACTTCATCCACCCTTCGGAGCTGACTCCGGAGGTGATAGAAGCCTGCGGGCGGCTGGCCGACGCGGGTATCCCCCTGGGCAGCCAGACGGTGTTGCTGAAGGGCGTGAACGACTGCCCCTCGGTGATGAAGGATTTGATGCACCGCCTGCTGGTGGCGCGGGTGCGCCCGTACTACCTGTACCAGTGCGACCCCATTGTGGGCACATCGCACCTGCGCACGCCGGTGCAGGACGGCATTCGCATCATCGAGGCGCTGCGCGGGCACACCACCGGTTACGCGGTTCCCACCTACGTCATCGACGCCCCCGGCGGCGGCGGTAAAGTGCCGGTTTCCCCCAACTACGTGCTGGGGCAGATGGGCGAACAACTGGTGGTGCGCAATTTTGCCAACCGGGTCTACGAGTACCCCGACGGCGGGGAAGGGGATCAAAAGAGCGCCTCTGGCGCATAACGGGTTTCCCCGTTACCGGGCCGTTCCCCAATTGGCGGAAAACACGAAACTCTCCTGTGCGTGGCGGGTGCGCGGCGCCATTTCCCGCGACCGGAGCGGCTCCGGCAGGCTCTCGGGTTCCCCCGGATAGCCCAGGGCGATGACGCTTACCGGCTCGAACCCCTCGGGGATGCCACAGGCAACCCGTGCCGCCTCCGCACTGAATCCGGCCATCTGATGCACGGCCAGCCCCATGGCGGTCGCCTGCACCGACAGCATGCCAATTGCCAACCCCACATCGTGCAGGGCATGGCGGTTGGGCTTTTCGGTCTGGGGAAAATTCAACTCGGCGGCGGCCAGCATCAACACCGGGGCCGCTGCGGCCCACGACCGGTTGGAGGGGGTGAGCAGATCGGCAATGCGCCCGTGTCCGTCCCCCTCCCCGCGCACCGCGACCAGAAAGCGCCACGGCTGAACGTTGTTGCACGAGGGTGCCCAGCGGGCTGCTTCCAGCATGGAGAGCAGCACTTCATCCGACACATCGCGGGGGGAAAAGGCGCGCGTGCTGCGGCGCTGCCGAAGCAGGGGGTGCAGGTCGTGACTGGTGGTCATTTCGTGGTCCACGGGATCCTCCGGACAGCGGGGTGGTGTTCCCCGCCGCTTCCCGACGGCAGGGTTATCGATCGTCCCCTCTCCCCGCGCCATTCGGCGCGCCAATCCCGGTATGGGTTATCAGTATAAACGCACCTTTCCCGTTCACGCCCCCCCGGACAGGCAAAATCCGGAAAAAATGTCTCGAAACAGTGCAAAAAAAAGGGCCGATCCCCCCGTGGAGGGATCGGCCCTGTTCGGTTGTGTCAGTTACCCATGCGCCGGGGAGCGGCGGCCCGGAAAGCGGTTGCCGGAGCTTCCGGGTTTGCCAGCCGGGGCGCTACGGTCAAAGGCCCGACCGCCGCGGCCAAATGGCTTTTGGGCCGCTCCACCGTCACGGGTCTGGCCCCCACGCGGGGCGTAGCCGTCGTTGCGCGGAGTAAAGCTGCCGCCATCACGGGTCTGACCACCACGCGGGGCGTAGCCGTCGTTGCGCGGGGCGTAACCGCCATCACGGGCCTGACCGCCACGCGGGGCGTAGCCGTCGTTGCGCGGGGCGTAACCGCCGTCGCGGGCCTGACCGCCACGCGGGGCGTAGCCGTCGTTGCGCGGGGCGTAACCGCCATCACGGGCCTGACCGCCACGCGGAGCGTAGCCGTCGTTGCGCGGGGCGTAACCGCCGTCGCGGGCCTGACCGCCACGCGGAGCGTAGCCGTCGTTGCGCGGGGCGTAACCGCCATCGCGGGCCTGACCGCCACGCGGAGCGTAGCCGTCGTTGCGCGGGGCGTAACCGCCATCACGGGCCTGACCGCCACGCGGAGCGTAGCCGTCGTTGCGCGGGGCGTAGCCATTGCCACGGGGGGCATAGCTGCCGTCGCGGGACTGTCCGCCGCGCTCGTCCCGGCGTCCGCCGCCACCGCCAAACCCGCGGCCTGCGCCGCCACGGCCACGGTACTTGCCGTCCGGCAGCGGCTCGTGCCGGTCACCGGCAGGCACCGCCACCTCCGTCAGGGGGCGGTTTTCCACCTGCTGGCCGGTCAGGCGCTCAATGCCGCGCATCAGGCCCTGCTCGGGGGAGCCCACCAGGGTGATGGCAATGCCGGAAGTCCCCGCGCGGCCGGTGCGGCCGATGCGGTGGATGTAGTCCTCCGGGGTCATGGGCAGTTCGAAGTTGATCACATGGCTGATGCCCGGCACGTCCAGGCCACGGGCGGCCACGTCGGTGGCCACCAGCACCTTCACCCGGCCACTGCGCAGTTTATCCACCGTCTGGCGCCGGGCGCCCTGGGTCATGTTGCCGTGCAGGGGCGCGCTGGCATGACCAGCGGCGGCCAGTTCGGCGGCCAGTTCCTTGGCGCGGTGCTTGGTGGCGGTAAACACCACCGCCTGCGTCATCTCCGGGTTTTCCAGCAGATGGTTGAGCATGGCCTTCTTGTGCTTGAGGCCGTGGGCGGCGTGGGACCACTGGGTAATGCCCTCGTGGCGCTTGCGGGCGGCCGCCAGTTCCACGCGCTCGGGCTGCTTCAGGTAGCGCTTGGCCACGCCCAGCACCGCCCCTTCCAGAGTGGCGGAGAACAGCATGGTCTGGCGCTCGGCCGGGGCCGACTTGAGAATCGACTCCACGGCGTTCACGAAGCCCATGTCGAGCATGCGGTCGGCCTCGTCCAGAATCACGAATTCCAAACGGGAAAAGTCCACCAGGCCCTTTTCCATGTGGTCCATGAGGCGACCGGGAGTGGCCACCAGGACATCCACCGGGCCGCGCAGCAGGCGGGTCTGGGGGCCGTAGGGCACGCCACCGAAGATGGTGCCGTGGGTCTGGCGGGAAAAGCGGCTCATGTCGCGCACCACGCCGGCCACCTGAACGGCCAGTTCCCGGGTGGGGGTCAGCACCAGGGCGCGGGGGCCCTTGCCCGGACGGCCGGGGTTGGTCAGCAGGCGGTGCAGGGTGGGCAACACAAAGGCGCCGGTTTTGCCGGTGCCGGTCTGGGCGGAGGCCATCACGTCCCGCCCTTCCATGGCGGCGGGAATCGAGCGCGACTGCACCTCGGTGGGGGTATTGAAACCGCACGCCTCAAGGGCGCGCAACAGGTCGGCATGCAAGCCGAAAGCATTGAATGACAAGGTAATAAACATCCTCGTCCGCCAGCCACAGGCGGACCACGGGGTTTTGGGGCGAAACCCGGCCTGAGATGAAATCAGGCAATTGCGGCGGCCAACTGTGGCGGAGGCGGGCGCAGGTTTCAACAGTACGCGGGTGGCACATGCCATCCCCGCGATGCGTCACCAACCTGGAAGCCCTGGAGGGGATGCCGATTAAGGCAGGAAGACGCGCCGCTTCCTGTCATGGGAAGCGAATCTGCACAGTATACGGGAAAGGCCCCGCAAACGCACTATTTTTTCTGCGGGATTTCGGCTTCCCCACCCGTCTCCGGGGCCAACGGCCGCCTCAGGGGCGGAGGTGCCCCATGCGTCCCGACTGGTAATCGGCCACCGCCTGACGAATCTCGTCATAGGTATTCATCACAAACGGCCCGTAACGCGCCACCGGCTCGCCGATGGGGGAACCCGCCAGCATGAGCACCTCGGTGCGGACCGCCTCCCCCGCTTCCGCCACCATGTGCAGGGTGTCGCCCTCTCCCAGCCGGGCCAGGGTGCCGGACGGCACCCGCGTGCCCGCCACCGCCACCGTTCCGCCAAACACATACAACCCGGCGTTCTGCCCCGAAGGAATGTTCAGCGTGGTGGCGACGCCCGGCTCCATGGTGTAGTGGATGCAAGTGATGGGGATGTGGGTGCTGACCGCCCCTTTTACCCCCATGGCCTCCCCGACCACCACGCGGGCGGTCACCCCCCCCTCCCGAGCCACCGGCATGTGGGCGGCGGAGATGTCCTGATAGCGCGGCGGGGTCATCTTGAGGCGCGCCGGAAGGTTTACCCAGAGCTGAAAGCCGTGCAGGGTGCCGCCCCGGTCGAAAAACACCTTGTCCGGCATTTCGGAATGCACAATGCCCGCCCCGGCGGTCATCCACTGCACGTCGCCGGGGGTAAGCACGGCGCCGCCGCCGGTGGAGTCGCGGTGCTCCATGCGTCCGTCCAGCAGGTATGTGACGGTCTCGAAGCCGCGATGGGGGTGTTCGGGCACGCCGGACGCCTCCCCCGGTCCCCAGGTGACGGGCCCGAAATGGTCCAGCAGCAGGAACGGGTCCAGTTCGGTGACGGCGCCAATGGTGCGCCGGATCGGCAGCCCCGCGCCTTCCATGCCAGAGCGGGCCGGAAACAGGCCGGAAATGGAACGCTCGGCGGTTTGATCGGGGGGCATCGGGGAAAAAGACCTCCATGTGGGGATGGAACCCCCCGTTTATACCCCCGTTGCCCCGCCGGGGCAACTGCGGAACACCCTGGGGAAACTCTGGTGGCGGGCGGTCGGCTCAGCCTTTGAGCTTTTCCTTCAGCCGCTCGTTCACCATGCCCGGATTGGCCTGCCCCTTCGAGGCCTTCATCACCTGACCCACGAAGAAGCCGAACAATTTATCCTTGCCACCGCGATACGCCTCCAGTTCACCGGGGTTGGCGGCGATCACCTGATCGATGATGGCGTCGATGGCTCCAGTGTCGGATACCTGTACCAGGCCCTTTTCCTTCACGATTCCGGCGGCGCTCTTGTCGGTGCCGTACATATCGGCGAACACGGTCTTGGCGATCTTGCCGGAGATTTCGCCGCTGTGGATCAGCTTGACCAGTCCACCGAGCTGCCCCGGCGTCATCGGGCAGTCGGCAATGTCGGTGCCGGCCTCGTTGAGGCGCGCCGACAGGTCCCCCATCACCCAGTTGCAGGTGGCCTTGGGGTCGCCGTCGAAGACGGTCACGGCGGCTTCGTAGTAATCGGCCAGGGGGCGGCTGGCGGTGAGCACGTCGGCGTCGTATTCCGACAGGCCGTAGCGGCTTACAAAGCGCTCACGCTTCTCGTCCGGCAGTTCCGGCATGGCCTTGCGCAGGCTCTCCGCCCAGATTTTCTCCACCACCACCGGCGCCAGATCGGGCTCCGGCATGTAGCGATAATCGTGGGCCTCCTCCTTGACGCGCATGGACTCGGTGACGCCGCGTTTGGTGTCCCACTGGCGGGTTTCCTGAATGATTTTTCCCCCCTCGTCGAGCACCTGACCCTGACGCTTGATCTCGTATTCCAGCGCCTGCTTTAGAAAGCGGAACGAGTTCATGTTCTTCATCTCGACCTTGGTGCCCAATTTCGTCGTCCCCCTGGGGCGCAGGGAGATGTTGGCGTCGCAGCGGAAATTGCCGCGCTCCATGTTGCCGTCGCAGATACCCAGATACAGCACGATGTTGCGCAGCTTCTTGAGGTAGGCCACGGCCTCGTCCGGAGAGCGCAGGTCGGGCTCCGAAACGGCCTCCAGCAGGGGCACGCCGGCGCGGTTCAGGTCCACATGGCTGGAAGCCCCGAGGCCTTCGTGAAGGTTCTTGCCGGCGTCCTCTTCCATGTGGATGCGGGTCAGGCCGATGCGCTTGGGTACGCCGTCCACCACGATCTCCACACGGCCATGTTCGCAGATCGGCTTGTCGTACTGGGAGATCTGGTACCCCTTGGGCAGGTCGGGATAAAAGTAGTGCTTGCGGGAAAACACGTTGGGGCTGGTGATGGCGCAGTGGGTGGCCAGCCCCATCATCACCGCGCTTTCCACCACCTTGCGGTTGAGGACCGGCAACACGCCGGGGTGCCCCAGGCAGATCGGACAGGTCTGACTGTTGGGCGGGTTGCCGAAAGTGGTGGAACAGCCGCAGAAAATCTTGCTGCGGGTGGAAAGCTGGCAGTGAACCTCCAGCCCGATGACGACTTCGTATTCCATGGCGCTCGCTTGCGGAAAAAGGCGGATGAAAAAAGGCGAAAGAAGAAAAGGCGACTACAGATCGGGGCGCCGGGTGTGAAAACTGGTCTGCGCCTCGTGGGCGCGGGCGGCGGCCAAAAGGGTTGACTCGTCCCACGCCCGCCCGATCAACTGCAGCCCTACCGGGCAGCCGTTGTCATCAAAACCGCACGGCACGCTGATACCCGGCAGACCCGCCAGGTTGGCCGAAATGGTGAAAATGTCCGACAGGTACATCTGCAACGGGTCGTCGGCCTTTTCGCCAATGCGAAACGCCCCGGTCGGGCTGGTGGGGGTGACCACCAGATCCACACCGGCATCGAATGCCTTGGTGAAATCCCGCAGGATCAGGGTGCGCACCTGCTGGGCCTTGCGGTAGTAGGCGTCGTAATACCCGGCAGACAGGGCGTAGGTGCCCAGCATGATGCGGCGTTTGACCTCGGTGCCAAACCCCGCCTCGCGGGTGGCCATGTACATCTCCAGCAAATCTCCGGCCTCCTCGCGCAGGCCGTAACGCACGCCGTCGTAGCGTCCCAGGTTCGATGACGCCTCGGCGGTGGCCACCAGGTAGTAGCAGGCCACGGCATAGGCGGTATGGGGCAGCGAGATCTCGCGCAACGTGGCACCTTGCCCTTCCAGCACCCGGATGGAAGCCTGCACCGCCTTTTCCACCGACGGGTCGGTGCCCTTGATGAAATACTCCCTGGGCACCCCGATGGTGAGCCCCTTCACCCCCCGCTCCAGGGCGGCTGCGTAGTCGTCCACCGGGCGGGTGGAGCAGGTGGAATCCAGTGGGTCGGCGCCGGAGATGGCCTCCAGCAGCAGGGCCGAGTCTCGCACGTCCTTGGTGAACGGACCGATCTGATCCAGACTGGAGGCAAAGGCCACCAGCCCGTAGCGCGACACCCGGCCATAGGTGGGCTTGAGTCCCACCACGCCGCACAGGGCGGCGGGCTGGCGGATGGAGCCACCGGTATCGGAACCCAGGGAGCCCAGACACATGTCCGCCGCCACCGCCGCCGCCGAGCCGCCGGAGGAGCCGCCGGGGGCACGCTCCAGATTCCACGGGTTGCGGGTGGCGCCGGTAGCGGAGTTCTCGGTGGACGACCCCATGGCGAATTCGTCCAGGTTCGTCTTGCCCACCAGCACCGCCCCCCCCGCCTTGAGGCGCGCCGGGACGGTGCCGTCGAAAGGCGGCTTGTAACCGGCCAGGATGCGCGACGAGCAGGTGGTCTCGATGCCGGCGGTGTCCATGTTGTCCTTGAGGGCGATGGGAATGCCCGTGAGCACTCCCGTCTCGCCCCTGGCAATGGCGCGATCCGCGTCTGCGGCGTCGGCCAGTGCGCGGTCGTCGGTGACCAGATTGAAGGCCTTTACTGCCCCGTCCACCGCCTTCACCCGCGCCAGCACGGAACGGGTCAGTTCCACCGAGGAGATGTCCTTGTTGTCCAGGCGCCGCCGCGCCTCATGGATGGTCCACTGATACGGTTCCATGCCGTTTGCCGTCCCGAAAAAAGGGGTCAAAAATCAAACCGTGCGGGCGACTGCGCCGCCCGGGTCCGCTCGAAAAATACCTGCCTGAAGATTGCCTGCCTGAAGCTACGCCTGCGTGAATACCGTCTACTCGATGATTTTGGGCACCGCAAAGCAGCCGTCACCGGTGCGCGGGGCCGACGCCAAGGCCTCTTCCCTGGGCAGGGAGGGGCGGTTTTCATCGTCCCTGCAGGTGTCGCCGAACTCGGCGGCGTGCTCCAAAGTGGGCACGCCGGTAGTGTCCAGTTCCCCCATTTTGGCCACATAGCCCAGAATGGCGTTCAGGTCCTTTCCCAGCGCGTCGACTTCGGCGTCCGTCAGCCTCAGCCGCCCCAGCTTGGCGATTTTGAGCACCTCGTTGCGCGAAATGCCGACCTCATTGCTCACGTCGTCGCTCACGTCGTCTCTCTCCCGGCGGGCACGCGTCAGTGCCCGTCCTTCTTCTTGCTGGTTTTGCGGCGGCCGACCCAGCCGTCCACGTTTTTCTGTTCCGGGCGGGACACCGCCAGCGCTCCGGCGGGAACATCGCGGGTGACCGTGGTCCCGGCGCCGATCACCGCGTGGGCACCCACCTTCACCGGGGCCACCAGTTGGGTGTCGGAGCCGACAAACACGCCGTCGCCGATATCGGTGTGGTGTTTGTTCACGCCGTCGTAGTTGCAGGTGATGGTGCCCGCGCCGATGTTCACGTCGCGTCCCACGCTGGCGTCGCCCACATAGGACAGGTGGTTGATTTTGGAGCCCTCGCCGATGTCGGCCTTCTTGATCTCGACAAAATTGCCGATGCGGGCACCGTGCCGCAGTACTGTGCCGGGGCGCAGGTGCGCCATGGGGCCGACGCTGTTTCCCCCCTCCAGCACGGCGTCCTCGATCAGGCAGTGGTCCTTGATGGTCACGCCGTCGCCAATGCGGGAGTTCACCACCCGGCTGCCCGGCAGCACCACACAATCGCGCCCCAGTACCGTGGTGCCTTGAAGGGTGACGCCGGGGTACAAAACGGTGTCCTCGCCCACCACCACGCTGGCGTCCACGTCGGTGCGTGCGGGGTCCACCAGTGTCACCCCCGCGTCCATCAACCGCTCATGAATGCGCCGCCGCAGCACCCCCCCGACCCGCGCCAGTTCGCGGCGCGAATTGACTCCCAGCACCAGGTCCGGGTCGTCGGCGCGGTGCACGTGGACCGGGTTGCCCCCCGCCAGGGCCAGACCGACGATGTCGGTCAGATAATATTCCCCCTGGACGTTGTTGGCCGAAACCTGCTCAAGGGTAGGAAAAAGAATATCGGCGTCCGCCACATAGATGCCGGTATTGACCTCGCGCACGGCGCGTTCTTCGGCATTGGCGTCCTTCTGTTCCACAATGCGTTCCACGGTGCCGTCCGCCGCCCGCATGATGCGGCCGTAGCCGGTGGGGTCGGCAAGGTTCACCGACACCACGGTCACCCCGCCGCCGCCCTTGCGGTGGGCGGCGAGCACCCCCAGCACCAGGTCGGGGGTGACCAGTGGCACGTCGCCGTTGAGGATCAGCACCGGGTGCGCATAGTCGGCCAGGTTTGCCTTGCAGGTGAGTACTGCGTGGCCGGTGCCGAGTTGTTCCTCCTGCACCACGCATTCGGCCCCCAGGCCGGAAGCCGCGACCACCTCCTGCACCACCCCGGCGCCGTGACCGATCACCACCAGAATGCTGGAACTTCCGGCCCCGGCGGCGCAGGTCACCACATGGTTGAGCATGGGCATGCCGCACAGGGGGTGCAGCACCTTGGGGTGGCGGGAACGCATGCGCGTGCCCTTGCCCGCCGCCAGGATGATGGTGGCAAACTCCTCGCTCATGCGGCCGGGGGTCCCGCAGGGGCGGAAGGACCGCCGTTCAGGGACAGACCGCTGTGGCCGGCCATGCTGCCGGGGGTGTATATCCCACCGGAGATAATGGTCTTCATCGCCTCCTCCACGGGGATGTCGAGGTAGATTGCATCCTTTTCCGGGATGAACAGCAGAAAACCGGACGTGGGGTTGGGGGTGGTCGGCATGAACAGGTTCAGGTGCGGCTCCGTGAGCTTGTCGGCCAAAGTGCCCTCGGTATTGTTCACCACAAAGGCCATCACCCACATGTCGCGGCGCGGAAACTCTACCAGCACCACTCCCTGAAAATTTCGTTTTCCCTGCGTGGAGATGGTGTGCACCACGCTCTTGATGGCCGAGTAAACGGTGCTGACCAGAGGCAGCTTCTTGAGCATCTGCTCATAGCGCACCACCAGCCAGTTGCCCAGGAAATTGGCCGAAACCAGCCCCACCAGGAAGATACTGGTGATCAGCACGGCAATGCCGAGACCCGGGTAATAGTGAGCGCTGAAAGCGGCCTTGAGCGCATTGCCGAGGATGCCCTCAAGCAGCGTCAGCAACGACTTGAGAATGAAAAACGTCCCGGCGATAGGGACTGTCACCAGCAGGCCGGTAATGAAGTAGCGGCGCAGATGGAAATTGATGCGCATGGGACTCACAGCTTTGCCCTGCCCCGGCGGAACCGCACCACTGCGGTGCCTGTCGGGGCAAAACGGGAACCGGGATGATACCGGTCCGCCCCCCTTTTTCTCAAGGTCTGGCCGCGGGTTTCCCGTCTTGTCCCCCCTGCCTCCACTTGAAGCGCAGGGGGGAAATTCACTATGATGGAGGGCCACTCCGCGTCAGCACAATGCCCACGCACGATGGACAGACGCGGTGCCGCGTCGGCCCGGCGCCCGGAAGCACACTCATGAGTCATCCCGGAACATTCATCACCATCGAGGGCGTCGAAGGCGCCGGCAAGAGCACCCAGTCGCGCCTGCTCGCCAGCGCCCTGTCCACCGCCGGGGTGCAACCGGTACTCACCCGCGAACCGGGCGGCACGCCGCTGGCGGAGCGTATCCGCGACCTGGTGCTGGACCCGGCCTTCGCACCGGTGGACCCGGAATGTGAACTGTTTCTCTACCTCGCCGCCCGCACCGACCATGTGCGGCGCCAGATACTTCCCCGTCTGGCGGCGGGGGACTGGGTGCTGTGCGACCGTTTTACCGACGCCACCGTTGCTTATCAGGGCTACGGTCGTGGTCTGGATGTGGACTGGGTGCGGGAACAGGCCGAGCACGCCGGGCAGGTGCATCCCGATTTGACACTGTTGCTGGACCTGGACGTGGACGCCGGGCTCGCCCGGGTGCGCGCCCGGGGGGCGGAAAACCGCCTGGACGCAGAGCGCGTCGAATTTCACCGCGCCGTCCGCAAGGGCTATCTGCAACTGGCCGCCGACCAGCCCCGGCGCATTGTCATCGTGGATGCCGCAGGTGGCACCGAAGAGGTGCACCGCCGGGTGCTGAATGTCGTGTCCGCCCGGCTGGGAAGCCGCCTGCAACGCCCCCTCGCCCCGGTGCGGGAAGCGGTCCGATGACGATCGCCCCCCCTCCTTCCCGCGCCTTCGACAGCCTGCTTGGGCACCCCGCCCCGGTGCGCCTGCTGGAGGCAGCGCTGACCAGCGGGCGGTTGCCCCACGGCCTGCTGTTTCACGGCCCCGTCGGGGTCGGCAAGGCCACGGCGGCGGGCCTGCTCGCCCGCGCCGTGCTGTGCGCGGCCACCACTCCCGCCGACCGCCCATGCGGCACTTGCCCCGTGTGCGGACGGTTGCAGCGCGGTACCGCCTACGAACTGATCCGCCTCACCCCCGACGGGGCCCAGATCAAGATTGAGCAGGTGCGCGCCCTCACCGAACGGATGCGCGCCGACGTGGCCCGGGGGGTGGTCGTCATCGACCCCGCCGACGCCATGAACGCCGCCACCGCCAATGCCCTGCTGAAAACCCTCGAGGAACCTCCCTCGGGCTGGACGCTGATTCTGGTCACCGCGCGTCCCGAGGCCTTGCTGCCCACCGTCCGCTCCCGCTGTCAGGCGGTGCGCTTTGCGCCTCTGGGGGTGGAGGCCACCCGCGCGGTGCTGCGGGCACAGGGGGTGCCGTCCGACGGACTGGAACTGCTGGCCGCCTTTGCCGACGGCGCCCCCGGTGTGGTGCTCGGTCAGGGCTTGAACGCGGCGGACCTGACCGCCGAGGTCAGCGCCGTGCTCCGCTGTCTGGAGGCCGAGACACTGGACTCTCCGGCCCGCATGGTCGCGGCGGGAGAGGAGTGGGGCAAGGAGGCTGCCAGAACCCGGCGTTTTCTGGCCTGCTGCGCCCTGTGGGTCTCCCACGCCCTGCACGCGGGCGCTGGGGCCGGACCGCAAGCCGGGCTGCCGGGGGTGGAGCACTCCCCCGGGGCGTGGGCGGCCCGGTTTCCGGCCGGATTTCTGGCCTCTTTCCAACTGAAACTGGCGCAGACCACGGACCTGCTCGACCGCAACATCGCCCGCCCCACCGCCGTCACCGGGTTGCTGGTTGCCCTCGGAGCCGGGCGGTCCGGCCTCCGGGCCCGGACCACAAACCGGGCGGGAGGCTGAAAACCATGACCATTCTGGCAAAAATCAAGGTGCGGGACGGCAGTGTGCCGACCACCTACGAACTGCCCGACGGGATTGGGGCGAACAGCGGCGACATGGTGCTGTTTGAGGGCGAATGGGGGCAGACCTGGGGCATCGTTCAGGGCCACCCGATCCCTGCCCCGGCTGGCGGCACCCCCTGTTGCCAGAAACCGCGTGGCACCATCGAGCGGCTGGCGACAGAGGCCGACCGCCAGCGTGTGGCCGAGATGCTGAAGCGTCAGGACGAGTCCCTCGTCTTCTGCCGCGAGCGGGCCGCCGCACTGAACCTGGACATGAAGGTGCTGGAGATGGAGGGGATTCTTACCAGCAACAACCTCACCTGCTTCTTTACCGCCGACCAGCGCGTGGATTTCCGCCAACTGGTAAAGGATCTGGGGGGGCGTTTCCGTTGCCACGTGCTGATGCGCCAGATCGGCACCCGCGAGGAGGCCCGCCGCTCCTGCGGGGTCGGCCCCTGTGGCCGTACCCTGTGCTGCGCCGCCTTTCTGGAGCGCCCCAAGGGCGTGACCTCCCAGGAGGCCCGCGCCGCCGCGCCCGGAGTGTCCCACTCCAAGCTTACCGGCATGTGCGGCAAGCTGATGTGCTGTCTGGGCTTTGAGGGCGAGGGCGCGGAAAACGCAGAGGGACAGGCCACAACCGTTTCTGCGACCGCCTCCGGTGGCGCGCCCATTGCCATTCGCTGAGATGACCTCCCTGCCCTGTCCAACTGGCCGGATTTTCGACCGCTGACCCCGGAACCACCGATGCGCCCTTCCTGCTTCATCACCACCCCCATCTACTACGTGAACGACGTGCCCCACATCGGGCACGCCTACACCACCATCGCCGCCGACACCCTGGCGCGCTACAAGCGCATGACCGGCCACGATGTGCTGTTGCTCACCGGCACCGACGAGCACGGGCAAAAGATTCAGAAGGCCGCCGAAGCCCGGGGCATCACCCCCCTGCAACTGGCCGACCGCCTGTCGGAAGGATTCCGCGAGGTGTGGAAAACCCTCGGCATCGCCCACGACGACTTTATTCGCACTACCGAGGAGCGCCACCGTACCGCCGTTTATGCCGTGTACGAACGCATGCGCGCCGCCGGGGACGTGTTTTTGGGGGAATACGAGGGTAGTTATTGCGTGCCCTGCGAATCCTTCTGGACCGGACTGCAACTGGTGAACGGCAACTGCCCCGACTGCGGGCGCGCCGTGGAGACGGTCACCGAATCGTCCTGGTTTTTCCGCCTGTCCGCCTATGGTGATCGCTTGCTGGCCCACATCGAGGCGCACCCGGACTTCATCTCGCCCCCCAGCCGCCGCAACGAGGTGGTGCAGTTCATCCGCATGGGGCTGCGCGACCTGTCCATCTCCCGCACCGGGGTCAAGTGGGGCATCCCCCTGCCGGACGCCCCCGGCCACACCATCTATGTGTGGCTGGATGCGCTGGTGAACTACCTCACCGCCAGCGGCTTTCCAAACCCCGGCTACGAGAAGCGCTGGCCCGCCCAGACGCACATCATCGGCAAGGACATCCTGCGCTTTCATGCGGTCTACTGGCCCGCGTTCCTGATGAGCGCCGGACTGCCCCTGCCGGAGCGCATCGTCAGCCACGGCTGGTGGACCATTCAGGGCGAAAAAATGTCCAAGAGCAAGGGTAACGTCATCGACCCGGTGGCGGTGGCGGAGCATTTTGGCACCGACGCCCTGCGCTACTTTCTGCTGCGCGAGGTGCCCTTCGGCAACGACGGCGACTTTTCGGTCACCCGCCTCACCGAGTGCTACAACGCCGAACTGGCCAACGGCATCGGCAACCTGCTGTCGCGCACCGTGTCCATGGTCCACAAATACCGGGGCGGCACAGTGCCTGCCACCGGTGGCGACGACCCGGCGGCGGTAGAGATGGCGCAAGGTGCCGCAGGGCTGCCCGTGGTGTTCCTCCGTGCCCTGGACGACCCCGGCCGCAGCGGGCGGGGGCTGCTGTTCGACGAACCGTTGCAAGCCATCCGCGCCCTGGTGTGGGCGGCCAACACCTACATTCACGACGCGGCCCCGTGGGATCTGCACAAACAGGGCAACGACGCACGTCTGGACACGGTGCTGTACAACGCTGTGGAGTCCCTGCGCATCGCCGCCACGTTTCTTTATCCCTTCATGCCGGAATCTGCGGGTAGAATATGGCATGCGCTGGGGCTCCGGGTGGATCCTCACCACATGGACTTCGCGGGGGCGGCCCGGTGGGGGGGGTACCCGCCGGGAACGACGCTGCCGCCGGTGGTCCCCCTGTTCCCGCGCAAGGATCCGGAATCGCTACCCGCGCGGCTCACCATCGCCGCGCCCGCACAGGAGCTTTCAGTGGACAAGAACGAGCCCGGCACACCGGCCCCCCAATCATCCCATGGCGCCCCCGCGTCCCCGGCCACCGATGACGGGTTTGCCAGCATCGCCGATTTTTCCAGACTGCGCATCCAGGCCGGGGTGGTGAAAGAGGCGGAGCGGGTGCGCAAGTCCGAGAAACTGCTAAAATTACAGGTGGATATCGGCACCGAGGTGCGCCAGATTGTGGCCGGCATCGGTCGCAAATTCACCCCTGAGGAGATGGTCGGACGCCAGGTTGTGGTACTGACAAATCTCCGCCCCGCCGTGCTCATGGGCGTGGAATCCCAGGGCATGCTGCTGGCCGCCGGCGCCGATGAGGTCGAGGCGTTGTTGACCACCTCCGCCCCGGTCACCACCGGCGCCCGCATCCGGTGAGCGCCGTGCAACCATCGCGGGAAACCAGCATCAGCCGACTGTTTCACGAAGAGACCAAGTACATCGCGGGAGACATGGGGCGGTTTTCGCGCCCTGCTGGTCAGCCCCCGGCCCCTTTCAAGCACTACCAGGCGGATCAGGCGGTGGATCTGGTCGCCTTTTTGCCCTTTTCCCGCCATCCCTTCACCGGCCGCGAGATGCCCGAAATCCCCTCGGGGAGCGAGGACAGCAGCCTTCGGGAACTGTCGCGGCTGCTGTATTTTTCCAACGGTGTCACCGCCGTGATGCCCTACCCGGACGGCTCCCGCCAGACCTTGCGCGCGGCCCCCAGCGCCGGGGCCCTGTATCCCACCGAAATGTATGTGGCGGTGCGCAACATGCCGCCCCTGGCGGACGGCGTGTACCACTACCTGGCCCAAAGCCATGTGCTGGTGCCGGTGTGGGAGAGCAACCCGTGGGAGCGGCTGGAACCCGCCCTGTGCGGCCACGGCGCGGTCGCTCAGGCGGATCTGGTGCTGCTGCTCACCGGTCTGTGGGGGCGCAGCACCTGGCGCTACCGCGAACGGGCCTACCGGCGCATCCTGCTGGACACCGGGCACGTGCTCGGCAACGTGGTGCTGACCGCCCCGGAGTACGGTTTTGGAGCCTTCCCCATCGGTGGCTTTGTCGACCACGCCATGAGCAACCTGTTGTTTCTGGGCGACGAGGAGGAGGCCCTGTTGTGCGCGGTTGCCCTGCCGCGTCTGGACGCCGTGGATTTGAGCAGGATTCCCACCGCCGGGGTGCTTCCTTCCGGCACCGTGGTCGGCACCGCCGACCCCGACACCCTGTTGTTGCAGGTGCACCGGGGCGGCAACATCGAACGTCCCGCGGAATTTCCCCAGGCGTCCCGGCCCAACGCATCGGGGCCCGACGCATTCCGGCCCGAACTGTCCCGTTTGGATCCGAAGGCCATCGAAACGCTGTGGGCCGGTGCCCACGACACCATTGCCCTGGACCACGAACCGGTCACCTTTCCCGGCGGACTCGAGCAGTCGCTGCTGCGCCGCCGTTCCACCCGTTCCTACAGCGCCTCCTCCCCCTGCACCCTGGAGCAGTTGGGCACCATTTTGTCCTTTGCCGGGCAGGTGGCGGTGCCGTTTGGCGACAGCGGCCCCGGCGCCGCACTGCGCCACGCCTTCGACCCCACCCTGCTGGAGACGTATTTGCTGGTCAACGCCGTGGAGGACACCGACCCCGGCCTGTTCTACTATGCGCCGGGCGCCCACGAACTGCGGCGCATGCGCGGCGGGGACCTGCGTGCCGCCGCCACCCACGTCTGTCTGGGGCAGGAACTGAGCCGTGACGCGGCGGTGCTGATCATCCACACCTTCAACCTGGACCGTGCCGTGGAACGCTACGGCGACCGTGCCTACCGCTACGCCCATCTGGATGCGGGCCACATCGGCGAACGCCTCAACCTGGCCGCGCTGGCCATCGGACTGGGCGCCTCCGGCATTGGCGGATTTTACGACAACGACATCGCGCGCCTGCTGGATCTGCCGCCGGAGACGGCGGTGGCCTACATCACCACCATCGGGGTGCCCGACGCGCGGGTGTAGCGCACGGGTGGACGCAGGCACGGGGGGCGGACGACAGGCGGATGCGCGGGAACACCGGACATGAACAGACAACGCCAGCCACCCGCCTGATCGTGTTTGCCCGGCAGCCCCGGGCTGGGCGCGTCAAGACCCGTCTGGCCGCCGCCATTGGCGCTGCGGGGGCCGCCAACCTCCACGCCGCCTTCGTCACCGATCTGGTCACCCGTCTGGCCCCGCACTTTCCCCTTGCCATCTACGCCACACCGAATCCCGACACGCCTTTCTTCCAAACCCTGGCCGCGGCCACCGGCGCGCGCCTGGCCCGGCAGGTGGGCGGCGACCTGGGGGCGCGCATGGCCCATGCCCTGCGCACCGAACTGGAAAACGGAGCGGAGCACGTGCTGCTCATCGGCTCCGATCTGCCCACCCTGCCCGTATTTCACTTGCACCGGGCGGTGGAACTGTTGGCAAGCGCTTCCGATGTCGTGTTCGGCCCCGCCGCCGATGGCGGTTTTTATCTGGTAGGCGTGCCTCAGGGCGCCCTTGGGCACTGGCCCGGTGTGGAAAAAATGTTTGACGGCGTCCCCTGGAGCACCCCCAGCGTGCTTTCCGACACCCTGGCCCGCGCGGCAGACACCGCCCTGCGTGTCGCGTTTGTCCCCTCGTGGTACGACGTGGACACTCCGGCGGACCTGGAGCGGCTGACCGCCTGGCTGCACGACGCCCCCCCGAAGGCGCTGCCCTGCACCCGCGCCGTCCTGGCCGAACTGTCCGGGCCATGACCCACCCCCGCAAGGCAGGCAACAAACCCGGTATCGAAGCCGGTATCTATGTGGCGCTGCCGTTCTGCCCCTCTCACTGCCACTATTGCAGCAACCCGGCGGCGCGTTATTCCCCCGCTGCCACCGCCGCCTACACGCAGCGGGTCGGCAGCGAGCTTCAGGCCGCCGCCCCCGCTTGGCGGGAGCACCGCATCCGCACGGTCTATGTGGGGGGCGGCACGCCCACCCTGTTCGAACCCGCGCAAATCCGGCACATCCTGGACACCATCCGCCAACATTTCGACCTCGCCCCGGACGCCGAAATCACCTCGGAAGCCAACCCCGAAACCGTCTCGCTCTCCACCGCCGAGGGTTTTCTGCAGGCGGGTGTAAACCGCATCAGCATCGGCGCCCAGAGCTTTCAGCCGCGCCACCTGGCGGCACTGGGGCGCATCCACACCCCGGAACGCGTGGGGGAGGCGGTCGCCACCGCGCGCGCGGCGGGTTTTCGCAACCTGTCCCTGGACCTGATTTTCGCCCAGCCCGGACAGACACTGGACGAGTGGCGCGACGACCTGGAGCACGCCCTGAGCCTCAACCCGGAGCACGTTTCCGCCTACGGCCTCACGGTGGAAGAGGGTACCCAGCTCTGGGTGCGGGTGCAGACCGGCAGCGTCTCGCCACCGGACGCGGACAGTTACGACGCCTTCTATGCAACCACTGTGGAACGGCTGTTGGCAGGGGGGCTGGAGCGCTACGAAGTGTCCAACTTTGCCCGCCCCTGCCGAGCCTGTCTCCACAACCAGGGCTACTGGCGGGGGGGCGATTACCTGGGGGTGGGCGCCGGGGCCGCCTCCCATCAGGGGGGGCACCGCTACGGCCAGACCGGAGATGTGCAGGCCTATCTGGGGCAACCCCCCGGCTTTCACCCCATGCAGGAGGCCGAAAGGCTCTCGCCCCGGGAGCGCGCCCACGAGATGGCCGTGTTCGGCCTGCGCACGGCGGAAGGTATCAGCCTGGCGGCAATCCGCCGCCATACCGGAGTGGACCTCTCCACCCACGCCGCCGACAGCTTCGAACGGCTGATTGCTACCGGATTGCTATCCCGCAGCGGTGACCGGGTATTCCCCACCGACCGGGGTTTTTTGTTTGCCAGCACGGTTGGCGTTGCCCTGGCGCACCTGCCGGACGACTGATTGGGATTTTTGGATAGAAAACACCGGACGACCTACTGCTAAAAGGCCAAAAGTTTCCGTCCGGCGAAACAGTTCTGCTATGTTTTGTCATGTTCCGAGTACGGCGCACGGGCGCCACAAGGCATCGCCCATGCCGATGGGGGCAAACAGGATCCAGGGGAGCTCATGCACAAGCACATCCTGATTGTGGACGACGAGGAGTTGTTTCGCACCATCTGCCGCGAGATGCTGGAGGAACGCGGCTACCGTGTGTCGGTGGCGGCGGACGCCGAGGAGGGGCTGGTGGTGATCGGCAATGACACCGTGGACCTTGCGGTGGTGGACATCACCCTGCCGGGCATGGACGGGCTGTCCATGATCGAAAAGGCCCACGGCGTCCACCCCGACCTGCCCGCCATCGTCATCACCGGCTACCTGACCACCGACAACATGCTGCGCTCCCTCAACCTGGGGGTGCGCGGTTTTCTGACCAAGCCGTTTTTTTACGACGAGTTGTTCCAGTCGGTGGAGCGGGCGCTAACCCGCAGCAAGGCGGAACGCAGCCAGCTTCTGGTCAACCACTACCTGCCCATGATTCATCTCGGGGAGGAAATCCTCTCCGCCGACCACGACGAGGTGTTTTCCAAAACCCTCGCCACCGCCCTGCACATTGCCCTGCGCCAGACCTATGCCACACGCGGCTTCATTGTCATTTCGGAACCGTCCCGGCACACCCGACTGCAACTGGCGACGTCCATGGGGTTTTCCCCCGAGGAACAGCCCCAGTTGATGGCCTCTGTGGAGCAGGTGGCAGAGGTCCTGTCCGGCGACGCCCGGGATGTCAGCCATGCGGAGCTTGGCCCCGGCATGGCCGCACTGGTGGTGCGCATCCCCGCGTCGCCCGGCGCCCCCGGAGCGTTGGTGCTGGAGCGCCCGGTGTCCGGCGGGGAGTTTGGCGAAGACGAGTACCAGTTGGCGCACCTGCTGGCCACCCAGGTGGCGATTGCCATCCACCACCACAACGCCAGCCAGAACGCACACCAGAACGCCCCCCGGCCGACGCAGGAAACCGATCACACCCTTTGCGATCTGGCCGCGTCGCTGCTGCGCACCGAGTCGCGCCACCCCGACGGCGCGACGCTGGCGCGACTGGCGGATCTGGCGGGGGACGTGGCCAAGCGCATGGGCTCGTCATCGGCGTCCATTCGTGCCGTGCGCATGGCGGTGATGTTCCACAATCTGGGCAAGGCCTTTTTGCCCCCCTCTCTGCTGGAAAAATCCGCCCCACCTACCGCCGAGGAATGGGTGACTCTGCGCACTTACGTCACACTCGGTGCCGAGAGGCTGGCGCGGGTGCCGGGACTGCGAGCCGCCTCGCCCCTGGTGGGCGCGCAGCGGGAGCGCTGGGATGGGCGCGGCTACCCCCAGGCGCTGGCGGGAGACGCCATTCCCCGCGGCGCCCAGATCGTGGCGGCGGTTACCGCCTGGGGTGCGATGTCCTGCGACCGCCCCTACCGCCCTGCCCTGTCCACCGCCGAGGCGGTGCATGTGCTGCGTCAGGAGGTGGGCAGCGCGTTTAATCCGGACGTGGTCACCGCCCTGCTTGAGGCCTTGGGCGGCCAGGGGTGAAGACCCCGGACGTTCCCTCTTTCTGGCCCGGAAAATCCGGGTAATATCCCGCCGTTTCCATACCTACACGGGACTCCGCTGCGACGGCCTGATTGCCGACGCAGGGAAAAGTCGATTGTGGCCCTTTCAGGGGGCGAATATGCGATTTTTGCCCCCGTCCCCACCGCATTGGAGAAGGCCCCGTCAAGGGCGCAGAAGCGGCGTTCAGCCCCTTGCATTGCCCTTTTGACTTCCCCGTGCTCTTGGGGGAGATGGCCGGGGGACGGAAGAAAAAGGCGCGGACTGTTCGCGATGGATGGCGCCGCGCCACGGGTTTTGCGCGAATACCGCTGCGGGCCGTGCCCGCCGCCCGCCGGCGTGGATTTGTCCGGACTGGGGCTAGGCGAAAGCGGGTGTGGTGCTGGGCTGAAGGACGCCGCAGAGTTCTTCGAGCAACTCCCGCACCGACACGATGCGCTCGGAGCGGGCCAGATTCGAGCCGGTGAAGAACAGCCCGTCGTGAAGATCGCCACGCTGGGCCTTGTCGAGTGCGTAGGCGATGCAAAAAGTCTCTTTTTCGTCGCGGCACAGGCACTTGCGCAGGCAGTTGGCAAAGCACTGCATGGCCACCTTGCCGCCGTCCTGCACGCGCTTGACGAACTCGGTGCCGATGGCCCGGCCCGGCAACCCCGCCGGACTGTCCACAATCGCCACGTCGGACGGCTTCCTCTTGAGGAACTGAAGCTTGAAAACGTCGTCGGCGTCGCACTCGTGGGTGCAGACAAAGCGGGTGGCCATTTGCACGCCCGCCGCGCCACGCTCCATCAAATGATCAATGTCGCCCCGGTCCCAGATGCCTCCGGCACCCAGCACCGGAATGTCGTACCCTTCGGACTCCAGGTATTCGACGATTTCGGGGATAACCTTGTCCAGATTGAACGCCGGGTCACCCAGTTGGTCGCGGCGGGCCCCCAGGTGGCCACCTGCGGTGTTGGGGTCTTCCACCACAAAGGCGTCCGGCAGGCGTTTGTGGGTGCCTTCCCAGCGGCGGCACAGCACCTGGGCGGCCTTGGCCGTGGAGACGATGGGCACCAGGGCGCAGTCCGGGTAACCTTCGGTAAAGGCGGGCAACTGCAGCGGCAAACCGGCACCAGAGATGATCAGGTCGGCGCCGTTTTCGGCAGAGGTGCGCACCATGGCCTCGTGGTCGGTGATGGCCACCATGCAGTTGACACCGATGATGCCATCCGGTGCCTGACTGCGGGCGGCTTCAATCTCGTCGCGAAGCGCCAGCTTATTGGCGGCAAAGTAGTCGCTTTTCTTGTGGTAATAGCGGGAGGCAAGCCCCAGGGCTACGGAGGCGATGACCCCCACGCCGCCCTCGCGGGCCACCGCAGCGGCCAGCCGGGAGGCGGAGACGCGAATACCCATTCCCCCCTGGACAATTGGCAGCCGCGCCACGCGCTTGCCAATGCGCAGGGGGCGAAGGTCGGTCTGAATTGGCTCGATCATGTAAGCTCCGTTCCCGGAAAAAGGCGACCCCACCGCCTCTGAACTCCAGCACGCCCAATGAGTTGCATGGACTCAGGGTACCATACCAAGGGGGGGGATGTCTGTCTTTTCGGCCGTTTCGCCTCACCCCGCAACCGCTTCCCCACGGCGGGAAGTTCGGGGGTTATCTGTGGACGTCGTGGAATGCAACAACTCGGCGTAGAGGGCCAGAAGCCGTTGCTCCTGCATCTCCCAACTGTACCTCCGTTCCCGGACAACCGCCACATTGTGGCGAAACCGATCGCGTGCCGTCGCATCGGTGGCGATGCGGCCCACGTTGTCGGCGATCAATTCCAGGTCATCCGTCTCGGCCAGCATGCCGATGGCGTGGCGGGCGACGATCCGTTCCACCCCCGGCAATGCCCCGGCGACCACAGGGACGCCCGCCATGATGCAGCGGAACAGGGCATCCGGAATGTCGTGCAGGGCCCTGGGCGAAGTGTCGCCTGCCAGCACCAGACCCACCTGGCAGGCGGCCAGTGTGGCCAGTTCGCGGTCCGGGGCCACCTCCACCCGCCGGAGGCGGTTTTCCATGCGTTCCCGGCGCGCCCATTTCTGGGCCAGGGAAAAATCGCCGTGGCCGTTGATGACGACAAGCTCCACCCCGCGCAGGCGTCCGACGGCGGCAATGGCGGTTTCCAGGTCGGCAAAATCCCCCCGGCTGATGGCCACCTTGGGAAAATTTCCCGTGGCGCCGGGAACGACCAGCGGCGTCACCTCGGGGATGAACGGCAGGGCCGGATACAGGGGCACCACCGGTACCCGTCCGAGCTTGAATTCGCGTTGCAGGTATTCCCCCAGTGTGTAGCCGACGCAGGTGATGGCCACCGCGCGGCGCGCGGCGCGGCGTTCCCCCACGGCCAGCACCATTTCATCCAGCAAGGCCGCCCCCCGGGCGCGCAGCCCGACATTCGGGGATTTTTGACCCCGGGGCGAGCGGCGAAAGAAAGGCAGATCCCCCGGCACGTCGTAGACCAGTCGGGTGTGGGGCCCACAGTGGCGGGCCGCCCACATCAACCCTCCCTGCCCGGCGGCGTGCACGATGCTTGCCTCCCGCAGGCACTCGGCCCCCTGTGCGGCTGCGGCGGCGCCGATCGGGCTTTCAGGGGCGCGGGAGCGGTCTACATCCGTCGGCAATCCGGGGATCACCCGCAGCCCTGAAGACAGGGGGGGGAGTTGCGGAACGCTCTCCGGCGGAACCACCAGGGCGACCCGCAGGCCACTGCGGGAGAGCCCGTCGGCCATGCGCGCCAGACGCCCGTTGCGTCCGCCGGGGTCGGCCCCCACCACGGCCACCAGCGGCGGCGTGGCCGGGATGCGGGCGGGGTTGTGCACGGAGTATCCGGATGAGGAATAGGAATTCACTGCCCCCATTATAAGGCGGGACCCAGCGGCTGGTCCAAATCCCTGTTCCCGCCCTTCGCGTTTCGCTCATGACGCCGGGCGGCCGCTCGGAAAGCTGTCCGGGTGACCGTCTGGATAACTGCCCGGAATTGAGAGGGTTTGACCAGTGGCGCGTGGGGGCCTTATGCTGTCACGGATCGGTGGCGTTGCCTGTGTCGCAAGCAGTTGGAGTTCCCGCCCGCAGGCGGGAACTCCGGACGCCGCCTTGTACCCGTTTTTTTTTGGATCGGATCTATAGGGAGACTACGCGATGCCGAAACCGACTCGCCATTTGTTCGTTTGTACCAACACCCGCCCGCCCGGCCACCCGCGCGGCTCCTGCGGTGAGCGCCGTTCGCCGGAGTTGCTGATGAGCTTCATGATGGAACTGGAGAACAAGGGCCTGTTCCAGCAGGCGGTGGTCACCGGCACCCAGTGTCTGGGCCCGTGCGGTCTGGGGCCGATTGTGGTGGTCTACCCGGAGGGTACCTGGTACCGGGGCGTGACCACGGCCGACGTGCCCGAAATCGTCCAGTCCCACATTGTGGACGGCAAGCCCGTGGAACGCCTGATCATGCCCGAGGAGGTCTGGGGCTGATGCCCCCACGGGGCGGCGGACTCGCCCCCCCACCGCCCTCTCCCCACGGTGCGACGGGGCGGTGAACGATGTATCAAACGGCAGCCGGACGGTCCCGCAGGGCCCCCGCGCTGCCGTTTTGTTTCTCTTTGAGTTTTTCCCAACCGCAGGCAGCCGGTCCGCCAACGCGGTTTACCGGTCAGGACGCGCCGCGTCGGGTCGGTGAGCGCCGCACATGACGGCCACCCCGGCGCTCCCCGGCGGGTTGCCCGGAATCCGCACCAACCAAATCGCTGTCGTCGCCGTTGTCCTCCCGCCGAGGGGTGTCCGTCGTCCCGTGGGCGTCGGCTTGCCCGCCGCGCACGGCCGGCTCGAGCTGTCCGTGGTCCGTGGTCCGGGACGTCGGGCGTTCGACCACGGCGGGCCTATCGTCCGGGCCGCCGTCCGCATGGCCCGCAGCAAAGTCTTCGGTCCGGGGAGCCGCCGGTGCCACGGGCCGCTCCGGGGTTTGTTGCGGGACCGACGCGGTGGCCGGAGCCGCCGGGGCCGGTGCAGGCGCCTCGGACGGGCCTTCGGAACGGGTGCTTCCCTGCTCCCCGGCAGCCTGGCCTGCGTTGTCCGCAGCATCCTCATCCCGCTGCTGGCCACCCCGACGGCGGTTTCTGCCCCGCCCCCGGCGCGGTCCACCCGGTCCGCCGCTCCGTTCCTCCGCAGAGGGTGCGGGAGGGGGAGCGACCGGAGTGGTGACGGTTTCGCCCAGCTTCAGGCGCGCCTCAATATCGTTCAGTGCCGGGTGGAATTCGAGGAACTCGTCATAAAGCCCCCGCGCCAGTTCGCGCCGGTCGATCCCCTCCGGGGCTACCTGCATGTCCAGCTTGGCCAGGGAGATGTCAAAGTCCACGTCGCGGAGCGATTCGGCGTCCATGCGGTAATCGGCCAGCAACTGGCGCAATTCTTCAAATGTCCGGCCCAGCCGCCGCGCCACCTCTCCCAGGCCCGCGCCACGGTAGCTGCCGTCGGGCATCAGGCCCAGGTGGCAGGCGCAGAACAGGTCGAAAGGCGAGATCGGGCCCGTCGCCGGAACCTCATAGGGGGTGGAAAAGGCCTTGCCCCGCTTCGGGTTGTGGGTGGCCGCCGAGGGCTGATGGCGGCGTCCGCCACTGCCCGAGCCACCGCCCGAGCCACCGCCATTCGATGAACCACCACGGTTCGATGAGCCGCCGCGCCCGCTTTGGACGCGCCCTTTGCGGCGACGGGGTCCCCTGGATTCAACCACGATGTACTCTCATATTTTGATGTGTTCCTGTCAGGTAACAAATGTCGATGTGCGGGCTGCACCTGCACCTTCGGGCAACCCTGCCCGGACCGGACGGGTCAGACGTTGAAACGGAAGTGCATGACGTCACCGTCCCGCACCACATAGTCCTTGCCTTCCAGCCGCAGCACCCCTTGCTCCTTGGCTGCCTGCCAGGAGCCGACCCGGTTCAGGTCGTCGTAATGGACCACCTCGGCGCGGATGAACCCGCGTTCGAAGTCCGTATGGATCTCCCCCGCCGCCTCCGGGGCACAGGCCCCCTTGCGGACGGTCCACGCCCGGGATTCTTTGGGCCCGGCGGTGAAATAGGTGATCTTGCCCAGCAACTGGTAAGCCGCGTGGGCGAGCCGGTCGAGTCCCGGGGCCGTAAGGCCCATGTCGTCCAGATAGGCGGCGCGGTCTTCCACCGCCAGTTCCGCCAGTTCGCTTTCGATGACGCCGCTGATGACCACCACCTCGGCGCCGTGTTCGGCGGCAAATTTGCGCACCGTGTCCACGTGGGCGTTGCCGGTGACAATATCCTGCTCGGCCACGTTGGCCACGAACAGCACCGGTTTGAGGGTGATCAGGTGTGCGTCCCTGAGGCCTTCGCGCTCCTCTGCCGAGAGGCTGACGGAACGTGCCGGCAGGCCGTCGTTGAGGGCATTGAGCACCCGCTGGCTCACGTCCAGTTGGCGCGCCGCCTCCTTGTCGCCGGACTTGACCTTGCGGTCGAGACGGGAAACGCGCTTCTCCAACGACTCCATATCGGCCAAAGCCAGCTCCAGGTCAATGGTGGCGATATCCCGCTGCGGATTAACGCTGCCCTCCACATGGATCACCTGGGAGTCCTCGAAGCAGCGCACCACATGGAGAATAGCGTCGGTCTCGCGGATATTGGCCAAAAACTGGTTGCCCAGCCCCTCGCCCTTGCTGGCACCCGCCACCAGGCCAGCAATGTCGACAAATTCGACGCTGGCCGGAAGGGTGCGTTCCGAGTTGAACAGGGCCGCCAGCCGGGTGAGGCGCGGATCGCTTAGGGGCACGATGCCGATGTTCGGCTCGATGGTGCAGAACGGGTAGTTGGCGCTTTCCGCCCCCGCCGCCGTCATGGCGTTGAAAATGGTGGATTTGCCCACGTTGGGCAAGCCCACAATGCCACAGTTGACGCCCATTCGGTTCGCCTTCAGTCGTATCCAGGTTGTTCTCGATCAGGTCGGGCGCCACCCGGCGCCGGGCCCACCATTTTTTTCCGCAAACACGCCGTTCGCATGCGGATTTTGCTCAGGGGCGCATTGACTCCGCGGCATCGACCTGGCGTTTCAACTCAGGGGATGCACCCGGGTTTGGGCCGCAAGCAACCCTTCCCTGAGCAGCGCTTCAGCGGCATCGGCCGCCCGCTCCACCGCAGCAGTCGCTTGCTGCCGCTCTGCGGGGGCAAAATGTTCCAGCACATAATCCCGGACTTTCTCCGGGTCGTCCGGGCGGCCGATGCCGACCCGGATACGGGCGAACGCACGGGTCCCGATGGACTCGATGACGGAGCGCACGCCACGGTGCCCGCCATCCCCCCCGTCGTCCTTCAGCCGCACCCGCCCCACGGGCAGGTCCAGTTCATCGTGAATCACCACCAGGTTGCTGGCCTGGCGGCCCAGTTTGCCCCACAGGGCACGCACCGCCTCGCCGCTGGTGTTCATGTACACGCGGCTCACGGCCAGGTAAGTGGCGATCCCCGCCACTTCCCCCTGACCGCCGACAAAACAGTCCTTGCGGTCCTCCAGGCGAATGCCCCAGCGCCCCGCAAGGCACGCGACCACTTCGGCCCCCACGTTATGGCGGGTTGCCGCATAGCGTGGGCCGGGGTTGGCCAGCCCCAGAACGACCTTCAAGCCACGGCTCCGGGATCAGGATTCAGACGCTTCGCCCTCGGCACCCTCGGTGCCTTCAGCCCCCTCGGTCCCTTCGGCGCCCTCGGCGCCTTCCAGCACGGTCTCGACCACTTCGGGCTCTTCCTCAACGCGCGGCGCGAGCACGGCCACCACGGTGGTGTCGGCAGAGGTGTGCACATGCACCCCTTCCGGCAGCTTGAGGTCGGCCACGTGGATGGACTCGCCCACATGCAGGGCGGAGGCGTCCACCTCGATGGAGTCGGGAATCGCCTCGGGGAGACAGTCGATTTCCACTTCGTGCAGCAGGTGCTGGAGAATCCCCTCCTCCTCGATCACGCCGATCGGCTCATCACCCACCAGATGCACGCCCACGGTCACGGATACCTTGTGGCCCTTACGAGTTTCGTACAGGTCGGCATGCACGATGCGGCCGGTCACCTCGTCCTGTTGCAGGCTGCGCAGCACGACTTTTTTGGTCTCGGTGCGGCCCGCCTCATCGGTGATGTTCAGGGCGATCAGCGCGTGATTGGCGCCGTCGTGGGTGTAGGCGCGGGTGAACTCGCGCTCGGGGACCGACAGCGACACGGCCAAGTCACCGCCGTACATGACGGCGGGAATGCGCCCGGCGGCGCGCAGCTTGCGTGCCACGCCCTTGCCGGAACCGGAGCGAACCGTGGCGGACAACACGATGGTGGTGGACATGAAAAAAACCTCCTAAGGCCTCAAAAAAACGAACGAAAACCGCAAATAAAGACCGTCTGGAATTCCGCGCTCCCCAGGGAGCCGAAACCAGAGGGGTCAGACGAACAAAATGCTGACCGATTCCTCGGTGTGTACCCGCGCCACCGCCTTGCCGAGCAACTCGGCCACCGACAGCACGGTGAGTTTGGGGTACCGCCCCACCTTGCCATTCATGGGAATGGAGTCGGTGGTGATGACCTCGTCAAAGGGGGAGGACGACAGCCGGTCCATGGCCGGTCCCGACAGCACCGCGTGGGTGCAGGCGCCATACACCTTCAGCGCGCCCCGCTCCTTGAGGGCGTGGGCCGCCTGCACGATGGTGCCACCGGTGTCTATCATATCATCAAGCAGCAGCACGTCGTGTCCATCCACGTTGCCGATGATGTTCATCAGTTCGGCCTTGTTGGGCGCGTCCCGCCGCTTGTCGATGATCGCCAGCCCGGCGTTGAGCCGCTTGGCAAAGGCCCGGGCGCGCTCGGTGCCGCCCGCATCGGGGGAGACCACCACCAGATCCTTGAACGGTTTTTTGTGCAAATATTCGAGCAACACCGGCTTGGCGTACAGGTGATCCACGGGGATATTGAAAAATCCCTGGATCTGTCCGGCGTGCAGGTCCAGCGTGAGCACCCGGTCGGCCCCGGCGGTGGTGATGAGGTCGGCCACCAGTTTGGCGGTAATGGGCACCCGGGGGGCGGCCTTGCGGTCCTGCCGGGCATAGCCGAAATACGGGATCACGGCGGTGATGCGGCGGGCGCTGGCGCGCTTCAACGCATCGAACATGATGAGCATTTCCATCAGGTGATGGTTGACCGGGTTCGACAGCGTCTGCATGACGAACACGTCCATGCCGCGGACGTTCTCGTCGATCTGCACCAGCACCTCACCGTCGGAAAAGGTCGAGACGGTGGCGATACCGATGGGGATATCGAGATAGGCGCACACGGCCTCGGCCAGGGGACGATTGGCGTTGCCGCTGAAAATTTTCATCTGATTGAACACGCTGCCAGCTCCACGCTAGTCTGCAGGGATGGTTGGGGCGCCAGGATTCGAACCTGGGAATGCCAGTACCAAAAACTGGTGACTTGCCGCTTGTCGACGCCCCAGTGAGCCGTTGGGCGAACCCCCTTACCCGATCAAAACAACCCCATCCCGATCCATCCGGTTGCCCCCTTCAAAACCCAACCGGCGCGGCGTTTATTTGCCAGGTTATCCCGCCGGAAACGGTTTTTTCGGAGGTGCCATTTCCACCAACGGTCCGCTGGCCACCAGGGGCACCACCCACACGCGCCACTCCGGCGCGAGGGACAGGCGGCCCCGAATCTCTTCGGCTTCGCGCCGCGACGGGGCCAGACAAAACACCGCGCCACCACTTCCGGACATTCGTACATCCGCCCCGCCCGCCTGACGCAGCGCCCCAAGGGCCGCGTGCACCTGCGGGAACAACGAGCAGGCGACCGTTTCAAGGTCGTTCCCCACCGGCTGCGGGGAGAGGCCTCCCGAAGGCGCCATCCCCCCCCTGGCACCGGATCGTCCCCTCGTCGGACCGGAATCCGGGGCAAAAGCGGTGGTAATTATTGTGCGTACGGAGGTCTGTGTCAACCTTCCGTCGGAGGAATGCGCTGCGGCGAAGGCGGCAAACACCCTCCCGGTGTCCACATGCACACCGGGGAACAACAGCACGCACCACCCACCGCCGGGAGGCTCCGGGGTCACCACTTCGCCCCGCCCGCCGATGCGGGCCGCTCCGCCGTGCAGGAAGAACGGCACGTCACTGCCCAGCGCGGCGGCCAGAGGTTGCAACTCCGCCACCGGCAAGCCCAGTCGCCACAGGCGGTTGAGCCCGAGCAAGGCGGCGGCGGCGTCGGAGCTTCCGCCGCCCAGCCCGGCCCCGGCGGGAATGTGTTTTTCCAGCCGGGCCCGCACCCCGTGGGCAGTTCCGGTGTGTTCCAGCAGCGCACGGGCGGCGCGGACCACCAGGTTGCCGTCCCCGGCCAGTGCGGGATCGGAACAACTCAGGGTGACCTGGCCGGAAGGAATGTCGGTGAGGGTCAGGTGGTCGTAGATCCCCACCGTGTGGAAGCGCGAATCAAGGGCATGAAACCCGTCCGCGCGCCGCCCCAGCACATGCAGGAACAGATTGACCTTGGCCGGAGTGCGTACGGTGAATGTGGGCACGGTAAAAAAACGGGGGGCACGGCGTGTGTCCGTGCCCCCCGTGGGTCATTCCCCGGTTTTACACCGAGTAATACATTTCGAACTCGACCGGATGCGGGGTCATGTTCAGGCGCACGATTTCCTCGCGCTTGAGGGCGATGTACGAGGCGATGGTGGCCTCGGTGAACACGCCACCCTTCTTGAGGAACTCGTGGTCGGCCTCAAGGGCGTCGAGGGCGTCGGTCAGGGAGCCGCACACGTGCGGCACGTTCTTGAGCTCGTCGGGGGGCAGGTCGTACAGGTTCTTGTCCATCGGCTGGCCCGGATGGATTTTGTTCTGGATGCCGTCCAGACCGGCCATGAGCATGGCCGAGAACGCCAGGTACGGGTTGGCGGTGGAGTCCGGGAAGCGCACTTCCAGACGCCGCGCCTTGGGGTTGCTCCCCGCCGGGATGCGGATTGATGCCGAACGGTTGCGGCCCGAATAGGCCAGCAGCACCGGCGCCTCGAAGCCCGGCACCAGCCGCTTGTAGGAGTTGGTGGAGGCGTTGGTGAGGGCGTTCAGCGCCTTGGCGTGCTTGATGATGCCGCCCAGGTAATAGAGCGCCATCTCCGACAGGCCGGCGGGGCCGTCACCGGCAAACAGGGGCTTGCCGCCCTTCCACAGGGACTGGTGCACGTGCATGCCGCTGCCGTTGTCGCCCACCAGCGGCTTGGGCATGAAGGTGGCGGTCATGCCGTACTGGTGCGCGGTGTTGTGCACGATGTACTTGAACATTTGCAGGTTGTCGGCGGTTTTTACCAGCGAGTCGTACTTGAAGTCGATCTCGCACTGGTTGGCGGTGGCCACCTCGTGGTGGTGCCACTCCATGATCAGGCCGGCATCCTGCATGGTCAGCATCATCTGGGTACGGATGTCCTGCGACGAGTCGATGGGCGGCACGGGAAAGTACCCGCCCTTGACGCCGGGGCGGTGCCCCATGTTGCCGCCCTCGTAGTCTTTCTCGGAGTTCCAGGCGGCTTCCTCGCTGTCGATTTTGTACATGGCGCCCGACATGTCGCTCTTGAAGCGCACGCTGTCGAAAATGAAGAACTCCGACTCGGGGCCGAAGTAGCAGACATCCGCCAGGCCGGTGGACTTGAGGTGGGCTTCGGCGCGCTTGGCGATGCCGCGCGGGTCCTTCTCGTAGGTTTCGCCGGTGTAGGGGTCAAAAATATCGGCGGACAGGATGATGGTGGGGACCTCGGTGAACGGGTCCATCACGGCGCTGTTCGGATCCGGCTTGTAGACCATGTCGGAGTTGTTGATCTCGCACCAGCCGGCGATGGAAGAGCCGTCGAAGCCAAAGCCTTCCTCGAAACAGTCCTCGGTGAGGGAGGAGATGGGGCCGGACACGTGCTGCCACTTGCCACGGGAATCGGTGAAGCGGAAATCGACGATCTTGGCGCCGTTTTCTTCCGCCATCCGCAAAACGTCTTTGGGTGTCATTGGAAAGGAATCTCCTTGCAAGCGGTCACATGAGAACGGGCAAAAACACGCTGAAAAAAACCACAGGCCGATGGAGTCCTCCCGGCACGCCCCCCGCCGTGGCCGGGTGGGGAACAGCCGCCCGGACTGGCACTCCCGCCGTGAAGCCGTGGCGCCGGAACGGAACATCAAGAAGCGTGCCAGGGCACCACAATCGGTGGCGGACACACCACAGGACTCATCAACGACAAGTGATTACTCTAGCAAATCGGGCGGACAAAAAAAAGGGCGTGGAGATCGGCTCGGTGCGGTGGGAAGGCGCACGGGAGCGTCCGGGCTTCAGACTGAATTGAAACAATTAATACAAAACTGATCGTTTTACAACATAAGCGTCCCTCTCCCGTTCGGCGCCGCGCCCCTGTCGGTTCGGCGCCGCATCTGGATTCGCCCGCCCGCTTCCGCTAGACTATTCCCCTTCGCCACCACTGGCCACAAACCGAAGTAAAACCCTCAGCAGAGGCTTGCGCCCGGATGTTCGACGAAACCGGCACCACCTGGGAGTACCGGGTGGAGCAGCTCAGCGCCGTGCAGCTCACCAACCAGCTCAACTTCCTGGGCAAGGAAGGGTGGGCGCTGGTCAGCGTTCTCCACCACACGGGCGAGGAGCACCCCTACGAGTGCTTTTTCCAGCGCCCGCGCGGCGCCCGTTACTGATCGCCTGGTGCCCCGATGCCGGTCGCTACCCCCGACCTTCGCGAGCAGGAGGCCGCCCGCACCGCCCTGGCTCCCCTCTACAACGTGGTCCTGCTGGACGACGACGACCACACCTATGAATATGTGATCCGCATGCTGGCCGCCGTGTTCGGATTCGATGCCGACAAGGGCATGGCCCACGCCCGCGACGTGGATCAGAACGGCCGCACGGTGCTGCTCACCACCACGCTGGAGCACGCCGAACTCAAGCAGCAGCAGGTCCACGCCTTTGGTCCCGACCCGTTACTGGCGCGCAGCCAGGGGCCGATGCACGCCATTCTGGAACCCGCCTGAGGTGACAGGGCGCGCTCCGGCCATTGTCTCGCGGGCCCTTGCGCTGGCCGTTTCGGCTGCCCTTCTGGTCCTGTGGACCGTCCTGCCGGCGGGGACCGCCTCCGCCGCCACCCTGCACGCCCCGGGCCAGAAATGGCGCACCTCGGGCACCGACCACTTCGTGTTGCACTTCCCCGCCGAACTGGAACCCATGGCCCGGCAACTCGCCCCCTTGCTGGAGGCCGCCCATGCACGCCAGTCTCTCCGCATGCAGTGGCGGCCGCGCTGGCGCACCCACGTGGTGCTCATCGATCAGTTCGATGCCGCCAACGGCATGGCCACCGCCATTCCCTACAACCTGATGGTGCTGTTCGCCTCCCCCCCGGACGGCGACAGCGGCCTGATGCTCAATCCGGACGGCTGGCTGGAAACCCTTTCGGTTCACGAATACACCCACATTCTGCACCTGGACCGTGCCACCGGGCTTCCTGCCGGGCTGCGCGACGTGTTCGGACGCATGCCGCTGTTTTTCCCCAACATGTTCAACCCAGGCTGGATGATCGAAGGCCTGGCGACCCGTGAGGAGACCCTGGGCAGCGGCTACGGACGGGGCCGCGGTGCGCTGTTTTCCGGCGTTTTGCGCGCCCAGGCGGCGGCGGACCGGATTCCCGGCGTGTCCAAGGGCAGCAACCCCTTCTCCACCTGGCCGGACGGCATGGCGCCCTACCTGTACGGTGTGCATTTCCTGCAATACCTCAATGACACGTTTGGCGAAAACACCGTGGATGTGCTGGTGCGTGAATACAGCGACAACATCATCCCCTGGACGGTGGGCTGGAGCATGGGCGGCGTGCTGCACGAGTCGCCCGGACGCAGTTGGGACCGCTGGCGCGCGGAATTGCATGCCGAGGCCATGAGTGCCACCGGCACGCCGGGGGTGGAGCGCCTTACCCGCAGCGGCCACCAAACCGGGGGCGCACGCGTCAGCCCGGATGGCCGCCACATGGCGTGGACCGAACGCACACCCCGTGACCACACACGCCTGATGCTGGCCGAGATGCCCGATCTGCCCGCCGGTGTCGAAGTCGCCGCTGGCGTCCCCGATGCGGATCACGCGGCCGAAACTTCTGTCGAAACGCCCTCCGAAGCCGCGGCCAACGCCGTCAAATCACACGCCCCCGCCCTGTCATCTGCACGGGAACTGACCTGGCGCAACGGCGGACGCTCCCTGACCTTCAGTCCCGACGGCAAAATTTTGTACTTTTCCCAGCCGGAGTACACCGACAGCTTTCGACTCTATGACGATCTGTACGCCGCCCCGGTTTCCGGCGGCAAGGTCAAACGCCTTACCCGCGGACTGCGCCTGCGTGACCCCGATGCCGCGCCGGACAACACTCTGGTGGCAGTGCAGAACGCCGCCCCGCAGCCCGGCAGCACGCGGCTGGTGCGCATCCGCCCCGGTGAACGCTCCGCGCCCGAGGTGCTGTTTGAGCCCCCGTCCGGGACGGTCCTGTCCAACCCCCGGGTCCAGCCCGGCACCGGGGCGGTGGCGGTGGCGGCATTTCCCCCGGAGGGCGGCTCCAACATCCTCCTGCTCCCCGGCAATGGTGCCCCTCCCACCCGCATCACCCGGGGGCCGCAGCACGACGCCGACCCCGCCTGGAGTCCGGATGGCCGTTTTCTGCTGTTCACCTCGGACCGCAGCGGAATTTTTAATCTGTTCGCATGGGACAGCCTGGGCGGAACCCTGTCCCGGGTGACCGACGAAGTGGGCGGAGCCCTGTCCCCGGAGATCACGGCAGATGGGCAACTGCTGTTCGCCGGTATCGGCGCGGACGGCCTTGATGTCTATCGCATGCCCTTTTCTCCCGACTCTTGGGTGCCGGTGCAAGTGACGGACGCCGCCACGCCACCCGTTCCGTCCTTTCCGGCCACCACCCGCCACATGCCGACGGGGGAACGCCTGCAACCGGCCGCCAATACCGGGATGTCGCCACTTCGACCCTACCGGGCGTTCCCCGCCGGGTTGCCGCGCTTCTGGTGGCCGGTCACCTACAGTGCCAGGGACAACAGCTACGTGGGAATTTTTACCGCCGGAGCGGACCCGCTTCAGCGCCACACCTACAGCGCGGAATTGTCCCTGGACACGGACAACACCCTGTCCAAGGGCTACTTGATGTGGCAGTACGACCGCTTTTACCCGTCCGTCCAGTTTTTCGCCCGTCGGGACGCCGCCCTTGCCCTGCGCGACCCTTTGGGCGACGTGGCAGCATGGATATGGGCGGACTCCGTTGCCCTGGACATGGCGTGGCCGTTCCGTACCGTCAACCGGCTCGCCCAGGTGCAGATCGGGGTGGAGAGCGAAGAAATCCGGGTTCACACCGAAAGCACCACCTATTGCCGCACCTTCGGGTGCGTGGTAAGCGTTTCGCCCAGCCTGCGCTACGGGCGGACGCTGCTGGCCTGGGACAATACGCAAAAATACGGTCTGGGGATCAGTCGCACCGACGGGCGCCGGTTGGTGGGCACCCACAAACAGGCCATGTCGGCCCTCGGCAGCGGCCTGACCGGTGGCCTGAGCCGGGGCAGTTGGGATGAATACCTGCCGCTGGGCGGCTCCGGGCAGGTGCTGCATGTCCGGGCGCTGGGAGGCGTCGCCTCCGGCGACCTGGGGTTCCACGCCGGCGGCGTGCCGCCGTCGGTGGAAGATCCGTTCGACGCCGATCTCCCGGTGCGCGGCGTCCGCTATCGCTCCCTGCGCGGCACCCAACTGTTGGCGGGCACACTGGAGTGGCGTTTTCCCCTGGGCCTACCGGAGATCGGTCCCGGCACCTTCCCGGCATTTCTGGAAAAACTCCACGGCCGTCTGTTCACCGACAGCGCCCGGCTGTTCGACCCGGTGGCGGGCTGGCGCGGCGTGTCTGGCGGCGGCGGGGAGCTGGGCCTGGACACCACCCTCGGCTTCTACCTGCCGGTCAATCTGCTCCTTGGCTACGCCAGCGGCTTTGGCCGGGGTTCCGAGGACCAGCTTTACTTGCGGGTGGAACTCGGTTTCTAGGCCGGACGCCCGACGGCGGCACAGGGGCGGAGGCCGCCGTATAATGACAAAAACTCCCCGGCGGGACTGAAACCGGCACCGTGCGGGAACCGCCTCGCAGGGGACTGCATCACAACCAGCTTCAGAGAGGGAAACCCATCACGATGTCGCAAAAAAGCATCGCCATCATCGGCGCGTCGTCGAACCGCTCCAAATACGGCAACAAGGCGGTCCGCGCCTGGAAGCAGGCCGGTTACACGGTCTACCCCATCAATCCCAAGGACGACACCATCGAGGGCCTGAAGGTCTACCGCTCCGTCTCCGACCTGCCCGAGCCTCCCGACTATGCCAACCTGTATGTGGCCCCGGCCATCGGCATCAAGCTGTTGGAGGAGATCGCCAAAAAGGGCATTAAAGAGGTGTTTGCCAACCCCGGCGCCGACAGCGAGGAGATGGTGGAACGCGGGAATGAACTGGGGATCACGGTGATGCGCGCCTGCTCCATCGTGGCGACGGGCAAGACCCCCATGGACTTTCCGGATGAGTAGCCGCGACACGTCCCAGAAAAAAATATCTAAATGCTTTTCCAGCGCCTTATTTATCGACTCGATTTTAAGTGGACCGGTGCCCACACATCTAGCATGGAAGAGACCGTAGAGTGGCAGAGGTCATAAGGTTAACTAAAGAATCCGTTATGCAGATTCGATCTCGGATTACACAATCCGAGATAGCGAGGGCTGATGCGTTTGGGAGAATCGAACCCATTGACGCCGGAAGATTATCCTCAGCCGTAGGCAGACACCTTACGTCATTTCTAGGCTCTTTCAAATACACAGCTATACCTGATATTGCTGCGAACGTGTTCTATGGGATCGCAATGGGGCATGCGTTTGAGAACGGAAACAAGCGAACTGCGTTGGTCAGCATGCTCGTTGTTTCTTGATCAAAACAAGGCGACATTAACTGAAACATCTGAAGACGAACTTTTTGAAATGGCAAGGGCAATTGCAGCACACGAATTCCCTGTTGCAGCAAGCGCTTCAAGGGATGCAGAGACGGAGTGCGCGGCACTCTCAGCGTGGATCAAAAAACGCTTCCGGAATATCACGTTAGGGGACAGGTCGCTGAAATACAAAGATCTGAAAAAACTCCTATTAGCGATGGGATGTAAAGTCGAAAAACAAAGCGGAAATTTCATAAAAATTAGATACAAAAACAAAAGCGTTTTGACCGGATATCCAAAGGGTCACTTTGAGGTTTCTGTGTCAGAAATAAAAAGGATCAGGGCGACACTTCAATTGGATGAAACGCACGGGGTTGACTCCGGATCGTTCTATGAGCTTGAGGGTACAGTAGACAAATTTATTACAACATACAGAAACCTGCTGAGTAGACTTGCTGATCTGTGAATTTTTTTGGCACGCTTGCTCAACAAATCTCCCCCCTTACCACCGTCACCGCCGCGCCGCCCAGATGCACCCGGTCGCCCTTCAGGCGCATGTGTACGGCGCCCCCGCGTGCGGAACACTGGTAGCCGGTCAGGTCGGTTTTTTTCAGGCGTTCGCCCCATAGCGGCCCCAGGCAGCAGTGGGCGGAGCCGGTCACCGGGTCTTCATCAATGCCCGCCGCCGGGGCGAAGAAGCGCGACACAAAATCCACCCCCGGCGCATCTCCGGCGGCGGTGACCACCAGCCCCCGCGCCTTCACCCGCGCCAGCAGCGCCAGATCGGGCTGAAAACGCCGGACGTGGTCGGCGCTCACCAGTTCCACCACCCAGTCCATGGCGTTTTTACCGGTGTAGATCGGCCGCATGCCGCACAGGGCGCGCTGAAGTTCATCCGGCAGGGGCGCCAGTTTGGCGGTGACGGCGGGGAAATCCAGCCAGATGCGGCTTTTGCCCTGAATCGCCTCGCGGGTGGCCGTCAGGCGGCCGCTGCGGGTCTCGAAGGCGATTTCAGGGGCGTCGGCAACCCCCTCGCTCCACAGCACATGGGCGGCGGCCAGGGTGGCGTGGCCACACAGGTCCACCTCCACCGTGGGGGTGAACCAGCGCAGCCGCCACACGCCGTCCCCCTCGGGCCACGGGAAGGCGGTTTCGGAAAGATTCATCTCCGCCGCCACCGACTGCATCCACGCCGCGTCGGCGGGGCCGTCCAGCGGACAGACCGCCGCCGGATTGCCCGCAAAGGGCCGGTCGGTGAAGGCATCGACGTGAAAGAGCGGCTGGGTCACGGCAGGTCGAACAGGATTACGTCCGCCTCGGGGGTGGCCGAGATTTTCAGGTGGTGCGTGTCCCGCAGGCCGCAGCCGTCCCCGGCGGTCATCCCCTGGCTGTTGAGGGTCAAGGCGCCCGCAGCGACGTGAACATAAACGCTGCGGCCTGCCCCGGCGGTGAATTCGAGGCTGCCTCGATCGGTGAGCCGGGTCACCAGAATGCGGGCATCCTGGTGGATAGGCACCGAACCGTCGCCCCCGTCCGGCGAGGCGATCAGGCACCAGCGGTTGTGTCGGGTGTGCGGGTCAAAATGCTTTTCGCCGTAACGCGGCACGTGCCCGGCGCGGTCGGGCAGTATCCATACCTGGAAAAAGTGCAGCCCGGCCTGCTCCGAATCGTTGAACTCGCTGTGGGTGATTCCGGTCCCGGCGCTCATGAACTGCACGCCGCCCGGCCCCAGCACGGTGCCGTTGCCCATGCTGTCCCGGTGGCGCAGGTGGCCGGCCAGAACCCAGGTGACGATTTCCATGTCGCGGTGGCCGTGGGTGCCAAAGCCGCCCCCCGGCACCACCCGGTCGTCGTTGAGCACCCGCAACACCGAAAAACCGTCCCGCTCCGGCTCGCGGTACCCGGCGAAGGAAAAGCTGTGACGGCTGTCCAGCCAGGGCAGCGTGGTGCGCCCCCGTTGGGCGTTGCGGAAAATCTGCATCACACTCCCCGTTTCACGTCATTCCCGCCCCGGCGGCATGCGCACGCCGTCCAAGCTGACCACTTCTTCGGTGCCCACCACGGCGGCGGAATGCTCCACCCCGGCGGGGATTTCCAGCAAATCCCCCGCCTCCAGCACCACGCTGTGCCCCCCCATGGTCAGGCGCAACCGGCCCGACAGGACACCATCCAGCTTGTCGGCGCGGTGGCGGTGAACGGGGAACTCCGTGCCTGGCGGGTAAACGTATGCGGTGGCGGCAAATCCGCGCTCCGCCAGCACGCGGCGCATGGCCTCCCCGGAAAGGGGGCCGTTGGCGGCTTCGTCCCAATGTTCAACAACAGGCAGCATGGCGCGTTCCATATGACAACCCCAGTATGCCACCATTGGGGTGTCCATGGACCATCGAATCCCGCATATCCGCACCCTCGTTGATGCTGCCATGCGCCGCGATCAGGACCACCTGTCGCGCCGCCTGGAGCAGTTTCGCCGCCGCCTGCGCGAGGCCAGGCCGGAGCCGGGCGGCAGTCCCGACATGGCACTGGAAAAGCTTGCCGAAAGACTCGCGACAGACGCCGGTCGTTCCGCCGACCTGCGGGCATGGCGGGCCGCCCACCTGCCCCGCCCGGAGTTCCCCCCGGAACTGCCCGTGGCCGGGCGGCGTGACGAAATTACCGCGGCACTGCTGGCCCATCAGGTGATTGTGGTGGCGGGGGAAACCGGCTCCGGCAAGTCCACCCAGTTGCCCAAAATCTGTCTGGCCGCCGGGCGCGGCGTGAGCGGCATGATCGGCCACACCCAGCCGCGCCGCATCGCCGCTCGCAGCCTGGCTGCGCGGCTGACGGAAGAACTGTTGCCGGAGTCCACCCCCGGCGCACCCCCGATGAGGTTCCCGGTCTGGCCGGGAACCTCTGGCCACCACCCGCAGCGGGGCGACCGGGAGAACCCCCACGCGGGCCCCGTGGGGTTCAAGGTGCGTTTTTCGGACATGAGCCGTCCCGACACCTTCATCAAGGTGATGACCGACGGCATCCTGCTCGCCGAAATTCGCTCCGACCGCCTGCTCACGGCCTACGACACGATCATCGTGGACGAGGCCCACGAACGCAGCCTGAACATCGATTTTCTGCTGGGCTACCTCAAAAACCTGCTGCCCCGGCGCCCCGACCTCAAGCTGGTGATCACCAGCGCCACCATCGACACCGCCCGCTTTGCCGCCCATTTTGGCGCTCCGGTAATTGAGGTGGCGGGGCGCACCTATCCGGTGGAGGTCCGCTACCGGCCCGGGGGCGAGGCCCCGGACGCCCCATCGGAGGAGGACGAGGGTGGCCCGGATAAGACCGGCAACGCCTCCGGAGACGCCATCGACGCCATTCTGGCCGCCGTGGACGAGATTGCCGCCGAATCCCGCGACGGCGACACCCTGGTGTTCCTGCCCGGCGAGCGCGACATTCGCGAGGCCGCCGAGGCCCTGCGCAAGCACCACCCCCAGGGCACGGAAATCTTGCCCCTGTATGCGCGGCTGTCGGCAGGCGAGCAGGGGCGCATTTTTCACCCCGGACCGCAGCGGCGCATCGTGCTGGCCACCAACGTGGCGGAAACTTCCCTCACCGTGCCGCGCATCCACTATGTGGTGGATGTCGGCACCGCCCGCATCAGCCGCTACAGCGCCCGGTCGCGGGTGCAGCGCCTGCCGGTGGAAAAAATTTCCCGCGCCAGCGCCGACCAGCGCAAGGGGCGTTGCGGGCGCATCGCCAACGGCATCTGCATCCGCCTTTTTTCCGAGGCGGACTATCTGGCGCGCCCCGAATTCACCGAGCCGGAGGTGCGGCGCACCAACCTGGGGGCGGTGATCCTGCGCATGCTGGCCCTCGATCTGGGAGACATCGAGGATTTCCCCTTCGTCGAACCCCCGGACAGACGCCAGATCGCCGACGGTTTTGCCCTGCTGACGGAACTGGGCGCGGTGGACGAAATGCGCCGCATCACCCCGCTGGGACGACAGATGGCGGCCTTCCACGTGGACCCGCGTCTGGCGCGCATGATTGTGGCAGGGGAATGCGAAGGGGCGCTGGGCGAAACCCTTGTCATCACCGCGGCCCTGTCGGTGCCCGACCCCCGTGAGCGCCCGGTGGAGGAGCGCGCCAAGGCCGACCGCTCCCACGCCGAGTTTGCCGACGAGCGCTCCGATTTCGTGGCCATTCTTAAACTGTGGACGTGGTACCACGAGCAGGCGCGCCACCTGTCCCACAACAAGCTGCGGCGCTTGTGCCGCGAGCGTTACCTCAACTGGCTGCGCATGCGCGAATGGCACGACATCCAGCGCGAACTGGCAAATCAGGTCAAGGAGCTGGGGCTGCGCATCAGCCCGAAATCCCCCCAGTCACCGGCGGACTACGAACCCCTGCACCGTGCCTTGCTGGCCGGGCTGTTGTCGAACCTGGGCGAAAAAGACGAGCGCCGCGAATACCGGGCCGCCCGGGACGGCCGTTTTGTGCTGTTTCCCGGCTCCGGGCTGGCCAACAAGGCGCCCCGATGGGTGATGGCCGCCGAGGTGGTGGAAACGGAGCGCCGCTACGCCCGCACCTGCGCCGCCATTGAGCCCGAGTGGGCGGTGGCGGTGGGAAAACACCTGTTAAAAATATCCCACACCGATCCGCGCTGGGACCGGCGGCGCGGTGCGGTGGTGGCCACCGAAAAAGCCACACTCTTTGGCTTGCTGGTGCAGCCGGGCAAGGGCGTGCAATACGGCGCCATCCACCCCGCCGAGGCGCGGGAAGTGTTCATCCGCGCGGCCCTCGTCAGCGGCGATATGGAGGAGGTGAAAAAGCGCGCCCACGCCTTTTTGGCCCACAACCGCGAATTTCTCGCCCAGGCCGAGGAGCGCCGCGCCCGCAGCCGCGACCACAGCCACGGGGTGGACCCGGAAACCCTGTTCGCCTTCTTCGACGCACGCCTGCCGGAGGGGATATCCGACCTGCGCGCCTTTGATCACTGGCTGCGGGAGGCGGAGCGCACAACCCCCGGACTACTCTGCCTCAAGGCGGAAGACCTGGGTCCCTCCGACTCCCTTTCGCCCGACCTGTTCCCCGACGCCCTGACCGTGGACGGCACGCGATTTCCCCTCGGCTACCGCTTCCGTCTGGGCCACCCGGAAGACGGCGTGACCGTCACCATCCCCCTGGCCATGCTCGGTGGCCTGTCCCCCGGACTCTTCGACTGGCTGGTGCCGGGGCTGCTGCGCGACAAGGTGGGGTTTTTGTTCCGCAACCTGCCCAAGGCGCGCCGCAAGCACCTGATGCCATGGCCCCACTGGGCCGGGCGTTTTGTCGATGCCACCGCACCCGAAGGCCTGCTGATGAACGCGCTGGGGCACTTTGTGCGCACCCACACCGGCGCCGATGTCGCCCCCACCGAGTGGGACACGGAAAAACTCCCCGAGCACCTCCGCATGCGTTTCCGGGTGGTGGACACCGGAGGCCGCGAAGTAGCGGCGGGGCGCGACCTGGCGGTGCTTCAAACCCAACTTGGCGGGGCCGCGCGGCGGGACTTCGGCCAAATCCCCAAAACCGCCCACGAGGCCGCCGGACTGACTTCATGGAGTGTCCCCGCCCTGCCGGAGAGTGTGGGGCTGGGGGACGGCAAAAAGCCGGGGGCGGTGACCGCCTTTCCCGCCCTGTGCGACGAGGGCGACACCGTGGCGCTGCGCCTGTTCGCCACCCGCGCCGAGGCCGACGCCCACCACCGCCGGGGCACCGTGCGCCTGCTGGCCCTGCACATGGGCAAGGCGTGGACGCAACTGACGCGCATGGCGGTGCCCCAGACCACAGGCATGCACTACGCCGCCCTCGCAAGCGGCAGGGCCAATGCGGGTTCCAACCTGCGCGCGGACCTGCGTACCGACGTGCTGGAGGCGGCAGTGGCTCAGGTGTTCGTGAACGCCGCCGCCCCGCCCCGCAGCCGCGAGGATTTTGAGCGGCTGGCCGAAGCCGCCCGTCCGCGCATCGCCCCCGCCGCCGCCACGGCCCTTGGCCATGCCGCCCAGGCGCTGGAGGCGCGCCACGCCGCATTGACGGCCCTCAAGGAGGTACGGGCAGGCAGCCGGGAGTCCGTGGCCGACATCCGCGACCACATCGACAGCCTGATCTACCCCGGCTTCATCGCGGCCACCCCGTGGGAGCGACTGCCCCACCTTGCGCGTTACCTGAAAGCAGTCACCCTGCGCATCCGCAAAATGTCCGAAAACCCCGCCCGCGACACCGCCCGGATGGCGGAGTTTTTACCTCTGTTCACCCCCTGGCGGGAGCGCATGGCCGCATGTCGCGCGGCAGCACGGGAGGTGTCTGCAGAGATGGCCGACTTCCGCTGGCTGCTGGAGGAGTTGAGAATTTCCCTGTTTGCCCAGGAGATCCGCACCGCCGAGCCGGTGTCCCCCACCCGCCTGCTGCGGCGCTGGAAGGAGATTGCTGTCTGATGTTTGGTACCATAATCCACCCGAACTCCCGCGTCCGTGTGGCCCCGCCGCTGACCGTGGTGCTGTCCATGGTCCTGTTGTTCATGGCCCTGCTGTCCGCCTGCGCGCCCCGCCTGGCGCCAGGATCGCCGGGCGCCGTCCCGGAGCCAGGTGCCCCCCTGTCCGGGGTGGTGCATCACCAGATGGTGGTGCGCCTCGACCCGGACACCGGCGCCGTGGCGGTGCGCGACCGCATCACCCTGCCGGTGCGCCTGTCCACGCGGGAACAGGTGAGCTTCCTGCTGGCCCGCGGCCTGACACTGTCCCTGTCTCAGCCGGGGGCCGAGCCGGTGCCCCGGAGCGGCACACTCAACGCCACACAGTACCGGTTAACCCCCTCCCCCGACCGCACCATTCTGGTGGAATACGGAGGTTCCTACCCGCTCCCGGCGGGCGCCGAACCGGGGGGTGAAGAGGGTATCTCCCCCACCTTCGCACTGCTGTCGGGGAATGGCGCGTGGTATCCGCAGATTCTGGAGCCCGCAGAGGACACCGCCCCGGGTGATACACCTGCGCAGGTAACCTTTTCCATGACGGTCCTGGTCCCCCCCGCGTGGACGGCAGTCAGCCAGGGTATGGGGCCGCTTCCTCCCCTGACCGGCTTTGTCACGCCGGAGGGCACGGCCGCGGTGCGCTGGAGCGTGGAGCAGCCGCAGGAGCAGATCTACCTGGTGGCCGCCCCCTTCACCAAGTACGAACTGGCGGGAAGCACAACGGGCAGCACGGCGGTAGCCCAGGCGTTTTTGCTCCATCCCGATCCGGAGCTGGCCAACCGCTATCTGGCCGCCACCCGCCATTTTCTGGACCTGTACGCCGACCTGATCGGCCCCTACCCTTACGCCAAGTTTGCCCTGGTGGAAAACCCCGCCCCCACCGGCTGGGGCATGCCGTCCTTCACCCTCATGGGGGGCACGGTGCTGCGCCTGCCGTTCATCCTCGAAAGCTCCTTCCCTCACGAGATCGCCCACAACTGGTGGGGCAACGGGGTGTTTGTGGACTACGGCGGCGGCAACTGGTCCGAGGGGCTCACCCGCTACCTGGCCGATCACCTGGTCATGGAGGCCCGCGGCAAGGGGGCGGAATATCGCCGCGAGGCCCTGCAGGCGTACGCGGATTATGTGCTCACCGGGAAGGATTTTCCGCTCACCCGATTTGTCACACGGGACAGTGAATCCAGTCAGGCCGTGGGGTACGGCAAGGGCATGATGCTGTTCCACATGCTGCGCGTGCAGTTGGGTGACGAGGCCTTTTTGCACGGCCTGACCACTTTCTATGACGGCCAGCGCTTCCACCACGCCGGTTGGAACGACGTGCGCCGGGCCTTTGAGCAGACCAGCGGACGCGATCTGAAGGCGGTTTTTGACCAATGGCTGACGCGCGTCGGCGCGCCGGAACTGGAACTGGTGGATGCGGTGCTGCTGCCCAAAGACCCGGCTCTGGCCGACCCCGCCCCGCGCCACATGCTTTTGACCCTGCGCCAGACACAGGAGGGCCCCCCCTACCTGCTGTACATTCCGGTCGCCGTCACCAGTTCCGGAGCCGATACGGCCGCAGTACACACCCTGCGCATGGACCAGAAGCAGCAAAGTTTCGACATTCAGGAGCCCGACGCGCCGCTGTATGTGGCGGTGGATCCGTATTCCGACGTGTTCCGCCGCCTTGGGCCGGACGAGGCACCACCGGCCCTGTCGGCCTTGCTGGGGGCGGAAAAGCCGCTGTTTGTGGTGCCGTCCGGGGCCCCCACGGCGGTTCAGGGTGGGTGGCTGCAGTTGGCCCGATCCCTGGCGGCGCGTTCCCACGGCGAGGTGGTGTTCGACAACGAATTCAGCCGCCTGCCCGCGCACCGGGCGGTGTGGGTGCTGGGGTGGCAGAACCGCCATGTGGAACAGGTGGTCGCGGGCCTGATCGACGCCGGGGCGGTGTGGACCGATCAGGGACTGATTTTCCCCGAAGGCACCTTTCCCCGCTCCCACACACTGGTCACCGCCCTGCGCGACCCGATGCGCGACGGCGCCCCTCTGGGCTGGATCGGCTCCGACACTCCGGGGCCGCTGTCGGGGCTGGCAAGAAAACTCCCCCATTACGGAAAATACGGTTATCTGGCGTTTACCGGGGATGAACCTCAGAACGTGCTCAAGAACTCGTGGCCGGTCCGCCCCTCCCCCCTGGCGCGGGCAGTGACCGGTCTGGACGGATTTTTGCCCGCCAGCAAGCCTGCCCCCCTCCCCACCAGACCGGTGCTGGGGGGCGATGCGGCCGGGCAGTCGTCCCGGCCATGACCGGGGGAGCGGGCAGAAAAAAGGTGCGGTGCGGCGTCAGGCCGCCTGGATTCCGGGTTCCCCGGTGCGTGCCTCCGACATGCGCCTGCGGATGAGCTCCCGCAGCACCATGACGCCGGGAATCGAATAGGGCGCCGCAAACACCAGCTTGTCGTCGCGGTCGAACAACACCACCGCCTCGGCCAGGGGCAGGTCGGTAAGGCGCCCCATGTCGCTCCAGCGGCAGTAGCGGCGCCCGGCAGGCCCTTCCACCATCACCCCGTCCTGACGCACGCCAATTTCCACCTTGCGCCACGGCAGCATGGCCCAGCCGGCGGCGGACAGGATGCTCAAAAACAGGGAGGAGATCAGTTCCGCCGCGCCCCCCAAGGGCGAAACCGCCAGGCGGTTCAGGCCGCTGCCGGCCAGCACCACGCACAAAAAACCCATGGCCACCGGCGTAATGACGGCCGAAAACACCCCCCAGGATGTGTTGCAGAACACCGCCGGGGCATTCTGGATGCGGCAGGTCGGTCCCATTGCGCCTCCACAGGCAGGAAAAAAGTAAGGCCGGACTGCTCCGGACAGGGGAAGGCCATGCTTCCCCCCTACTTCTCTTGTCGGTGTGTTTGGCCCCTCGGGTTGAGGCGAAATCCTGCGAATCCAGAACAATTATGAAAAATAATTGGTCAATTATTGGGCGGGGCGCGTCCAAACGCATCCGCTGTCTCCAGCGGGGGATTCGGGGCGGGGTGCGCGGTTTTGGGCGGGTTTTTTGGGGGCTGGAATCCCCGTCACGGGAGGCGGGCCCGACTGTAAGGGCTTATTCGCCCTGTTCGACAAAGGCCCCCACACTGCCGCCGTCATCCTCCAGCGGCGGGTGCAAAAGGGTTTCGCCGGAGTCCGCCGCACGGCGCGCCGCGGCATTCACTTCGGCACGCCGTTCCGCCACCGAGCGGGCGAGATCCACGGCCCCGTCGATGGCCATTCCGGACCATTCGTGAACCTTGCGGGCCGCCGCCACGGCGGTCTCCGATCCGGCGACATCCAGCCCCTTGCCGACCGGGGTGACCACCGCCTTCGGAAAGGACGCCGACACCTCACGGGCCAGGCTGGAGCCGTGCCCCTGCCCTACCGCAGCCATCACCACGCCGATGGTTCCCGCCAGCACACAGACGGCCAGCGTGGTTTTGAAAACAAATCCGATCACGTTACCTCATCCCTGATCTGGTCCTGTTCCTGGACCGGTTCCGTCCACCCCGGCTCCGGGGCGGCTCCTTCCGTGGCGCGGGCCGCCCGGGGCGACAGGATGCCGCGTTTCGGCTCCTCGCCGGGCATCGGCCAGTTACACTCTTTCATGATCTCCCGCACGGCCCGGTACACCAGCCAATAGTCGTCGGCCTCCAGCGGGTACGACGGGCTTTTGCGGCCCTTTACAAAACCCTTGTAGACCATCTGCACCTTGATGACCGGCTGATAACTCCCGCCCCAGTCCTCCATCCCCACCGAGACCTTGTATTGGGTCCCCTCCGGGTGTGGGCGACTGGCCGGAATCATCTTGTGCGCTTCCGGAAAAAACGTTCTGGCCATTGGTTCCCCTCCGTGACTCCTTGCGCCCGCAGCGGCGCCCCGGAGTGTACAGTACCCTATAGGAGAAATTCTGTCCAATCAAGCCGAACGCTCCGGCCGAACGCTCCGGCCACACAGGCCGGGCATCCCCCGTGTCATTGCCCGGAAGGGGGCGCCGCCGCGTCGGGGAGAATGTCGAGCACGTCCCCGGTTTCGGTATCCAGCAGCAATACGTCGGTTCCGGCGCGCACCCGCTCCTGGCCTTGGGGCAGCCGGCCCAGGCGGCTGGTGAGGGGTACCGGCAAGGACGCCCTTGGCACCCCGGGGGGAAGCGGCGTCCCCCTCCGGATCTGCCCGCGCAGGGACGGGGTGAGCGTGCGGATGCGTTCGCCGATACGCTGCATCCCGGAGCGCGTCATCACTTCGGGAGGATTGCGGTAGAACTCGATGATGACCGCCCGGTCATTGTCGTCAAAATGCCCGCTGCGGTGGCCAGGCTCGATCCGATCAGCACGGTCTGCCCGATCAGCACGGTCTGCCCGATCAGCACGGTCTGCCCGATCGGCACGGTCTGCCCGATCAGCACGGTCTGCCCGATCGGCACGGTCTGCCCGATCGGTGCGGTCCGTGCCGTGATCCCGCCCCGGACGCGGCCCCCGCCCGTTGTCATCGGGGGGCGCATCACTTCCTGTCCCCCGGCGGTCATCGCGCCGGGTAACGTCGCGCAGGATGTCCAGCACCTGGCCGGTGCGACTGTTGAACAGCACCACATCCGTTCCCGCCCGCACCCGGCTGATGTCCTGTGGTAACGGGCCAAGGCGCCGTGTCAGTTCCGTCGGCAGCGGAATGCGGGAAACTCCCGCCGGCAGTCGCCCTCCCACGCGAATCTGCCCCCGCACTCCGGGGTCCAGTTCGCGCAGTCGCTCCCCCATGCGCAGGATGCCGGAGGGACTGGGCGATCGCTGTTCCAGAGTCCGGTAATACTCAACAATGATCTCCCGGTCGTTGTCGTGAAATTGGTACCAGTCGGCCCGGTCGTCGTGGTGGCCGTTCCGCCCTCCCCGATCGTCCCTGTCGTCCCGATCATCCCTCCGACGGCGGTCGTAGGGCGAAGACGGCAGACGGGCGGCGTCGTACACCAGATCCACGATCAGGCGCGTGGTGGTGTCCAGCAATACCACGTCCGTACCCACCCGCACCCATGCGTAACGCCGCGACAGCGGCTCCAGCCGGGTTACCAGGTTGTAGGGCAGGTCGTAGCGCACCAGCCCCCCAGGCAGCGGATCGCCAACGCGGATGCGCGCCCGCCACGACGGCGACAACTCCCGGTGACTAAGGTAAATGCGCTGGTCCGAGGCCAGGCTCAGGTCGAGCTCCAGATGGGCGAAAAAGTCCGCAATCAGGTAGCGGTCGGAGTCGCGGATGGTCACCACGGCACGGTCCCGGTCGTCAAAAACGTCGCGCCCGTGGTGGTCGTCGAAGCCGTTGTGCCCTTGATAAACCGGGGGCGCCGACAGGCCGCCCGGCTCCGGAACATACACCACGCACCCAGCCACCAGCAGCGGCAGCACCCACAGCAACCCGGCCCTGCGGACCGGGAATCGGTTGTTCATTCCCGCCTTCTCCTTGCGGCGCCCCCCGGCGCCCCTGCTCTCCGCCCGGGCGGCTAATTGCCGCCCAGGATATCCACCACCACGCTGGTCCGCACGTCCAGGATCGCCACGTCGGAACCCAAAGTCACCCAGGCGTACCCGGAAGGAAGCGGCCGCAACTGGCGTTCCAGTTCCTGAGGCACACTCCGGTAGCGCAAACCGGGCGGCAGGCCCTGCCCGCGCCGGATCTGCTTGCGGATGCCCGGCGGCAAGTCGTCATCGTCGTGGTGTCCATGGCGCCCCCGCCCCCGGTGGTGTTCTTCCACGTAATAGCCGCGGATGACGCGAATGTCCGGATCGGTGAAGCGCAGCGTCACCGACACCCCCGGGGATGGAGCCACCGTCATGGGCGCAATGGGGATCTCCAGACTCAGGTGCCCGCGGGGGCCGCCGTGGCCGTGCCCATGGCCGCGACCATGCCCGTAGCCCTCTCCTTCGTACACGTAACATCCGGACAGCAGCAATGCCGCGCCGGCAGCCAGTGAGGCCTTGCGAAAACTCATGAAATCCCTTCCCGAAAAAAAAACGCCACTCCCGGTCCGGACGACCCCGCATCGTATCGGAGGCGCACATTCCCCGCAACTGGGGGCAGCCCCCCTCCCCTTCACCCGGCCCCGCCCAGTGCGGCAAACCACAGGGGCAGCGTGCCTACCGAAAGCGCCGTGGTCAGCGCCACCGCCGCGGCGTACAGGCCGGTGTCGAGGCGAAAACGATCACAGATGACCACCCCCAGCACCATGCTTGGCATGGCCCCCTCCAGCACCACGGCAGAGAGGCTTTGGCCGTGCAATCCCACCGCTTTTCCCACCCCCCAGACCAGCAGCGGCACTAAAGCCAGTTGAATCACCGCCACCGGCGCCAGCCTCGGCAGGCGGCGGGCGGAAAGGGCGCCAAAGGCCAGTCCCAACCCCAGGGAAAACAGCATCAGCGGCACCACCCCGGCGGCCATCAGCGCCAGGAGGCCGTGCAGCCACACCGGGCAGGTCACCCCGGCCAGATTCAACCCCACCCCCAGAATCGCCGCCCACAGCGGCGGCACACTCAACAACGCCTTGAGGGGTGGTTCGAACTCCCCCTCACCGTGGGACCGGGCGATCAGGATGCCCACGGTGAGCAGCAACGGTGTGCAGGCGAACAGGTCGTACTGGATAGCCACCCCCCGCGCCCACGGCCCAAAGGTGGCCTCCAGCACCGGCAGTCCCAGATAAGTGGTGTTGGGGTAGCCGCAGGCCAGAATCATTGCCCCGGTGGCGGCTCTGTCCAACCCCGTGGCGCGGCTGGCGCCCCACCCCAGCAGCATGCCGCCCGCCACCCCCACGGCGGCGGTAACGGCGGTGCGCAGGGCGTCCAGCCCCAGCGGGGCGGTCCACAACACCGCCAGCACCAGAGCGGGCAAAAACAGCACATAAACCACGCCGGTCACCGCCCTGCGCGTGGCGTCCGCCTCCAGCCCCAAAGGGCGCAGGTGGCGCCACACCGCCCCCAGGGCGATCAAGGCGGTCATCTGGATCAGCACGTCGATCACGGGAACAGCGTACTCCAGGAGCCCGCCGCCCGGCGCGCGCCATAAAATCGGACGTTCTCCGGAAATTACCCGTTATAATCACAAACCGGCCTGTTTTGGCCCCCCCAAGGTGTGTGTTGCATGTCCTCAAAAACCGTCATCCTGCTCATCGGCCACGGCTCCCGCAACCCGAAAGGTAACGAGGAGTTTCTGGTTTTTACCGATAGGCTGCGCGCGCGCCTGCCGCAGGAAACCATCGTGCCGTGCTTCATCGAACTGGCCGAGGTGCTCATCCCGGAGGGCATCGAAAAAGCCGTCGCCCTGGGTGCCACCCGCATCATCGCCGTGCCGGTGATCCTGCTGGCCGCCGGGCACGTGAAAATGGAAGTGCCGGAAATCCTGGAAGAGGCCCGTCACAAACACCCGGGGGTGGAGATCGTCTACACGCGCAATATCGGTGTCTGCGATCAGACCATCCGCATGATGGTGGAACGGGTGTCCGAGGCGGTCAACGGCGCAAAACCATCCGACGACGACGGCGTGCTGGTGCTGGGGCGCGGTAGTTCCGACCCGGATGCGGCGGGCGACATTGCCAAAATCAGCCGACTGTTCTGGGAGGCCACCGACTACGAACGGGTGGACTACGCCTTCGTCGGCGTCACCCGTCCCGACCTGCCCACCGGCGTGGAGCGCCTCATCCGGCTGGGGGCCGGACACGTCATCATCGCCCCCTACTTTCTGTTCACCGGCGTGCTCATCGAGCGCGTGCGGGGCATGGTGGCCGAATTCGAAAAGCGCTGGCAGCACGTGCGCTTTTCCCTCGCCCACTACTTTGAATACCACACCCTGCTGATGGACGTGGTTGCCGAGCGCATCCGTCAGGGATATGAAGGTGAAATGATGATGGCCTGTGACGGCTGCATCTACCGCATCGAGGCGGCAGAAACCCACGGCCATCACCACGACCACGCGGGGCACGCAGGCCATGATGATCATGACGACCATCCCCATCACGGACACCCCCACTAGGCCGCTCCGGCCGACTGCGCGATGAACATCCTGCTGCTGCACGTGCTGTTCTTCTTCACCGGGCTGTCGAGCCTGGTGTACGAGGTGCTGTGGACCCGCATGCTGGGGCATGTGGTGGGCAACACCACGCAGGCCATCGGTCTGGTGCTGGCGGCGTTCATGGCCGGTCTGGCGCTGGGCAGCGCCATTGCCGGGCGGCTGGCGGACCGCCGCACCGACCCCCTGCGCCTGTACGGCATTCTGGAGTTGGGCATCGCCCTGTGCGCCCTGCTCATCCCGGCCTCGTTCGGGATACTGACCCTGATTTACGTCAACCTGCACCGGGTAGCGGGAGATTTCCTGCCCCTGGTGGGTGGCGTGCGCTTTGTCCTGGCCTTTCTGGTGCTGGTTGTCCCCACCATGCTGATGGGCGCCACCCTGCCGGTGCTGTCGCGCTTTGCCGTGCGCCGCGCCGGGGCCGCCGGCAGCCAGTTGGCCACCCTGTACGGCATCAACACCCTGGGAGCCATGCTGGGGGCTGGCCTGACGGGGTTCGTGCTGATGCGTGCCTTTGGCATCAGTGGCACCAATTTTGTTGCCATCGGCATCAACATCGCCGTCGCGGCGGCGGCGCTGCTGCTGCATCGGCTGGCCGTGCCGGTGCCGGTCCATGCCGTAGCCCCCGAAGGGGTTTCCGGGGCGACCCACGCACCACCGACTGAAACCGCCGCCTGCGACGCATCACCCGTACCCCCGGCACCCTCCCCCGGCCTGCTGTCGCGGCTCCCGGAGGCGGAGCGGTGGGTGCTGCTGTACGGGCTTTCGGGCATGATCGCCCTGGCCCTGGAAGTGCTGTGGACCAAATCCCTGGCGTTTTTCCTCGGCAACACCACTCAGGCGTTCGCCACCATGCTCGCCACCTTCCTGCTGGGGTTGTCTCTGGGCGCCCTGCTCATCAGCCGCCGCGTGGACCGACTGGAAAACCCCCGGCGCGCCATGGGATTGTGTCTCCTGGGCGTGGGCACCTCCGGTCTGGCCACCATGCCGGCGTTCGGCTCGATCATGAACCACATCCCCCAGCAGGACGCCCTGGGTGGGTTTCTGGTGGCCGCCATGGTGATGTTGCCTGCCACCGTGTTCATGGGCGCCATGCTGCCCCTGACCGCCCGCGTCTATGTGGAAGGGCTGGGCTCCATGGCCCGGCAGGTGGGGCGCCTGTACGCGGTAAACACCGTGGGGGCGATTCTGGGCAGCGTGCTGGCGGCCTTTGTCACCATTCCGTTGCTGGGCATTCAAGGCAGCATCCTCGCCATGTGTGCACTGGCCGTGGTCACCGGCATCGTCGTGCTGCTGCGCTCCGGCACCCCGGCGCTGTGGCGCCGCACCGCCGCGCTGGCCGCCGTCGCCGGAGCGTTTCTGGTGTTTTTCGTCGTCACCACCAGCGACCGTTTTTTCTCGGTATTGCACTACAACTTCCGTCCCGGTTTTCTCGACGAGACCGCGAGTCTTTATTACGACGAGGGCAGTTCCGGCATCGTAGAGGTCACCCGTGAGGATTCCGGGTTCATCTCCTACAAGATCGATGGCGAGAACCAGTCCAAAACCTCGGAGTCGGACCAGCGCGTCCACAACCTGCTTTCACAATTGGGGCTGCTGCTGCACCCGTATCCGAAAGACGTGCTCATGGTGGCGCTGGGCGCGGGCATGACCGCGGGCGGCGCGGTGCCCTTCGACCCCCTGTACCATTTCAACCGCGTGGACGTGGTGGAGATCAACCCGGCGATTCTGGGCGTGGCGGCGCTGTTCAAGGATTACAACAACGACATTCTCCGCTTTCCCAACCTGCATGTGATGGTGGAAGACGGCCGCAATTTCCTGCTTACCACCCCCCGGCGGTACGATGTGATCGTCACCGGTGTCATCCACCCCAAGTACAACGCCGGCAACGCGGGGATGTACGGGCGGGAGTATTACGGGCTGGTGCAAAAAGCCCTTAAACCGGGCGGTATCGTGGTGCAGTGGGCTCCGGTCAACGGCCTCCGGGACAGTGAATTCCGGGGCATCATCAAGACCTTTCAGGACGCGTTTCCCCACGTCACCCTCTGGGCGTCGCAAAATTTTGGCGGGTTTGCCCGCGGCAACAACAACCTGATTCTGGTGGGCAGCATGGACCCGGTGGCCATCGACTACCCCACCCTGGCGCGCAAAATGTCCGCGCCATCAGTGCGCCAGGCGATGGAGGGGTATGGTGTGTACCACCCGCTGGTGCTGCTCGACACCTTGATCACCGACAGCCGGGGTCTGGCGGAATATACCCGGGATGCGGAGGTGTTCCACGACGATCACAGCCCCCTTGAGTTCCTGCCCGCCGAGGAGCACGCCCCCGACGTGCTGGAAACCGTGCTGCCGCTGCGCGAAAAGTTTCTGAACCATGTCTCCGGCGTCCCCCCGGCCCTGCAGGACGTGGCGGTCAACCGCTACCTGATCTCCCAGCGGCTGATGACGGCGGACCTGGCTGCCGACCGGGGACAGTTCGCCCAGGCCACGGACGTCTACCGGGGGGTGATGGCGCGTTTTCCGGGACAGCCGGACGTGGCGGAAGCCGCGCGGGAAATTGCCTTTCTCGCCAAAACCAGATTGAAAGACTCACGTCAGGCGGCCAGTGCCGATCCGGCCAACCAGGGCCTGTGCCAGGGGCTGGCCGCGATGTTGGCCGAAACGCGCAACTGGGGAGAGTCCGCCGCGGAGTGGCGCCGTTGCCGCGCCCTAAAGGAGAATGACGTCACCCTGTTGGGGCTGGGCAGCGCGCTGTACGGCAGCGGCGACCTGGCGGGAGCCCGCGAGGCGTGGGAAAAGCTGCTGCGCGGCACCCCCGGGCGCGCAGACGTGCACTATGACCTGGCGCTGATTGACCTGGCCGAGAATCACCCCGATGTGGCCATCACCCACCTGGAGACCGCCATCCAGCTCAGCCCCCGCAACCCGGCCATCCTGCGTGCCTACGGCAAGGCGCTGGTGGGAGCCGGAGACTCGTCCCGGGCGCGGGAAATCGCCACCCGACTGCTGACCATCGCTCCGGCGGACGAATGGGGACGCAATTTCCTGATGGAAAGTGTGGCCGCAGGCCGATAGCGGCCCGGGAAGGGGGGCACGTCACCAGACGGCGACGTTGTCCGCCGCGAAGGTGAGTTCCAGCACCCGCTCCCAGGTCACGGCCTCCGCCTGAGGCACCCCCTCCCCCACCGCGACGTGCGCCGCCACCACGTCCACGGGCGAGGCGCCATCCACCAGCACCACCGTAACCGGCAGCCCGGCGGCCACCTGTGCCGCGATCAGGGACGCCGCGTGCGCTGGCGCCAACGGGCGGATCAGATGCAGATTCATGGAAACACCATCACGTTGCGGGCGCGGGCCAGCATGCGGGCGATCTCGCTGTCGTCCACGGGGACGACCGGCACCGGCGCATCACGGATGCCGTATTCGGCAATCGCCTGACGGGCGACGAAGAACGGGGTGTCCCATTCCGCAAAAACCTCCAGGTGGTTCTCGATCATCTCGCCGTCCACCAGCTCGTCCACTTCCTCGGTGAGCACACGCGCCGCCGGACCGCTCAGCACCACCTGCACGGAGCGGCTGCCCGCCGCCAGCCCCATGCCCATGCGCAGGGCCTCGGCGGTGGCGCCGGAACGCTCCGGGTCGGAAGCGATGAACAGCAGCAACGCGGGGGCAGACGTCATGGCGAAAAGACCGTTGGGGAAAAGCGGGCGGCCCGCACGGGGCGAATCAATTGAAACTCACGAAGCGGTCACAGGCGTCCATCAGCCCGCCGAGGGCGGCCAACCCCCCGAACACCGCCCCCTCGTCCGGCTCCACGCCGCGCGGCTTGGCGCCATAGGCGCAAACGTAGAGCTTGACCCCCGCGCCACGCAGGGTGTCCATCAAGGGGTCGCGGTAGGCACGGGCCCCCTCGTCGATCAGGTACAAATAAGTGTCCACCCCTGCCGTGCGGGCGGCCAGCGCCAGGCTGCGGATGGCCGGCAGGTCGCCCTTGTCGGGGTGGGCAGACAGCAGAATGCCGAGTTTTTTGCCGGAAACCGCGCTGCTCATGGGTGCATGGTACGTCCGCACGGGAAGCGCGGACAAGGGTGAAAGCGCTTTTTCGCCTACCCCTTTTTCTGGCTGGCCTCCCAGTCCTTGAGGAAGTTGGCCAGGCCGATGTCGGTGAGGGGGTGCTTCATGAGCTGCTTCATCACGCTCAGGGGCATGGTGCCGATGTGGGCCCCCATGCGGGCGGCGTCGAGCACGTGCAGCGGGTTGCGGATGCTGGCCACGATCACCTCGGTGGAGAAGTCGTAGGCCTCATAAATATCCAGAATCTGCTCCACCAGTTCCATGCCGCTGGCGCTGATGTCGTCCAGCCGCCCCACGAACGGCGAGATGTAGGTGGCCCCGGCCTTGGCGGCCAGCAGCGCCTGGGTGGCGGAAAAACACAGGGTGACGTTGGTGGCGATGCCCTCGGAGGCGAACACGCGGGTGGCCTTGAGGCCCTCGGCGATCAGCGGCACTTTGACCACGATGTTGTCGTGGATTTTGGCAAGCTCCCGCCCCTCGCGCAGCATCCCCTCGCAATCGGTGCTCACCACCTCGGCGCTGATCGGCCCATCCACGATGGCGCAAATTTCCTTCAGCACCTCGGTGAACGGACGTCCGCTTTTGGCAACCAGGGTGGGGTTGGTCGTTACGCCATCCACCAGGCCGTAAGAGACGCCTTCACGGATTTCGTCCACCAGTGCGGTATCTAGGAAAAATTTCATGCGGGTCACCTCGTTGAGGGGCGGGGGGGGCTCAATCACGCCGGCGCCGGGGTGAAAAAACCGGACACAGGCGCGGGGACACAAAAGTTGGCGCGAGATTGTACCGCATTTTGCCCCGTCCCGGGCCGCCGAAGTGGCAAGTCACGGGCAACCACGAACCAGAGTGACGAACCCCACAGGAACCACTCAGTGGGCGTCGCGAAAGGCGGCGGCACAGCGCTCGGAACAGAAGTAGAAGTTCTTGCCGGAACGATGCACCACCACCGCCGAGGATTTGGGAATGTGGGTTTTGCACACCGGGTCTTCCACCAGCGCCACGTCCGATCCAGGTTGCCCGGACGGCCCGGGGCGGCCCCTTGCCATGCCGCGCAGCAGCAGCCACACGGTGGCTGCCAGGACCGCGTAAATCAGGTAGCGCAAGGCCGTCCCCCGTTACCCGGCGCGCCCGATATGCCAATGTGGCGGGCAGCGCTGCGGGTTTTCCACGGCGGGCACCAGTCAGCGGGGCATCCCCAGGCGCGCGCGCAGGGCGTTGGCGTCCGGGTACAGCGGGTGGGAATCTTCGGCCAGGTGGAAAAATTCATTGAGCGCCAGCACCGCCGCCGGGTTGTTACCCTGCCCGGTATACGCCTCGGCCAGAAAATAGTGTCCCTCCGGGACCGCCGGGGCCACCTTGACGAATACATCCCACTGCACAATCGCCTTGTCCCACCGGTGCTGGTCCAGATACAGGCGCCCCAGATCGGCGATTCCGGGGGCGTATTCGGGAACCCGCCGCAACACGTCCTGCAGCAGCGATTCGGCCTTTTTCGTATCGCCCCGCTTCAGGTAGATGCGCGCCATGTTGTGCAGGGCGAAATGGGGGGTGGCATAGGTGCGCAGCGCGGCGGCTTTTTCGAACATGGCCACCGCATCCGTATCACGCCCCAGTTTTTCGTAAATATTGCCCAGGTAGTTGATGGCGTCGCCGTTTCCCGGGTCCAGCCGCAGCACATGCTGCATGTATTCCATGGATTTGGGGTAGTCCTGGAGCAGGAAAAACGTGTGCCCCACGGCATAAAGGGTGCGGGTGTCGTCGGCATTGATGTCCAGGGATTTGTAGAACTCGAGCAGGGCGGCCTGATAGTTGCGGTCCTGCAGGGACGCCCTCCCCAGACTGTAGTGGTAGCTCACCTGATCGGCCCGGTGCTCCTTGCCGCCACCACAGCCGGTCAACACGGGTGCGGTCAGCACGGCTGCCGTCAGCAAACCAGCCAAAAGTGTGCGCGCCGATACGATCATTTCCATCTCCCCTTGGTCCATGACCCTATCCCCCTGAGGCGGGGGATACCTCCGATCCGGGAGTGATGATACACCGTCAGTCGAGGGCGCCACCCAGAATCGCCCCCAGCCGGGCGCGGGCATCGGCGGGAATGTGGTCGCGGGCAGTGATCACGGCGTTGGCGGATGCGCTGGCGCACTCGCAGGGGCCAATTTCGCCCGCGCGGGCCACCGCCCGGCGCACGATTTCCTTGGACATCTCCACGTTCTTGAGCAGCACCTGAATGACCATCTCGGTGGTCACCGCGTCATGTTCCTCGTGCCAGCAATCGTAGTCGGTAACCATGGCCAGGGTGGCGTAGCAAATGCCGGCTTCCCGGGCCAGCTTGGCCTCGGTGACATTGGTCATGCCGATCACATCCACCCCCCACGACCGGTAGATGGTGGATTCGGCCTTGGTGGAGAATTGCGGCCCCTCGATGCAGATATAGGTGCCGCCGCGATGCACGGTGGCGCCCGCGTCGTCGGCGCCGTCCCCCAGGGTTTTGGCGGTAGCGTCGCAGATCGGGTGGGCCAGGGCCACATGCCCCACCACGCCGTTGCCAAAAAAGGTGCTGATACGGCCCTTGGTGTGGTCAAAAAACTGGTCCGCCACCACCATGTGGCCGGGAACCAGTTTTTCCTTCATGCTGCCCACGGCGCTGACGGAAAAAATACGGCGCACACCCAAGCTCTTGAGGGCATGGATGTTGGCGCGGTAGTTGATTTCCGACGGCAGCAGCCGGTGGCCGCGCCCATGGCGGGCCAGAAAGGCCACGTCCTGCCCCGACAGCCATCCGGTCACCAGCGGGGCCGATGGCTCCCCGAACGGGGTTTCGACCACTTTTTCACCGCGTCCGGTAAACCCCTCGATGTCATACAGTCCACTGCCGCCAATGATTCCGATCATTTTTCTTTCCATCCTTCCTGTCTACACACCACGGGTGAGAAGGGGCCCCGCCCGGCCCGCAGGCCGCCCCGAGTATACAAAATCAGGGGGAGAGTTGGGAGATCGTCCGCCCATGTCGGGTGTCGAACCCTTGGGTTCCCCGGGGGCTGCGGGCCGTGTCCGCGGCCCCCTTCGGCGTCATTCCCGCGCCGACGAAAATCCATGTGGATGCCGGTCGCAGGACAAAACAACAGACACTCCCGGCCACCCACAGGGGAATGTACGAAGAACGGTCGTCGCCCCGGGGAGCGGATTTCCGCTTTCGCGGCAATGACATCGGAAAAGGCGCGGCCCGTTTCGCGCAGCCCCCGGCCTTGCCAGGTTTCTGCGTGAATACCGCTGCGGGCCGTGCCCGCTAGATGTCGTCGAGGGGGTTGTAGCGCTGGCCCGAGGCGCCGCCGAAATTGGGCACCGAACGGGGCTCGACATCGGGGATCGGGTCCACATCCACCAACGGGGCGATGCTGGCGATGGAATGTTTGTAGATCATCTCCTGGCCGTTGCCCTCGGAGTAGCGCACCAGGAGGGCAAAGTTGTCGAACCCCCGGATGATCCCCGAAACGGTGGAGCCGTTGGTCAGGTGAACGTCACATGGAACTTTCTCGCGCCGCATCTGGTTCAGGAACATATCCTGCAGGTTGGCGTGAGATTTACCGACGTTCTCCCGGCGCCTTGTGAACTGAGACTGAGACATCGACACACGTCACTCCTGCTTGGAAGCACATGGACAACAGCAAGGCCAACAAATCGGCCGACGGCACACCCGCCACACCAAGCCACGCGATTCTATCATCTTTGCGGAACCAAGTAAATTGGCGCTTGGCATAGTTGCGCGTCGCCTGCTTGATGGCCGCGACAGCCGTGGGCAGGGAGGCTCTGTCCTCCCCCATCAACACTCCGGCCAGCTCCCGGTACCCCACCGCGTTCATTCCGGGATCGCCGGGCCTTATACCTTTATCCAGCATTTTTCGAATCTCGTCAACCCATCCGGCGGAAATCATCTCGTCCACCCGCTGGTCGATCAGCCGGTAAAGTTCGGCGCGGGGCCGGGTCAGGCCAATGCGTAGCGCCTGGTGGCGACCGGGAAAATTGTGCCCGGATTTCAGGCGCGCCGCCGGACGGCCGCACTGGAGGGTGATTTCCAGCGCCCGGGTGACTTTTTGTCGGTCGTTGGGGTGCAGGACGTCCGCCGATGCTGGATCAAGGCGCGCCAACATGCGGTGCATGAACTCGGGCCCGCGCCGATGGCGCACCGCCTCCAGCGCCCGGCGCAGGGCAAGGTCTGACTCCGGGGCCTCCCAGATGCCGTCCAGCAGGGCGCGCACATAGAGTCCGGTGCCCCCCACCACGATGGGCACCCGCCCGCGTGCGCGGATATCGGTGATGGCCGCATCGGCCAGACGGGCGAACTCGCCCGCCGAGAACGGCTCGGTGGGGTCCACCACGTCCAGCAGGTGATGGGGTACGCGCCGGCGTTCCTCCGCGGAGGCTTTGGCGGTACCGATGTCCATGTGCCGGTACATCTGGCGCGAATCGGCGTTGATGATCTCGCCGCCGATGGCCTCGGCCAGCAGGATGGCCACCCCGGTTTTGCCCACGGCGGTAGGCCCCACCAGGCAAACGAGGGGGCGGATTTGCGGGTCGGCTGCGGGAGCGGCGGTCGAATCTGCCCCGGGCCGTTCTGGGCCAGCGGAATCGGTCACACCGCCTCCGGGTGGTCCCCCACGGAAGAGGCCGGGTCCACCGCCGAATTCCCTTCCGGGTCCAGTTCATGCTCCGGCCCACCGGAGGGTTGCTGCCACGGTCCCCCCTCCTCGCCCCACAGGCAGTGTTCCATGGCCGCCAGCAGGGGCAGCAGCGTGGCCCGGTCCAGGGCCGAAACGGCCAGCCCCCCGAAGCGGCGGCACAGGGCGTCGCGCTCCTCGGCATCCACCCGGTCGCACTTGTTGAGCACCAGCAACAGGGGCTTGGTGTTGAGCTCCAGTTCCATCAGGATGGTCTGTACCGCCGCAATCTGCTGTTCCAGTTGCGGATGGGAGATGTCCGCCACGTGCATGAGCAGGTCGGCGTCGGCCAATTCGTCGAGGGTGGCGCGGAATGCGCGCATCAGTTCCGGTGGCAGGCGGCGGATGAACCCCACCGTGTCGGTAATCAGCACCTCGCGTTCTTTGGGGAAGCGCAGGCGACGGGTGGCGGTGTCGAGGGTGGCAAACAGGCGGTTTTCGGCCAGGGTGTCGCTGCCGGTGAGGGCGTTGAGCAGTGTGGATTTGCCCACGTTGGTGTACCCCACCACGGAGATGATCGGCACCTCCCCTTCCACGCGCCGCTTGCGCCGCTCCATGCGCCCCCGCGACAGGGATTCAAGCTGGTCCTCCAGGCGGCGGATGCGGTCACGGGCGCGACGCTGATCGACCTCCAGACGGGTTTCGCCGGGGCCACGGCCACCGATGCCACCGGTCAGGCGTGACATGGCCACCTGCCGCAGCCCCAGTCGCGGCAGGCTGTAGCGCAACTGGGCAAGTTCCACCTGCACCTTGCCGTCCACACTGTGGGCGCGGCGGGCAAAGATATCCAAAATGAGCTGGGTGCGGTCGATCACCTTGAGTTCGGTGGCCGAGGCCACCGAATCGAGCTGCTTGGGGGCAAGTTCCTGATCGAAGATGATCACGTCCGCCTCGCGCTGCATGGCGCGCAGGGTCAGTTCCGCCAGTTTGCCGGTACCCAGCAGGTAGCGCGGATGGATGGTGCGCGGCCGCTGCAGGATGCGGTCCACCACCACCAGATCGTTGGAATCCGCCAGTCCCGCCAGTTCCTCCAGAGAATCCTCGGCCTCGTCGCGGCGTCCGGTGGTGACCGAAACCAGCACCGCGCGCTCCCTGGGGTCCTTGACGTCGCGGCCGCCGGGGGCACTGGAAAGCGTCGCCTCCAGGTCCTCCAGAAACACGTCGAAACGCAGTTGCGGGTGATGGGGGTCTTCCGCGTTCAGCACGATCGCCGGGTTCTTCCCCTGCGGGTCGGGGTTGACGTGCGCCAGATACAAGTTCCGGGGCAATCCCTGGGTGTCCACGGTAAAGGCGCCGATCAGGTCCAGCCGCAGGCCCGACAGGTCGTTCAGGTCGTCGTCGGTAAGGGCTTCGCCCTGCAGGTGCACGTGGATCATGCGCAACCCGCGCAGCCGCCGGTGACCGACCCGCCAGGCCGCCAGATCGGGGATATCGACCTTGCGGTCGTCCCCCACCAGCACAAAACGCACCTCGCCGCGCCGATCCAGCAACACCGCCACCTGCCGACCCATTTCCACGGCAATTTCGCCCATGGCGCGGGCCAGTTCCGGGGTAATCACCTGCGCCGGCGGCACACGGCGCCGGAACAGGCGTTTTAGCGCCTCGGTTTGCGATGTTTTGAGGCCCTGAAGATTGCCCTGTGCCTGGCTCATACGACCGCCCCCCCGGACTGGATGAGGACGCTGAGCATGGCGTGGTGCAGGTCGGGGGCATGGTGGGCATCCACCAGGGCGGCGGGGGGGCCGCTCCACACCACCTGTCCGCCGCCGAGGATGAACACCGTCGCGCAGCAGCGGGCCACAAAACCCATGTCGTGGGAGGACAAAAGCACCGCGCGGCCGTCCGCCGCCACCCCGGCGATCATGCGCTCCAGGCTGTGCATGGCGGTGACGTCGAGGCCGGTGTCGGGCTCATCCAGCACCAGCAGGGAGGTTTGCTTTTGTCCCAGCAGCGCGGCGGCGATGCCCACCTTGCGCTGCATGCCGAAGGAGAGTTCGCGAAACAGGCGATCCCCGAACGCACCGCCACCCAGGGCTTCGAGAAGTTCCACGCCTCGTGCCTCCCCATCGGCGATGCCGCGAATGTCGGCCACGAAGCGCAGGAACTCGCAGGGAGTGAGGTAGCCATCCAGATACAGGTTTTCGGGCAAAAACGCGGTACGTGCCAGCGCCGCCTCGCGGGCACGGCGGGTGTCCAGCCCGGCCACCTGCACGCGCCCCGACTGGGGTGTGGCAAGCCCCGCGGCCAAACGCAGCAGGGTGGACTTTCCGGCCCCGTTCGGCCCCAGCACCGCCGCTACGCCCGTGGCGTGGGTGAGAGACAGCCCGTTCAGCACCGGAACCCCCGCCCGGTAGCCGTGGGTCACCCCCTGCATGACCAGCGCCTCCGCAGTCTGCGCTTCCTTCATGTGCGCCGCCCGAAAACGACCGCCCGGTGTTCGGCCACCACCACCGGGGGAGACCGGCGCAACAGCCAGCGCCAGGCCAGCCACAGCAGCAGGGCATCGTCGGAAAGCCCGAACAGGGGCAACAAAAAATCGTTCAGCAAATCCATCGGGAACAGCAGATACAGAAGTGCGGCCACCATGGGCAACTTGGCGGAAAGGGGCACCCGCACGTCCCCCATCAGGCGCAAATAGAGGCGCAGTTGACCCCACAGCCCGAAGGGAAACAAGCCGCCCCGATTCATCCCCGTCACTGGTACCAAACGCCTCCCCGCCCCGATGGGCCGTGCTGATAATTGCCGCCGGCATGGCCGCCGTCCGCATGGTGCCACGGTCCAATCCCCGCTCCGGAAGGGCCAGTGCGTGAACCGGAAGGGCCAATGCGTTCGAACCCGCGCGACGAGTTCCGGCGACCATGACTGGCGCCTATGATACGTCCAAACGGCGGTTTGCGGGAGCAGGGCCGGATTTTGCATAAAAAAGGGGTCCATCGTTGCCGATGGACCCCACGGCGAAAAGTCGCCGATCCCAACGGATCAGGCAGCCTTGCGCATCCGCTCGTCAAAGCGGGCGCGATGGCCTTCGCCCTGCATGAACGGGGCATGGTCCGTCATGCAGGCCTTCACGCCCAGCACAACGCCCCACGAAAACAACGCGGAGGACAGCCCAAACACCAGAATTGCAGAAACAGCCATGACTCAAAAACTCCTTTGGTCTCCGGCCCAGGCCCTCTCCCGGCGCGAATCATTCGAACCGCCTTACCACAGGCGCGTGCGTGACTTACGCCTAATTATTCGGCAATTAACCGGGAAACCTTGAGGACCATTCCGCCCCCTCAACCCGTCTCTGACCGCGCCTGCCACAAAAAACAGGGGCCGGAGGACTGATCATCCTCCAGCCCCTTGTCAGGCGGTCTCACACACCCGCCGGGCGGCTTCGCAGAATACTCCCGCGAATACCCGCTCCGCCCCGGCAGATTGGCCCAAGTCTCAGGCAGCGCGGTTCAAACGGGCGTCAAAGCGGCCCACCTGACCCTCGCCCTTCATGTAGGGGGGGGAATCCGCAAACGCGCCGCGAACGCCCAGGGAAATACCCCACAGACACACCAGACCAAAACCGCCCAAAGACAAAATCGCCAACATGCTCATTGCTACCCCTCACATTCAGGAGTGTCACGGCGGGCCTCCCGGGGCCCTGATGCCACCGGGCGAAAATCTCCGCCACGGCCCAAGAGTATCTGTTGGCCATGGGGAACCCCATGGAATTGGTCATAAATAGAGCATGATTTTTTCTGGCCAGGAAACCTGTCATCCGTCGGGCGGTCCATATGACAAACGTCATCCGGTAGCCAGAACCGCGCCACCGATCCGGGGGATCGTGGCGGACAAGCGGTTGATTGACCTGAAAATTATTCCGTCAGGTAACTTGCAGGCCGCGCATGCGCGCCACCTGATAGACGTCCTTGTCACCCCGTCCGGACAGGTTGCAGATGATGATCTTGTTCTTGCCGAGGCGCGGCGCCTCCTTGATCACCTGGGCCACGGCGTGGGCGCTCTCCAGCGCCGGGATGATGCCCTCCACCCGCGCCAGGGTGTCGAAGGCCGCCATCGCCTCGTCGTCGGTGATGTGGCAATAGCGGGACCGGCCCTGTTCCCGCAGCCAGGCGTGCTCCGGCCCCACCGCCGCATAGTCCAGACCGGCGGACACCGAGTGGGTGAGGTTGATCTGGCCGTGGTCGTTCTGCAGCAGGTACGTGCAGGTGCCCTGCAACACCCCCAGGGTACCCCCGGCGAAGCGCGCCGCGTGCTTGCCGCTTTCGACGCCATACCCCCCCGCCTCCACGCCCAGCATGTCCACCCCCTGATCGGGAATGAAGGCGTGGAACAGGCCAATGGCGTTGCTACCACCCCCCACACAGGCCACCAGCAAGTCCGGCAGCCTCCCCTCGGCCTTGAGGATCTGCTTGCGGGCTTCGCGGCCGATCACCGACTGGAAGTCGCGCACGATCATCGGGTACGGGTGGCAGCCGAGGACCGAGCCGAGCACATAGTGGGTGGTGCGCACGTTGGTGGTCCAGTCGCGCATGGCCTCCGAAATGGCGTCCTTGAGGGTGCGCGAGCCGTGATGCACACCGGTGCATTTGGCCCCCAAAAGGCGCATGCGATAGACGTTGAGGGCCTGCCGTTCCATGTCCTCGGTGCCCATGTAGACCTCGCACTCCAGGCCCAGCATGGCGGCCACGGTGGCGGTGGCCACGCCGTGCTGTCCGGCGCCGGTCTCGGCGATCACCCGGGGCTTGCCCATGTACTTGGCCATCAGCACCTGCCCCACGGTGTTGTTGATCTTGTGGGCGCCGGTGTGGCACAGGTCTTCGCGCTTCAGGTAGATTTTTGCCCCCCCCAGTTGCGCGGTCAGCCGCGCCGCATGGTACAGGGGCGTGGCGCGCCCGACGTATTCGCTGAGCAGGTTGTTCAGTTCGCGGTTGAACGCCTTGTCGCGGCGCAGCTTGCGGTAGGTCTGCTCCAGTTCCGCCAGCGCCGGCATCAGGGTTTCCGGGGCGTATTGTCCGCCGTAGGGACCAAAGTGGCCGTTCCGGTCCGGCTGGGAGTAACGACCGGAGCCGTTACCAGAAGTCCGCTGAATCATGGAAACACCTCGGGTGCGTGCTTTGCGTTGTGAATAAAAGCCTTGAGGAGCGCCGGGTCCTTGATGCCGGGCCGCGCCTCGACCCCGGAGGAGACGTCCACGCCATAGGCGTGGGTGCGGCGGATCGCCTCGGCCACGTTGTCGGGCCTTAGCCCCCCGGCCACGATCACCGGAAAGTCGTCGATCCACTGCGCCAGGTCCCAGTCAAAACGCAGGCCGGTGCCGCCGAACAGCACGTCGTGATGGGCGTCGAGCAAAAAGGCGCGGGGCTGATAACGGTCCAGATCGGCAAAACTCTCCGCCCCCCGCACGCGGATCACCTTGATGACCCCCGGCCCCAGTGCGCTGACCGTTTCCGGCGTTTCGTCGCCGTGCAACTGCACCAGGTCCACGCCGGAGATGCGGCGGATTTCCCGCACCCGGTCGATGGTTTCGTTGACGAACAGCCCCACGGTGGAGATGAACGGCGGCAGCGAGCCGATGATGTCCCGCGCCATTTCCGGCGACACCGCGCGGGGGCTTTCCGGGTAAAACACGAACCCCAGGGCGTCGGCGCCGTACTCCAGCGCCAGATGGGCGTCGCGGGTGTTGGTAATGCCACAAATCTTGACTTTGACCGGCACGGAACAACCCCCTTCAGATGCCGATCAGGGCCATCAGGCCCCGGGTGACGTCGTCCTGACGCATCAAGGACTCCCCCACCAGAATGGCGTCCACTCCTGCGGCTTCCAGCGCGCGCACCTGCTCGCTGCTGGCGATGCCGCTCTCGCTCACCCGCACCACGTGCTGCGGAATCCCGTCCAGCAGGCGGAAGGTGGTGTCGAGGGAGGTTTCGAAGCTGTTCAGGTCGCGGTTGTTGATGCCCACGATATCGGCTCCGGCAGCCAGTGCGCGGTCACGTTCCTGTGCGGTATGCACCTCCACCAGCGCCGCCAACCCCAGAGAGCGGGCCACGTCGCCCAGATCGCGCAGTTCGGCGTCGGTCAGAATGGCCGCGATCAACAGCACCGCGTCCGCCCCCCAGCGGCGCGCCTCGTAAATTTGATAGGCGTCGATAGTAAAATCCTTGCGCAGCAGCGGCAGGTCCACGGCGGCCCGCACCTGCCGGAGATACTCCGGCGCGCCCTGAAAATAGTCGCGGTCGGTTAGCACGCTGATGGCTGCTGCCCCGCCCTTCCAGTATCCGTCGGCAATCGCCACCGGGTCGAAATCGGCGCGGATGAGGCCCTTGGAGGGGGAGGCCTTTTTGACCTCGGCAATGACCCGCGCCAGACCGTTGCCACGGCGGCGGATGGCCGTGCGAAAATCCCGCGCGGGGGGGAGATTCGCCAGTTCTGCCTGCCAACCCGAAAGGGGCGCTCTGGCCTTGGCCTCGGCCACCTCGCGCCGCTTGGTGGCGACGATTTTTTCCAAAATCCCCCCCGGAGAGATTCCGCCAGAGGACCGGCCGCCCGGCAACGTATGGCTCACCGGTGGCTGGCCTCCACCAGAAGCCGCAGTTTTTCGGCCGCCGCGCCGGAGTCGATGGACTCCGCCGCCAGTTTGACACCCTGTTTGAGATCCGGGGATTTACCGGTGGCCACGAACAGGGGCGCCGCGTTGAGCAGCACGATGTCCCGGGCCGGCCCCTTTTCCCCGGCCAGCACGGCACGGGTGATTTCGGCATTGCGGGCGGCATCCCCCCCCGCCAGTTGTTGGGGCTTGGCCAGCGCCAGCCCAAGCTCCTGCGGGGTGAGGGTAAAGGCGCTTACCACCCCGTCGATCCCTTCCGCCACACGGCTGGGGCCGGTGGTGGTGATCTCGTCCAGCCCGTCGCTGCCGTGCACCACGAAACAGTGGCGCGAACCCAGTTCCACCAGCACCCGCGCCAGGGTGTCGGTAAGCGCTTCCGCATACACCCCCAGCACCTGAACGGAGGCCCCGGCGGGGTTGGTCAACGGTCCCAGAATATTAAAAATGCTGCGCACGCCGATCTCGCGGCGCGGGCCGATGGCGTGTTTCATGGCGCCGTGGAACAGGGGCGCGAACAGGAAACCGATGCCCACATCGTTGACGCAGCGTTCCACCACCTCCGGTTTGGCCTCGACGTTGACCCCCAGCGCGATAAGTACATCGGCGGAGCCGGAACGGCTGGAGACCGAACGGTTGCCGTGCTTGGCCACGGTAATGCCACCCCCGGCCACCACGAACGCCGAGGTGGTGGAGATATTGAAGCTGCCCGATTTGTCGCCACCGGTGCCGCAGGTGTCTACCACCAGCGGGTCGTCCACCCGGATGGCGGTGGCGAATTCGCGCATCACCCGGGCGCTGCCGACGATCTCGGCCACCGCTTCGCCCTTCATGCGCAGGGCCACCAAAAAGGCGCCGATCTGGGCCTGAGTGGCCTCGCCGGACATGATCTGGCGCATCACGTCGGCGGCCTCGTCCGCCGACAAATCCGCCCCATCGATGACCTTGGCGATGCCCTGGGCGATGGTCATGCTCATGGGCGCCCGCCTCCCTGCGCGGCCTTGCGCACAGTTTGGTGCATGCCGAGGAAATTGCGCAGCAGGTCATGGCCCACGCGGGTGAGGATGGATTCGGGATGAAACTGCACACCCTCCACAATAAACTCCCGGTGGCGCAGGCCCATGATCTCGCCCTCTTCGGTCCAGGCGGAAACCTCCAGCACCTCGGGCAGCGACTCGCGCTCCACGATCAGGGAGTGGTAGCGGGTGGCCTCAAAAGGGTTGGCAAGCCCGGCAAACAGGCCGCGCCCGTCGTGGTGGATCAGGCTCGTTTTGCCGTGCATCAGGCGCGGGGCGCGCACCACGTTGCCGCCGAACACCTCGCCAATGGACTGATGGCCCAGACACACCCCCAAAAGCGGAATTTTACCGGCAAACTGCGCCACCACATCTTTGGAAATGCCCGCTTCCTTCGGGGAGCACGGACCGGGGCTGATGACGATGCGGTCCGGACCGAGGGCGGCGATCTGCTCCAGGGTGATGCGGTCGTTGCGGAACACGCGGATCTCCTCCCCCAACTCCCCCAGGTACTGGACCAGGTTGTAGGTAAAGGAGTCGTAGTTGTCGATCATCACCACCATGTGCCGTACTTCCGCTCTGCTAAAGGCATGTCCGCCATGAACCCGTGCCATGAACCCGTGCCATGAACCCGTGCCATGAACCCGTGCCATGAACCCGTGCCATGGACACACCCCCGTCGGGAGTGCGCTGCCGGGTGCGCGTGGGTGGCGGGGAGTGAGTATTGTACCCCCATGGCGTATCATAAAAAAACACCGGGCGGGCGCGCACCACGAGCCACTCCCGGCATGAACCGCAAGCCGATCGCAGGGCACAGACACAAAAAGAGGGGCAGAACTGATGATTACCCGCAAGGATCTGGACGGCATCCGCATCCAGCACAATCTGGTCAACGACCTGCTCGCGTCCCCGCGCAACGGCAGCCACGGCGCCCACTACAAGGCGGCGGTGGCGGCCCACCACCATCGGGAACTGCTGCTCAACGAGCTGGAACGACTGCTGTCGCAAATGCCCCAGACTCCGGGCGCGTGACCCCCCGAGTCCCCGGCGAATCCCCCCATGCTCGACTGGAACCGCATCGACACCCTGTTGCTGGACATGGACGGCGTGCTGCTGGACCTGGCCTTCGACGAGTTTTTCTGGCACTTCGAACTGCCCGCCCGTTACGCCGCCGTGTACCACCTGGACGAGGACGACGCCCGGGAAAAACTGCTCGCCATGTACCGCGAGCGCGAGGGCCGGCAAGACTGGTACGACGTGGATTACTGGAGCCGTCGGCTGGGCTTTGACGTGGCGTCCATCAAGGTGCGACAGGCGCACCGCATCCGCGAACACGCGGGGGTAAGGTTTTTTTTGGCCCGTGCCCGGGAACGCGGCTGTCGCAGCGTCCTGCTCACCAATGCCCACCCCAAGACGCTCCGCCTGAAAATGGCCGTCACCCGCCTGGAGCCGCTTCTGGACGAGACCATCTCCACCTTCGAACTGGGGGCGGGCAAGGAGAGCCGGACGCTGTGGGAACGCCTCCAGCGGCGCCTGGACCTGGACCCGGCGCGCACCCTGCTGGTGGAGGATTCGGCCACCAACCTGCGCACGGCGCGGGACTACGGCATCGGCCAACTGGTGTACATCAGCCGCCCCAACTCCCTGCGTGGCGCGGTGCCACATCCGGAATTTCATTCGATAGAGGGGCTCGCCGACCTGGCGTGCCCCCCTCTTTCCCCGGCCCGGAGCCGCTTCTGTTAACAGGCCCTACCCACCTCCACCCTTGCACTTGCACAGCACGGCGCGGATGTAGCGCACCAGTTCGTGGCGCTCGTCGTCGCTGAGGCGGTTGCCCCACGGCGGCATCAGGGACGACAGATTGTTCACCGGTCCGCCGAAGGTGAGGGTGCGGAAAATCTGGTCGTCGGTGAACTTGGCCATGTAGACCGGGTCGGTCAGGTCGGCGGGCAGCACCTCGAGCTGTTTGCTGGCGTTGGGGCCGGTGGCGTTGCCCTTCGCGCCGTGGCACTGGGCGCACAGGAACTGGAAGTTGGTTTCCACCCGCGACAGGTTTTTGCCGTCCACCGGGGACACCGGCCAAGGCGTTACGGCCGGTGGCGTGGTGTCGGTAGCGGGAGTGGCGCCATCGCCGGTTTCCAGCCCCATTGCGGCGATGTAGCGCGCCAGTTGCCCCATCTGCTCCGGGCTGTACCCGCTGTAGGCGCCCTGCAGGTAAACCGGCATGCGCGTCACCGGCACATAGCGGGTGGGATTGGTCAGCCAGGCGTGGATCCAGTCCGGATTGAGGCGTTTTCCGGCCCCCACCAGCGTGGGTGCGCTGATCCCCCCCACCTGATCGCCAAAGCGCGTGCCGGTGCGGTGGCAGGCGAAGCATTGCTGCTCCTTGCCGAACAGCCGGTTGCCCCAGATGCGCCCGGTGCGGCTCATGGGTTGCCCCATGTCCACCACCCCGGCAGGCATTTGCGGATCGGTGAGGCTCATCAGGTAGGCGGTGACCGCCGCCACATCCCCGGCGGGGGTGGCCGGATGGCGTCCGCTGGCCGGTTCAGGCCCCAGTCGGTCGTAGCGGATACCGCTCAGGGGTGTGGGGTTTTTCAGCCACCCGGACAGCCACGGGCGTTGCAGCTTGCTGCCCGCGAACCACAGGTCCGGCCCCTTTTGCGCCACCCGCGCGGCAACGTCCATGCCGCCGGAGGGTGCTGTGACCCGATGGCACGCACCGCACCCCAGTCGCTCGAAGGCCGCGCGCCCGGCCCCCGGACTGCCCGGATTCGCCTTGGCGGAGCCCGCGCCCAGCGCCGCCACCGGCGCCAGCGGGGCCGACACAAACGCCAGCAGGAGTGCCCACCGGGCAATGGCCAGACGCACACGCATGGACACCATTCTACTATGGAGTGGCAAGAGGGTGGAGGGAGGTGGCAAGGTGTTTCCGCAACCGCTCCAGCAGCAGCTCATTGACCTCCGGACGATGCACCCGCAGCCGGATGTAGGCATTTCCCAAACCAAAGGAGCCGCAGTGGCGGATGAGAAACCCGTCCTCCGCCAGCGCCGGATAGAGCGTGTCCGCCGACACCCCGTCCGGCAGGCGGCAGAGCAGAAAATTGGCGTCGGACGGCAGGGGTGTCAGCCCCGTCTGCTCCAGCTTCCCTGCAAACACCTGCCGCTCCTGCGCCATGCGCCGCTGCTCCCGCTGCACATACTCGCCATCCCCCACGCACGCCACGGCGGCCGCCGCAGCGGGGCCGTTCACCGCCCACGGTGGACGCACCCGGTTCACCCGCCGCGCCAGCGCCGGGGCCGCCGCAAGGTATCCAACGCGCAGCCCGGCCAGACCAAAAAATTTGGTTAGTGATCGCAAAACAACCAGATTTGTCAGTTCTGTCACCAGGTTGATCCGGGAGCCCAGGGGGTCGTACTCCACAAACGCCTCGTCCAGAACCAGCACGGTCCCGGCGGCGGCGCAGGCCCCCAGAACGGCATGCAAGGCGGCATCCGGCAGACGTTCCCCGGTGGGGTTGTTGGGAGAGCAGAGAAAAACCGCATCCGGCCGCTCCCGGGTAATGCATTGGAGAAGCGCCGCCACCGGCAGCGGCGCCTCTGGCGGGCGAACCAGTTCGATCACCCGCCCCCCGCCCCGGCACACCGCATCGGCGTACTCCCCAAAAGTGGGGGACACCACCACGGCGCGGTGCATATCCAGGGCGCGGGGGAGCAGGTCAATCAACTCGGCGGCGCCGTTGCCCGGCACGACGTGGGCTAAAGTAAGGCCGTGGGCGGCGGCCACCGCCTCGGCCAGCGGCACGGAGGACGCGTCCGGGTAGCGGTCCATGTGTTCCAGGGCCGCCCGCGCCGCCGCGGCGGCGGCGGGATGGGGTCCATAGGGGTGGGTGTTGACGGAAAAATCCCGTATTTCCCCTTCCCGGCGAGTGCACAGGGGGATGATGTCGCGCAGGTTGCCGCCGTGGCGCTGGGGGATCACCACGACCTCCCCGCCACCGCCAGCAGCGCAATGGCGGCTCCCAGCGCACCGGTCAGCCACAACAGGTGCAGGGCCATTGCCACATGGACCACACCCGGCCCGCCCCCCTCCCCCAGCACCGGGCGGTGGTGGATTTGGCCGTCATAGAGGGCATCCCCCCCCAGTTGGATCCCCAGAGCGCCCGCCACCGCAGCCTCCGGCCACCCGGCGTTGGGTGAGGCGTGGCGCGGCGCGTCCCGCCAGGCGGTGGACAGGGCACGCAGGGGGTGGCACCCGCGCAACAGCGCCGCCGCCCCGAACAACAGGCAGGTGAGACGCGCCGGAATCCAGTTGCACAGGTCGTCCAGCCGCGCCGCGCCGAAACCGAAATCGCAAAAACGCTCGTCCCGGTGGCCAATCATGGAATCAGCGGTGTTGATCGCCTTGTAGGCCAGCCCCAGCGCCGGGCCTCCAAGAGCCAGAAAGCACAGCGGTGCGATAAACCCGTCGGAGGCGTTTTCCGCCGCCGACTCCACCGCCGCAGCGGCCACTCCGCCGCTGTCCAGCGCCCCGGTGTCGCGCCCCACAATGTGCCCCACGGCAATCCGCGCCCCGGCCAGATCCCCCCGATGCAACCGCTCCCGCACCACCGCCACGGCCCCCGCCAGCCCGGCCAGGGACAGACAGGTGTACGTCAGATAAACCGCCGCCCCCAGCGCCAGCCACGGCGACAGCATGGTCAGGACGGCCAGCAACATTTTGACCAGCAGCCAGCACCCCAAGGGCAGGGACAGGGCCAGCAGCACGCCGCACACCCGCAGCCAGCCCGGCGCGCAGGAGACATCCCGTGCCGCCCGTTCCCACCATGTGATGCACGCCCCCATGGCCCGCACCGGATGGAACCAGTGCGGCGGATCGTCCAGCAGCACGTCCAGCAGCAGGGCGACGGTCAGCACCAGTGGCGCGGCGGGCAGCCACTCCGGCAGCGCGCCGTGCCCCAGGGGGGCCAGAAGGGCCACATCAAGAGGGGTCAATGAGCCCATGGATGGCCCCCATGTCCAGGGATTTGCTCACTGCGTCGGCCAGATGATCCAGCGAGGCGTCCACCAGATTCCGGTAGCTGATGCGCGCCGGTTGTGGCAGGCCGTGCCGCTGGCGCAGGGGGGTCAAAAAGGCCGCCCGTGCCGCGTCGTTATCGAACAGGCCGTGCAGATAGGCCCCGCCCACGCTGCCCACGCGGCAGGAAAAGCCGTCCGGGACGCCGTGGAACAGGGGCTGACCGCCATGAACGGCGGTCACCCCCAGGTGAATCTCGTAACCTTCGAGGGGTTCGTTACCGAATCCGGCATCCGCCGCCGGGGTGACGGTCACGGCGGCGCAACGTTTGGTGCGGGCCATGCGCGTGGAGAGGGGCAACAGTCCCAGACCACTGGCCCCGGTTTGCCCCCCTTCCAGCGCGTCGGGATCGGCGATGTGGGTGCCCAGCATCTGATAGCCGCCGCAGATGCCAAACACGGCGCCGCCCCGCCCCGCGAAGGCGGTCAGGACGGCGTCCAGCCCGCGCCCCCGCAACCACGCCAGATCAGACAGTGTCGCCTTGCTGCCGGGCAGCAGAATGGCGTCCAGGTCTGCCAGTTGTGACGGCTGATCCACGTAGCACAGGGCCACGTCCGGTTCGGCGATGAGGGGATCGAAGTCGGAAAAATTGGCGATGCGCGGCAGCCGCACCACGCCGATGCGCAGCTCCCGCCCCCCCGGCTCTTCGCCGCTGTGGTGGATCGGACGATTCGGAAGGGCCAGCCCGTCCTCCTCCGGAAGATGGTGTTCGATCCACGGCACCACTCCCAGGGTCGGCTTGCCGTAGCGGGTACGCAACATGTCGATGGCCGGGGTGAGCAGGGTGGCGTCGCCCCGGAATTTGTTGATGATGAACCCGGCGATGCGGGCGCGTTCGTGGGGTTCCAGCAGTTCCAGGGTTCCGGCCAGGGCGGCGAACACCCCGCCCCGGTCGATGTCCCCCACCAGCAGCACCGGGGCGTCCGCCACCCCGGCCATCCACAGGTTGGCGATGTCGTGGGCCTTGAGGTTGATCTCGGCGGGGCTCCCCGCCCCTTCGATCACCACCACGTCGTGGCGGCTGGCCAGTTCGCGATAGGTGTCTCGCACCACTTCGCGGGCGTGTTCCTGCTTGAAACGGTGGTAACGCTGCACGTCCATGCTGCCGACGGCCTCTCCCCGCACCACCACCTGGGAGCGCATTTCCCCTTCCGGTTTGAGCAGGATGGGGTTCATCAGCACGGACGGGGAAAGTCCGGCGGCACGGGCCTGCAACGCCTGGGCGCGGCCAATTTCCCCGCCGTCGGCCACTGCCGCGTTGTTGGACATGTTCTGGGCTTTGAATGGCGCCACCGAGCGCCCCTCGCGCCACAGGATGCGGCACAGGGCGGCCACCAGCAGGCTTTTGCCGGCGTGGGATCCGGTGCCGCACACCATCACCGCCCGGGCCACGGTCAGCCTCCGGGAGTGGCGGGCGGCGCGGAAACTTCCGGACTTGCCGGGGTTTTTTCGGTCCGGTCCCGCACCCGCAGGTACGGCACCTGGCCCCATACCTCGGTCCATGAACGAAGGCCGTCCCGCAGCAGTTTATCGGCCGGACTGCGGGTATCCGCGACCGTCTCGGAGCGCGCCCCCAGGCCGTCCCAGTTGGTGGCAAAGGCGTCCCCCTCCTGCCAGATCCGCACCCACAGGTATTTGTAGTAGGTGGGTGCGTTGCAACTGGTCTGGATGTCCGCCAAAAACACCCCCAGACGCAGGGGAGCGTGCAATTCCTTGCCTGCGGCGGGCACCACCTTGTATTGCCGGGGAATGCGCTTGCGTGCCTCGGCAAGCACCTCCGCCGACAGGGCCATCCATTTTTCGCGATAAGCCTCCCGCTCCGGTGTTCCCTCGGCGGGGAGGACGCCGGTCTTGTCGTCGCGGAATTTCCACAACGCCGCCATCTCGTCGATGTTGACGTAAATTTCCACATTGTCGAGCTGCGCCGAGGCGGGCTGCGAGGCGCTTTGGGGGGATTCGGCCCGTGCGGCGGTCACACCGGCGGGAGACATCCACACCCCCACCGCCAGCACCCACACGCACAACAGCGCCATGCACCGGCCGGTACCGGGGCGGGCAGTCATGGGGCGGTCCCTTCGGAGCGGCTCCCCAGCGCCCGGCGAAAGCCGTGGGAGAAGGTCGGGTCATACAGGCGCGAGGCGTGGAATTCGGCGTCCGGCAGCGCCCCGCCGTCCAGCACCCGGCCCACCACGATCAGCGCGGTGGCGCGGATCCCCGCCTCCCGCACCCTGGGCACGATGTCCTCAAGGGTGCCGCGCACGATTTTCTGCTCCGGCCACGACGCCTTGTAAACCACCGCCACCGGGGTTTCCGGGGGGTATTCGCGCAGCAGTTCGGGCACCACCTTGTGGATCATCTGCACCGAAAGGAACAACACCAGTGTGGTGCCGTGGGCGGCCAGTGCGGCCAGTTTTTCCCTCTCGGGAACCGGTGTCCTCCCCTCCATGCGCGTGAAAATGACGCTCTGCGCCACCTCCGGCAGGGTGTATTCGACGCCCAGCGCGGCGGCGGCGGCCATGGCCGAGGGCACCCCCGGAACCACCTCCCAGGGGACGTTTTCCCGTTCCAGTTCTCGCAGTTGCTCAGTGAGCGCACCGTAGATGCTGGGGTCGCCGGAGTGCAGCCGCACCACCCGCAACCCGGCGCGGAAGCCGCTGACCATCTGACCGACGATCTCGGGCAGGGCCAGTTCGGCACTGTCCACCGTCTCGGCATCGGGCCGGGCGTGGGCCAGCACCGCCGGGTTGACCAGCGATCCGGCATACACCACGCGGTCGGCTTCCGCCAGCAGGCGCTGGCCACGCAGGGTGATCAGGTCCGGCGCACCCGGACCCGCCCCCACGACGTAGACCCGGTCCCAGGCGGACCCGGCAGGGGAAGTCGGCAGGCCCATCAGTGCCGCCTAGTCCTTGACGGTGGTGATCAGATAGCCGGGATTGAACCCTTCGAAATACGCCAGGCCGGCGCGCTCCACGGTACGCGCCAGATTGACGATCACCATGTCGTGGCGCAGACGCTGTTCCTTGAGCACCTGCTGCACCTCGGTGAGGGACTCCAGTGTGGCGGCATTGAGCACCAGAATGCCGCCGCGCTTGAGGCGCTTGAGGCAGGATTCCAGAATCACCTTCATGTGGCCGCCGCAGCCGCCAATAAAGATGCGGTCCGGCTCCGGCAGGCGGGCGGCCATTTCTTCGATATCGCCCTCGATCACGGTGACATTGGTGGCCGCAAAACCCTTGATATTCTCGTAAATATTGCGCACCTGGGCAAAATCGCGTTCCACGGCAAACACCTCGCCGGCGCTGGCCACGCGACTGGCCTCCACCGACAGGGCGCCGCAACCGGCCCCCACGTCCCACATGCGGTGTTTTTCCTTGAGTTGCAGCTTGGACAGCACGATCACGCGCATTTCGGAGCGCATGGCGTTCTCGGGCCGCACCACCAGCATCTCGTCGGGAATACCCAGGCTGGTAACCAGCTCGTACTTGGGGATCTGCGACGACGGCGGCAGGTCGCGCAAGCCTGCGCGCAACTGCTCGCGCTGCTGGTCACGGTCGCTGCGCTGGTCGCGCTGCGGTTCGCGCTCGGTGCGCTGATCGCGGCCTTTTTTCGGTCCTTCGCCGCGCGGTTCCACGTCCTCGGTAATGCTCTTGAACAGGATCATCACCGACAGGGGCGAGAAATTCTTCTTGCCGATCTCTTCCAGGGAGCCCATGACGATGCGCTCGCGCGGCGTTCCCAGGTCCTGGCACACGTAGCACTGGGCCTCGATGTTGTGCTTCAGCAGCAGGCGGGCCACGGCGCGCGGGCTGCGGCGCTTGTCGGTAAAGATGCCGACTTTGCCGTTCTGCCGGACCACCCGGATGAGGCGGTCCACGTTGCGCCCGGAGGAAGAAGTGATGGCCGCATCGTTCATCGGCTCCTTGATGGCCGAAAACGCAAGCTGCATGGCGCTCACGTGCGGAATGATGGTGACTTCTTCCTTCTTGAAGCGCTCCAGCAGAAATTTGGAAAGGCCGTAGAAATTGGGGTCACCGGAAGCCAGGATGGCCACGCGGCACACCGCGTCGGGGTGGGTCACCGGCGATTTCGGTGCGGGTTTGCTGTCCGCGACCGGCTGATCGGCCCGGTCTGCGGCGGATTCCGCGGGACTGGCCACATCCGCGGCCTCCGGCAACGAGGTTTCCGGCCGGGCTTCCGCCTGAACCTCCGGCTGCACATCGGCCACCACTGTGGCGGCGTCTACCCCCGCCGCAGCGCCGGATTCCCCGGTCTGCTCTGCGTCCAGCGGCAGTTCACCGCCGTGCTCAAGGTCGTCATCGCCAATCTGAAAGGCCATTTCGCGGGTGTCGGCGGGAGCATCGACCACCGAACGGCCAGAGGCGCCCTCGCCCCCGCCAGCCGACTGACCACCGCCCTCTCCGCCACTGTCCCCGCCACCTTCGCCGCCGCCTTCGCCACCCCCCTGGCCGCGCCGACCCCGGCCCCGGTTGCGCGGGGAAGGACGGCGGCGTCCACGGCGGCGCCCCTCGCGGCGCGGTTCACCGCTCTGGCCTTCGCCCGCCTGCCCCTCGGCGGCGGTTTCGGTGCCGTCGTCGTCGCCGTCGTCATCCCCCTCGTCGCCGTCATCGCTGCCGCCGCCGTCTTCATAGCCGTCGTCGTCATCATCACCGGCGCTGCCGCCACGGGCCTCCACCACCACGGCGCGCCCGGAAAGGACGTCGGCCTCGGCGCCCTCCACCACGTCGATCAGTTGACGCAGGTTGGCGGTCATGGAATAGGTGGGGAGATTAAAATCCTCGAACTGGCTGATAACCCGCTTGCCGCCTACCAGCAACTGGCAGCCCCGCAGCAACTCCACGGTTTTGGGGGACAGGGAGTCGCGCCCGTCAGGGCCGACACCGATCAAAATAATTTCCTTGGCCATTGGTCACAAAATCCTTTTTTGAATCCACCCGCCACTCCGAAAGCGGCGCGCATGCGCCGCGGTCACGATCCCAAGGGCAACTGCCCAGGATCAATCCTCCGGAGTGTCCGATTCCGGACCTGACGTGGGGAGGTCAGCGGATGGCTCACCGGCAAACCGGTAGCTTTCGCTGGCCCAGGCCCCCAGATCCATGGTCCGGCAACGCTCGGAACAGAACGGGCGGTGTTTATTTTCTTCCCAGGTGGTGACCTGCCGACAGGTGGGGCACGTTACGCGCATCGGGTCGGCTGCAGGAAACGGACGGAGGAGAGGGGTGCGTCAACGGAGAACCGGCGCCACAGGCACCACCCCGCCGAAAAACGCGCGCCACCGGTTGGAACCGGTGCGTTGAGCGAACACTCCCGGCTGCCGGGGGCGTTCGATTCGTGGCCGGGAAACGCACGGCCACGTGGACGTGCTGCGGTCATGGTGACCGATCCCCGCTAAGGGCCCGTCGATCCACCGCCGGGGTCCGCGTACCCTCCGTACGCACCGGGCAGCTCTCGATCCGGGCCGAGATATCTTCCAAAACCCTCTGTACTTCCGCCGCCGGGCCGAGCCGATTACGGGCTTGAACACCCCACGCTACCTCTGGCGGTCAAAATCACCCTCACAGCGGGCGGGCGTTCCTGATTGACCAACGCCGGCCCCCTGTCTCAGTTTTTCATGGTATCACCAATACCCGAAATATGGCAAACAGGATATTCCCGGATTTTCAATGACCCTTGCGACAACCTTGCCATTCGTCCCGCTGCCGTTTGACACACCGGAGGGCCTTTGCTAGATTCCCGGCCCAGGCCATGCCGGTGGGACAAAGGCGGCGATGACCGCCGTCGGGGGGGCGCTCACCGGCCCGCCGTGCAGCCGGTGGCGACACCGCCCTCCCCCTCAGGCACACCCACACCGAGGCTCGAAATTCCCGTGAACCGCCCCCTGCCGTCATCCGTCCCCGCCCGCCGTACCGTGCGCATGGCCCTGTTTTCCCTGGCCCTGGCGGGCCTGCTTGCCCTGGCCGCCTGTTCCAGGCCGGACACTCCTTCCGGCACCGCCAGGGGGGGGGCAAACGACGGCCCCCCGGTCAACGGCGACTGGCTGGTGCGCCACATGCTGTCCGACCCGGAGCAACTCAACCCCCTCACCAGCAACGATTCGGGGGCCAGCGTGGTGCTGGGCAACATTTTCGAAACCCTCCTCGACCGCAACCCGGAAACCGTGGCCCTGCGTCCGTTGCTGGCGGCCGCCCTGCCGGAAATCTCTACCGACCACCTTACCTACACCTTCCGCATCCGGAGTGACGCACGCTTTTCCGACGGCCACCCGGTAACTGCGGCGGACGTGCTGTTCTCCGTCAAGGCCATCAAGTGCGCCAAGGTCAACGCGCCGTTTCTGCGCGTCTACTACGAGTCGGTCAAGGATGCCGTGCTGGTGGGCGACGACACCATCCGCTTCACCATCTCCGAGCCGTATTTTCTCAACGACAGCGTGCTCGGCAGCATCAGTGTCCTGCCCCGCCACTACTACGACCCCAAGGGCGACCTGGAGCACGTGACGGTGCGCCAGATCGCCACCCGCGACCCGGCGGTGGATCGTCAGGTCACCGCCTTTGCCGACCAGTTCAACCGCAATTTCAGCCGCAACCCCATGGGCAGCGGCCCCTACATCTTCCGCGAGTGGAAAACCGGCGAAAAAGTGGTGCTGGACCGCAATCCCGACTACTGGGGCTACCAGGTTCCGGAGATCGAATCGCCCCACGTCGACCGCCTGCTGTTCCGCATCATCAACGACACCGACGCCGCGCTGGTGAACCTGAAGGCGGGCGACCTGGACATGCTCGGCCTCAATCCCCTGCAACACCTGCAACAGACCTCCGGGGAACGCTTTACGGCAAATTTCACCAAGCTCAAATTTTATTCGCCCCAATACACCTATCTGGGCTGGAACAACGCCCGCCCGATGTTCCGCGATGTGAAGGTGCGCCGCGCCCTGGGCATGCTCACCGACCGCGAGGGCATGGTGAAGAGCATCCTCAAGGGCATGGGCATGGTCGTGGTCGGCCCCATCTACAGCTTCCGCCCCGAATACGACAAAACCCTGCAACCGCTGCCTTTCGACCCCACCGCCGCCGGGCAACTGCTGGCCGAGGCCGGGTGGAAGGACACCGATGGCGACGGCGTGCTGGACAAGGAACTGGACGGCAAGCGCACGCCCCTGTCCTTCGAAATCAAGATCAACAACGGCAACGAGGTACGCAGAAGCGTGGCCCTGGCGATTCAGGACGAAATGCGCCGCCACGGGGTGGACGCGCGCATCCGCGAGGTGGACTGGACCATCTTCCTGAAGGAGGTCCGCGACCACAATTTCGACGCCATCATCCTCGGCTGGTCCATGGGGGTCACCGAGCCGGACGAGTACCAGGTGTGGCACTCCTCACAGATTGCGGACGGCGGCTCGAACCACATCAGTTTCAGGAACGCGCGGGTGGACCAGATCCTCGAAACCTACCGCCGGGAGTTCGACCCGCAAAAGCGCATCGACATGTACCGGGAATTCCAGCACATCCTGCACCAGGAGCAGCCCTACACCTTCTTGTTCATGGGGGAGTCGGTACTGGCCTACAGCAATCGCTTCCGCAACGTGGAAGTGCTGCCCATCGGCGGCCCCGTCACCAGCCGCTGGTGGGTGCCGGCCAATTTGCAGAAATACCGGCAGGAACCGGCGGAGGCCCCCGCTCCGTGACCGGCTCCGCGCCCGTGACTGCCGCTGCGACAGGATGATGCCCCGTGGGCCGTTACCTGTTTATTCGCACCTTGTGGATGATCCCCACCTTCATCGGGATCACCCTCATCTCGTTCCTGATCATCCACTTTGCCCCCGGCGATCCGGGTGAACTGATGGCCGGTGGCGGACTGGGGGCGGCCTCCGGCGCCGGGTTGAGCACCGAAAAACGCGTGGCCGTGGATCAGGCGGTGGCCGACTGGCGCCGCCAGTTTGGCCTCGACCGCCCCCTGCACGTGCAGTACTTCACCTGGCTGGGCAACATCCTCACCCTCGACTTTGGCGAATCCTTCAAGGACCAGCAGCCGGTGTGGGGAAAAATTGCCGAACGCCTGCCCATCACCATCCTGCTCAACGTGCTGTCCATCGTGCTCATCTACACGGTGGCCATCCCCCTGGGCATCTATTCCGCCACCCACCCTTATACGTTCATGGACCGCCTCACCACGGTGGGGGCGTTTATCCTGTTTTCACTGCCCACCTTCTGGGTGGCGATTCTGGCCATCGTGTTCCTGGGCGGCGGCGATTTTATGGACGTTTTCCCCCCCGGCGGCCTGCACTCCACCGCCTTTTCGGAAACATGGCCGTGGTACAGCCGCGCCGCCGATCTGGGCGCCCACCTGTTTTTGCCGGTGCTGGTGCTTTCCTACGGTGGCTTTGCCGAAATGTCGCGCTTCATGCGCGGCAGCCTGCTGGAAACCCTTTCCCAGAACTACATCATCACCGCCCGCGCCAAGGGGCTCACCGAGCGGGTGGTGGTCTACAAGCACGCCCTGCGCAACTCTCTGGTGCCCATGGTCACCATTCTGGCGGGCATCCTGCCGTCCCTGATCGGCGGCAGCATCATCATCGAGAGCATTTTTTCCATTCCCGGTCTTGGCCAACTGGGCTTTCAGGCTGTGCTGGCGCGGGATTACCCGGTGATCATGGCGGTGTTCACCATGGGCAGCGTGGTCACCCTGATCTCCATCCTGCTGTCCGACGTGCTGCTCACACTGGTGGACCCGCGCATCAACTTCCGCGGCCGGGGGGTGGCATGAAACCGGGAACGTCGCCCTCGGCGCCGACCCGTGAGCTGTGGCAGCGGCTCAAGGCCAGCGGCACGGCGCGCGCGTCCTTGCTGCTGCTGATTCCCTTGCTGGTGTGCGCCCTGGGCGCCGACCTGATCGCCAACGACCGTCCCTACACCATGGTGCATCAAGGGGAGCGCTATTTCCCGGCCTTCCGCGGCATGCTGGTGGACACCGGACTGGTGCACTGGCCACAGCCCCTTCTGGGGGTGGATTTTTCACGCCTGCCGCGCTCGCAAGGGGTGTTTGCCCCCATCCCCTACCGCGCTTCCGGCATCGACCTCATGAATTCCCTGACCGCCCCTTCCAGCGAGCATGTGCTGGGCACCGACAAGCTCGGGCGCGACATCGCGGCGGGCATGGTGCACGGGGCGCGCATCAGCCTGACCATCGGCGTGGTGGCGGTGGGCATCGCCGCCGTCATCGGCATTCTGCTGGGAGCGGTGGCGGGTTATTTCGGGGGGCTCATCGACCTGCTGGTGAACCGCCTGTTCGAGCTGATGATGGCGATTCCGACGTTCTTCCTCATCATCACCATCAGCGCCTTTGTGCGCGAGCCGTCCATCTTTTACATCATGGCGGTGATCGGTTTTACCGGCTGGGTGGGCATTGCGCGCTTTACCCGCAACGAATTCGCCCGCGCGCGGGGCATGGACTATGTCACCGCCGCCGAGGCGCTGGGGGCCAAATCGGGGCGCATCATGTTCCGCCACATCCTGCCCAACGCCATGGACCCGATCATCGTCAGCGTGGTGTTCGGCATTGCCGGGGCGATTCTGGTGGAGTCGGGGCTGTCGTTCCTGGGCATCGGCGTGCCCGCCGACGTGGTGACCTGGGGTTCGATTCTGAACGAGGCGCGGGGCAACACCTTTGCGTGGTGGCTGGCGGTGTTCCCCGGCTGCGCGATTTTTTTGACCGTGCTGTCCTACAACCTGCTGGGCGAGGCGTTGCGCGACGCCCTGGACCCCCGCCTGCGCGGGCACCTGAAAGGGCAGTAAAAATCCCCGGGTCAGGCCGCCAGCGCCCTGTGGGTGCGCATGGCGTGGACCACGAAAACCCCCAAAAGGACCGCCAGCACGGCGGAAGAACCGACAGTGCCGAATCCAAAACCGCCGTTTTCGTGGGACTTGGTCAACAAATCGCCCATGGTCGCGCCAAACGGACGGGTCAGTACAAACGCCACCCAGAACAGCGCCACGCGGGAAATGGACGTAAAGCGGTAGCCGACGACCGTCAGGCCGATCAGGCTGGAGATGAGCAGCGCCCCGCCGCCGAATCCGAGCCCCGAATCGTCCGCCAGAAAATCCCCCAGCGCCGTGCCCAGGGTGTTGGAACACAGGATGGCGGCCCAGTAGAGCGACTCCACCTTGCGCGTGCGGATGTTGACCACCGAAAGGTCGCGCACGGTCAGACGCCAGAACACCAGGATGGCCACCAGGATGGCCAGCAGAATGGCCGAACCCTTCAGGTAACCCAGTTCCAGAGTGCGGTCCATATAGTCCGACATGGTGGTCCCGGCGGTACTGGTGGAAAGGATGACGGACCAGTAAAGCAGCGGGTGATGGCGGTGGACGGCAAACTGGGCGAAAAGGGTGACGAAAAAGAACCCGATCAGGATCACGGAGCTGAGGGCGTAGCCCACGTCCAGTGTCATGGACAGCAGATCCCCCGCCGTCTCGCCCAGTGTGGTGGCGCAGATCTTCATGATCCAGAAAAAGATCGTGATCTGCGGCAGCTTGCTCACAAATTCGTTGTCCCGGGTGGGAGTTCCCGTTGCATTTTGCGGCGCCACCATTCGGGGAAACCCTATTTTTTCAGGCTGCGGACGAAGTTGATCACGTTCCAGCCGTCCTCTTCGGAGATGAGGCCTGGCACCACGGTGATCATGGCGGTGCCGGGGCTGCCGTGTTTCAGCACCCACATCAATTCACCGTCGCTGCGCGCCTTCTGCCACTTGGCGTTGGTCAGGTCGCGGGGAGACGGGTCCAACCCCGAGGCGCCGATGCCCTTGCCGTCCCCGGTCTCGCCGTGGCACACGTTGCACGAACCGACGCCGCGGAACACCGCTTCGCCGCGCTGGATGGATTCCGCCGTGACCGCCACCGGATTCGCCTGCTTGCGCAGTTCCTCCAGCCGGTCTCCCGGCACCCGGGGTTTAAGCGGTTCCCGCTCCGCCGCGAGTGCCGCCCCGGCGGCCACAACCGACAGACAGGCCGCCACCGCCACCGCCGTCAACATCAGACGGGCACCCGCGTAAATCTTTGCATGCTGCATGGGCCAAATCCCTTTCATGTCCGCGCCAACCTGACAGGCCACAAGGGGGTCAACCCCCCGACCCTCCGGCGGCATTCGGTTTCTGCGACCTCCGCCTGTTTTCCATGAGGTTCTGGTAGCCCTCGCTGGTGTGGCCCCGGAAGGTGCGAATGTAGTTGATCACATCCCAGGCTTCTTCCTCGGTGAGGTATTCGGGAACAAAGGGCACCATGCCGGTGTTTTCTTTCCCCTCCCGAAGAACCCCCATCAGTTCCCCATCGGTGGATCCGGCATGCCAGTCCGGGTCAAAAAAGGCCTGCGGAACCGGTTTGAATTGCTCGGCGGCCGGACCCAATCCGTCTCCCAGCAGGCCGTGGCACACGATGCACATGCCCTTGCCATCGTAAAGGCCCTTGCCCCGCAACAGGGATTGCGGGTCAGCAGCCACCGGATTGGTCACCGTTTTCCAGTCCACCGTCGGCCCCGGCGGGCGCAGGTCATGCAGGTATTTCGGTTTCGGAAGTGAAGTTTCCCCGGCGGTTTCCCCAGCGGTTTCACCTGCCGCACCGGCGGGGGCCGCACCGGCGGGGGCCGCACCGGCGGGGGCCGCACCGGCGGGGGCCGCACCGGCGGGGGCCGCATCGGCGGGGGCCGCACCGGCGGGGGCCGCACCGGCGGGGGCCGCACCGGCGGGGGCCGCACCGGCGGAAGGCTCCGGCGGCGCGGCATCAGTGACCGGCGCCTCGGCGCCCGGTTCCTGGGCGGCCACCGAAGTGGCGAACAAAAAACGGCCCTCCCCCCCCGGCATCAGCCAGGGGAAGAGGGCCATCAACAACACACCACGGAGAACGACCTTGAGGACCATCTCCGGGCGAATCGGCAAACGGGATCGACCCCGCTTACTTCTTCAGCGAGCGGATGAAGTTGACCACGTGCCACACGTCCGCCGGATCCTCGAACATCGCCTCGTTGGCGATCATCGCGGTGCCGTCGGCGCCGTGGAAGATGGTGTACTTCAGTTCACCATCGGCACGGGCAGCCTGCCACGCACCGTTGGTGAAGTTACGCGGGGACGGCTCCATGCCGGCCGAGGCCGGGCCCTGACCGTTGCCGCCGTCACCGTGACAGCCGTTGCAGCCGATGTCCTGGAACAGCTGCTTGCCCTGCTCCACGGAAGCAGCATTGCTGGCAACCGGGTTCTTGTCGCCCTTGGCGCTGGCCGGGGCGCGCGCCGGGATGGGATCCTTCTCCGCCGCCATGGCGGCAGCCGAGGACATCGCAAACGCAACCGCGAGAGCGGCAATTGCGAAATGCTTCACCTTCATGACAAACCTCTCTTTAAAGTTCGCTTTGGGGTGCGACAATCGGACGGTCGGACCTAATCCGGCCATCACGTCCACAACAAGAAGGCCTGCCGCGCACCCGGCAGCCCCCAAAGTCCGCTTCCGCTCAAACAAGCTACGGAATCTTTCGGTTAGCGTATTGAGACGGCAGGGCACATGTCAACCCCTTCCTCTCCATCCCGCCGGACACGCGCCACCGCACCGACTCTTTACATAACGGCACCACCTGCGGCAAACTCGCGCCCCATGTGCAATCCACCAAGGCGGCATGCCCCGCAATCTCCCCTGGACCGCCGTGCCCGCAAGGCCTCTGTCACCATTGCCTTGTTGTGCGCCACCGCCCTGGTGTGGGGTTGCGCCGGCTCGCCGGGCCGGGACAGCGCCGGCCCGCAGGTGGTGGCCCACGCCGACCTGGGTCACGATCACATCCCCAGCCCCCAGTTTCCGCATCCGCCCTACAACAGCAATCCCGGCACTTCCGGCCCGCACACGCCGTACACCGCCCCCTGGGGGGTCAGCAAGGTTTCCATCGCCCCCGAGGTGTTCATCCACAACCTGGAGCACGGCGGCATCGTCATCGGCTACCGCTGCCCCAAAGGGTGTCCGGAGCAGGTGTCGGAACTGACCAAATGGGCGGAAAAATACCCCATGGTCATTGTCACTCCCATTGCCACGCTGGATGCCCCCGTGGTGCTGGCGGCCTGGGTACACACACTGTCCCTGGAGCGGCTGGACGAACCGGGCAGGCGGGCGATGCAGGCGTTTTTCGATGAATTCCACGGCGTGGACCACCACCCGGTGGGCGCCCACGGCCACTCGGCCCCGCCCGAGCCCAACCTCCCGTTCCCCGCCTCCGGCCCCGGCCCCGAATGACCCCCGTGCGCCGCTTCGGCCGCCCGGCGCTGCCGCTGCTGCTGAGTCTCGCCAGCGGGGTCCTGCTCGGTGCCGCGGCACCGGGGGTCGGCCCCGGCCTGTTTGCGTGGTTCGCGCTGGTGCCCCTGCTGCTGGCGGTGAACGGAGAAACCAGCCTCCGGCGCACGTTTTTGCTCGGCTGGGGCGCGGGCACCGTGGCGTTTCTCGTCAGCATGGGCTGGGTGGTTCAGGTGATGCGCACCTTCGGCGGTCTGCCCTGGCTGCTGGCTGCCGCCGCAGCGCTGCTGCTGGCCGCCTATCTGGGGCTCTATCTGGGCGCCTTCGCCCTGGGGGTTCGGCTGGTGGAACGCCGCACCCCGGTGCCGGTGGCCCTGTTCGCCCCCCTGTGGTGGGTGGCGCTGGAGTACCTGCGCACCAGTCTGCTGACCGGCCTGCCGTGGAACCTCCTCGGCCTGTCGGCCTATGGGCAGATCCGTACCATTCAACTGGCCGATTTTGGCGGCATCTACGCCGTGTCGTGGTTTCTGGCCACCATCAATTTGTGCCTGTATGCCTTGGTGATGCCGTTCATGGACCGCACCCGCGGCTACCGGCAGGCGCATTTCTTCAACCACGGGCTGGCCATGTTCCTGCTGCCGGTGTGCGTGGCCGCCTATGGCCAGGTGCGCATCGCCTCCCTGAGCCTCCACCACCAGCAGCACCCGGACCCCGCCGGGCCGCTGCGCGTGGCGCTGGTGCAACCCAACATCCCCCAGGACATCAAGTGGGACCCCCTGCGCCTGGAGGAGATTTTTCAACGCCTGGAGCGGCAGACCCGTTCCACTGCGGAGGGGATCGCGCCGGAAAAAAGGCCGCAGTTGATCGTCTGGCCCGAGGCCTCGGCCCCGTTGGTGCTGGAAAGCTCCCCGGCCCATCTGGAGCGCATCCGCGAACTGGCCCGCGCCACCGGTTCCCACTTGCTGGTGGGCGCCCTGTCGCCGGTGTTCGACACCAACCGGGTGGCCTCCCGCAACAGCGCCTACCTGATCGCGCCGGACGGCGCATCGGCGGGAATGGTGGCCAAGGAGCACCTGGTGCCGTTCGGGGAATATGTGCCCCTGGAGCACTGGTTGCCCTTCGTGCGCCGCCTGACCCAGGGCATCGGCGACATGCTGCCCGGCTCCGGCCCCGCCGTGTTGCCCTTTCCCGGCGGGGGCGCGGGGCTGGCGGTGTGCTACGAACTGATCTTCCCCGAACTGGTGCGGCAGCGTTTCGTGCACGGCGCCGCCTTTCTGGTCACCATCACCAACGACGCCTGGTTCGGCACCTCGGCGGCCCCGGAGCAGCACTTTGCCAACGCCGCGTTCCGCGCGGTGGAAAACCGCACCTGGGTGCTGCGTTCCGCCAACACCGGCATCTCCGGCGTGGTCGACCCCTACGGCATCACGCAGGCCCGCGCCGGGTTGAACTCCGAGGCCGTGGTGATCGCCTCCATCGACCGGCGCGCCCCGCCCGCACCGTTCTATTCGCGCCACGGCAACCTGTTCTCCCGGTCAGCCAGCGGGCTCGCCCTGCTGACGCTAGGCGCGGCGTTGTGGCGCGGCAACCGGGGCCGGGCCGCCGCCGTGGACGACCTCTGAACCGTCCCCCCGCCCCGTCCCCCCCTCCACCAGCACCCCCGCCTCGCGGTAGAATGTTACCCCATGGAAACCCTGGCTACTTCAAAAGTCCGCCTCAACGAGATCGAGGAAATGGTGAGCGAGATGATCGCCCACCAGGGGGTGGAGCGCCTCAGCGATGAGTTGGCGGATCTCAACCTGCAAATGGAATCCCCCGGCTTCTGGGACCACCCGGAGCGCGCCCAGCAGGTCAACCGCCGCCACGCCGAAGTGACAAAAATTCTGGAAAGCTGCCGCCAGCTCAGCGGCCGGGTGGAGGATTTGCAGGTTTTGGTCCAGCTTGCGGAGGAAGAGGGGGGGGGGGACGAACTGCTGCCGGAAATCCTCACCAGGCTGGAAGAGGTCACCGCCTTCGCCGAAAAGCGCCAACTGGAACTGATGCTCTCCGGCGAGGCCGACGGTTGCGACGCCATCGTCAACATCCACCCCGGCGCCGGGGGCACCGAAAGCGCCGACTGGGCCTCCATGCTCTATCGCATGTACACCCGCTGGGCGGACCACGAGGGTTTTCAGACCGAACTCATCGACCTGCTCCCCGGCGAGGAAGCGGGCATCAAGAGCGTTACCTTCAACGTGCGCGGCACCAACGCCTACGGTTACCTCAAGGCCGAAACCGGCGTCCACCGCCTGGTGCGCATCTCGCCCTTCGATGCCGCCAAGCGCCGCCACACCTCCTTCGCCAGCGTGTTCGTCTCCCCCGATCTGCCCGAGGACATCGAAGTCGTCATCGACGACAAGGACCTGCGGGTGGACATCTTCCGTTCCTCCGGCGCCGGCGGCCAGCACGTCAACAAGACCAGTTCGGCGGTGCGCCTCACCCACATCCCCACCGGCATCGTGGTGCAGTGCCAGAATGAACGCTCCCAGCACCAGAACCGCGCCCAGGCCATGCAGGTGCTCAAGGGCCGTCTCTACGAGGTGGAACTGCTGCGCCGCGAACAGCAGCTCGACCAGATCACCGGCGAAAAACTGGAAAACGCCTGGGGCAGCCAGATCCGCAGCTATGTATTCCACCCCTACCAGATGGTCAAGGACCACCGCACCGGACACGAAACCGGCAACCTGCAAGCGGTGATGGACGGCGATCTGGACCCGTTCATCCGTTCCTGGCTGTTGCACCGCATGGCGGAATCCGGCAAAATCAACGGCTAGATGTGCAATTGTGTGGCAGGGGCAGTTCGGGGTCCCCTCTCGGATGGATCAGTGCCGTAAGGGTGTCCGGTTTGCGGCGCCGGATATGGACGTGGAACGGATCGTGCTGACGTTTTCTCCCATTTTCCCTGTATTTCTCGCGCGTTCGGGCGTTTTTCCGAATGCGGCGGCCCTGCTGTGGCCTCCCCTTGCCGCCGACGGCCCCTCCGAGGCCCCCGGCGTCGGCGTGGCGGAAATCACCGACGCCGAAACCGAACCCGCCCTGCCCTACTTCGTCATCCTCTACAACGACGACGTACACACCCTCGAAGAGGTCGTCCTGCAAGTGCAAAAGGCGGTGGGCGTCTCGGTGCACAAGGCCTTCGAAATCGTCATGGAGGCCCACAGCAAGGGCCGCGCCGTCTGTTACTCCGGCGACATTGAAACCTGCGAAAAGGTGGCCGCCATCCTGCGCGAGATCAAGCTCACCGTCGAGATCGACCACTACGCCGGCAGCTAGCGTCGGGACCTCCCCCGACCCGATCCGAAGCCCCATTTCCCCCCCGCCCCGTTCCGGTTTAATCTGTGGCGTCCAGCGCGCCGGGGTTCCAGTTCCCGGCTTCGACTGACCACCGCCGCCACATGGGGATTTTTTTGCCGTGCCACAGATCCTGCTGTCGAAGAATTTCTCGCTGGCCGAATTCACCCTGTCCCAGACCGCCATCCGCAAGGGAATTGCCAACGACGTGGCCCCGGACAGCCCGCAATTCCACAACCTGGAACGCCTCTGCCGCGCGGTGCTGCAGCCGTTGCGGGAGCAATGGGGGGCGGTGCACATCAATTCCGGCTACCGCTGCCCCAAACTCAACCGCGCCATTGGCGGCGCCCGCACCTCCCAGCACACCCTCGGGCTGGCGGCGGACATCGTCATGCCCGGTGGCGCCACACCCCTGGAAGTGTGTGGACGCCTGATCGCCATGCAATTCCCCTTCGACCAGCTCATCCACGAATTCGGCGCCTGGTGCCACGTTTCGGTGGCGGCGGAGGGGGCCACGCCCCGCAGCCAGGTGCTCACCGCCTCCCGCGACGCCGCCACGGGCAAAACCGTCTACACCCCCGGCCTGCACCCCGTGTAATCTCCCCTGCCGTGGGGCGGACCCCGAAACCGGTCTTCCCGCTGCACGTTACCCGATCATTTTTTCTTTTCTGTCCCGCCCGATTGTCCGAAAGGATATGCGGACGGGTATGCAGCCTTGCCCCCGATCCATCGCCGAAGGATCCGCGAGGGGGGCGCGGAAAGGGACAGAGGGACAGCCGATGGCGGCAGAAAAATCCAAGGTACTTTGCCTCGATGCGGACTCGGTCAACCGGGTGCTGGTATCGGTGCAACTGGAAAACCGCTACGACGTCATCCTGGTCGAAAACACCAAGGAGGCCAACCAGGTGCTGGGCATCACCCGCCCCGACCTGATCCTGGCCGACGTCAAAACCATGGCCTCCGACGGCTTTGCCCTGTTCACCCAGTTGCGCGAGGATGCCGAGCTGCACACCATCCCCGTGGTGCTGCTGTCCCATGTGGTATCCGACGAAGACCGCAGCAAGGCGCTGGCTTCCGGCGCCGCCGACCTGCTGAAAAAACCCATCGAGGCGGCCGAATTGCTCGACGCCGTGTCGCGCCACATGAAGAGCGGCGCCGACAGTGTGGGGGGGCAGCTCACCGAAGCCAAGCTGCACCTGCTCGACTTCAACCAGTTTCTCCGCGCCCTCCAGGACCGCCTGGAGGTTTCGCCGGAAAAAGCCATTCAGCTCTCCGACGCCCGCCCTTCCGACCTCAATAAAATTCCCACCCTGCTGGGCATCCGCCGCGCGGAACTGGCGTCGCACATCGCCGACTACCTGGGGGTAAGATTCGTCCCCCAGGTGGACCCCAACTCCGTGCTGCTGGGGGTGTTACCCACCAAATACTGCGAAATTCACGACGTGCTGGCGACCAACGACCTGAGCGTCGGCATCCTGTTCGTGCTCAGCAATCCGTTCGATCTGGAGATCATCGACATCCTGTTCCGCCGCGTGCGGAAGGGCGACCCGGTGCACTTCGGCATCGCCGAGCCCGACACCATCCGCCGCCTGCTCAACACCCCGCTGTTCGACGACGAACCGCAACCCATCATCGCCGAACTGCCCAAGGCCGCCCCCGCCCCCACCAACGACGTGCTCATGTCCGCCGCCGACGAGGCGCCGGTGGTGCGCATGGTCAACAAAATCCTGGCCGAGGCCATTTCCATCGGCGCCAGCGACATCCACATCGAGCCGCGCAAGGACGACGTGCGCCTGCGCTACCGCATCGACGGCATGCTGCACGACAAGGAGGTGCTGCCGGGCGCGGCCAAGCCAGGCATCGTCTCGCGCATCAAGGTGCTGTCGGGGCTGGACATCTCGGAACGCCGCCTGCCCCAGGACGGCCGCGCCCAGGTGGTATTCGACGGCAGGCAGGTGGACATCCGCGTCTCCACCCTGCCCTCGCGCCACGGCGAAACCGTTGTCTGCCGCATTCTGGATCAGGCTGCGGTCCCCCTGGGGCTGGACGACCTGGGCTTTGCGGAGCGCTCCCTCAAGATGCTGCTGCGCGGGCTGGAGGCCCCCCACGGCATCATTCTGGTGACCGGCCCCACCGGCTCCGGCAAAACCACCACCCTTTACAGCGCCCTGCGCGGCGTGTGTACCCCGGACGTGAGCGTGGTGACGGTGGAAGACCCCATCGAATACGACCTTCCGTCGGTCAAACAGGTGCAGGTGCACGCGGAGATCGGCATGACCTTTCCGGCGGCGCTGCGCTCCATCCTGCGCCAGGACCCGGACGTGGTGATGATCGGCGAGATGCGCGACCGCGAGACCGTGGACGTGGCCCTGAAAGCGGCCATGACCGGCCATTTGGTGATTTCCACCCTGCACACCAACGATGCCCCCAGCACGGTGTCGCGTCTGGTGGGCATGGGGCTGGAGCCCTACATGCTGGCGGGCGCCCTGGAGATGATCTGCGCCCAGCGTCTGGTGCGCAAGCTGTGCAAGCACTGCAAGCAGCCGGAAACCCTCACCCCGGAGGTGATCGAACGCCTGCAACTGCCCACGGGGGAAGACATCCAGTACTACACCCACAAGGGGTGCGAGCAGTGCAACAACACCGGTTTCAAGGGCCGCATGGCGGTGATCGAGATTCTGCTGATGAACGAGGAACTGCGCCTGTTGGTGGCGCGCAACGTGTCGTCGGATGAACTGCGCCGCGAGGCGCTCCGCATGGAGCGCATGGTGACCCTGCGCGACAGCGCCATGGAAAAGGCCCGCGAAGGCACCACCACCCTGGCCGAAGTCCTCCAGGTCACCGGCTAGCGGCGGGCACGGCCCGCAGCGGTCGGGGAGCTCCGGCAGGCGCATTCCCGGCGGGAACAGCCCGCCACCCCGGAAAATTTATCCCATCTTCCCCGGTCCGATTCCGGAAAAGGCGGAAAGCTGCAACCAACTGCTCAGGTTGTGCAGAAAAGCCGCAGTGCCGGTCACCACCAGACGCTTGCTGGCACGCGCGTCACGCAGGGAAAGATCGCCCAGCCACACCTCGGTCATGGTGCGCAGGTCGGTGGTGAAATGCACGTCCACGTCGCCACCCGGATATTCCGTGCACAGGTCCACATCTCCATCCACCTTGATCCACCACCGGTTGTGATCGTCCAGATCGGTATAGCGGAATTTGATCAGCGTCCGCCCACCCGGCAAGGACGAGGGGTTGATGCGGTTCTGGATGTCGAACATCAACAGCTGCACGTCCAGTTCCTCGTCGGTCATGGTGCTGCGCGCCCAGCGCATACCCCACTCCCCCAGTCCCATCACCAGCGGCCCCAGGTCGCGCCCGCATTCGGTAAGGTGGTACTCGTAACCCCGCTGCTCACGGATGCGTTTCTTGACGATGATCCCCGCCGCCTCCAGCTCCTGCAGGCGCTTGTTCAGCACGGTGGGCGAAATTCTGGAAACCCCCCGGTGAATGGTATTGAACCGGGTGGCGCCACCCAACAGCCCGCGAATGATGAGGAACGTCCACCGCTCTCCCAGCACCTCCGCCGCCTTGGAAACCGGGCAAAACTGGCCATATTCGATCATGGTATCCACCTGAGAGACTGGAACTACGGAATCCGTAGTGGATTACTCTGCAACCCGTAGTGGGCCACTCCATTTTCAGCACTGGTTGCCCCCCTCCACCCCCGATATCGTTACACCAACGGCGCGGAAAAACCCCCGCCAAGGGCGCAACACGATTCAGTGGATGCGAGGCATTTTAACAGATGGAGAAATCATCATGATTACGCAAACCGACCCCTCCGTTTCCCCAAACACACCCGGCATGGATGCCGTCAAGGACAAGCTGAAAGCCACCTGGATGGACGGAGACTACGCCTCTTTCGCCCGCTTCATGGAAGCCGGCGCCATCCAGATCCTGGAGGGGTGGGCCATCGCCCCCGGCACGGAGCTTCTGGATGTCGGCTGCGGCACGGGGCAGATCGCCATCCCCGCCGCGCGGGCCGGGGTGAACGTGACCGGAGTGGACATTGCCACCAATCTGGTCAGGCACGCCCAGGGCCGCGCCCGCATGGAGGGGCTGGAGGCGCAGTTCATGGACGGTGATGCCGAGGATTTGCCCTTCCCGGACGCCTCATTCGACATGGTCACCAGCCTCATCGGCGCCATGTTTGCGCCACAACCGGACAAGGTGGCAGCGGAGTTCGCCCGCGTGTGCCGCCCGGGGGGGCGCCTGCGGATGGCCAACTGGACCCCCCAGGGATTTGTCGGTCAGTTGTTCAAGGTGATCGGAAAACACGTGACACCGACCCCCGGCGTGGTGCCCTACTCCCTGTGGGGCGACGAGGACACCGTGTTGCAGCGGCTGAGCGGAAATTTCAGGGACATCACCCTCACCCGCAAGCGCTACCCGTTGTGGCGCTACCCGTTCCGGCCTGAGGGGGTGGTGGAACTGTTCCGAAACTACTACGGCCCCACCACACGGGCATTTTCCGCCGTGGGGCAGAAGGGGGAGGAAGCGCTCCGGAGAGATCTGGTGGAGGTATACAAGACTTTCAACAAGGCCACCGACGGCACCACATGGCTGGACAGCGAATACCTGGACGTGGAAGCAACCCGGATCTGATCCCCCGGGTGAAGTAACAGACGGATGTGTGCGGCCCGGTTCCTCGAAAACCGGGCCGCGCCATTCTTCATCCCCGAAGCCAATCCCGTTCGTACCGATCCCGTCGAACACTGGGGTTGCCTGTCCCCGCCAAATCACTTCGCTGAGGGGGTTTTGTCACCACAAGGCGGAAATTCGTCCCTGCAACCCATTGAAAATTCGTGTCCGGCCTCCTCGAAATCCTGCGAAAAACACCGGGATACAAACCACCGTGTGGGTTTAATTTATCCGCCATATCAATCACTTGGGTAATTTCCGCAGGGGTTTTCACCACACCCCGCATTTCCCGCCTCGCGAAAGACCGAACGCGGTCGAAACCCGTAACCCTGCGGGATGGCGCACGACCACCGGGGCGCATTCTGCGCAAGCACCAACACGCCTCGCAACCGCCTGGCATTGCTGGAAAATTTTGCGCACGGAAGCGCGCAACCCATTGACGGATAAAGAGATGTCATCTGGCTTCCCGCGCCGCGAAGCGCCCACGTCACGGACACGGTGGGGGGGGGCAGGGCGGGGCGAGTTCCGGCGCGGTGGTGACGCGATGAAGCGGAATCGGCCCTGCAAGGTGCGCGAATGCGCCTGGCGAGGCTCCCCGCCCCGGTTCAAACCGTGCGGCTGAAGCGCTGCCCCGGCTTGGTGCCCAGGTAGGCGTCGAAGGGCATGGCGATGTTGCGGATGAGCATGCGACCCGCCGGGGTGACCTTGATTTCCCCCCCCTCGCGCACCACCAACCCGTCGGCTTCAAACCCGTCGAACAGCTCCATGGCTTTGGCGAAATGAGTGCCGAAATCAATACCGTATTCGGCCTCGAAGTCCGCCGGATTCAGCTCGAAGTTGCACATCAGCCGGGTGATGACGTCGCGCCGTAACAGGTCTTCCTCGCTCAGCAGCACGCCGCGCTCCACCGGCAGATGGCCTGCGTCGATGGCGGCGTAGTACTCGGGGATTTTCTTGACGTTCTGGCTGTAACAGCGACGCAGTTGGCTGATGGCGGTGATGCCGAAGGCGTACAAATCGCACCCGGCGTGGGTGGTGTAACCCTGAAAATTGCGATACAACGTGCCCTCGCGCTGGGCCCTGGCGATGGGGTCGGCGGGCTTGGCGAAGTGGTCCATGCCGATGAACTCGTAACCCGCGTCGTGAAAGCGCGTGGAGATCATCTCGAACAGCCGCAGTTTTTCCTCCGGGGACGGCAGTTCGTCCTCTTTAATCATCACCTGATGCTTCTTGAGCCACGGCACGTGGGCGTAGTTGAAGGTGGCAATGCGCTCCGGATTGATGCGGATCACCTCTTCGACGGTGTGTTCAAAGCGCTCCGTGGTTTGCAGGGGCAGGCCGTAGATCAGGTCCACGTTGACCGACTTGTACCCCAGTTCCCGGCACCAGTTGATGACCTTCCAGGTAAGGTCTTCCGGCTGGATGCGGTTGACGCGGGCCTGTACCACCGGGTCAAAATCCTGAATACCCATGCTGGCGCGGTTGAAACCAAAATCCCGCAGCGCCGCCAACCGTTCTTTGGTGCAGTCGCGGGGGTCCAGTTCGACGCTGGCCTCCATGTCGTCCGCCAGGTCGAAGCGGGCGTGTACGTGGCTCATGATGTCGCGGATCTGCTCTGCTTCCAGATAGGTGGGGGTGCCGCCGCCCCAGTGCAACTGGGTGACCTTGCGCCCTTTGGCGATGCGCTCCGCCACCAGATCCACCTCGCGCTTGAGGTAGTCCACATAAGGCAGCGCCTTTTCGCGCTTCTGGGTGATGACCACGTTGCAGCCGCAGTACCAGCACAGGGTGTCGCAGAACGGGATGTGGAAGTACAGGGACAGGTCGCGGTCGGCCTCGTCCCGGTTGCTGCGGTCGATCTCGGCCAGGTAGGCGCTGCCGTTGAAGCTTTCGGAAAAGTGCGGCGCGGTGGGGTAGCTGGTATACCGCGGCCCCGGCTTGTCGTACTTGGCGATGAGCTCGCGGTTGATGACCACCGGGCCATGCCCCCCCGGCACCACCACCGGGGCATTCGACGTGGGTTTGATCGGCGGCGTCACTTGCCCACCTCGGCCTGTCCGGCGCGGATGAACGCCCGGGCGTGTTCCACCGGGATGTCGGGCAAAATGCCGTGTCCCAGGTTGACGATGTGCCCTGGCGCGTCACCGAAGGCGCGCAGCATGGCGGCCACGCGCTGTTCGATCACGGCGGGTGGCGCATAGAGGGTGGTGGGGTCCAGGTTTCCCTGCACGGCGGTTCGGCCGCCGATGATTTTGCGGGCCTGCGCCGGGTCCACGGTCCAGTCCAGCCCCACCACATCGCAGCCGGTGGCGGTGATCTCGTCCAGCCACTGGCCGCCACCCTTCACGAACACGATCACCGGCAGTTTTTCGCCAGTCGGCGTCTGGCGCGGCACGGCTTCGACAATGCGGTGGATGTAACGCAGGGAGAATTCCAGAAAATCGGGCTTGGACAGCACCCCGCCCCAGGTGTCGAAAATCTGCAGGGCCTGGGCTCCGGCGGCCACCTGGGCAGTGAGGTAGCGGATCACCGCCTGGGTGGTCTTTTCCAGCAACTGGTGCAGGGTTTCGGGCTCGGCGTAGAGCATGCGCTTGATGAGCGCGAAGTTTTTCGATCCTCCCCCCTCCACCATGTAGGTGGCCAGGGTCCACGGCGCGCCGGTAAAGCCGATCAGCGGCACCCGGTTGTCGAGCTCCTTGCGGATCAGGCGCAGGGCGTCCATGACATAACCCAGTTCCACCTCCGGGTCCGGGTCGCCCAGACGCCGCACGTCGGCGGCGGAGGTGATGGGGGCGGGAAAGCTGGGGCCCTCGCCTTCCAGAAAGCGCAGTTCCATACCCATGGCTTCCGGTATCACCAGGATGTCGGAGAACAGGATGGCGGCGTCCACCCCCATCAGGTCGATGGGTTGCAGGGTGACCTCGCAGGCCAGCTCCGGATTTTTGCACAGATTGAGAAAATTCCCCGCCTTGGCGCGGGTAGCGCGGTACTCGGGCAGGTAGCGCCCGGCCTGGCGCATCATCCAGACCGGACGGCGCGGCACCGGGCGGCGGAAACAGGCGCGTAGAAACAGGTGATCAGTGGTCATGCGGGGCGTCGTGCTCATCTATCGAGGAGGCCACACCCGCAGCCGCCGCACCCGCGGGCGCGGCGCCCCCGGGGGGCAGGAAAATCGGGGGGCGGTTACACCCCCTGTCGGATCAGTAGATCGCGTTCTCTTCTTTAATGGTATCAAGAATCGTGTCGATGGTAATCAAGGCGACCGAAATCACATTGGCAACCAGGGCGCCAATGGCCAACCCCTTGGCCATGGTGACCTCCCCGAAACCGAAAAACGCCACCAGCGCGGGAATCAGGTGCAGGTCGGCCACAAGACTTGTGGCCATCAGTTCGGCGCCCAGTGTCTTGCGCGAGCCGAGCTTGAGCAGCGTGGCGATGAGGCTCATGGCCACGGTGATGACCAGGTTGTACGAATCGCCGCCGTAGACAAAGCTGGCGTTGCTGGTCAGGGCCATGAGGATGAAAAAAATGGATGCGACTTTACCCCAGTCCATTGCGATGCTTCTCCTGTCGGTTCATCAGGTTGTGCCGTTCACTCCCGCCGCAGCCGTGGGCCTGAGCAGGTGTTCCAGGGTATCCAGTTGCCGGGGGGTGCCGATGACCATCAGCGTGTCCCCGGCGCGCAGGATCTCGTCCGGCGACGGGTTGATGTGGGGCCGGCGCCCCTCATGGGTGATGGCCACAATGTAGGCGCCGGTGAGGCGGCGCAGGTCGGAATCGCGCACACTCTTGCCCACCATCGGCACCCCTTCGGGCAACAGCATCTCGCGGATGTCCAGATCGGTGGTTTCACCGAACGCCACTTGCTCCAGCACACTGCGCGAGCCGAGGGTGGGGGGCCGCAGGGCCAGGGCGCCGATGCGGTTGCCGATCAGGGTGTCGGGGCTGATGACATAATCGGCCCCCACCCGCTCCAGACGCACCTTGGACTCTTCGTTGGAGCAGGTGCTGACGATAAACAGATCGCGCCCGGTGGCCTCTTCCACGATGCGACCGGTGACCACCACGGTGATATTGTCGGAATCGTTTTCAAAAGAGGTGATGATGCCCCGCGCCGTGCCCACCGCCGCCTTGCGATAGGTTTCGTGCCGAAAATAGTCGTCCTGGATGAAAAACTCCACCTGATCGTGCTTGAGCATCTCCACCCGTTCCGCATCCGGCTCCACCACCACGAACAGCATGCCGCGGCGGCGAAAAATGCGCGCCAGTTCCTGGGCAATGGTGGTATAGCCGACGATGATGTAGTGATCGGCAAGGGATTTGATGCGCGATTCCATGGTCTGAATCCGGAACAGGCCAAAAATGTCGCGGCGGGTGATGACCTCGACGAACACACCCACCGAGTAGGAGAACACCGCGAAGCCGCCCATGATCAGGCCCATGGTGAACAGCCGCCCACCGGTAGACAGGGGGTGGACTTCACCAAAGCCGACCGTGGCCACCGAGATGACGGTCATGTACATGGCGTCGACGAACGGAAAGCCCTCGATCGCCATGTACCCGAGGGTTCCCACCAGCAGCAGCAGGATGGTGAGGATCAGGGGAGGACGCAGACGCGCCAGGGCGTCGAAGAAATCCCCCTGCTGGCGGGAGGGGAAGCTTCTCAAGGACTGTTACCCATGTCAGAGAGTGGCTCCCACAGCGTTCGGACCGGAATTCTACGCCCCGTGGCGGGGGTGTCAAGCCGGGGGGGACGGAAAAAAAACGGCCACCGGCACCCCGTCAGGGGCGCCTGGTGGCCGGAATGTGGTGTGCCTTCGGCCGGAACGGCTTACTTGCTGCCGGCGGGCAGACCGCGCACGCTGGTGAACACATGGGAGGCCTTCTTGCCCGGACGGATGTACGGGATGCAGTTCTGCACCGCGATGGAAGCATCGGCAAAGCCGGTGAGGATGAGCTTGATCTTCTGCGGGTACGAGGCAATATCGCCGACCGCGAACACACCAGGGATGTTGGTCTGCATGTCGGCTTCGACCTTGATGGCGCTGTCCTCGAAGCGCAGGTCCCACTCCACGATCGGCCCCAGGTCATTTTTGAAACCCAGCAGGCACAGCAGGCGGTCACACTTCAGGTGCATTTCGGCACCCCCCTTGTCTTCCACGGTCACGCCGGTCACATGGCCGTTGTTGTCGGTGTCCACGGACTTGAAGTTGTAGGGGGTGATGACATTCACCTTTCCCTCTTCGGCCAGTTCGCGCATCTTGGTCACGCTGTGGCCCATGGCGCGGAACTCGTTGCGGCGGTGCACCACCGCCAGGGAGCGGGCCTCCTCGGCCAGCCCCAGCACCCAGTCCACCGCCGAGTCGCCGCCGCCCAGAATGACCACTTCGCGGCCCTTGAATTTGGACTTGTCGCGCACTGCCGTATAAAAGCCGTGCTCCTCGCCGAACCCGGCGAACACCTCGTCGTCCGGCAGGCGCGGGGTAAAGGCGCCGATGCCCGCAGCGATCACCACCGAGCGGGAATAGTGCACGTTGCCGCGATCCGTGGTCACTGCCAGAATGCGGTGCTTGAGGCGCTCCACGTTGACCACGGTTTCGCTCAGGTGGATCTCGGGGTTGAACTGCTGGGCCTGCTCATACAGGCGGTCCACCAGGTCCTTGGCGGTCACCTTGGGGAAGCCGGGGACGTCGTAAATGACCTTTTCCGGGTACAGCGCGGTGAGCTGTCCGCCCACCTGCGGCATGCTGTCGATTACCCGGCAGCGGGCCTCCTGCACACCGGCGGAAAACACCGTAAACAAACCGGCGGGCCCGGCGCCGACCACGGTAATGTCGATGATCTGATCGGAAGAGATCACCTCTCCGGATTCCAGGACAAAGTCTTCTACGGCAGTGCTGGTGGTGTCGGACATCGATTTCCTCGCTACGTCACGGTTCAGGGTCAGGGGTGGCCCGGCCCGCACAAGAAGCGGGGCACGGCTCTGGCTCGGTTACACACGGCGTCGGGCACGACAATAAAACGGGACCGGGAATTAGACCAGCTTAAGGACGGAATTGTCAACCGCACTTGAACCTCCCCGGCAGCCTTCCCCCCTCATCCCCCCAACCCCCCGTATAATGGCTCGAACCTTTGCCGGGTCACCTGCCGAATCAGCCGTGCCGCCCGGCCACACGCCACGGAGTATCCGCGTGACCGCACCCGCCATTACCATGCGCATCGCCATGGCCCAGATCAACCCCACGGTGGGGGCCGTGGACGACAACGCCCGCCTCATCGTGGAATACATCCACGCGGCGCGCCAGCGGCACGCCCACGTGGTGGTGTTTCCGGAGTTGTCCGTATGCGGCTACCCCCCGGAGGATTTGCTTTTTCACCCCCGCTTTGTGGATCGGGGCCGCGCCGCACTGGACGGCATTGCCTCCGCCAGCACCGGCATCCTCGCCGTGGTCGGCTTTGTGGACCGCGACGCCGCCGGACGCCTCTACAACGCGGCTGCGCTCCTGGCGGAGGGGAAAATCGCCGCTGTGTACCACAAGGTGCATCTGCCCAACTACGGCGTATTCGACGAACAACGCTACTTCACCCCCGGCGGCCCGCCTCCGATCCACCGGTTCGGGGATCGGAGGCCGGGAAACGGGAACGGAGCGGTCCTGATCGGCGTCAGCGTGTGTGAGGACATCTGGGTGGCCGATGGCCCGGTACGTGCCCAGACTGCCGCCGGGGCACGCCTGATCCTGAACCTGAACGCCTCGCCCTACCACGCGGGCAAGCGTGAGGAGCGCGAGGCCATGCTGGCGGAGCGCGCCCGCGCGGGCAATGCCCACATCTGCTACGTCAACCAGGTGGGCGGACAGGACGAACTGGTGTTCGACGGCCAGAGCATGGTGGTGGGCCCCGACGGCAGAACCCTCGCCCACGCCGGGGCATTTGCCGAAGAACTGCTTGTCGCCGACCTCTCCCTCCCCCCTGCCCCGGCAGCCCCTTCCCCCGCTGCCGTGCAGATTGCCTCCCCCCCACTGGAGCCACTGTCCGACGCCGTCTCCCCCACCCTGTGCGCGCCACTGCCACGGCTGGAAGAGGTCCGCCAGGCCCTGTTGACGGGAATCCGCGATTACCTGGGCAAAAACGGTTTCCGCCAGGCGGTGATCGGGCTGTCCGGCGGCATCGACTCGGCACTGGTGGCGGTGCTGGCCGCCGAGGCGCTGGGACCGGACAACGTCACCTGCATCTACATGCCGTCCCGCTATTCGGCCGACCAGTCCGGAGCGGACGCCCGCGAACTGTCGGCACGCATCGGCGTGACCCTGCACGAGATTCCCATCGAGGGGTTGTTCCAGGGCTTTCTGGAGACATTGGCCCCCCTGTTCAGCGGGTGTCCGGCCAACGAGGCGGAAGAAAACCTGCAATCGCGGGTGCGCGGCAACCTGCTCATGGCCCTGTCCAACAAGTTCGGCAGCATGGTGCTGACCACCGGCAACAAGAGCGAAATGGCCGTCGGCTACGCCACTCTGTACGGCGACATGGCAGGCGGCTTCGCGGTCATCAAGGATTTGCCCAAGCAGATGGTCTACGCCCTGTCCCGGCACATCAATTCAACCGAGGCCGCGCCGCCGATCCCGGAAGCCATTATCGAGCGCGAACCCACCGCCGAGTTGCGGGCAGACCAGAAGGACAGCGACTCCCTGCCCCCCTACCCGATTCTGGACGCGGTGCTGGAAGCCTATGTGGAGCAGTGCCGCCCGGTGGCCGAGATTGTCGCCATGGGTTTTGACGCGGATACGGTTCAGCGCGTGGTGTCGCTGGTGGACCGGGCCGAATACAAGCGCCGTCAGGCCCCTCCCGGGGTGCGCATCACCCCCCGCGCCTTCGGCCGCGACCGCCGCATGCCCATTACCCAGCGGTTTCGGGAATAGGTACCCCGGCGCCTCCGCCTGGGAACGGCTGGGTGACAATTCCCATTGCCCCGACCACCCTGGCCAGGGCACGGGCCACCATCGCGGCAGCCTGGGAATCCAGATGCGCCCCGTCTGTGGTCTGAAGGCCTCCGGCGCTCCCCGGAGTCAGGTATGGAAGCCCCCGGTCGGAAAAATGCGCCAAAATGGTTTCCCGGTTCGCACGTAACAGTGGGGAACTGATCAGCGACGGATGCACGGGCATTTCGAAAAACGCCACACGGCATCCACGGCGGAGCAAAGTTCCCACCATTTCATCCAACTGGCCCGTCATCTCCCGCAGTTCCCTGTCTGAAGGGCGCTGCCCGTATGTCTCCTCAATTTGCGCAAAGATGGCGCCAAACACATCCTCCGGAGAGGACGCGGGCCGGACCTCCCCCGATGTGGACCAACCACTCCCCCCCAACCAGCCCTCGTAGCGCAGCCGGCCAAGGCCATATTCCACCGAAATGGCTGTCAGAATTACCGCTGCGGAAATCGGCCGGTTGTCCTCGCGCAGTATGGGGGCCCACCCCCGCACCTGACTGACCACCGGGGTAAACAGGGCGTCAACGCTACTCCGGTCGAACGGGTGTGTCAGCAAATTACTCTCGATCAGCACCAGTTTCGGGGCTGCTCCGGAGCGCACAATCACCCGCAATCCGGTCAATGCACTGCCTCCGCTCTGGGACAGGTTCACGGCGTCCGCAGGGAGTAATTCCGGTGGCAACCGGGCGGCCAGCGAAGTGCCCACGATCACTACCGGTGCATCCAGACGCTCATAGATATACCGCTGAAGGCGGGTCACATTGGTAGCATGTCCGGTCTCGGCCGCCCCCCGCCCCGCCGCAGGCACCCAAGGCAAAGCGATGGCGTACCCGACCAGCAGAGCGGCGGTCGTCACCAGCGATGTCCAGATCAGCCTCACTTCATGCCTCAAAACTGGAAGTAGACAAAGGCGCCGGGTGCCCCGCTATTGGTGACGATTAAAAACAGCATGAAGCCGTATGCGACCGCGGCCAGGCCCGGCACCCGGGCCAGAACCGGCTTTCCCCACAGATGGTGCAAGTGCCACAGGATGACGGGAACGCTGTATGCGGCAATGAAAAAACAGCGCTGCAAGTCCGGGGGGAGCCCCATATTCGCCTCGACAGCCCGCGCGAAGTCCACCGCCTGCGAAAAATCCGGCAACTTGAACAGCAGCCAGGCAGCAGTTACAAAGACAAATACCCCCAGCATGCGCAGGGCATTCACCAACGGCAGGTCCGGCAGTGTCACATAACGACCGCAGAATCGCTCGACCGCAAGGGCCACACCGTGACACCCACCCCACACCATATAGCTCCAGGCTGCTCCGTGCCAAAATCCGCCCAGCAACATCACCACCATCAGATTCACATAGGTGCGCACCCCGCCCCTGCGGTTACCACCCAGGGGGAAATAAAGGTATTCCCGAAGGAATGATGACAGCGAAATATGCCAGCGCCGCCAGAACTCGGAAAAACTTCGCGAGATGTACGGAAAGTTGAAATTTTGCGGCAATCGGTAGCCAAACAAACTGGCACACCCGATGGCAATCAGGGAGTAGCCGGCAAAATCGGCGAATATCTGGATGGAATAGCCAAACAGCATGACCAGCAGGTCGGTGCCAGGTGCAATTTTGAATGACTGTCGGGCAATCCAGAATGTGTGGTCCTTGAGATTGTCGGCCACCACCATCTTGAGAAAATAGCCAGTCACCAGAGCCCGGAAACAGGCGTCCCAGTCGATGTCCCGGAAAAATTTTGGGACAATCTGGGGAACAAAATCGTGGGCCTTGACGATCGGGCCGGCCACCAGTTGCGGAAAAAAGGCGATAAACAGCGTGGTATTGACCGCATGGCGACCGAAAAAGCCATGCGGCAGCGCGAATTCAGCCCTCTCCTCCTGCACCCGCAGGGTATCCACCAGCAAGGTGATACCCTGAAATGTGAAAAATGAAATACCGATGGGCAACGGGATGGAAACAAGAAACTCGCCCACCGACCCGGTACCGGAAAAAAAGCTTTTCCCGAATAGCGGGCTGTATTTGAAAAACGCCAGAACCGCCAGATTCAGGCCTACCCCCAGCGCGGCATAGGTGGTGCGGCGGGGGGGGCTGCCGTGGTAAACAAAATGGCTGGTCACCACGTTGACGGCAATGGAGCAAACCAGCAACAGCAACAGCCACGGCTGGTTGGCGGCGTAAAAAACAAAACTGGCGACGATCAGTGTGTGGCGCTGCCAGTCTCGCAGGGGTGGCAGGTAGTACGCCACCATGGTGAGGATCACCAGGCCAAGAAATGGATAGCTATTAAATAACACGGGGAGACAAGACCCGGCGAAAATGGCGCGGCACCACACACCACTGAGGAAACAACCGCAAACACACCCGCAACCAGAGCATCCAAACCGGCCGGGGTCCCAGTCGCGAAGTGTACCCGCCAACGGCAAATTCGTCCAGATGGCTCCGGTGGCGGTCCCTTCACAGCAGGCGGCGCAGGTATGGCACCCGCTGTACCCCCCACACCAGGGTGGTGCTCAGGGCAACCACCAGCACCAAGGTCAGGGGAATCCCCACCCACGGCCCCCCCCAGGAATCGAAACCTGTCGGCCTCACCTGCAGTTCCTTGCCCACATGGCGGATAACCAGCGGGTGAATCAGGTAAACGCCAAAGGAGGCCGGTGACGCCACCCCGAAGATAAACCGCCGGAATCCCATCGGTACCGGCCCGTCATCCCGCAACAGCGGCGAGGTGACGAACAGCCCGAACACGCACAGCGACATCACCACCACCGTCGGACTCAGGTACTGGAAAAAATACGTGCCCCGCCCTCCGGCTCCAAAGCGGGGCACCAGGTGCGCCGTGGCCACGGCGGCAACCCCCATGGCCATCAACAGCAGGATATAAAGGCCGCTTCGCTGACGGGCGGACAGGGACAGGTCTTTCAGGAAAAATCCCGCCAGGTAGTAGCCGATGTACGGAATGAACTGGGTAAACACCGATTCCCCCGTCCCCACCAGCCCCAGGATGGACAGCCCTCGCGTCAGCATGGCAACGCCCAGGCACAGGCCAATGGCATAGGCCATGTCCCTCGGTGTTGCGGTACGCACGAACAGCCGCAGCGGCGGTGTCAGCAGATACAGCCCGAGGATCAGGTACGGAAAATACAGATGCGGGGTGGGCACGCCGGACAGCAGGCCGTCCAGTGCCATTTTTACCCCCTCGCCCGACGGCCTGCCCACGCCGACCCAGCGGTCATACAGGTAAAATGCGGACCAGAACAGGGTGGGAATCAACACCCGGGGCACCTGTCGGCGCAAAAATTTCCCGGCACCGCCGTCCCGGGACGGATCCAGCAAAAACGCGCCACTGAGCATCACGAACACCGGCACGCACCAGCGCGTGAGGGCGTTGGCCACATCCGCGGCCAGCCACTGCCACAGCGGCAAATTGTCATAGCTGCGCATCAATTGCGGCGTGAGGTGGATGGTCACCACCGCCAGCATCGCCACTACGCGCAGGACATCGGCATGAAAGACGCGCCCGTCACGGAGAGAAACGGAACGATTTTGGGGAGATTCCAAGCACAAACCCGTGATGAGGCGGGGGCCGCGCAGCACGATTTCGCCGGGATGGCAAAATTTCCTGGCCGAACACCCCGGTGGACGGCCGCCATGCTAGCGGGTTGCCCACCGGATGACAAGGCTGGCCCTGCACCCCCGCAACGCCCCGGGCTTGACCCTTCCTGTCCGCCGCGCCACCATGTTGGCCGCATGTCCCGTAACACGCCCCCACACGACACCTATCAACTCCTCGACTCCGGCGACGGCCGCAAGCTGGAGCGCGTTGGCCCCTGGCTGCTGGTGCGGCCCGCCGCCCAGGCGGTGTGGCGTCCCCGCTTGCCTGAAGATGCATGGGACGCCGCCGACGCCGTGTTCATCCGCAAGGGCGAGGAGGAGATGACCTGGAAAAACCAGCGCTCCCTGCCCGAGACCTGGAACATCGCGCTGGGGGACGCAAAGTTTCATATCAAAACCACCGGCTTTGGCCACCTGGGTGTGTTCCCGGAGCAACGCGCCAACTGGGAGTGGATCACCCGACAGGTGCGCGCCGCGGCCCGCCGTCTGGGGCGCGCACCGGAGGTGCTCAACCTGTTCGGCTACACCGGCGGCAGTTCCCTGGCCGCTCTGGCTGGGGGTGCCTCGGTCACCCACCTGGACGCCAGCCGGGGTGTGGTGGACTGGGCCAGGGAAAACGCCGAACTGTCCGGCCTGGGCAATGCCCCCTGCCGCTGGATGGTGGACGACGCGCAAAAATTCGTGCAGCGCGAAATGCGCCGCGAACGGCTCTACGACGGAATTATTCTGGACCCCCCCAGTTTCGGGCGCGGCAGCAAGGGGCAGGTGTGGAAAATCGAGGACCATCTGCCGCCGCTGCTAGAGAACTGCCGCACCCTGCTTGCCCGCTGGGGTGGATTCATTCTGCTCAGCGGCCACACGCCGGGATTTTCTCCGCTGGTGATGCAAAATCTGTTGGCCGAGGTCGTACCCCCGGAGGATGCGAAAAATTCCGGGGAGGGTTTGGGGGAATTCGCCAGCGGCGAGATGACCATCCCCGAGGCCGACGGCGGACGGGTTCTCCCTTCCGGCACCTGGGCTCGCTGGAGCGCCTGGGACGCCCGGTGATCACCAGCACGCAGAACCCGCGCCTGAAGGCCGCCGCACGCCTGCGGGAAAGCACCCGGGAGCGGGAAAGGAGCGGCCAGATCCTGATCGATGGCCTGCGCGCCGCACGCCTGGCCGATGAACGCGGCATCACCCTGATCGAAATTTTTCTGGCCGCCGACCGCGCCAGCCATGAAGAAGCAGAGTTCGCCCACCGCCTCGCCGCACGCGGTGTGGTGGTGGAAGAGGTCGCCCCCGAGGCGTTCCGCAAGGTGGCCTACGGCGATGCACCGGACCACCTGGTGGCGGTGGCGCAACGCCCGGAAACCGGCCTGGACCACATCCTCCCCCCCAAACCGGCCCTGCTCGTGGTGGTGGAAGGGGTAGAAAAGCCCGGCAACCTGGGGGCGATCCTGCGCACCGCCGACGCCGTGGGCGTCCACGGCGTGATCGTGAGCGGCCCCGGCTGCGACCCGTTCGGACCCAATGTGGTGCGCTCCAGCCGTGGCACCCTGTTTTCGGTGCCCCTGGCGGTGGCGGAACCACAGCGCGTCGCCGACTGGCTGTATGCCCTCAACATCCCCCTTGTTGCCGCCACGCCGGACGCGGAACACCTGTACACGGCGGCGCCGTTGGCTGGTCCCTGTGCCATTGCGGTGGGGGCGGAGCACGCGGGGCTGTCCCCGGAACTTCGCGCCGCCGCGTCGTTTCACCTCAAGCTGCCCATGCGCGGAGCGGCGGATTCCCTGAATGTCTCCGTTACCTGCGCGGTGCTGCTGTACGAAGCCCTGCGCCAGCGAGCCGCCTTATGAGCCTTTTTTCCCTCCCCCGCGTCGTTGTTTTACCACTTGCGGCCGGACTGCTGTGGGGACTGCTCGGGCTTTCCGGCTGCGCCACCCCCGACAGCCTGTTCGACCCGCCGGCGAAGGAACTGGCCGCACAGCGCCGATGGCTGACGGCGGCGGTGAGCCAGCACGACGTCAACGCCATTCGCGAGCGGGTGCTGTTTGGCCGTGGCGAGATGTTCTCCCCCTCGGTGCTGGGGGAGGGGCTGGTGCAGGCGGCGGAATTGGGCGACCTGAAGGTGGCGGAGATTCTCCTCCAGTCTGCGGCGCCCCTCGAAGGACGCCCGACCAGAAAGAAACCCCTTACCACCCGTACCCCGCTGATGGCCGCCGCCCAGGCGGGCCACGCCAACATGGTGAACTACCTGCTCGGACGCGGGGCCCGCGCGGGCAGCGTCGATCAGAACGGCCTCACGGCCCTGCACCACGCCGCTGGCGCCGCATTCCTGCCGGAACCACGCACGGAGGGATGGGACACCCCCGATCGCGGGAAACTGCTCAAGGCCCTGCTGAAGGCGGGAGCGGACCCCAACGCCCGGGACGTGATGGGGCGCACGCCGCTGTACTACGCCTCGGTGGCGGGCAGCGCGGAACTGGTCCGCCTGCTGCTGGCCGCCGGGGCCGATCCCGTCATCCCCGACACCTCGGGCAACACCCCCCTTTCCGCCGCCCGCAACGCAAGCCCGCCCAGTCCCGCCGTCCTGAACCTGCTGCAAACCGTCCCCCCCGCGCCTTAGCCAAGGCCCGAATCCGGGCAAGGTTGACAGCACCCTCGGCCCCCTCCTATCGTGCCTCGTGACGGCCCATTTTTCTGTTTTTTGTAGGGGAGATTTCCCATGGCTGGCATCTTCAAGGCGTACGACATCCGCGGCACCGTCCCCGACCCACTCAACCCCGAGTTGGCCCACCTCATTGGCCGGGCCCTTGGGGAATGGCTCAAAAGTGGTATGGTGCTGGTCACCCACGACATGCGCACCCACTCGCCGGAACTTTCCGACGCCCTCATCCTCGGGCTGCGCGAGGCCGGGCGCGACGTGCTGCACGCGGGGCTGGGCTCCACGCCCATGAACTACTGGGCCAACGTCCACTATCGCGCCGACGCCAGCGTCAGCGTCACCGCCTCCCACAACGCCGGGCACTACAACGGCTTCAAGGTCAGCCTGTCCGAAGCGCGTCCGGTGGGTTTTGACACCGGCATCGGCGAGATCGAAAAGCAAGTCCACGCCTGGCAGCGGGACGGCCCCCCCACCCCCCGCCCACTGGGAAAGTTGAGCCGCCAGGAAGGGGCGCTGGACGCCTACATGGATGCCATGGACGCCTTCCTGAGCCCCATCACCCGCCCCCTCAAAATCGCCGTGGACTGCGCCAACGGCATGGGTGGGCATTTCATCCGGAAATTCTTCGACCGCCACCCGGAACTGACCGCCGTGCCGCTTTACTGGGACCTGGACGGCACCTTTCCGAACCACGAGGCCGACCCGCTCAAGGCCGAGAACATGGCGGACGTACAGGCAGCCACCAAAAAACACGCTTGCGACGTGGGCGCCGCGTTTGACGGCGACGCCGACCGCTGCATGTTCACCGACGAACAGGGCACCATCATTCCCAGCGACCTGCTCATCGGCCTGCTGGCGGAAGAGGTGCTGAAAAACCACCCCGGCTGCCCGATCCTGCACGACCTGCGCAGTTCCCGAGCCGTTCCGGAGCGCATCCGCGAACTGGGGGGTGAGCCGATCCGGGGCCGTGTGGGCCACGCCTTCATGAAGGCACTGATGCGCGAACGCGGGGCGAAGTTCGGGGGCGAGCTTTCGGGCCACTATTACTTTGCCGACCTGGCCAACACCGACTCCGGGCTGATGGCGCTGATCCGCGTCATCAACCGCCTGCAAGCCAACGCCGCGCCCCTGTCCGCACAAATGGCGCCGCTGCGGCGTTATTTTGCCACCGGCGAGATCAATTACCGAGTGCCGGAGGTGGGGCCGGTGCTGGCGGAGATCGAGCGGCGCTACGCGGCGACGGGAACGAAGCCCGACAAGCTGGACGGCCTGACAGTTGAGTGTGGAGACTGGTGGTTCAACCTGCGCGCCAGCAACACCGAGCCCCTGTTGCGCCTGAATCTGGAGGCGGGCACCGCCACGGATCGGGACGTGCGGCTGAAGGAGGTCTCCGGCCTGATCCACGAACTGGGGGGAAAACCGGCGGGCGGGCATTGAGCCCCACTCCGTAGACAAGAAACAAAATGGCCCGTGCCGGGCCACAATATTCGAACGGAAAAATCAATAAAGCCGGAGACATTCCGGTCAAACCAGACTCGTACAAACCGTCCTCTTTAAATCTTCCAGGCTTGTTCCAAAGTGGCAAGCCTGGAGGGTTAAAAGAGCAGGCAAAGCCTCACCCTCACCCTCACCCCCACTCCCGCCACCCGCTGATCGCCGGGAAATACAGCCCCAGCCGAATCGGCCGATCATCCAGGCCGCGCATGAGCAGGCCGTACTCCTCCAACTGAGGGGTGTAGCGGCGCTGTTCCTCGGCCAGAAATTGCTCCAGGCCGCCCCCGGCGTGGCCACCGGTTTTGTAGTCAATGATCCAGCGCGTCCCGTCGGCCACGAAGGTGCGGTCCATCACCCGGTGGATGACCTGGCCGTTCGCCAGCACCCCACCCACCGCAAACTCGTTCTTCGCCTCCGCGTGGGGCGCCAGCACCCACTTGCCCCGCTCGTCCCCAAGGGCGTGGGACAGGACCCTAACGACCCGCTCCGCCCCCGCCGCCACCACCTCGGGCGCCATGCCCAGAGAGGTCAGCGCCGCCGCCCAGCGCGGAGTGGCTTCGCGTATACGCCGCACATCCCAGGCGGTTAACCCGTCTCCGGCAATGCGTTGCAGGGCGCGGTGTACCACCGTTCCCACCGCCGGAGCCATATCCCCCGCCCAGGTGAAAGACGGGGCATAGGGGTCCACCTCCGGAGCCGGACCGGGACGGCCCACCGGCTTTGCCGGGCGCGGCAGGGCAAAATCCACCGGCAGTCGCAGCAACGGCGGCGGCAATGGCCGCACCGTGGCCCCCTCGTCCCCCGGCGGGTCCAAATCGGCAAACGCGCTCTCCACCACCGGCCACAGCCGCGCCAGCAGGGAGCGGGAGTCGGCGACAAAGTGATCCTCTTTCCACGCGGCGTGGCCGATCAGGTGCAGGCGGCGCTGGGCGCGGGTGGCGGCCACATACAGCAGCCTCCCCTCCTCGTGACGCGCCCGTTCCCGGTGGGTGCGGTGAATCCACTGATACACCGCATCGCGCTCTCCGCCCCTCTCCCCCACCGGGGCCAGAATCAGATCACTGATCCCCTCGGCGCCGCGCACCGGACGTTCCATCCACCCCAGAAGGGAGCCGGTGTCGCCCTTGGTGTAACGCCCCAGACCGGGCAGGATCACCGTGTCCCACTCCAGCCCCTTGGCCTTGTGCACGGTCATGACCTCCACCCGCACCGCGCCGGGGAACTCGGCAAACAGGTCCGCCACCACCTGTTGCAGCGCCAGCGGCGAAGGGGGCGGGCCACCGTCATCCAGCCCGTCCAGCAGTTCCAGATAACGGTCTGCCTGACGCAGGGCGTCCGCTCCATAGCAGCCCGGTCCGCCCAGCCGCACCCAGGCGGTTTCCAGCCGCCCCGCCAGCCGCCCCGCCCCGCGCCGGTCGAGCCCTTCGGTCAAGGTTTCGACCACCCGCGCCAGCCGCCCCCTGCCATCCGCCGACAGGGCGGATAGAAGCGTCGGCAGCGCGTCGGGAGCCAGCCGATCGCAAATGGCCGTACCGGGTTCCCCGGCCACCACCAGCAGGTCGGCCAAGGTCAGTCCGCACCACGGGGCGCGCAGCACCGCCAGCCACGCCACCCGGTCGGCGGGGAACGACATGGCGCGGGTGAGGGCAATTAGATCGCGCACCACCGGGGTGTTGGACAGGGGATCGATGTCCACCGCCCGATACGGAATCCCCGCCGCCGACAGCGCGGGCAGGATGGCGGACAGGTGACCCCGGGCGCGCACCAGTACCGCCACCCGGCCATCGGCGCTTTCGGCCAGCGCCTGCGCGGCCACCCGCGCCACGATGCGCGCCTCCTCCGCATCGTCCTTCAGGGCCAGGGGGTGAACTTCCACCGCCGCGCCGGAAGCATTCCCGCGCACCGCGTGGGACGGTTCGTAGCGCACCGCGCCCCGGCTGATGTCCTCCCGCTCCGGCAACACGTGGGGAAAGGCGCGGTTGACCCACGCCACCACCGCCGGCCGGGAGCGAAAGTTGGCCGACAGGAACAGGGGCTCCGGGCGGATCTGGCCAATGCCGAAACGCCGGGCACGCAAATACAGCCCCACCTCCGCGTCGCGGAAGCGGTAGATGGACTGCATCGGATCGCCCACCAGAAACAGGCTGCGGCCGTCCCCCGGAGTCCACCCGGCGGTGAGCCGCGCCAGCAGGTTGAACTGGCCGTGGGAGGTATCCTGGAACTCGTCCACCAGAATGTGGCCGATCGCGGTATCCAGCGCCAGGGCCAGGTCCGTGGGGCGGTCTTCATCGCCCAGTGCCAGCAGGGCCCCGGCGGCCACCTCGGCAAAATCCCCCTGGCGGCGCTCGGAAAACACCTCGCGCAGCAGCGCCGCCGCCAGATGCAGGGCATGGCGCAGGTGCAACAGGGTATCGCGGTGTGCGGCCACCTCCTCCGGATGCGGCAGGGTGCGCAGCTCCCCGAGCATTTCGGAAACCCCCTGCAAATCCGCCAGTTCACTCAGGATGGCCGCCATCTCCTGCTTGGCCGACTGCCCCTCCTTCCCCGCCGGAAAACCTTCGCGGGCGGTCACCGTCCGGCGCAACTCCCCCTTTCCGGTCAGTAGCAAGTCGACCAAATGCTGCCAATCCTCCAGCCGGTCGTCCCTCCGGCAGGCAAAGGCATCGTCCACGTTCACGTCCCTGGCAGCGGCGAACTGGCGCACCAGAGGAGCCAGTCGCCCGGCCCACGGTGAGAGCTTTTCCGCCGCATCTTCGAGGGCATCGAACACCACGCGGCGGATGCCGTCGGTGAGGGCGGCGATCAGGCCGTCGTCGTCCACCCCCAGGTCCAGATGGCGCAGCCACTGGTCACGCCGCGCCAGCATCCCGGCCACCCCCTCGGCAGCGCGATTGGCATCGCCGTCCTCGTGGGCCAGCAGGGTGGCCACCGCCGCGCCGTACTGGTCGTGGTCCAGCAGCCCCATGAGCCGTTCCGCCGCCAGCCGATGCAGGCCACGGGCGTCCTCGGCAATGCCGATGCCGCCACCCAGTTCCGACAGGAACGGCAGACGCCGCACCAGCCCCAGACAAAAGGCGTCAAAGGTCTGTACCTGCAACCGCGCCGGGTTGTCGCGCAGATTCCAGCCGCATTCCTTGTCGCGGGCCAGTACCCTGGTGGCGAGTTCCCAGGTGACGCGGGCGTGGGGATCGTCGGGAACAGAATTTTCCGCTGCGGCGTCCAGCGCCCTGAGGATGCGTTCCGCCATTTCCCCCGCCGCCTTGCGGGTAAAGGTAATGGCCACAATTTCCTCCGGCTGGCGTGCCCCCGCCAGCAGGATGAGCAGCCGCTGGATAAGCAGCCCGGTCTTGCCCGACCCGGCGGGGGCCTGGACGATGAAGGAACGCGCCGGATCGAGTGCGGCGGCGCGGGCGGCAGCATCGGGCAGTTGGTCACTCATCACCAGCCCCCTCGCCACCATCGCCTGTCGGGTTCCCGCCACGCTCGTTGTAACGGCACAGGGGGGTCAGGTCGCAGTACTTGCATGTCTGGGTGCCATCCAGCGGATCCACCGCCGCGTCGCCTCGCAGGTAGGCTTCGGCGAGTCCCTCCAGGGCCACGCGCCATTCGGCCACGCGATTCTGGAAGCCGTTGTCACCAAGCACCGCATCCCGGGAGCGGTGGGCCGGAGGCAAAATGCCGTCCCGCGCCGCCTGCCCCTCGTATTTCAGGTCGCCCCGCTTGAGCCGGGCGAAGGCCACGGCGGCGGCACTCCCCTCCGGTCGGGTCAACACATACAGCGGCAACTGCGGGGCGCGCGGGCGGGCACCGTCCCAGTCCTTGCGGGCGGCATGGGTGGTGCCGGTCTTGTAATCGATGAGCACCTCCCGGCCATCCGGCAGAATATCGATGCGGTCCAGCCGCAGGTCCACAGACACCCCGCCGATGGTGGCGGAGGCCTGTTGCTCGGCCCCGGCCACGCGGAACGGCCCGCGCTTCCGCTCCACCTCAAGCCACTCCAGCACCAGCCGGGCAAGGCGCTCCCGCTCCACGTCCAGAAACCGCCCTCCCAGCGCGCGTTGCTCCACCGCTTCCGCCGCCACCGGGTCGACGGCTGCCGTCACCCGGTCACGCAGTTCCTCCGGTGACAGCCCCTCCAGGGTGGTGCTGTCTTTCAGATCGTTCCAAAGCCGGTGCAGAACCCGGTGGGCCACATCGCCGCGCTCAAGGACGCCCAGCCCGAGACCAGGCCCTTCGGCGCGCGACGCCCCCAGCCGGTAGCGGGCCAAGGCCCGGAACGGGCATGCGGCCTGATCGGTAAACAACCCCGTGCCGCCCCGAATCGAGCCCCTGGCGGGCACCGGCGGGGCATTGGTGTCGATCACGGATTCGGTTCTCCCCGCCTCGGCGATCTGGCGCGCCAGACGCAGGTCGGGGGCGGCGTCCAGCACATCCGGGGTGACCTCCGGGAGGTGTCGAATCAGCGGGCTGGGCCCGGCCTCGCGTGTTTCCAGCAGCAGCGGATGGCTCACCACCACCGCGGGTGCCGCCGCCAGCAGGCGATCGGTCACGGTGCGGGCATGGTCGAGTTGCACCTCCGGCGAGGCGTGGGGCATGCGCGCCTCTCGCTGCAAGCGGTAGGGAATGAACGGATTCGGATCGGGTGGCGGCGGCCACGCGGCATCGGCCATGCCCATCACCCAAAGATGGGAGAAGGACATGCCAACGGCCTCCAGGGTGCCCAGCAGAGCCACCGGCGCGGCCCCCTCGTCCTGGGGCTGAAACGGCATCTCGCGGCATATCGCCAGCAGGCGGCGCAGTGCCTCCTCCGCCGCAACGGGGGGCAGCACCGTGTCCAGCGCCGCCAGACGGCCCAGCGCCTCCTCCCAACTTTGAACCGTCTGGTACGACTCGCTGTCCAGGGGGCGTTCTCCAGGCCATCCGAGCGCCGCCAGGCGCTCCTGAAACAGTGTCGCCCAGCGGCTGGTACGGGCTCGCGCGGGGGCGGCGGCAAGCGTCGCGCACCACGCCGAAAGCACCTCCCTCAGGCGGGGCAGAGGCAGCCTTTCCGGTTCCCCGTCCGGCGCTGGAAACTGCTCCCCCACCCAGTCCAGCAGGCGGGAGGGCCACAGCGCGCGGGGTCCGCGGGAAAGCAGGCGTTCGTGCAACCGGCCCCTGGGCACCCGTTCGGTTTCGGCCCCGGCAATGAACGGTGACCCCAGCAGGCGCCCCCAGCGGTCCGCCTCCATCGCCCCACGCCCCACCGCCAAAAGTGCCAGCGCCGCGGCTACCGGCGGTGTGTGGGCCAGCGGTATCCCGAGGGACACCGACACCGGCCCGCGCCCCTCCCAAATGCCCACCTGACCGGGGGCCAGTTGATCCCGCAGGGATCGCAGCAGGGCAAAGCGCACCGCATTCGGGTCCGTGGCCACAATGCCAATTTTCTCCGCCCCGCCCGCCAGGTGTCGCCGCACCCAGCGGGCGCACAGCTCCACCTCGGCGTCGACGTCCGTCACGGCCACCCGCACCGCGCCTTCGGCGGCCCGTGGTGGCACATCCACCCTGACCCGCCCCCCCCGCACGCGCAGCGTATCCACCAGCCGTTCCACCAACGGCGGGATGGAGTCGAATCCGGCCAGACGCACGAACTCCGGCACCGCACTTCCCATGGCGGAAAACCCCTCAATGAGCGTCGCCAGAGCGTCCGACGCGTCCACCCAGAGATTCTGTTCACACTCCCGACGCCAGCGCCCAGCCCAGCGTGCAAACACCCCGGCCTCGGGGGATACTGCCCCCCAGTCGCCGGGGTCGAGGCACCACTCCCGGCAGCGGGTCCACGCCTCCAGCGCGCGCCGCGCCAGACGCCCCCGATCAAGCAGCCCGCGCACCGACTCGTCCGCTTCGACAATACGCTCCCATACCGCCAGCGACTGATGCTCGGTAAGCAGCGCCCGGGGCTGCAAAGAGGCCTCCCACTCGCGCCGCACCCATTCCGTCAACGGCATGATCCGGGGCTGTTCCCAGGCTGCTTTTCCGGACGCAAGCTGCCGGGCATCGTGTTGCTGTCGCAGGTGACTGGCCAGCCGGCGGTTGGCGGTAAGCACCACCTCGGGCCCCTGCTCGACGACGGTGAACAACTCCCCCTGGGTTACCCCCGTGGTCATCGCGTCAGGGCGCTTCGGGCAGCGGGCCGGACAGGACCGGCAGGGAAACAGTGAAGATCGTACGGCCCGGCTCCGAAACAGCGGAGATTTCGCCGCCGTGGCGTTTGACGATGCCGTAGGTGATGGACAACCCAAGCCCCACCCCCTTGACCTCTGGCTTGGTGGAAAAGAACGGCTCAAAAATACGCGGCAGGGCCTCGGACGAAATTCCCTTTCCGGAGTCGGTCACCCGCACCACCACCAGGCCCTTTTCCTGCCGGGCGGCCACCGTGATCCGTCCGCCTCCCTCCGGCATCGCCTCCACGGCATTGGTGAGCAGGTTGACGAACACCATCTGCAATTGATCCCGTGTGCCGTTCACCAATGGCAGGTCCCTGGGCAGATCGCGGTGAAGAGTCACACTGGCGGTCTGGATGTATTTTTCGTTGATCAGGAACACGTCGTCCAGGGTGTCCAGCAGGGACACCGGCGCCATGGTGCGGTCGGAGGGGCGGTGGTAATCACGCAATCCCTGCACCAGCCGGGCGATGCGGTGGCTCTCGCGCACCGCCAGTTCCACCAGGCGACGGTCCGGATCTTCCGGGCCGAGGCGTTTCTGAACCCGCTCCAGACACCCCTGGATGCCAAACAGGGGGTTGTTGATCTCGTGGGCAATGGAGGCGCTGAGCTTGCCGGTGGCGGACAGTTTTTCACTCTGCACCAACTGCCGGTAAACCTCCCGCAACTGGGCGACCATGCTGTTAAAACTCTCCGCCAAACGGGCGAATTCGTCGTCGTGGCCGGTGTGGATCTCCGGGCAGTCACCCCGTTCCCCCATTTCCCGGGTGGCGGCAAGCAGGTTCTCCAGACTGCCGGTAATGCGCCGGGTAAGGCGAAACGCCAGCACCGCAGCCCCCAGCAAAACCGCCAGGAACAGGCCGAACATGGCGGCGGTGGCGGCGCGCTGGCGCCTGATCTGGCGCGCCTCGGCATTGGCCAGGGACAGTCGCTCCTCGCTTACATAGGCGCCCAGCGCCCGAGTGAGCCCCTCCGCCGTGGATGCCACCTCGGTGCGCTCCTCCGCCATCTGCACGTCGATCAGGGCCAGGCGTTCAAAATGCCCCATGTATTCCCGCATGCGGCTCATCACCGTCCGCCGTTCCGCCGCCCCCAGCGGCAGCCGCCCAAGTTCGCGCTCGATCTGCACGGCATGCACGCGGGCGCGGGACAACAGCATCAGGTCGTCCTGCAGAAAATAATCCTTTTCCCACCGGCGCATGGACAACATGTGCATGCGCAGCTTTCCCAGCGCCACCACGCGCCCGTTGTCACCTGCGGCCCCGGCCCGCCGCTCGATCTGTTCCAGGTGCTGTTCCAGGTCTTCGGCAGACTTGTCCAGGCGCGCCGCCAGGCCGGAGCCGACCCGGCCCCGCAGGTGCGCCAGCCGCGCCAGACGGCGTGTGCGGGTTTCGAACAGCGCCAGGCCGATATCGATTTCCGACTGATGGGTGGTGAGGGGAGTCCCCTCCTGTGTCTCCAGCCGCTCGATGGCGGCGATTGCGCCACGGGTATCGGCAATGGCCGAATACACCGGCCCCGCCATGGCCTGTTCGTCCTCGTGCACCCCCGACGACGACCGCGACAGAAACGCTTCCTGGGCGCCGAGGGCGGTCAGCACGCCGTTTTCCACCCGTTCCAGGTTGAGCAGGACTTCCATCTCGCGGTGGAGATTTTCGTAGGCTTCCTGATGCAGCCAGTCGCGCATCCACACCCCGGCCACCCCCACCGCGAACACCAGTCCGATGGAGACCGCCAGCGTCAGCCTGAGGTAGTGCGAAATGGTCACCGCAAGCTCCGTTCCCGACCCGGTCGGGCGGGAGCGAGACACCGGGCCCCCCACATACCGTGGGGCCGCTCCCTGTCAGGACCACCGCCGTCAGTTGATGGGAGAAGGGTAGAAGGTCCGCTCCCGGCAAATCAACCCGGAAGGGGGTGCGAAATGCGCCCGAAAGGCGCAGGGGAGCTTGAAGGAGGTGGGTTGCGCCACCGGCGCAGAAACCTTCCGGGCTATACCCGCAGGTCGTCGAACCCGTCCCTGACAACCGTGATGTTGAACACCCGGCCGTCGGCCTGCGGCTGGCAGGCAGGGTTCCACAGCCGCACGGCCACCTCACTCCCCTCCGGTGCATCGGAATAGCGTGCGGTGAGGGCGGCGGCCACGGTCAGATCGGCCATGTTGTCCCTGGCGTCTGCGGCGTCCAGGGCGGCGTTGGAGCCGCCCGCAACCACCGTCGTCGGTCCCTTGCGGTCTTCCACCACCATCAACTGTGCGCCAGGGATCACGGAGCGTTCCACCAGCCCCTGCACCATAAGGTTTTCCCCGGCATTCCGCCCCACCACCACCTTCATTCCCCCCTTGAGACGGAAGTGCCGTCCCACGGTGAGCAGCATGATCTGCTCGTGGTCGAGGTGCAGGTCCGGGTCGTGGGCAAACAGGTCACGGAACTTGCGGGCAAAATTCTCGTCGGTAAGAAAGCAGCAGCCGCCTGCCGGCTGGGCGTAGGCATCCACCCCCAACTCCTGAGCAAGGGCGATTTGCGGCTTCCGGGTACGGCCCGACATGCCCTTCAGCTGATCCCGATCCACCAGGTGACCGCGCTCGGCCTCGGTCATGGGCAGGTTTCGCGCCGACAGGGGGCGCAGCAGACGCCCGGAAAGCCCGGCCTCGTCCTCGATGACGTCCATGGCCTTGCGGTTCTGGCTCATGGGGCGCTGGCCAAGCACCTCGCCGGTGATGACAAAATCGGCGCCCCGTTCACGCATGATCTCCCCCGCCTTGCGCAGCATCATGGCACGACAGTCGATGCACGGGTTCACATTGGCCCCGTAGCCGTGCTTGGGATGGGTGACAATCTCCAGATATTCGCGGGAGATGTCCACGATCTCCACCGGGATATCCAGTTCCACCCCGGCGCGCAGACCGTCGTTGGGGCGGTTTGCCGCCTTGGGGTTGCCGGAACGGCGCTGCTGCTCGGTGATGCAGAAGCCGGTATAAAAATGCAGGCCCTCCACTTGCACCCCCTGCTCCTGCATCATGCGCACCGCCAGGGTGCTGTCGAGCCCGCCGGAGACCAGGGCAACGGCCCGGGGCGCACGCGGAGCCTCCGCGTGCCCGGAGGCGTCAGCGGAAACCGGAAAATCGGCCGACGGAGGAACGGTGGGAATCATAACGATGGGAATCATGAAGAGACCACTATGGCTATCGGCCCCGGACAGGAACGGCGGGAAGGAGCCGACAAAGCAGGGGCCGGGAAAAATACAGTGTTCAACCAGACGTGCCGATTCTATTGCAGATACCCCGCTTGCGCAACGGAAGACCCCACGCCAAAGACGGGGCGGTCGGTCGCAAGTGGCCCGGTGCGGAGGGTGGCGAATACTTCCGCGCACGGTTATAAAGTCCCTATAATGGGCCGGGCGAATGAACGGGATAAATGAGCCAGGCCTCCCCCGTGACGGCCTGCGAAGGCTCACAAAAGGCCCGCAGAGAAGCCTGGCGGACCGCTCACCCGGTCCGCCACACTCCGCAGGCACGGTGCGACACATCAGCGGAACCCATCATCAACGGAATCTTAGCGTGACCCAATTTCCCCTGATCCAACGTCTGGTGCAACGATCGACGCCGCAATTCTTTTGCCGCGTGCTGGCCATTACCGCCGGACTGACCCTGTTGACCCTGCCCACCCCCCTTCCGGATGCCGCGTGGGCCACGTCCCCGGCGCTGGAAAATCCCGCACTGTTACCGGCATCACCATGGGCCATAAGCGCCACACCGATAGCGGAAAAAAAGAAACCGGCCCCCAAACCGGCTCCCAGGCCGGCCCCCAAACCCGCCCCAAAACCTGCCCCGGCCCCCGCGCCCAAGGGCATCGACCTGCTGCGGGCCATGGAGGGAACATTTGTGGAAATCATCGCCCAGGTGGAAGGGGCGGTGGTCAGCATCACCCCCGTGGACCCGCCCATGGGCATGATGTTCTCCCCCCACTCCCCGGGTGGCCCCGACGGCGCACCGAACCTGCCCCCTGGCCACGGCATGCCTGGGGAGGGAAATTCCCCCGATGACGAGCCCGGCAACGGCTCCGGATTCATCCTCGATCAGGCCGGAAACGTCATCACCAATGCCCATGTGATCGGCAAGGCCGACACCATGCAGGTGAGGCTTCCGGACGGACGCCACTACACCGCCCGACTGGTGGGGCGCGACCCGGAGACCGACATCGCCGTGCTGCGCCTGGCGCGCCCCGAGGGCGATGCGATGCTGCCGGTATTACCCCTGGGCAACTCCGACCATGTACGCCCCGGCCAATGGTCCCTGGCGGTGGGCAACCCCTTCGGGCTGGACAGTTCGGCCACCGTCGGCATCGTCAGCGCCGTAGGCCGCGAGGGGGTCAATCTGGCCCATTACGAAAATTTCATCCAGACCGACGCCCCCATCAACCCCGGCAATTCGGGCGGTCCCCTGCTCAACATCAACGGCGAGGTGATCGGCATCAACACCGCCATCATCAGCTTCGCGCAGGGCATCGGCTTTGCCATCCCCTCCAACATGGTGCGCGACGTCGTTGGTCAGCTACTGGCCACCGGGCAGGTGGAGCGCGGCTGGCTGGGGATCGGCATTCAGGAAATCACCGACGATCTGGCCGAGACTTTTAACGTGAAATCCAGCGCCGGAGTGCTGGTCAACGAGGTGTTTGCGGATCAACCCGCGGCCCGCAGCGGCCTCAAGCCGGGGGACGTGATCGTATCCTTGAACGGCACCGCCGTGACCTCCCCCAACACCCTGTCGCGTCTGATCGCCGGATTGCGCCCCAACAGCACCGCCAAGCTCGGTTACCTCCGGGATGGCAAGCAGGGAACCTTGGACGTGGCGCTGGCGCGCCGCGAGAGCGCCATGCCGGTTTCGGCGCCAACGGCACCGCCCCGGCGCCAGAACATGACCCTGGGCATGGACCTGCAAACCGTTACCCCGGAGCTGGCCCAGCAACTGGACATCAACGGCGGCGGCGTGGTGGTGACCAGTGTGGACACCCGCGGCAGCGCCTACGCCCAGGGTATCCGCGAGGGCGACGTAATCCGCGAGGTGAACCGCATGGAGGTCACCGACGTGGCCATGCTGGAAGCGATTTTGAAAAAACGTGCGCCGGACAGCCGCATCCTGCTGCGCATCACCAATGACAAGGGTGGGCGCTATGTGGTGTTGCAGGCCCCGCCCGCCGGGCCGACACCGAAGCAGTAACCAGGGCCTGTTTACACTTCCGGAGAGGGTGGTGACGGGCCCTAGGGGGTGGCTGGCGATCCGGTGCCGGACGGCTCGGCGGCGGGGTGCGACACAACCGCTTCGGGCGCCGGGGTGCCCAGACGCAGATCGGTCAGATCAATGACCACTGAGCCGATCTGAATCTTCACCCGCACCCGCACCGGGATGCGATGGACATCGTCGGTCAGCCACAGGTGTACCTCGCCCCGGTCGTAAAACACCCCCCGAAAGCGTACTTCGGCCCGTACCCGCACGGTGTCGAATTTTCCCGCCGGAACCTTGATCTTTTCGTGCCCCTCCACGGTAGCCGCCAGCCGCCAGTTTTTTTTGCCCTCGTGCACGTCGATGTAGCTGGTCTTGCCTTCCGTCAGATCCGGCAGGCTGCGGAAGTAATACAGGCAACTGAGGATGTCGTGTACCCGGGGCGGGGTTTTGACCGTCACCGGATCGCGCCCTGGCTGGAAAGTGGTGGCGCTTTGTCCCGCTTGGTCGAACACCACGGTGCGGACGCGGGTACGGCGGCCGTGACGCTGGTCGATGTGGATGCGGCGCGGTATCTGCTCCACCACGTCGAGTTGACTGACCACCCGGTCCTTTACCGGAAAGAATACCGACACGAAATCGCCGGATTCGGCGGTGGAGATGATTTCCAGCACCGGGCTGCCGTCCACCGCCACCCCCTCGGCAATTTCCATGGCGGAATGCCCCGCATTTGCGCCGGACCAACTGATGCGGTAGCCCAGATACTCACCGGCCTGATAGGCGTAGTGCGCCAGGGGGGCATTGAGCAGCACACCGGGCGGGGGTGGCGCCTCGTCGTCGGCCCCGCCCGCCACCGGGCTCCATCCAGGCCACAGCGCCAGCAGCGCGGCGCCGCACAATCCCGCCGTCACCCGGCGCACGGCCTTTCTCCGCCGGGTCGGATTCCAGTGGTTTTTATTGCGGGCGTCTGACATGGGGGATGGGCTGTTCACGCGCTAATCTTTCGTAACCGACCGCTTCCGGTCAAGCCCGCAGTCCGCAATCCAGCGTTGAATAATCCTCATGGGTGAACATCCGGGGCATCCCCGCTCCGGGCCCCGCAACGGGTTTTTGCGGCGAACCGCCGCCCGTTGTGCTACATTGGCGGGCACCAAGGGCGACTCGCCCAACCCCGGCTGCCACCGGTCCAGAGCCCCCGGATTCCTGCCACATGCCCAACGCCACTCACACCCATTCCGACACTTTGACTGTCACCCCACTGGGGGGGCTGGGCGAAGTGGGCATGAACCTGATGGTCCTGGAATACGCGGAAAAACTGATCGTGGTGGACTGCGGCGTGCTGTTTCCAAACGCCGACATGCCAGGGGTGGACCTGGTATTCCCGGACCTCACCTATCTGGTCGAAAACCGCGACCGCCTGCTCGCCGTATTCCTCACCCACGGCCACGAGGACCATATCGGAGCCCTGCCGTTCCTGCTGCGCGAAGTGGACGTGCCGATCTATGGAACTCCCATGACGCTGGCCCTGGTGCGCTCGCGGCTGGCCGAGTTCCAGCTTTCCGACGTGGCCAAACTGATCACCGTGCGGGCGGGTCAGAGCGTCTCTGCGGGGCCGTTTTCGGTGGAATACATCCGCGTCACCCACAGCATCATCGACGCCGCAGCCCTGGCCATCTCCACCCCCGCCGGGGTGGTCATCCACACCGGCGATTTCAAGGTCGACCCGGCGCCGGTGGACGGCGAACTGCTCGACGAAGCGCGCCTGACGGCCTATGGCGACAAGGGGGTGCTGGCCCTGTTGTCCGACTCCACCAACGCCGAGCAGCCGGGCCACACCCGCAGCGAAACCGAAGTGGGAAAAACCTTGCGCACCCTGTTCACCCAGATTCCCGGACGCATCATCGTCGCCACTTTTTCCTCCAACATCCACCGCGTGCAGCAGGTGATCGAGGCCGCCCACGCGGCGGGCAAGCGCACCGCCATTGTCGGTCGCAGCATGGAGCAGAACACCCGCATCACCCACGAAATGGGTTTTTTAAAATACCCGCCGGGGGCCGTGGTGCCCATCGGAGAGTTGCGCGACGACCCTTCGGCGCCCGTGGTAATTGTTACCACCGGTAGCCAGGGGGAACCCCTCAGCGCCCTGTCGCGAATGGCCATGGGGGAGCACCGCGACGTCTGCATCCGCGCCGGAGACACGGTGATGCTCTCCTCCCGCGCCATTCCCGGCAACGAACTGCCCATCGGGCGGGTCATCAACCACCTCTACCGCCAGGGCGCCAAGGTGGTCCATGCCCGCCTGTCGGAAATTCACGTCTCCGGACACGCCGCCCGCGATGAGCAGACCAAGATGCTCCAATGGGTGCGGCCGCGCTATTTCATCCCGGTACACGGCGAACTTCGGCAACTGATCAACCACGCCCGTCTGGCGGAGCAGACCGGGGTACCGCCGGAACGGGTGTTTGTGCTGGAAAACGGCCAGCGGATGCGCCTGGGACAGGCGGGTGCCGAACGCCTGGAAAATGTCACCGCCGGACGCACCTTTGTGGATGGCAACACGTTTCACGATGCGGGCACCGTGGTGCTGCGGGATCGGCAAAACCTGAGCGAAGGCGGTATTCTGGTGGTCGTCGTCGGGCTTAACCTGAGCACCGGAGAACTGCTGCTGGGGCCGGAACTCCTCACCCGCGGCTTCGTGTACGAAGACGCTTCCGCCGGATTCATGGTGGAACTCAAGGCGGTGGCCATTGAGGCGCTGGGCTCCCTGGACCGGGAATCCCGCTCCGACCCCGAGGTGGTGCGGGTGCGTATCCGCAACCGGCTGCGCAAGCACATTGAGCGCACCATGGGGCGGCGCCCCATGGTGATGCCGATGATTCTGGAAATGTAAGGAGGCGCCGTGCGCACCCTGGAGAACCGAGAGCGCAAAACCGGAAACCGGCTGTCCGCCCGTGACCCACGGGAACAGGGGCTGCTCAAGGAAGTGGTGGGCATCCTTCTGCTGGCGTCCGCCACCCTGATGGTAGTGAGCCTAGCCAGTTACCGGGTGGACGACCCGTCGTGGACCTCCAGTGGCATCCACCACGCCACTGCCGATGGCGGACTGAGCCGCATCGGGGTGCGCAATCTGGCGGGCAGCGGCGGGGCCCTTTTGGCCGACAGCCTGATTCAGCTCTTCGGCGCCTGCGCCTATTTTTTGCCCATTCTGGTGCTGGCGGCGGCAGTTACCGCCCTGAAACGGGGTGAAATCCACCCTTCGCGCCTGCGGCTGGTGGGATGGTTGCTGTTCTTCGTTGCCACCCCGGCCCTGATGGACCTGTGGGGCAACACGGTGTGGACCCTTGCCGACGGACGCATCCTGTTCGGCCACGCCGGGGGATTGACGGGCGACCTGATCAACGCCGTGCTGCTGCCGGGCTTTGCCCCGGTGGGCACCACCATTGTCGTGCTCACCCTGTTCCTGCTGGCGTTGGTGATGGGCCCGGCGCTCACCCTGCGCACCATGTGGCACACCGCCCGCACCGGTGCCCTCGCCCTGCGCCAGTATATCGAGGAGCGCCGCACGCAGCCCCAACTGGAAGTCCCCCCGGCTGCCGAGCGCCGCAACCACCGGGTAGAGCCGGACGAGCCCCACCACCCCGTCCCCCATCGCCCCACGCCGCGCATCGCCGAGCCCGCTCCCCCCGTCGCCCCCGCCGCCCGGCAGGCCGATCTTTCCTTCATGCGCGAGCCCGGAAGCTATCAGGTACCGTCCCTGGACCTGCTCAGCGACCCGGTCCCCCCGGTTGGCCGTCTGTCGAAGGAAGAACTCCTCGCCTCGGCCCAGGTGCTGGAAAAGAAGTTGGCGGACTACGGCGTTGAGGGCAAGGTGATGGAGGTGCATCCCGGCCCGGTGGTCACCATGTACGAATTTTCCCCCGCCCCCGGCGTCAAGGTGAGCAAGATCGCCGGCCTGGCGGACGATCTGGCCCTAGCCATGAGCGCCACGCGGGTACGCATCGAGGCCCCGATTCCCGGCAAAAACGTGGTGGGGGTGGAGATTCCCAACTCTCACCGCGAGATGATCGCCTTCAAGGAACTGCTGCAATCGCCCCAGTTCAGCGCCGGTAATCTGCGCATCCCCCTGGCCCTTGGCAAGGACATTTTTGGCGCCCCGGTGGTGACCGACCTGGCGGTCATGCCGCACTTGCTGGTGGCGGGCTCCACCGGCTCCGGCAAGAGCGTGGGGCTGAACTCCATGATCCTGTCCATCATCTATTCCTCCACGCCGGAGCAGGTCAAACTGGCGATGGTGGACCCCAAGATGCTGGAACTGTCCGTGTACGACGGCATCCCGCATCTGATCCACCCGGTCATCACCCGCCCGCAGGAGTCGGTCAAGCTGCTCAAGCGCATGGTGATCGAGATGATGCGCCGCTACCAGATGATGCAACTGGCCGGAGTTCGCAACATCGTCGGCTACAACGAAAAAGTGAACACGCCGGAATTCCGGGAGCGCGTCGCCCTGGCACGGGAAGAAACCCTGGAAAAGGGCGAAACCCCCATCGAGCACGGCCACCTGCCCTACATCGTGGTAATCGTGGACGAGCTGGCCGACCTGATGGCCGTGGCCCAGCGCGAAATCGAGGAGCCCATCGCACGCCTGGCACAAATGGCCCGTGCGGCGGGCATCCACCTGATCCTGGCCACCCAGCGCCCGTCGGTGGACGTCATCACCGGCCTCATCAAGGCCAATTTCCCGTCCCGCATCGCCTTTCAGGTGACCACCCGCACCGACTCCCGCACCATCCTCGACGGCAATGGCGCCGAGGCGCTGCTGGGCAAGGGCGACATGCTGTTCATGGGCTCCGGCTCCGGTGTCCTCCGGCGCGTCCACGGCGCCTTCGTGTCCGATGCCGAGGTGCATCAGGTGGTGGACCACATCAAGCAGGGACAGGCCCCGCAATACCAGGAGGGGCTGCTGGATGTGGACGATGATCCCGGCGCCATGAGCGATGTCCATACCAGCGGGGGGTTCGGGGGCGGCCACGCCAGTTCGGACGAACGCGACGTGACCTACGACAAGGCCATCGCCCTGGTGGCGGAAACCGGCAAGGCATCGGCATCGTTCATTCAGCGCCGCATGCGCATCGGCTACCCGCGCGCGGCGCGCATCATCGAATTGATGGAGGAGGACGGCATCGTTGGACCCGCCGACGGCAGCCGCCCCCGCCAGATACTCATTCGCCAGCCGGGAGAACAGATGCTGTGATGGGAAGAAAGCTTGTCCCGGCCGCCCTGCTGATGGGAGCGGCCCTGTTGTGGTGTGCGCAGACGTCCAGCGCCGAAGCCCCCCTCGCGGACCCGGCCGCAGCAGCTTCCGCCCCGGCCACGGCGCCTGCGGATGCACCGGCCGATACCCGGACCGACGTCCCCACCTTCGACCGGCTTTTGGGGGCCTTCAAGGGGGTTCGCTCCCTGTCCGCCGAGTTCGTTCAGGAATCGCGCTTTGCCGGTTTTTCCACCCCCAGGCGCTTTGCGGGCGTGGTGGAGATCGTCCGCCCCGGCAAGATGCGTTGGGATTACCGCGAGGGGAGCAATCAACAAATCTACGTCAATGACCGCGAGATTGTGGTGCACACGCCGGATATGCGGCAGGCCATCCTCAGCAGCCTGAGCCCCTCGTCCGACCGCCAGATCCCCATCTTCCTGCTGGCCGACGTCACCCGCATCGGCGAAGCCTACTGGGTAAAACCTGGCGCCACCTCCGGGCAACTGGTCCTCACCCCCCGCGAACGGGATCCCCAGGCGCCGCAACAGGTGCTTCTGGACGTGGGCGATGACGGGCTCATCCGCAAGGTGGCGCTGGAAATGCCCGGCGGCAACCAGTCGGAAATCACCTTCTCCCACCAGCAGGTCAATCCGGCCATTGCCGCCTCCCGCTTCCGCTTTTCCGCCCCGCCGGACACCAACGTGGTACGTCCCGAGGCCGCCATCGGCGGTGGCAAATCCCGGGGTGGCAAATCCCGGTGAACCCCGCGACACAGGCGCCGGTCATCGAGGCACGGGGGCTGGCGCGCACCTTTGCCGAAAAGGGCCGCGTGATCGAGGCCGTGCGCGGCGTGGACCTGACCGTCCATCAAGGTGAGATCTTCGGCTTTCTTGGCCCCAACGGTGCGGGCAAGTCCACCACCATCAACATGCTCTGCACCCTGCTCTCCCCCAGTGGCGGCAGCGCCCGGGTGGCGGGCCACGATGTCCTGGCCGAGCCGCATCAAGTGCGCCAGCACATTGGTCTGGTGTTTCAGGATCCAAGTCTGGACGAACGCCTGACGGCCCGTGAGAACATGGTTTTTCACGCCATGCTCTACGGCGTACCCCGCACCGAGCGCGACCGGCGCATCCCCGAGTTGCTGGAAATGGTGTCGTTGACGCCCCGCGCCGACTCCCTGGTGCGGACGTTTTCCGGCGGCATGAAGCGGCGGCTGGAAATCGCCCGTGGCCTGCTGCACCGTCCGGTGCTGCTGTTCCTGGACGAACCCACCCTGGGTCTTGATCCGCAAACCCGCAGGCTGATCTGGGACTACGTGTTGCGCCTGAAGGCCGATCACGGCCTCAGCATTTTTCTGACCACCCACTATATGGAAGAGGCGGAACACTGCGACCGCATCGCCGTCATGGACGAGGGGCGCATCATCGCCCTGGACACCCCCGCCGCCCTCAAGGCCGGGGTGGGACTGGACCGGGTGCAACTGGGTACCCTGGAGCCGGACGCCCTGTTGGCCCACCTGTCCAGGCGTCACGGGCTGCACGCAGAGGCCACAGGCAACGGCATCAGCTTGCAGGTGAAGGATGGCGCCGCCTTCCTGCCCAGACTGCTGGCCGATTTACCGGTGGCCGTGGAGCGGGTGGAGGTGCACCGACCGACGCTGGAAGACGTGTTTCTGTCCCTTACCGGAAAGACCATCCGCGACGACACTCCGGACCATTTCGCCAACATCAAGGCCAGCGCCCGGAGGGGCCGGTGAACCAGTTGTCCCCATCGCCCGAATCCTTCCGCTCGTCCGCACTGCGCCGCAACCTGATGGGCATTTACACCATCTGGCTGCGGGACGTGCGCCGCTTTGTGCGCGACCGGCCACGCATCATCGGCTCGCTGATCCAGCCCACCCTGTTTCTGCTGATTCTGGGCACTGGTCTGGGGACCAGCCTCGGCAACAACGGCATGGGGGCCGGCATGGGCGGCATGTCGCGGCTATTGACGGAGCACGGGAATTCCCGCGCCGCCTACATGGCGTTCATCTTTCCCGGCATCCTGGCCATGACCATCCTGTTCACCTCGGCGTTTTCCGCCATCTCGGTGATATGGGACCGCGAAGTGGGCTTTTTGCGCGAGGTGCTGGTGGCGCCGGTGTCGCGCTGGGCGGTCACCTTCGGCAAGGTGCTGGGGGGCGCCACCGTGTCCCTGGGACAGGGGTGTGTGATGCTGCTGCTGGCGCCGGTGGCCGGGGTTCCTCTCACTCCGCTGATGGTGCTGACTCTGGTGCCGGTGATGTTTCTGGTGGCCTTTTCCACCACCGCCATGGGGCTGGCGGCGGCGGCGCGCATGCGCAGCATGCAGGGGTTTACCGTCATCATGAACTTTGTGGTGCTGCCGATCTTCTTTTTGTCCGGCGCCATGTTCCCTTTGAAGGGGCTGCCCACGTGGATGACCGTCCTGGTGCATGTGGACCCCCTCACCTACGGCGTGGACGCCCTGCGCTGGGTGACCATGGGCGTCGCAGAGCGTCCCATCGCGCTGGATCTGTGCGTGATCGCCGGGTTCGGCCTGGTCATGGGAGCCTTGGCGGTGTGGTCGTTCAGCGTGCGCGAATAGCCCTGCGGAAACCGGGCGCGCGGCGGTAAAATGGCCCGGCTTGGTCCCCTTGTGGAGTGTTTCCGGACATGCCGGTGATTTTCAAGACCGCCCTGCTGTTGGGCCTCTCCAATATTTTCATGACGTTCGCGTGGTACGCTCACCTCAGGAACCTGAGCGCGAAGCCGTGGATGGTCGCCGCGCTGGCGAGTTGGGGGGTGGCCTTGTTCGAATACCTGCTCCAGGTGCCCGCCAACCGCATCGGCTACACCACCATGAGCCTGCCCCAGCTCAAAATCCTGCAGGAGGTGATCGCGCTGGCGGTGTTTGTGCCCTTCGTGGCGCTGTACATGCAAAAGCCGCTGGGGCTGAACTACCTGTGGGCCAGTTTTTGCCTGATGGGTGCTCTCTATTTCATGTTCCGCTGACGCGGGTCACCTACCTGTTGACAGGTAAAAAAAGCCGGGGAGACGCGGTGTCTGCCCGGCCTTTTTTTGTGCGGATGCCCGCTGCTCGGGGCTGCCACGGGGACATTGCGCCATCCGCTGCGCCATGGCTCGTGGATGGTCAAATGCCGGTCATCGCCGTGATTCGCCGTGATTCGCCGCGGGCCGTGCCCGCCCCGGTCAGAATTTGTAGTCCAGCAGCAGGCCGAGGGAAGTTTCCTCCAGAGAGATCTTCATGTTCGAGTCGGCCATAAACGGTGTGCCGAACTGGAAACCGGCCGGAACGTCCCCCACTCCGGTGACGCTGTTTTTGAACGCCTTCATGAAGGTGCCGCCGATGCCCCAGTGCTCCCCCAACTGATAATCGGCACCGATCATCAGGTGTTTTTCGGCGATCGCCGGGAAGATCAGGTTATTCATCACGTCCTCACGGCCGATGGGGGATTTGCCGTAGTTGAAACCGGCCCGCAGCTTGAGGTCTTCGGTGGCGACGAACTGCACGCCCAGGGCGTAGATCACCTGGTTGTCCCAGCCAAAGGCGAGTTGGGTGGCGCTGGCGTCGCCAATGCCATCACCATTCGTGTCAAACGAGTTGGCCGGGCCCTTGAGGCTCACCTGATCGTGGGTGGCGGACCAGTTGATCCATTTCACGTCCAGGTCCACCAACACACGATTACTCGGCTTCACCGCCACGCCAACGGCGGCCTGCTGCGGATAATCAACGCCCAGTTTGTAGACACCGGGTAGACCCACGGCGCCATTGAAGATCGCCAGATCACCCGCACCAACCCGGAACTCGCCGTCGCCGAATTCCTGCTTGCTGGCGTAGTTGAAGCCGACCGTTACCGTGTCACCGATGTCCCGCAGTACCCCTACGGTGAATCCAACCCCCAACTGGCTGGTGGGGCGACCAAGGTCAAAGTTCACATCGCGCTGGGTGATCGTGCTGGGGCCGGGGGGAGCATCCCAGAACGGCACCTGACCGAGTTTTTCACGGAAGGTCAGTGACTGATAATCCACGTTCAGGCTAAGGCCGATGCTGGTGCTGTCGTTCTGGTTCCAGGCCAGCGTGGGGGCCATTTTCCAGAAGGCGATGGAGCTGTAGCCGTTGAACGTAATGTCGTTTGGCAAACCGGAAGATGCGGCGCTCTGCAGGGTGATCTGCTCGTAATCCACCCCCATGCCGCTGGTGGCGAACATACCCCCGCCAAAGTAATAGTTGTCACGACCAAAGGCGTTGGCCACCCACCCTACGGACGGGATGCCGTAAAGCTCCGAGCCACCCTCGGTGCTCGTGTTGAGGGTCCCCGGCGCATTTAGAGCGGCAAAATCCACCGAGCGCACCGGCATGAACGCTTCCATGGAAAAATCCGCCCGCTGCCCCACCCGCGCCATGCCGGCGGGGTTGCTGATGGCGGTCATGGTATCCATGGGAGCAGCGGTTACCGCGCCACCCATGGACTTCTGCATCTGCCCGACGCCGGTCAACTGGTAGCCGTTGGTAGCCCAAACCGGTGCCGCCGAACCCATCAGGGCCGCCAGAGCGGTCACACAAACAATCCGCTTCATTTTTTTCTCCCCGGTTGCGGCGCGCCACCCTCGCCCCGCTTGTCAGTCACCCGGCAGGGGGCCCGGCGCCATTACCGAAAACCCCGCCGCAGTGTTCCACTGTCTTCAGACACATTTGTCGAGCGCCCGCGTGATGCGGGTTTTGACCTCCAGCGCCATGTCCTTCAGGTCGTCCCGCCCGGTCACTCCCAGAAGGGTTTCCGGATCAATGGCCGACGCCCGGCTGCCACCGCCCGTTACTTCCTCCACCACCACATTGCACGGCAGCAGCAGACCGATGCCGGGCTCCGCGTTGAGGGCCTGCCAGGCGAACTCCGGATTACAGGCGCCCAGGATCACGTAGCGCCGGAAATCCCGGTCCAGCTTGGCCTTCATGGTGGCCTTCACGTCGATGCTGGTGATGATGCCGAAACCCTGCTCCTTGAGGGCCGCCGTCACCTGCTCCACCGCCTGCTCGTAACCCGCCTTGAGGTTGCGCTCAATTCCATAGTTGGTCATGAGGTTATGTCCTTTTGCTATCGGCCTTGATTCTAGGGAAGTTCCGGCAAAGTCACAAGCACGGGCCTGCCGGTGAGGCTTTTCATGAATGCCACCAGGTCCGCCATGTCTGCATCGGACAGCCCCAACGCCTTGATTTCACTCCCCTTGCGATCGCCACCCCGATTGTAGAATTTCACCACGTCCAGAAGAGTGGCTTCCTGACCATTGTGCAGGAATGGGGCAGTGCGGGTGACGTCACGCACAGTGGGGGTCTTGAACTTGAACTGGTCGCCGGATTTCCCGCTCACCTTGCCGCGCCCCGGATCGCCGTCATTCACGCCGATGTCGTGAAAACGGCCATCGCTGAAGTTGGGGCCGGAATGGCAGCTCAGGCACTGGGCCTTGCCCCGGAACAGGTCCCAGCCGCGCCGCGCCGAATCGCTGATGGCGGTAGCGTCGCCGCGCATGAAGGTGTCGAATGCGGAGTTGTCGCTGACCACCTCGCGCTCATAAGTGGCGATGGCTTTGGCGATGGTGTCCAGCGAGATGGCCTCGCCGGGGAACACCTGGGCAAAAGCCGCCACATAGCCAGGGATGGCGGAAAGTTCCGTCACCAGTTCCGTGGCGTCCTGGTTCATCTCACCGGCGGACACGATGGGGCCCTTGGCCTGATCTTCCAGTGTGGCGGCGCGGCCGTCCCAAAACTGGGCCGATGAGAAGGCGCTGTTGATCACCGTGGGGGTATGGCGGCCCAGTTGCCCCATGTTGTGCCCCTTGCCGAGCTTGAGGCCGTCCGCCCACCCCAGTGCCGGATTGTGACAGGTCGCGCAGCTCATGATGTTGGAGCCCGAAAGGCGCGGTTCAAAGAACAGTTTTTTGCCCAGTTCCGCCTTGGCCGGGGAGTACGCGTTGTCCTTCGGGTAGGCCACCATGGGCATCCCCGTCCAATCCGCCGCCAGCGCGGCCGGGGCAGTCATCATCAGCCCCGCCAACGCCGCCAGACCCGCCATTCCCGTCAGTATCTTTCCGCCCATGTGCATCATGATAGAAATCCCCTTTTCCTTGTGGTCCCCCCGGCGTACCCCGGTGGAGAGCCGGTGTTGTCATCCATCCGGACGATTCAGGACACGGACGGCAGCCCTTTTGCGATCCACCCCGCCATGCCTCCGTCCAGGTTCTCCAGCCGGGAAAACCCCGCCAGACGCAGCAGCAGACCGGCCACCCGCGAACGGTGTCCCGACAGGCACACCACCACCACCTCCCGCCCGTTCAGGGCCGAGAGCGTGCCCAACCGGAACGGCACCATGTGCAGTGGCACTCCCAGCGCCCCGGCGATGTGGCCGGAACGGAACTCAGGGCCGGTGCGCACGTCCAGCACCAATGGCACATCAGCACGCCCGGAAATATTGGAAATATGGTTGGAAATACCGGTGGTCCCCCCCGTTCCCGCCACTCCGGCACCCAGACGGCTGTTCAGTTCCGTGGCGGAAATACTCCCCATGCCGTGGATGCCCGGCGGCAGCAGCATGGTCAGCAGCACCAGCAGCACCAGGGCGACAAGCGCCCAGCGCAGCACCGTGACCAGATGACCGAAGCGGCCCGGCCGGTGGGGATGCGGATGTCCCGCCCCAATTGCTGCATTACTTGCCACGAACAACGTCCTCCTTGCCCCACGCCAGCATGCCGCCACTGAGGTTATACACGTTGTTGAACCCGGCCCCTTTCAGGCGCAGGGCGGCCAGAGCCGAGCGCCGCCCGGAGGCGCACACCACCACCACATTCCGCTCCCTGAGGGCGTCCAGCAGGGGCAACCCCTCCTTGAGCCGGTCCAGAGGCAGGTGCCTGGCGCCGCTGATGTGGCCGCCCTGAAATTCACCATCACTGCGCACGTCGAGGAGCAGTAAATTCTTGCGCTCAATCCCCTTGCGCAGCCGACGCAATTCCGCCGCGCTCATTCCCTTCACACCCTTGATGGCGCACAGGAGAGTCGGCCCGAACAGTGCGCCCAGCAACACGGTGCCCAGCACCACCGAAATGACGTTCGGCACTCCCATTCAATCCTTCGTCGAAAATCTTCCCGGCCGGTCAGCGGATGTCCAGCGCAAGCACCAGGTATTCGCGGCCCAGTTTGCCCCGGTGATGCGGCTCCACATAATCGCCGCTGTAAAAATACCACTGGCGCGGAGTCATTTTACCCAATTCCATGGGCAGGGTCGGCAGTTTGGCCACATCCAGCCCGGCACCGGTGAGCGAATCGGCGGCCACAAAATAGAGTACGTCCTCCGGCGTTTGCGTCGGACGCTCCGACACATGCACCATGAAACGGCCCCCCTGGGGATCGCGCAGGCAATATTCGCCCGACTTGGCCGACAGGTCGATGGCCAGCCCGCGCATTTCCGGCGACAGCACCCCGGCAAAAGCCTTCAGTTCCGCCAGGGGCACCCCGTTCATGTCGGCGATCGGCCCCATGTGGGCCTTCAGATCGGCCAGTTCCCGCTCCAGCCGGTCGGCCCGGGCGGCGTCCGTTTCGCCGCTGGCGACCGCCGTCGTGGCCGCCAGTGCCAGCCCTGCCAGTGCCAAGGCCACAAGAGTTGCACGGCGTGCCCGCCGGAATGAAATTGCGCAAGAATTCTTATGCATGGGTCGAACTCCCACCCGAGGTTTTTTTCAGTATATGCCCCACCGGCCCGGCAATGTCCATCCCGCGCCCCCCTTGCCGCCGTCACTCCTCCCCGACAGCCACCACCCGACCGCTGTAGACCATGAAGTAGACCAGCGGAATCACCACCAGCGTCAACAGGGTGGAGGCGAACATGCCGAACAAAAGGCTCACCGCCATGCCCTGGAAGATCGGGTCCATCAGGATTACCAGTGCCCCCACCATGGCCGCCAGCGCGGTCAGCACGATGGGGCGGGTACGCACCGCCCCGGCCTGAATGATGGCCTCGGTCAGCGGCACCCCCTCGGCCTCCCGGGCGCGGATGAAATCCACCAGAAGGATGGAGTTGCGCACGATGATCCCCCCCAGTGCGATCATGCCGATCATGGAAGTGGCGGTAAAGTGCGCGCCCATCAAGGCGTGGCCGGGAAAAATACCCACCACGGTGAGGGGGATTGGCGCCATGATCACCAAAGGCAGGCCAAAGGTCTGGAACTGCCCCACCACCAGCAGGTAAATCACCAGCAACCCCACCGCATAAGCCAGCCCCATGTCGCGAAAGGTTTCATAGGTGATTTGCCACTCGCCATCCCACTTGATGCCGTAGGTGGCGCGGTCATCCGGAGGTGAAATAAGGGTCATCTGCGGCGGCTGCCCGCCGGGCACGGTTACCTGGTCCCGAATATTGCGCCAGGCCCGGTACAGACCGTAGAGGGGTGAATCTTCTTCCCCCACGGAATCGGCCACCACATAGGACACCGGACGCCCGTTTTTGTGAAAAATAGTCTTGGTGGCGGGCTGTTCGGTGACCTGCACAATCTCCCGCAGCGGCACCAGTCCACCGTTGCTGCTGGCCACCCGCAGGGACAGGACATTCCCGATGTGTTCCCGCATCTCCTGGGGCAGGCGCAGGCTGATCGGCATGGCATAGCGCTCCCCGGCGCGGTGCAGGGCGGTAGGAGACACCCCCTTGAGGCCCATGTGGATGGTGGCGACGATGTCGGCCTCCGCCACCCCCAGACGCGCCGCCTTTTCCCGGTCCGGGACGATGAGGGTCTCCAGGCGGTCCGCCTCCTCGAAGGTGTCCACGTCCACAATGCCTTCGGTGTTGGACATGACCCGCGCCACATCCCGCGCCACACGGTTGCGCACCGCGTCGTCCGGGCCATAAACCTCGGCCACGATGGGCGCCAGCACCGGCGGACCGGGGGGCACCTCCACCAGCTTGAGGTTGGCGCCGTGGCGGCGAGCGATTTCCTGCAGCGGAGCGCGCAGGGACAGGGCGATGGCGTGGCTTTGGCGGTTCCGGTGGTGTTTGTCGCTGAGGTTCACCACCACGTCTGCCACATTGGCCCCGCTGCGCATGTAGTAGTGGCGCACCAGGCCGTTAAAATTCATCGGCGAGGCCGACCCTACATAGGCCTGATAGTTTTCCACGTCGGCGTGACCGGCCAGGAATGCGCTGACCTCCTGGGTGACACGGGCGGTCTCTTCCAGGGCCACCCCCTCGGGCATGTCGATGACGAGTTGCAGCTCGCTCTTGTTGTCAAACGGCAGCATCTTGAGGGTGACCAGTTTGAAATACGCCAGAGACACCGCCGCCAGCATGGCGGTGACCACCCCGCCCAGCACCCACAGACGCAGTCGGCGCGAGGTGAACAGGGGGGTGAGCAGCCGCCGGTACAGGGTTTCCATGCGTGTGGAGGACGCCGGCTCCGGGGCGTGATCGCCGGAGGCGGCATGACCGTGCCCGCCTCCGGCCATCAGCCGGTAGGCCAGCCAGGGACTGACCACAAACGCCACCACCAGCGAAAACAGCATGGCCAGGGAGGCGTTGATGGGAATGGGCGCCATGTACGGCCCCATCAGTCCGCGCACAAAGGCCATGGGCAACAGCGCCGCCACCACCGTGAAGGTGGCCAGAATGGTGGGCCGACCCACCTCCTCGACGGCGTGCACGGTGATCTCCCTCAGGTTTCCCGTGGGGTTTTCCTGCAGGCGGCGGTGGATATTTTCCACCACCACGATGGCGTCGTCCACCAGGATGCCGATGGAAAAGATCAGCGCGAACAGGGTCACCCGGTTGACGGTAAAGCCCACCAGATAACTGGCGAACAGGGTGAGCAGGATGGTCACCGGAATCGCCACCAGCACCACCGCCCCCTCGCGCCGCCCCAGCGTGGCGGTAAGGAAGATCACCACCGCGACGGTGGCCAGCAACAGGTGTTTGAGCAGTTCGTTGGCCTTTTCATCCGCACTGTGGCCATAGTTGCGGGTTACCGTTACCGTCACCGCGTCGGGAATCACCACACCGCGCAGGGCGTCCATGGTGGCGGTAAGCTTTTCGGCGATGGCCACCGCGTTCTGGCCCGCCTTCTTGGCCACCGAGATGGTCACCGCCGGGTAGGTCGTGGCCGCCTGCGCGGAACCTTCGGCCGTTCCATGTCCGCCGTGCGCGCCGCCGATGCCGTACCACACATAGGAGTCGGGCTGCGCCGGAGCTTCGCGGATGTCGGCCACTTCCCCCAGCCGCACCGGACGTCCGGCCCACACCCCCACCACCAGATGCGCCACCTCGTCCTCGTCGCGCAAAAACACCCCGGTTCGCACCGGAATTTCGCGTCCTGCGGCGATGAGTTCGCCCGCCGGCAGTGACTGGTTGGCCAGTTGCAGCGCCCCCGCCACCTGCAGCGGGGCGACGCCGAAGCCGGCCATGCGTGCAGGGTCCAGTTCCACCCGCAGTTCCCGGGGCGAGCCGCCCACGGTGGCAATGCGTGCCGTGCCCGGCACCCGCGCCAGTTCTGCCTCCACCGCGTGCGCCACGCGCCGCAGGTCAGAGGCCGACAGACTCTCGCTCCACAGCGTGAAGGTGACAATCGGCACGTCGTCAATGCCCGTTGGACGCACCACGGGGGTGCCTACCCCGGTGGTTTCCGGAATCCAGTCCCGGTTGCTCATCACCTTGTCATACAGCTTGGCGACGCTGGCGGTCTGATCCTCGCCCACGTCAAAACGCACGGTCACCACGCCCATGCCGGGCATGGCGGCGGAATAGACGTACTCCACGCCGGGGATTTCGGCCAGCACCCGCTCCGCGGGCGTGGTCACCAGCGATGCCACCTCCGACGCGCTGGCCCCTGCATAAGGGATGAGCACATCCACCAGCGGAACGGAGATTTGTGGTTCTTCCTCACGGGCGGTGGCCAGCACCGCCACCACCCCGGCGGCCAACGCGGCCAGAATGAACAGAGGGGTCAGGCGCGAGGTGAGAAACGCCGCCGCCGTGCGCCCTGACAGCCCCAGTGCCGACTTCACCGCCCCCCTCCTGCGCGACTGCGCGCCCCCTGTGCGGCATCCACCAGCACGCGCTCCCCCCCCGACAGGCCGCTTAAAATCACCCGTTCATTGCCCACCCGGCGGCCCGGCCTCACCAGAGTGAAGCGCGGCGTCCCGGCGGCATCCAGAACATAGACACCGGCCACCTCCGAACGGTGCAGGATAGCGCTCTCGGGCACGGTCACGGCAGTTTCGTTACCGTGCTTGATGGAGGCCTCCCCGAACATGCCGCTGTACACCCCCGCAAGCGCCGGATGGCGCTTGAGAACAATCTTGACGATAAACGTATGGCTTTGCGGGTCCGCCGCCGGAACGATGCGCAGCACCTTTCCCGACAACGCCCCGTCCACGCCGTGCACGGTGACCGCGGCAGTGTCCCCAACCTCGATGCGGGACAGATCGGACTGAGCCACGTCGGCCCACAGTTCCGGAGAGCCGGACGATTCCACCCGCATCAGGGGTCGGCCGGGAGTGGCCATTTCGCCCACCTCCACCAGACGCTCCACCACGCGGCCGTCCGCCGGGGCCAGAATGCGCGCATAGTTGATGAGGGTTTCCACCCGTTCAACCTGGGCGCGGGCCTCGGCCACCGCCTCCCGGGCCTGGGTGTTCTGGCTGGTGGCCTGCTCCACGTCGCGGGTGGAGGCGCCCCCGGCCTCGAACAGCCGCTGGATACGCTCGAACTCGGCCTGCATTTCCACCAGTGCGGCCCCGGAGCGTGCCGCCGCCGCACGGGCAATGGCCAGATCGGAATCCAGGTCACGGTGGTCCAGCTCCACCAACAGGTCGCCCTGACGGACAGGCTCGCCCTCACGCAGGGGCAGGCGAACGATCCGCGCCATCAGCTTGGACGACAGCACCGAATCCGACACGGCGTGAACCGCCCCATACACCGTCACCCGCAGGGGCACCTGCTTGGGGGCGACCGTGATGACCTCTCCCGGTTCCGAAGAGGAAGGGGGCGTGACGTTTTGCGCCAGTAAAACGTCCGGACCGGAAGGTATCAGGACCAGCAGGGCCGCGGCCACCGCGACAAATAATCCGGCCAACCCCACCAGAGTGACGGCCTGCTTGCGGCCTGCTGAAATCATTTGTGGCAGACGGAATCGGAGGTACCGGATGTTCATGCCGCCCACCCGTCCACAGGCCGGTCGCAGAACAACTCTCTCACCAGCGCCAGCAAGTCGAACAACTTTGGATCGCGTACCCGATAGAACACCTGATTCCCCTCCCGCCGCGACGCCAGCACTCCTTTGTCACGCAACTGCGACAGGTGCTGGGAGACATTGGACTGGGTGGTGCCGATGGCGTCAAGGATTTCCCCCACCGACATCTCGCGTCCGGCCAGAACAGCCAGCACCTTCAGGCGCAGAGGATGGGCCAGGGTCTTGATGCAACGTGCTCCCCGATCCAGTTTTTCGTCACTGACGTCGGCCATGCAGTTGGCGCGCATATCCGTGCCTCCCTGTTCAGCGATTCAGCCGGTTGACCGTACAGCCTAATCGGCTGCCTTGGCCCCACACCCGCTCCCGCCCTCGGGCAAACCCATTTTGCGGAAGATGGTCATGGCCGGGCACCACTTGGAAAACGCCGACTGCAACAGGTTGAGGCCGATGAAGGCCGAAAACAACAGCCAGTATTCGCTGACATAGTGGGCCAACCCCAGGCTGATGAGCAAAAAGGAACCAGCCATTGCGCGCAATGCTTCGTCGACGGTCATGATGAAATGTCCTCCGATGTGAAAAAGGCCTCGAAAAAAACCATATGGCATTAATATAAGAATATTCTTATATATTGTCAATAGGCGGGGGCATTTTTTTTGCCACGAAGGCGCCCGGACCGCCACCATTCACCAGGATGGGTCCCCCCGTCTCCTGCCGTGGTTCCTGCCGCAGTAGAGTGCCAGCCCCGTGCTGGTGGATTGGGGCGCTCGTTCCGCCTGAAAGGGAACGGGGGCATCGTGCGCGGCAACCCGGACTCGGGGGCATTTGTAGTGTTCCAGGTCCGGAACCGCCCGCAGCCGCCCCCGCCCGGCTGCACCGCGCACTTCACGGCTGAATACCCAGCGCCTCCAGCAGCGGCCCCAGGTGCTTTTCGTAGCGCCGCCACCGTTCCACAGACCCCTTGTAGATTGGCTTGCGCACCTGTTTGGCGCTGGCGGTGGACACCGTGCGCCGGGTTTTGTGGAATTGCAAACAGGCGTCGTCCCATTCCAGACCGGCAAACGTCACCAGTGCCCGGCTGACACGTTCCTGGTCCGCCACCAGTTCTTCGTAGTCCACCTCCAGCATCCGGAGGTCCAGAACCTCCCGCCAATGGGCCATTAACCGCTCGTACTGGCGATAGTAAAAGCCCAGGTGCGACAGATCGTTGGAATATGCCAGCGCGGAACTGGCGAAACTCTGGAAGTAATTGGACACACAGGTATCCACCGGGTTGCGTCGGCAGTGGATCACCCGCACATGGGGCAGCATCTGGTGGACCAGCCCCAGGTGCATGAAATTCAGCGGATTCTTGTCGGTCACCCGCAGGGCGTTTTCCCCCATGCGGGCAAGATCCATGTCGTAGTCCCGTGCGAGATGGTCCAGTTCCTCATGGGTCATGTCCCGCAGGCACTCGGGATACGCCTGGCCCGACGGTGAACAGGTGGGGGTGCGGAACGTGGCGATGCGCTGGATGTGCATCAGTTCGCCCGCGCCGTGCACCCGTGGATGGCTGGACAGGATCTGCTCCACCAGCGAAGTGCCGGAGCGCGGCATGCCCACGATCAGCACCGGACGGGAAATGCGGTTGTGGGCACGGGCCAGTCGCTTCAGTCCCGCGTGACCGAACACCTGGATCTGGCGGTCCACCTGACGGGAAAATTCCTCCGGGTTGAAGGTTCCGGCGCTCGAGCGGTTGCCCTCGTGATACATCTCGAAGGCCCGGTCGTAATCCCCCCGCCTGTCCAGTAACTCGCCAGCGGAAAAACACAGCCCCTGACGGGCACGGGCATCCAGATTTTCCCCGGCAAGGCTCTGTTCAATGCGCGACAGGGCATCATCTGTTTTACCGACCCCCTCGGCAATGGCGGCATAGGCGGTCAGCACCCCGGGGGAGACTCCGGGACTATCCAGCAACAGCCGGATTAATTCGTATCCGCGCTCAAACTCCCCGTTCAGATACAATGCATCGCACAGGGCAATCAGCGCCGGGGGGTGGTTGGGGGCCAGTTCGAGGGCGCGTTCCAGGCTGACGATGGCCTCCTCCACCCGCTGCGCCCCCAGATACGCCATTCCCAACACCACGTGGGACGTGGCATCCGAGGGTTCCAGCCGCACCAGATGTCCAGCCGCCAGCAGCGCCTCGTCCCACTGCAACTGGTCCACCTGAACATCCGCCAGCAGACGCACCACCGCCGGGTTGTTGGGGGCCAGTGAGGAGGCCGCCTTCAGTTCCATCAGCGCGTCATTCACACGGCCGTTCCGGTACAGCAATTTACCCAGGTACATGCGAGCCTCCGCAACACGGGGGTCCGCCGCCACCGCGCGCCGCAGCAGATGCTCGGACTCGTCCGCGTCGCCTTTCCCCTCCAGCAGCAGCCCCAGGCCGATCAACGCCGGCACATACCCGCTATCGATGCCGATGGCGTGGCGATAGCACGACTCGGCGTCCGCCTGCCGCCCCTGTGCCACACGCACCTGGCCCATCCCGTAATGGGCTTGCGCGGAGCGTGACTGGGTTTGCAACAACCGCTCCATACACCGGGCGCTGGAGTCGACGTTCCCCAGCCCCAACTCCAGCATCCCCAGCAGCCACAGGGCCTGCGGGTGATCGGGCACCGACTCCAGCGCCCGCCGGTAACAATCCGCGGCAGCCGCAAAATCGTGCCGGGCCTGAAAATCAGCCCCTTGCTGGATCAGTAATGCGATTTCCCCTTTGGAGACCATTTTCCGGATCACCTCAACAACACAGACAAACACACTCCGGGACACAAGCGCACCCGGGCGGCAAGGACCGCAACGAAGCCCGCGAGGAACCAGTATATATAGCCAGCAACCAAAAAGTATCCGACCGGTCCCGGAACGGCCCCCCCCCACCCACAAGACATCATCCCCGGATGCCCAGCGCCTCCAGCAACGGCGCCAGGTGTTTTTCGTAGCGCCGCCACCGTTCCACCGATCCCTTGTACATCGGCTGGCGCACCTGGGTGGCGCTGGCGGTGGATACCGTGCGCTTTGTCTTGTGAAACTGCAGGCAGGCATCGTCCCACTCCAGACCGACGAATGCCACCAGCTTGCGACTCATGCCCTCCTGATCGGCCACCATCTCTTCGTAGTCCACTTCCAGCACCTGCAGGTCCAGCGTCTCCCGCCAGTGGGCCATCAGCCGGTCGTACTGACGATAGTAGAAACCCAGGTGGGACAGATCTCTGGAGTACGCCAGCCCCAGACTGGAAAAATTCTGGAAGTAGTTGGAAAGACAGGTATCCACCGGGTTGCGTCGGCAGTGAATCACCCGCACGTGGGGCAGCATCAGATGGATAAGCCCAAGATGGAGGCAATTCAACGGCTGTTTGTCGGTCACCCGCAGGGCCTCTCCCCCCATGCGGGCAAGGTCCGTGTCATATTCCCGCGCCAGCCGGTCCAGTTCATCACGAGTCAGGTCCCGCACACATTCCGGATACTCCCGGCGTGTGGGGGAAAGTGCTGGCGCACGAAGGTGGGCAATGCGCGAGATGTGTTCCAGTTCTCCGGCTCCGTGCGCCTGGGGATGACTGGACAGCACCTGTTCCACCAGCGTGGTGCCGGAACGCGGCATGCCCACGATCAGCACCGGCCGTAACAGATGGCCGCTGGCGCGCGCCAACCTGCCCACGGCTGCGGGGTCAAACACCTCGATTTGCCGGTCCACGAATTGCCGGAATATCTCCGGGTCGAACGTCCCCGGGGACATCCGGTTGCCTTCGCGATAGTGCTCGAAGGCGCGGTCATAATCCTTCTTTTTGTCCAGCAACTCACCGGCGGCGAAATGCAGGTCCCGCCGCAGATCCTCGGGCAGCCGGTCGCCCCTCAGTGCCTCGTCGATGCGGGCCAGTGCATCATCCCGCCTGCCCATACCCTCCGCAATACCGGCGTAGGCGAGCAACGCACCGGACGGATTTTCGTCCGAGAGCAGCGGCTCGACCATTTGACAGGCGGCTTGCATATCCCCTCGCAGGCGCAGGACGTCGCACTTTCCGATCCGTGCCGTGTGTGCCCCGGGGTCCAGGCTCAGCCCCTTGTCGAACGCGGATTCAGCGCGGTCCACCTGCTGCAAATTCAGGAGGGCCACACCATGTGCCACGTGGGCGTCAACATTCTCCGGCTCCAGCCCGATCCAGCGCTCACTCATGTGCAGGGCGCGCTGCCACAGACGCCAGTCGATGCAAAAGCGGGTCAACACCCGCGCCGTTATGGGGAGGTTGGGGGCCAGATCGGCGGCGGCCTCGTATTCGGCACCGGCCTCCTCCTCCCGGTTCAGGAGCGACAACACACCGCCAAGGCGGATCCGCACCTCCGGCGCCCTGGGGTCCACCGCCACCGCCCGGCGCAGCGTGGCTTCAGCGCCCTCCAGGTCCCCCTCCTGCGCCAGCAGCGCCCCCAGGCCAACCAGGGCCGGCAGGTTTGCGCCATCCAGCGACACGGCCCGCTGATAACCCGCCCTGGCTTCGGCCATCCGCCCCTGCGCCACACGCACCTGGGCCATGCCGCAGTGGGAATGCGTCGATTGGGGTTGCAGCCGCAACAAACGCTCCATATGTCGGGCGCCAGAATCGACCCGCCCCATCCCCAATTCCAGCATCCCCAGCATCCACAGCGCCTGCGGATGATTGGGAGCGGCCTTCAATGCCTTGCGATAACAGCCCCCGGCCGCCGCAAAATCACCCCGGGCCTGAAATTCGGCCCCCTGCTGGATCAGGGATTCCAGTTTTTTGGTCGATGCCATTCGTTTGGGCCTCCTCGACAACCACACACGGGGGGGCGGGCCCCGGCTCGATGAACAATATCGATGAACAATATTTGGACAGTATAGCCAACGTCCTGGCAACGCCCAATCCGGGCAGAGGGATCAGTGCCGGATGCCCAGCGCCTCCAGCAACGGCCCCAGGTGTTTTTCGTAGCGCCGCCACCGTTCCACCGATCCCTTGTACATCGGCTGGCGCACCTGGGTGGCGCTGGCGGTGGATACCGTACGCCTGGTCTTGTGGAACTGCAGACAGGCTTCGTCCCATTCCAAGCCGACAAACGACACCAGCTTGCGGCTGGCACCCTCCTGATCAGCCACCATCTCCTCGTAGTCCAACTCCAGCATCTCCAGGTCCAGCACCTCCCGCCAGTGGGCCATCAAGCGCTCGTACTGACGGTAGAAAAACCCCAAATGCGACAGGTCGGTGGAATATGCCAAACCCAGACTGGCGAAATCCTGGAAATAATTGGACAGACAGGTGTCTACCGGATTGCGCCGACAATGGATGACCCGCACATGGGGCAACATCCGCTGGACAAGCCCCAGGTGCAGGAAGTTCAGTGGATTTTTATCGGTCACCCGCAAGGCATCCCCGCCCATCCGGGCAAGGTCCGCATCGTATTCCCGCGCCAGCCGGTCCAGATCGTCGCAGGATAAATCCCGCACGCACTCCGGATAGGGTGGACCGGATGACAGGCCGGCTTGCAAATGGACCGTGGCAATCCTCGGGAGGTGCTCCAGTTCTCCCGCCCCGTGCACCAGTGGGTGACTGGCAAGAATCTGCTCCACCAGCGAGGTACCCGAGCGCGGCATGCCCACGATCAGTACCGGACGCTTGATGCGATTGCGGGCGCGGGCCAGGCCCCCCAAATTTTCCGAACCGAACACCGCAATCTGGCGATCCACGAACTGCCGGAAAATATCCGGGTCGAAAGCGCTTTGAGAGGCCTGATTACCCTCATGGTAGTGCCGGAAGGCCCGGTCATAATCTTTTTTCTTGTCCAGCAATTCTCCGGCGGCGAAATGCAGGTTTCTCCGGTCCGCCGGGCTCAAACGATAACCCGCGAGCATTTTCTCGATACGGGCCAGGGCATCGTCCAGTCGACCCACACCCTCCGCGATTCCGGCATAGGCCACCACGATTCCGGGCGGGCATTCCGCGTCCGCAAGCAGCGGTTCAATCATCTGACAGGCCGCCCCCATGTCCCCCCGCATGCGCAGGACGCCGCATTTTCCGGCCCGTGCCGAGACCTCGCCCGGATCCCGACTGAGCGCCTGGTCGAAGGCGGCGTCAGCGCCCGCTACTTTTTGCAGACTCAGGAGGGCTGTTCCCACCAGCGCGTGGGGCCGGGCATTTTCCGGATCCAGCCTGGCCCAGTGACCGCCCGCCTGCGCCGCCTCCTCCCACAACCGCATGTCCAGATAAAATTCGGCCAGCACCCGCACCAGTTCGGGACGGTTGGGGGCCAACGCCACCGCCGCCTCGCACTCGACCCTGGCGGCATCCATGCGGCCCGTTCGGTACAGCACTCGGCCCAGCTGAATCCGCACCTCCGGCGCCCTGGGGTCCACCGCCACCGCCCGGCGCAGCGTGGCTTCAGCGCCCTCCAGGTCCCCCTCCTGCGCCAGCAGCGCCCCCAGGCCAACCAGGGCCGGCAGGTTTGCGCCATCCAGCGACACGGCCCGCTGATAACCCGCCCTGGCTTCGGCCATCCGCCCCTGCGCCACACGCACCTGGGCCATGCCGCAGTGGGAATGCGTCGATTGGGGTTGCAGCCGCAACAAACGCTCCATATGTCGGGCGCCAGAATCGACCCGCCCCATCCCCAATTCCAGCATCCCCAGCATCCACAGCGCCTGCGGATGATCGGGAGCGGCCTTCAATGCCTTGCGATAACAGCCCCCGGCCGCCGCAAAATCACCCCGGGCCTGAAATTCGGCCCCCTGCTGGATCAGGGATGTAACGGTTTTTGCCGACACCATGCCTCCAAACCGCGCCAGAAGCGGTACACACCGGGTTTTCGGATTTCCCGAGTATACCGCATCGGCACGCTCCCTACCATGGAGGGCGGGCCGGCGAGCGGGTTATCCCCCGGTCGGGCCGCCTGGCCGTTCCAGGAACGGTCGGATCAGGTCCATAGGCAGGGGCACGACAATGGTCGTGCTCTTGTCCGAGGTCATCTCGATCATGGTTTGCAGATAGCGCAACTGCAGGGTGATCGGCTGAGCGGCCATGATGGCGGCGGCATCCGCCAGACGCTGGGAAGCCTGGAATTCACCCTCGGCATGGATCACCTTGGCGCGCCGGTCGCGCTCCGATTCGGCCTGCCGGGCCATGGCACGTTGCATCTCCTGAGGCAGGTCCACGTGCTTGACCTCTACCATGGACACCTTGATGCCCCAGACGTCGGTCTGGCGATCGAGAATCTCCTGCAGGCGCTGATTGAGGACATCCCGTGCCGACAGCAGTTCGTCCATCTCCGCAGAGCCCAGCACCGACCGTAGCGTGGTCTGGGACACCTGGCTGGTGGCATACAGGTAATCCTCGATGTTGATGACCGCCTTCTGCGGGTCCACCACCCGGAAGTAGACCACGGCGTTGACCTTCACCGACACGTTGTCGCGGGTGATGATGTCCTGGGTCGGCACGTCCATGGTTACAGTGCGCAAGGACACCTTGACCATCTGCTGCACGCCGGGAATGAGCAGGATGATGCCCGGACCGGACACCCGATGGAATTTTCCCAGCATGAAGATCACGGCGCGCTCGTACTCGCGCAGCACCTTGAATACGTTGAAAACCAAAAACAGCGCCAGCGCCGCCAAAATGATGGGGCTGGTCAACAGATGCAGCAAGTCGCCCATTTATTTGTCTCCCTCATAGATGTGATCGGAGGTTGCCAGAGCTTCGGGGGCGTCTGGTTCCACCACCTCCACCAGAGCCGTCAACCCGTCAAAGCCTGTCACCCGCACCTGTTGGCCCACCGCCACCGGCATCCTGGCCCGTGCCCGCCACGACTCCCCGGCCATCTCCAGCCGCCCTTCCGGTTCCAGCGGGGCGGTCAGGCGCACCACGACACCCACCATCCCCTCGGCGCCGGATACCGGGCGGCGGCGCAGGGAACGCACCGCCAGGGTGGCGGTCAGCACGGCGAAACCAATGGCCACGAGGGTCACCGGAATCAGCACCTCCAGGCTGACGCGGGCGAATTCGATATCGGTCTTCACCAGCATCATCGAACCCAGCAGCAGCGACACCACTCCCCCCGCCGCCAGCAGGCCGAAGCTGGTCACCATCACCTCGGCCACGCACAGGGCCACGCCCAGCAGAATCAGGGCCACCCCGGCGTAGGACACGGGCAGGGACGAAAAGGCGTAGAGCGCCAGAATCAGGCAAATGGCCCCCACCACGCCGGGCAGGATGGCGCCGGGGTTGGCCAGTTCATAGATCAGTCCATAAGTGCCCAGCATCATCAGAATATAGGCCACGTTGGGATCGGCCAGTGCGGTCAGCAGGCGCTTGCCCGCCGAAATCTCCAGCACATGAACTTCCCGGTCTCTGGTGTGCAGAGTCACCGGCCCCTCGGGGGTTTTAAGCACGCGACCGTCCAGCGCTTCAAGAAGCTCCTTGCGGTTCTTGACCACCAGGTCGATCACGTTCTGTCTCAATGCCTCGTCGGCGGTCAGGGAAACGCTTTCACGCACCGCCTTTTCCCCCCACTCGGCGTTGCGCCCGCGCAACTCGGCCAAACTGCGGATGTAGGCGGCCGCGTCATTGGTGACTTTCCCCATCATGGTTTCGTCCGGCTTGTCTTCCCCCATCATCACCGGGTGTGCTGCGCCCATATTGGTCCCCGGCGACATGGCCGCCACGTGCGCGGCATACAACAGAAAAACCCCCGCAGAGGCCGCCCGCGAACCGTCCGGCGCCACATACACCACCACCGGCACGCCGCTGGCCAGCATCGACTTGATGATCTGGCGCATGGATTCCATCATCCCGCCGGGCGTGTCCATCTGCACGATCAGCACATTGGCGTTCTGTTCCTCGGCACGGGCAATGGCGTCCACCCACACGTCGGCCATGGCGGGGGTGACCGGCCCGGACAGTTCCAGCCACAACACCTCGCCGTCGTCCTCCGGGGCCACCTCCGATACCGGCCCGACCCGCACCTTGTCCTTGGACCCGGATGCGGGGACAGCGGCGTCTCCGGGGGCCGCAAGGGCTCCCCCCCACGGCAGGGAGCCCAACAGGAATACCAGGCACAAAAGCCCGTGCCGCAGGAACGCAGGCCGCAGAACGCGAAGCCGCAGAATGGATGTCATCGCCCGGGTTTCTCCATGGTGGGAAGGATGGTGCGCAGGTCCGTGGGCACCGGCAACGGCACGCCCGCCGCAATGCCTCCAGGAGAGGCGGGCGTCTCCCGAGCCGGGGTCGCAACCCCCATGCGGGCCACCTCGTCACGCTGCCTCAAAAATGTGTCCTCAGGGAGTATGGCAATGGCGGCGTCCAGTTCCTTGAGCCCCTCTTCCGGGTGGCCCGCATACCCCAGGGCCACTCCCAGGTTGTAACGAGCCCTCGCCAGGTCGCGGGGTTTGACCGTGCCGGACTCGGCCTGCTCCAGTTCCTGACCGAAACTGCCCGCTGCCCCCTCCCAGTCGCCCTTGCGGGCCAGGGCGATCCCCATGCCGTTTACCCCTGGGGTTTTGTACAGGGGCACACCCACCGACTCGAAGGACGGCGCGGCCAGCCGGGCGAACTCGATGGCCACCCCGTCCGAAAGTTTTGCCGCCACCTGGGCGCCGGCGCCGGAGCCGGACAGTGCTCCCTCCACCACGACGGAAAGCAGCAACTCGCCAAGGGAATTGCCATGTTTGGGGGTGGATTTGGGTTCCTCCCGAGCTTCGACCCGCGTGATGGTCCGCTCCAGCAGGACACGCCCTGTGGCGGTATCAATCAGAGTCAGGTGGGCCGTGAGGGTCCAATACCCGTTTTCCGCCCGTTGCTCGGCGAGGGGGATGGACTGGATATCCCCTCCCACCATCGCCATGCCGCCCAGCGGGCCGCCCAGCAGGAATCGGGGATCGAGCATGGGCACGGTGCCCGCCTGCTCCATGCGAAACTGAATGCGGTCGGCCAGCACGTCACCGCTATCGCCTTCGATGGCGCCCACCATCACATGGGGATAGTCGCCAAGATCCACCACGGCGGGGCGCAGACGCTTGGTATAAACCATGGTCGACCCGCAGCCGCCGACCAGCAGCGCCAGGGCCACCGGCAGGACGACCGCCAGGACAGACTTCCGGGGCACATTCAAGGCCCGGTTCAAGGGCACATCCAATCCTTGGCGCACGCAGTCTCCCGCATCCCCATTCCGCATCGGACCTCCCTTCGAGGCGCTTCCGGACGAAAGCAATTCCCCCTTCCGGCGTGCCGACCCGCGCCCATATTTCCGGTAGCGGGGGCCATAAGTCAAGCCAACCCGCAGGAGCGGGCGTCGCCAGCCTGTTCCCGGCGGTGATCGCCACATTAGGGTTTGACATGCGCCCCGACGGCCCCCTATGATATGCGTCTTCGTCGCGGGGTAGAGCAGTCTGGTAGCTCGTCGGGCTCATAACCCGGAGGCCGGGGGTTCAAATCCCCCCCCCGCAACCATTTTCCCATATCAACAAGGGGGTCAGGGCATCCACGGCGCTGACCCCCTTGTTGCGTTTTTCGCGAGGCCCACTTGGGGGGCGGAAACCCGTCGAACGGCGCTCCCTCCACCCTCGACCGCGGATGACAGCATCGAATTGTTGGTCGGCCTCTTCCGTTCAGATATCCCCGACTGGTGCCAGGATTGAATCCACATTGACTGCCAACAGCGTCAGGATTAGAGCGAGCGGCGCCGAGAAAACGGCGTTACACCCTTAATACCCAGGCGGCGACAAATGAAACGTCTGTTTGGTTTTCCGATCCTGTCTCTTTTGTTCGGGTTGATGTGGGCCGGCAACGGCGAGGCGCACCACGTCGGGGACCACGCGGTGGTGCTCCACACCAACACGCAATGGGACGACTGCGCCATCGTTCTGGATCCGTCCTTGACCCTCAACGAATGGAAGACCTTTTCCAGGGACCTGGCGTCGATTATTTATTTCAAACCGACCACGGGAGCAAAACCGCTGGGCAAGGGCCGGTTTGATGTGGGACTGGAACAGGCCACGACGGCTCCACTGAAGGATTACAACGGCTCCTGGAACAACACGTTCAGCCATCCGAGTGCGGATCATTGGCTAACGGGTGATAACCACAGGCTGTCCATTCCAGTGATCACCGGCCGCTATGGAGTGACCGAAAAACTCGACATGGGACTGTTGTTTACCGACAACTGGAACACAAATTACGGCTGGGTTGGCTTCGATGTTAAATACGTCTTTCACCAAGACAGAAGTCGCGGCCTGTATTATGCGGCCAGGTGGAGCACGGTTGTCCTGACCGGCGTCCAGGACATGGATTACTATCAGGGAGCAACTGACCTGCTAATATCCAGGGATGTGGGACGGTTCACACCCTATGCGGGCGTCACGGGCACCTATTCGGTCGCCAAGGAAGAGACCGACAAGGTCGATTTAATCCAGCAGCGGTCCACCGCGACCGAGGGAATTCTGGGCACTCAGTTCCATTGGCGCCATTTGAGCATGTCCGCAGAGGTGGACTTCGCCAGAATTAATATGTACACGCTAAAGATAGGTGTTGCCATTTAAGCTAACCAAACTCTGGGTAATTGGGAAATTCCGGGAATTCCGGGGACACAACATTCAATTCCCGGCCATGGTCGCGGAACCGGATGGGCTCTCGAATTCGGGAGACATGATACTTAATTCCAGAGGGCGATCTCGAAGTCTGACTGGGCGTTGCGGAGCCACGCCCCTGCCCTCTGGCGACCACCTCCCTTGCTCAGGGCAAGTCCCTGGCAGGCCAAGAAAAATCGCTCTGGCGCAGAAAGCAAATACGATGGGTTGCCCCCCCGCAACCATTTCCCCCCTTGCCCCGTCCTTCCGTTATGATGAACCCATTGATGAACCCATCACGGAGGGGCTATGTTCATCGGGCATTTCGCCGTCGCCTTTGCCGCCAAACGGGCCTCCCCATCCCTTCCGCTGGGGATGCTGCTGCTGGCCGCCCAGTGGCCCGACCTGCTGTGGGGGCCCCTGCTGCTGGCCGGCATCGAAACAGCGCGCGTCGCCCCCGGCAATACCGCCATGATGCCCCTCGCCTTCACCAGTTATCCCTGGTCCCACAGCCTGGCGACCCTGACCGCATGGGCCGCCGCGCTGGGCGGCCTGTGGTGGTTCCTGCGCCGCCGCCCCGTCGAGTCACTCTGGCTGGGGGCGCTGGTCCTCAGCCACTGGCTGCTGGATTTCGTCAGTCACCGCCCCGACATGCCCCTGTGGCCCGGCGGCCCGCTGGTCGGACTTGGCCTTTGGAACCATGTGGCGGCCAGTCTGGCGGTGGAGGGTGCGCTGTTCACCGTCGGCATTGCCCTGTACGCCCGCTGCACCCGCGCCCGCGACCGCACCGGCTCCCGCGCCCTGTGGGGGTTGATCGGCTTTCTGATGGCGATCTACCTGGGTGGCAGCTTCGGCCCGCCGCCCCCCGGCATCACGCCGGTGGCCGTCACCGACCTGGGGCTGTGGCTGCTGTTGGCCTGGGCCTGGTGGATTGACCACCACCGGGAGTCCCGCGCGCTCCCACGCGCCGCCACGCCCGCGTAAACCCGCGTAAAGAAGCCCCACACTTCCCCGTTGCAAGGCCATGGGGCCATGTTGTATCATTCCGGCTTCCTTGGCGGCACCGCCGCCGAAGTTTGGTCGTGGACACGCCCACTGCATGTTTTTCGGGCGGGAATAGCTCAGCTGGTAGAGCACAACCTTGCCAAGGTTGGGGTCGCGGGTTCGAATCCCGTTTCCCGCTCCAAGTTTCAACAGGTCAGGCCGCCCCCCGCCGGGGCGGCCTTTCTTTTTCCCCCGCCATGCCACTCCCGTCGCACTCGCCGTTGCGAGTCCCCATAACCACCTGTATAGTGGGGACATGCGCCCGGCACGCCATCGGCCCGCGACTTCCGCGAGAGGCAGTGCCACTATCCCCCAATGACGGCATACTGACGGCATCATGAGCAAAGCATCCAAGATTCCCCACGTCTCGTTTCCCGTGATTGCGGTTGGGCTGGCCCTGGTCACCTGGCTGGTGTTGCGCATCGTCCTGTGGCTGTACCTGGGGCCCCAGCAGCTCACGCCGGGCCAGACCATGGCGGCCTTTGTTCGCGGCCTGTGGTTCGACTCGGCCACCCTGGCCTGGATCGTCGCCCCGTGGCTGCTGGTGTCTGCCCTCGCCCCCAACCGCTGGCGCACCAGCGCCACCGCCCACCTGCTGCGCTGGGGGCTGCTGTGGGTGGTGGTGGCGGCCTTGCTGTTCGACGCGGTCTCCGAGTTCCTGTTCTGGGATGAATTCACCACCCGCTTCAATTTCATCGCGGTGGATTACCTCATTTACACCCAGGAGGTGATCGGCAACATCCAGCAGTCCTACCCGGTAGGCGTCCTGCTATCGGCCATTGCGGCCGCCGCGCTGCTGGCGGTGATCGGCATCCGGCGGAAAATTCGCCTCGACCGCGCGCCCATCGGGCTGTTCCGCCGCGCCACCCTGCTCACCATGGCGCTGCTCCTGCCCATGGGCAGTTGGGCGCTGGCCAGCGTGGAACAGATGCAAACCGAAAACGCCTATGCGGGAGAGCTGTCGGGCAACGGCCTGTTTGCCTTCGCCGCCGCCATGCGCCATAACGAACTGGACTACGACCGCTTTTACCGCACCATCCCCCAGGAGATCGCCGACGCCCGTCTGGCCGCTCTTGGCGTCCAGCGCCAACCCCTGGCCCTGCCGGCCAAAGCGGCCGCCGCTCACGCCACCAAACAGAGCACGATCGGCCCCTTCAAGCAGCGCCCGCGCAACGTGGTGCTGATTTCGGTGGAGAGTTTATCCGCCGATTTCATGGGCCTGTACGGCAGCCAGCACGGGCTGACCCCCCGTCTGGACAAACTGGCCAACGAGGGCTACCGCTTCGACCGCCTGTTCGCCACCGGCACCCGCACCGTGCGCGGCCTGGAGGCCCTGTCTGTGGGCACCCCGCCGACGCCCGGCCAATCCATCGTGCGCCGCCCCGGCAACGAACACCTGGCGACCATCGGCGAAATTCTGGAACATCAGGGCTACGCCACCCTGTTCGTCTATGGCGGCTACGGCATGTTCGACAACATGAACCAGTATTTTCGTGACAACGACTACCAGGTGGTGGACCGCACCAATTTTCCCGACGACACCGTGATGCACGAAAACGTCTGGGGAGTGGCCGACGAGGCGCTGTTCAACAACACCCTCACCGAACTGGACCGGACCGTGGCCGAAGGCAAGCCGTTCTTTGCCCACGTGATGACCACCTCCAACCACCGCCCCTACACCTATCCGGACGGCCGCATCGACATCCCGTCCCCGGGTGGACGCGCCGGGGCGATCAAATACACCGACTATGCCATTGGCAAATTCATCGACGACGCCCGGTCGAAGCCGTGGTTCAAGGACACCCTGTTCGTGATTGTGGCCGACCACTGCGCCTCGGTGGCGGGACGCACCAGCCTGCCGGTGGCGCGCTACCACATTCCGGCCATCCTCTACGCTCCGGACCTGCTCGCGCCGGGGAACGACCAGCGTCTGGTCAGCCAGATCGATCTCGCCCCCACCCTGCTGGAGGTGCTGGGCGCGGACGGCAGCGAACTGTTCTACGGCCACTCCCTGTTCGCGGACGCCCCGCAACCGGAACGGGCGTTCATCAGCAACTACCAGGAACTGGGCTACTACAAGAACGGCATCCTCACCGTGCTGTCGCCCCGTGAAAAGGTAGAGGCGTTCCGCATCGACCCGCAAACCCTCGAGGCCACCCCGATGCCTGTGGACCCGGCGCTGGCGGATGAGGCTACCGCCTATTATCAAAGCGCCTCCCGTGCCTTCCGCGACGGCGACCTGGGCTTCCCCGCACACAACAACGTCATCCGCCGCCAGCCCCCCGGAACCACCGCCTGATCCGGGCGTACCCGCCCCGCCGGAACAAGCCGCCCCCGGGCGGGCTTGCCTTTTCCATAAATCCGGGAGCACTGTGCCCGCAGTGGATCCACGTTGTTCGATGGTTCAACATTCCACACATCACCTGCGGCAAGCGGGTGAAAAGGGGACGACATGCGTCCCTTGTTCATTGCAGTCCCCCGTCCTGTCCTGGCACTTTCCCTCTCCATCGCAGCCCTGGGCCTGGCATCGGTCACGCCGGTTTGGGCTGCCGGCGCCCACGCCAAAACCGCCAGGCAACACATCACCACGGCCATCCAGCACGGTGACAAGATACTGACCGATGGAAATGCGGGAAAGATGGACCTGTTCATCCAGCAAGGCAAGGAAGCCATCAAGCACGATGAAGAGGCCATCAACATCGCCAAGCAGGACATGGCACAAACCAGGAGCGCCAGGATGAAGGAGTTCATTGACCTCGCCCAGAAGGGCCACCACGAGGTACGTGACGCAATCCAGAACGCACAACAGGGCCACAAGGACCCGGCGTTGACGGCCGCCATCGCTGGCGTAAAAGACCTGCACGACGCCGTTACCCACCTTTAGGAGGACCCCCTGTGAGTTCCGGGCGCGGGGACTCGCCCGGAACTCACTTCCCCCCTCCCCCCGGCCACTCCACGCCACATGACCGTTTGCCGTCAGTCTTGCCTCCGCCTCGGTGCGGGCGTATGGTGAGCGATCGGAGTCGGCGCCGCCGCCTCCCGGATCAACCCACTGCAACCACCCCCCCAGCGGGTAAAGGAGGCACCATGCGCCGCTCTTCCGGATTCTTCGCCACCGTTTTGCTCCCGCTCTGTACCGTGGCCCTGTGCCTGACGCTGACTCCTGCGGCCTGGGCCGGTCCTCACGCCGCCACCGCCCTCAAACACGCCACCACCGCCATCGAACACGGCGACCAGATGCTCCTCGAGGGGGACAAAGGCAACATGGACCTGCTCATCAAGCACGCCAAGGAAACCATCAAACACGATGAAGAGGCCATCAATCACGCCAAGGAAGACCTGGCGCAGACCAGGAGCGATCACGTGAAGCAGTTCATCGAACTCACCCAAAAGGGTAGCGATCATGTGCGGGAGGCCATCGACCACGCCAAACAGGGGCACAACGATGTGGCGCTGATGCACGCCATGGCCGGCATGAAAGACCTGCGCGAGGCACTGGGCCACTTGTAAGAGAACAGGCCCGTGGGCGGGGGAGGCCCCTGGCGGGCCCGCCCGCTGCGGCAGCCGCGTAAAACACACAACGGGGCCGGATTCATCGCGAATCCGGCCCCGTTGTTTTGGGTGTCCCTCCCCGATACCGCGCCCCGCCCGCACGGGCGGGCGGGAGAAATACCCCGGTGGGGGGTTAGCGCCCCATTTCCCGCAATACCGCCTCCAGATCCCGCAGACGCTCGCCGTATTCACTCCAGTTGCCGCCCCTTTGGGCGTGCTGGGCGGCTTCGAAGGCCCGCTGGGCGTCCAGCGCCATGTCCTTGAGGGTGCGCAGTTTTTGTGGGGCTTGCACCTCCCCGGGACGGCCTACCGGACGGCTCTCCGGAACCCCCTTGCCAAAAATGCGGCCCAGCGCCAGTTCCAGGTTTGGTTCCATGGCCATGCGGTTGCCGTAGGAAACGATCACCCGCCGGAGTTCGGGCAACGAGCCCTTTTCCGCCGCCAGATACAGCGGCTCGATGTACAGCAGGGAGTCCTCGATGGGGATCACCAGCAGGGTGCCGCGGATCACCGTGGACCCCATCTGGCTCCACAGCGTCAGTTGCTCGCTGATCTGGGCGTCCTGATCAATGCGCGCCTCGATCTGGCGCGGACCGTAGATCAGTTTTTGTTTGGGGAACAGATACACCACCAGCTTGCCGTAGTTCTCGCCATCCGAACGCGCCGCCAGCCACGCCGTCATGTTGTCGCGCCGTGACGGGGTATAGGGCAGCAGCAGGATGAACTCCTCCTCCTTCTCCCCCGGCAGCTTCATGATGGTGTAGTACGGTGCCGCCGCGCTGTCACCCTGGCGCGGGATCTCCCACAAATCCTCGTTGTTGTAGAAATTCTGCGAGCCCAGCATGTGGTACTTCTGGAGCATTCCCGCCTGCACCGAGAACAGATCCTGCGGATAGCGCAGGTGGGCGCGGATGTCCGACGGCATGGTCTCCAGGGGCAACAGGGTTTCCGGGAACACCGAGGCCCAGGTGCGGATGATCGGATCGCTGGCGTCGGCCATATACAGGGTGACGCTGCCGTGGTAGGCATCCACCACCGCCTTCACCGAGTTGCGAATATAGTTGAAGCCGTTGTGACCGCCCATCGGCTCCGAATAGGGCAGGCGCCGGGTAACGGTATAGCCATCCAGCAGCCACACCAGGGAGCCGTCCTCGCGGATCACCATGTAGGGGTCCTGATCCCACAGCAGGTAGGGGGCAACCATGGCGGCGCGATCGCGGATCTCGCGATGATACATGATGCGGCTTTCCGCCACGATATCGGACGAGAACAGCAGCTTGGTGTTGCGGAAGTGGTAGGAATAGATCAGTTTGCGCAGCCCGCCGCCGATCGGCACGCCACCTTTTCCTGCGTAGGTCGCGTACTGGTTCTGGTCCCCCACCGGAAAATCGAATTCCTTGGCCTGGGTGCGCACGAACACGTATTCGTTGGCGGCCTCGCCATAGTAGATTTCGGGGCGCGTCACCTGCAGGGACTGGGTGGACGACACCGGCGGAATGTCCTTGACGAAAAATTCCGGCAACCCCTCCGGGCTGATGCGGTTCACCGGTCCCACCGATACGCCGTAGCCGTGGGTATAGGTCAGGTGTTCATTGATCCAGTTGGCGCCCCCCGGCAGGTTGCCAAAGGACAGCTCGCGCGGCGACAGCATCACCTGCCGCACCTCGCCGTCGATGGTGTACCGGTCGTTGTCCACATCGACAAAATCGTAATAGGTACGGATCTGCTGCAACTGGCGGTAGGTGGACAACAGGGGTTTGTGGTCCCACAGGCGCACGTTTTCGATGGTGGCGCGGTTGTTGGCCAGGGACTGGGCCGTGAGGGAATCGGCGGCCGGGAACTCCTCGGCGCTGACGTTGGTGAGCCCAAAACCGTCGCGGGTGGCGGCGATGTTGCGGTCGATGAACAGACTCTCCTTGACGATCTCGTTGGGCACCACCTGGTATTTTTGCAGCATGCCCGGCAATACGCCGCCGCCGACGAACGACAGCAGAAGCAGCCCGCCCACGGCAAGCAGCGGCAGTTTCCACTGGCCACGCCAACTGAAAAAGGCCACCACTCCCGCCACCCCCACGCTCACCGCCGCCAGCAATTTATAGGCGGGAATGCGGGCGTACACGTCGGCATAGGAGGCGCCGGTCACCACCCCGTGACGGGTGAACAGGCTGTCGAAAATCTGCAGGTAGAAACCGGCCCCCATGACCACAATCACCGCAGCGCCGATCAACCCCAGGTGGCGGCAGACCCGCTGGTCGAGCACCGGCCCCACCGGGGTGAACAGAATGCCGCCCAGGACAAAATAGACCGCCGCCGAGACCATCATGGCCAACAGCAGGTTACCCAGCAGCCACGCCTGCGCCCAGTGCACGAACGGCAACTGGAACACATAGAACCCCAGATCCTTGCCCAGTTGCGGATCCACGCGGCCGAACGGCACGCCGTGGGCATAGAGCATAAAATCCTGCCACCCCGCCGACGCCTTGACGCCGGACAACAGGGCCATCACCGCGCACGCCGCCACCACCGCCGGTCCCAGATAGCGGTCCAGCACCTCGCGCACCGGCAGGCGGGACCCCTCCTGCTGCATCATGCGCAACAGGTGTTCCTTGGGGAAGGCGGCGGCATGCCGCAGGTTCACATACAGAATGCCAAAGCAGACCAGCGCCGCCCCCGCCCCCAGCGACACCCTGGTGGACAGGATGGTGCGGAACACGTCGGCAAACCGCACCTCGCGGAACCACAGCCACTCCACATACAGGCCGACCAGCGCCGACATGGACAGAAGCAGCACAAACCCCGTCACCAGCAACAACAGGTTGCGCAAGGTGTGCATGGGATTGGGAACGCCGGGCGGAGTTTGCAGGCTCATCGGGGGAGGGGCACTCATGGGCTATGGGGGAGGCGATGGCGGCAGCGGCGCCGACGCCATCAGTCGGTACACCGAGGTTGTACCACCCTGCAGGGGGGGGAGGTCAAGAACAGTCGGCGGAAGCCGCCACGGGGTGAAACACCAAAACGCCCGCGAAACGCACAGAATTGCACACTCCAGAAAAATCCGGGGGTTCCGCAACGGCTGCGGAGAAATGTTCGCATAAACACCAAAAAAAACCGCCGGACGCTCAAGAAGCAGCCCCCTCCGTGCCGAAAAATTGACTGTATCCATGGCACAGATTTTTCTGCCGCCAGTGCCCGCGCAAGGAAGGCGGGACCGGAGCATTTTTGAGAACCTTGTGGGAGAAATGAGATGAAACTCGCATGTCCTTCCTGTAAACAGGAGCTGGACGTCCTCGCGGTGGACGAGCGCCTCTGCGCCGATGTCACCTGTGGCCACTGCGCCGCAGTGATCGGGGTCTCCGTTTCGGCCACCATCATCCGGCCGGGGGCCGCCGCCAGCGCGGCGCCCTCCACCCCCAAGGTGACCGTTGTCATGCGCGACGACCAGATGCGCACCGCCTACGTCGAGGCCCTGCGTGCCGCGGGATTTGCCGTGACCGACAGCGGCGACGCCCGCCAGGCATTGGAACGGCTGGGGCAGGACGTCCCCAACGTGGCGGTGATTGACGGCGGCTTCGAGCCGGTGTTCGGCATGGGGATCGGCGAGATCCTCAAGAAGAGCAATGTCACCCGCAACACCCGGGTATTGGGGTTGCACTCCGACCCGTCCGCGTCCCTGCCGGTTCCGGGCGCCGACCACACCATGCCCGCGGTGGCCGGGGCCGAGGCCGTCGTGGCCGCAGTGCACGCCCTGGCAAGCGGCGAGCGCCCGGCCGCGGTCGCGGCTGCGCCCGTGCCGGAGCCGGTCATGCAGCAGCCCCCGGCTGCGCCCGTGCCGGAGCCGGTCATGCAGCAGCCCCCGGCTGCGCCCGTGCCGGAGCCGGTCATGCAGCGGCCCCCGGCTGCGCCCGTGCCGGAGCCGGTCATGCAGCGGCCCCCGGCTGCGCCCGTGCCGGAACCGGTCATGCAGCAGCCCCCGGCTGCCCCTTCCCCCGCCAGCGCGGGGACGACGGGGGGCGCCCCCGGAGCACCGGGTTCCGGAAGTGGCGCGACCGCTACCATCAGCAAGCCCCTGTCCGCCGACCCGGATCACGCCAAGGCCCAGCGCCTGGCCCGCACCATCGTCTCGGACATCGCTCTCTACAACCAGGAGGCGGTGCAGGACGGCATCAAGAACGGCAACCTGCGCCAGACGCTGGAGCAGTTCCTGGACGAAGGGCGTGAGCACTACAAGGAAAAGGTGTCGCCGGAGATTCAGAGCTCCACCGACTACTTCAACGACGCGGTAGAGGCGTTCGTCGCCCGCAAGACGGCCTCCGCTCCCGTTTAAGCCCACGGCGCGGGACCACCGGCATCGCCCGGTCGTCCAGCGAGAACGACAACAGGCAGGTTGCGGCCCCACCGATCACTCCGGGGGGACCGCAACCTGCCTTTTCTTTGCCTCGTGGTTGGGTATAATGACCCGCCATGTTTCGAAGCCGTGCGTTCCAGCCCCGTCCGTCGTCCGCCCCTTCTTTCTCCCCCCACCGTCCATTGTTTGTCGGCTGGCTGCCCGCCCTGGGGCTGGTGGCCCTGCTGCTGGGCGGCTGCGCCACCGCCTCCGGCAACGGGAGAGTCAGGATTCCGGCCGGCCCCTTCCCCATGGGCACGGCCACCGTGGACGAAATGATGGAGGCCACCAACTACGGCCTGCCCGAGCCGTGGTATGTGGACGAACACCCCCTGCACGAAGTGCGGCTGCCGACTTTCTGGATCGACCGCACCGAAGTCACCAACCGCGACTACCAGAAATTCATCAACGCCCATCCAGAGGTTCACGCACCGGACGACTGGTCCCGGCGCCAATACGCCCCCGGCAAGGATGAATACCCGGTGGTCTACGTCACCTGGTATCACGCCGATTTTTATTGCCGCTGGCGCGGTGGGCGGCTGCCCTCCGAGGCAGAGTGGGAAAAGGCCGCGCGCGGCTCCGGCGGACGCGTCTACCCCTGGGGTGACGAGTTCCGGCCCGAACTCGCCAACCTGTCCGTCGGCCCGTTTGACGCCGGACGCGCCCACGCCGTCGGCACCACCCCCGGCGGCGCCAGCCCTTACGGGGTGCTGGACATGATCGGCAACGTGTGGGAATGGGTGGCGGACGATTACGCCCCCTATCCGGGAGCGGACCCAGAGGCCGCAGAAAACTTCGGCAAGGGCCACAAGGTGGTGCGCGGCCTCTCTTACGAGCCTCTGGGGCATTTTCCCGGCCCCGACTACCGGCGCGTGCTGGAGGTGACCGCGCGGGCGTCCTTCCGCGGTTACGACCCCCCCAACGCCCGCCTGCGCGACGTGGGTTTCCGCTGCGCGGGCAGCTCGCGGTAATTTTTGTCCCCCCGCGGCGGCGCTCCCGCGCCCCCACCCAAAAAACGCTCCATGGAAGAGTTGCGGGCTTCAGGCCCCCTCCCCGAACCACCGCAAAGCCCGGAACAGGCCCGTGATTTTTCCGACGGCATGACCTGTTTTCACCACCGGGATTACTGGAGCGCCCACGAGCGCTGGGAGGAAACCTGGCGACGCATGGGCAATACGCCGCAGGATGACGGCGAGATCGTGCTGCGCGGGTTGATTCAGCTGGCCGCCGCCCTGCACGCCGGGTCGCGGGGACGACGGTCGGCGGCGGTACGCAATCTGGCCAAGGCGCGGGAAAAGCTCGGCCTTTGCCAAGGCGGGTTTTGGGGCGTGGATATTGGCGCACTGTGCCACAGGCTGGATGCCGCCGCCGGTGATGCGGCGGCGCTTGCGGGGCTGGTTTTGCCGAAAAAGTGGTGAGTTTGCCGGGACACGGATATAATCCGGGCCGGCCCCCAATCGGGCCCGCAGCGTGCTGCCCCTAACCGCCCCGGAACCGATGGTTTTCAGCTCCCCCGTATTTCTATTTCTGTTCCTGCCCGTGCTGCTGGCGGCTTATTTCGGTGGCCCCCGCTCGTGGCGCAATGCCCTGCTCCTGTCCGCCAGCCTGCTGTTCTATGCCTGGGGCGAGGGTTTTTATCTGCTGGTGATGCTCGCCTCCATCACCGCCAATTACCTGTTCGGCCTGGCGGTGGACCGGCACCGGCAACAGCGCGTCGGGCGGCGGTGGCTGGGGGTGGGGGTAGCCATCAACCTGGCCTTGCTGGCGTCCTGCAAGTACGCCAATTTTCTGGCCGACAATGCCAACACCCTGCTGGGGGCGGCGGGTTTTTCCCGCCTGGAGCTGGCCCCGGTGCACCTGCCCATCGGCATCTCCTTTTTCACCTTTCAGGCCATCACCTACATTGTGGACGTGTACCGGGGCGAAACCCCGGCCAGTCGCAACCCGCTGCACGTCGCGCTGTATATCGCCCTGTTCCCGCAATTGATCGCAGGCCCCATCGTGCGTTACCACGACGTGGCCCGGCAGATCGTGGAGCGCAGCGTGAAGCTGGCGGACTTCGCCCGGGGGATCGAACGATTCACCTTTGGCCTGGCCAAAAAGATGCTGGTCGCCAACCCGTTGGGGCAGGTGGCGGACCAGATTTTTTCCCTGCCCGCCGCCCAGGTCCATCCGGCCCTGGCGTGGCTGGGGGTCGCCTGTTACACATTGCAAATCTATTTCGATTTTTCCGGTTACTCCGACATGGCCATCGGCCTGGGACGCATGTTCGGCTTCTCCTTCCCGGAAAATTTCAACTACCCGTACATCTCCCGCAGTGTCCGCGAGTTCTGGCGCCGTTGGCACATATCCCTGTCCACCTGGTTCCGCGACTACCTTTATATCCCCCTGGGGGGCAACCGGCTAAGCCCGGCGCGCACCCATTTCAATTTGCTTCTGGTGTTTTTCCTGTGCGGGCTGTGGCACGGGGCGAGTTGGAACTTCGTCATCTGGGGGCTGCTGCACGGCGCCCTTCTGGTGGTGGAGCGCGGGCGTTTTGGCGCGTGGATCGATCGCCTGTGGCAGCCCCTGCAACACGCCTACGTGCTGCTGATGGTGATGATCGCCTGGGTATTTTTCCGCGTAGAAAAATTACCCGACGCCATCGGCTACCTGAAAGCCATGTTCGGCCTTGGTGCAACTCCGCTCCACTTTCCCGCCACCTACCTGAGCAACGACGTGCGCTGGTCCCTGCTGTTCGGCATCCTGTTTGTCACGCCCCTGCTGCCGTTCCTGCGGGAACGCTACCAGACACTCAACAGTCACTGGACGGCACAGAGCCGAATGAGAACACTGCGCGGACTGCTGTCGGCCACCGGCACCGCCACTCTTCTGGTGCTGCTGTTGCTGTCGGCCGCCAGCGTGGCCGCCGGAACCTTTAACCCCTTTCTGTATTTCCGCTTCTGACGGGGATGGCCGAGGAACACCACACACCGCTGCGGATGCGCATCCTGGTGGGCCTGTTCTGCCTGCTGGTTTTCACCCCCCCCGTGGCCACCCTGCTTACCCCCACGGAGAGCGTGGGAATGGACGAAAACCGCACCCTCGCCAGCGCTCCCGGGGTACCGCACTCGCTGGCAGAGATAAACGCCTTCCCCAAGGCGTTCGACACCTGGTATGCCGACCATTTTGGACTGCGTAACACCTTTATCCGCTTTTACTCCTACGTCCGTTTCAGCCTGCTGCGTCTGCCCTCCGACAGCCGCGTGCTGGTGGGCACCGATGGCTGGCTGTTCTACGCCGAGGACGACGTGGTTCGCGACCAGCGCGGCCTCAACCCGTGGACCGGGCTGGAACTGTCCATCTGGCGGGACGAACTGGCAAAACGCCGCGACTGGCTGCATCGCCGGGGCATCCACTATCTGTTCGTGTCGGTGCCGGACAAGCAGTCGGTCTATTCGGAACATCTGCCGGAACATCCGGCGGACGCCTCCTTTCCCCCCCCCGGCCAGGGCCACCGTCCCCGACGCATGGTGCAACTGACCACCTATCTGGCAAACACGCCGGACGGCAGCCACCTTCCCCTGCTCAACCTGGATGAAGCGCTGGCACGCAGCAAAACAGCCTTTCCCGCACCGCTGTACGAAAGAACCGGCACCCACTGGACCGATGTGGGGGCCTATGTGGGATATCGGGAAATCCTGCTGCGCCTCCAGTCCGACTTTCCCCGGATTGCCCCGCACCCGTTCACCGATTTTGACCTGGCATGGTCCGAAGAAAAGGCGTTCGAACTGGTGGACATGGGCGGCCTGAAGGGGCGCTTTGCCGAGCGGGAGCCCCGACTGTCACCCCACGGCGGCCACTGCGCGGTGCCCATCCCGTTCCCAACGGTGCTTCCGGAAGAGTGGAACAAGCCCGGCCGTCCGCCCCTGGCCACCGAATGCCCCATTGCCCCCCCCCTGCGGGTGCTGGTGCTGCGCGATTCCTTTGGCACCCGCCTGATGCCTTTTTTGTCAGAAAACTTCCGCCAGGCGGCTTATGTCTGGAGCCGCTTTGATCCGGAACTGGTGGACCAGATGATCGCCGCCTTCCACCCGGACCTGATCATCGAGGAGTCCGTGGAACGACGCATGGCCGTCCAGCACCGGGTACCCGGGACATAACGCCAAAACACCACCCCGGCAAACAGTCGGCATCGCAACACGACTGTTTAGACTATCTTTAACAGTCTCATCGTCATTCGGCTAAAATAGCTGCCGTGACTGAATCGACGCCATCTGCCGCGACCGGTGCACGCACGTGGGCACAGCGCACCCTGCGCCGCCTGCTGCCAGGCCGCCCGCAACTTGACCCCCGCCTCTGGTGGATTCTGTTTGCGGTTTTATTCGGGGCCGGCGCGCTGGTCCGCGGCCTCCTCACTACCACGCTGGGGATTCCGTCCATCGGACCGGATTCATTTGCCTACCTCACCCCGGCCCTCGCCTCCCCCTGGCTGCCCCTGAGCGAACCGGTCACTCTGGGCGAGCCGTACCTGATCGCCCTGTCGCTGGCCCTGTTTCACCACCCGATGGGCTTCCTGGTGGTGAACAATCTGTTGTGGGCCGTCTCCACCCTGGCCATTGTCCTCACCCTGCGCTTCCGGCTTGGCCTGCGCGCGGGCTCCCTGGCACTTCTGGCCTGCCTGTCCCTGGTCCATGCCAACCTGGGGGCGGAATATGAGTTGCTCTCCGAACACCCCGCCCGCGCCCTGACATTGCTGTTCCTGGCGGCACTGATCCGGGCCATGGACGCGCCGTGGCGAATCCGCAACGGGGCAGTTCTGTCCCTTTTGGTGCTGGCTTCCATCCTGATACGCCCCACCGGAGTAGTGCTGGCCGTGGCCCTCGGCATTGCCTACACCGTTTTCTGGCTGAGGACCAGCCCCGCTCTCCGGGGCGGCGTTGTCCTCGCCGCGGGGGTCGGTGCCTGCCTGCTGGCGGCCGGGCTGGCGACCAACGCACTGCTGTTCAAGGCCAGGTTCGGCGACCTGGGCCTGACCCATCATTCGGGCGTTAACCTCTACTCCCATGTGGCCCAGTACACCGACCTGACCTCTCCCACCTATCCGGACATCAAGGCCGGACTGCGGGAAATTTTGCCGGCCTACAAAAAGTGGTACACGGACCGGGGGATTTACTGCCACAGCTGGGTGGCGTTCGGCATCGTAAGGGGCGATATTGCCCGGGACTTTGGCGATCACAGCCCCCGCAGTGTGGTGGACCAGTACATCGACCGCTACCCCGGCACCACCCCGGACGCCCGGCGTAACCGGATTTTCCAGGATCTGGCCGTGGAGGGCATCCGCGCCCACCCAACCGCCTACCTGATCTACGCCGCAAACCGCACCGCCTTGATGCTGAGTGAGTTGCCGGTCGCAGTGCGCACCACCGTCGGCCCGGATTTTTCCCCAATGTGGCTGAGGGCACACCTCCGCTCCGCCGGGCAATTCACCCACCTGCTCGATCCCGATGGCGGAAGCCCGCTGGCCACAAGTTCCCCCGGCCTGCACACCTGGCAGACCATGGGGGGCAGCCACCCCTGGCAGCCGCCCTACGCCACCTCCCCCGGGGCAATGGCACGCTACGACACCACGGTCCGCGATATGGCGCCACCGGTGATGAGTGTCACCAGGGCGCTGCAATACCTGACCGCACCGGCCCTGCTGGCCCTGACCCTGCTCCTGATCCCTCTCACCTGGCACCGGCTGGACCAGCGCCTGCTGCTGGTGCTGGGTGCCTGCCTGATGATCGTGTTTGGCCACAGCCTGCTGCACGGGCTGGTGAACACAGCCGATGCCTCACGGTACATTATTCCGGTACGCGATCTGTGGGTAGTGGCCATGGTGATCGCCTTCACCCTCGCTCCCGCCGCATTGCGGCGGCTGGCGCTGGCGGGCATTTTGTTCACCCGCCGCGCGGGGCGGAACACGCCCCCCTCTCCGGCAGGCGACTGACGCCGCGCGACCGGGCATCCGGCCCCCCCCTACTCCTCGTCCAGGTGATGTTCTTCGGAGCGGTCCAGCCGCAACTGGGCGATCTGCTCCGAGATCATGCCCAGCAGGAACACCAGCACACTGTTGGTAATCAGCAGGGCGCTCATGTTGGTAAAACGGTGCGAGGTGATGTAGGTGAAGGCGTAATATCCCGCTCCGGCGACAAAAAACAGCGCGGCGGCGGGCAAAAACACCCGGAGGGGCGAAAACAGGGTGCTGACCTTGAGCATGATCAGAAAAAACCGCGTGGCGTCCCGCAGCGGGCGGATTTTGGATTTGCCCTTGCGGCGCTTTACCACAATCGGCTCGTAGCGCACCGAATACCCGGCGCGGATGGTCGCCAGGGTGATGGTGGAGGGGGATGAAAACGTGTTGGGCAACAGATAGGCGAACTGCTTGGCCAGCCGGCCGCGAAACGCCCGGAAACCGCTGGTCAGGTCCTCGATGCGTTTTTTGGCCAGGTAGGTGGCAAAGGCGTTGAACACGGCGTTGGCCACGTCGCGGTGCATGTCGGTGTCGGAGGAACGGGTACGCGCCCCCACCACCATGTGATAGTCGTCCAGGGCCGCTACCAGACGCGTAATGTCTGCCGGGTCGTGCTGGCCGTCGCCGTCCATGATGACGATGTTGCGACCGCGGGCGGCGCGGATACCGCTCTTCCAGGCGGCGCCGTTGCCAATATTGTAGGCGTGGCGCACCACCCGCGCCCCGGCCTCGGCGGCGATGCGGGCGGTGGCGTCCGAAGAGCCGTCGTCCACCACGATCACCTCCACCTCCGGCCCCATCTGCGTGCGCACTCCCGCCACCACCGGGCCGATGTTCATCTCCTCGTTGTAGCAGGGGATGACCACGGACAGGGGCGGCTGCCGGGAGGGAGATTTCGACGGAACATCGCCGCTCATGGCACTTTTCCTTCCACAAACGGTACCTCGAACACCTTTTCGTGCATGATCGGCCCGTGGCCGAAAAAGCCGTCCTCGCCAAACAGTTCTCCGTGGTCGGCGGTCACGATTACATGGGTATTGGGCGGGGTTTTTTCGAACAGCCGCCCCAGTTGCCGGTCCACATATTCCACGCAAACGATCTGCTGCTGGCGCAGTTGATCCAGCTGTTCGCGGTTGAAGAAACGGTCGGCCAGTTCGGTGCGCACCTCGGTGTGGTCCCCCACATGGGTCACCATGTCGTCCAGATTCTTGAACACCCCGTTCACGCCGTGCAGGATCGGCAGGTCCTCACCGGACAGCATGTAGGGATAATGGGTTTCGCCCAGGTTCAGAAAGTAGAACTGCGGTGCGTCATCGCCAAAGGTCATGGCGTCCACCATGCCGGCAAAGTCGTTGTGGTTGTCCATCAGCTTATAGTCGTCAAAATGGGCGCTGAAGGTGGTGAACGGGTTCAGCACCGGCATGCTCACCCGCCCCACCGTGCGATACCCGAGCCCCTTGAGCACCTTGGGCAGCGACAGAAACGGCACAAAATTGCGGAACGACATGTCGGGCACCCCCAGACGCTCGATCCACAGGGCAAAATCCTTTTTGTAAACCTCGCTGGCGAACACCCCGGGGGGCGAGGTGTGGGGCGTCATGCCCATCAGGAAGGTGTAGTGCGACGGGCTGGTCCAACTGGCGAAGCTGAAGCGCCGCTGAAGCGCCCCCAGACGGTCCAGATTCGGGGTGTTTGCGGCCAGGGCCGCATCGTAGCGGCAACTGTCCATGACGATGAAGATCAGATGATTCACGGGACGATGATAACCCCTCAGGCCGCTGGTTGGTCTTCGTGAAGTGTCGCCACCCGACGGCAAAAGGCCGCGTACAGGCTGCGGGTGATCGGCCCCGGACGGCCATCCCCGACGGCGGCGCCGTCCAGATGGGTGACGGGCATCACCTCCCAGCCGGTGCCGGTGACAAACAGCTCCTGCGCCGCCCCGAGCCGCCCCGCGGCAATCGGTTTTTCCGCAACTGACAACCCCGCGGAGCGCGCCAGGTCCAGTACCACGGCACGGGTAACGCCGGGCAGGATATCTCCCTCCGGCGGCGTGACGACGCCGCCGTCCCAGACGCCAAACAGGTTGCTCACACTGCCCTCCGCCACAAAACCCCGGCCATTGAGCAGGATCGCCTCATCCGCACCCCGCTCCCACGCCTGCCGGATGGCCAGAACGTTGGACATGAAGCTCAGGCTCTTGATCCCCGGATCCAGTGTGGCGCCGGAACGGGTGCGCACGTCCACCAGTGCGGCGGTAATGCCCCGCTCCCATTCCACCGGCTCCCCCTGGGGCGATGGGCGCAGGAATGCCAGCACCGTGGGCGGGCCCTCGGGCTTTCCCATCCGGGGCGTCCCGGCGCCCCGCGTGACGGTCAATCGCAATAGCGCGTCGGTAACCCCGTTGGCCGCCAGCACCCGGTGCAGGATGTCACTCCAGCCAGCGGCGTCGAACGGCAGCGGGATGTCCACCATCCGCGCCGAGCGGACCAGGCGCCTGAAATGCGCGTCGGACTGGAACACCGCCCCGCCATAGGCGCGCACCGTCTCGAACACGCCGTCGCCGAAGAGCAGGCCGTGGTCAAAGGGCGAAATCCGCGCCTCCCCGGCGGGGAGCGTCTTGCCGTTCAGATACACCATGCTGTCCGGAGGGGCTGTGGGCGAGGCACTCATGCGGTCAGCCCCATGGGGGCCGGAGGCGCCCCGGACGCCACGGCCGCGACCTCACCCCCGCCGCCCGCCCGCTCCAGGGCGCGGCGCATGGCCTCGGCCTTGTGCAGGGTCTCCTTGTATTCCGCCTCCGGACTGGAATCCGCCACAATCCCGGCGCCCGCCTGAAAAAATGCCACACCGTCCTTGAGCAGCACGGTGCGGATGAGAATGTTCAAATCCATCTCGCCGCCCGCCGACAGATACCCCGCCGAGCCGGTATAAACTCCCCGGCGCACCGGTTCCAGTTCCTCGATGATCTCCATGCAGCGCACCTTGGGCGCGCCGGTGATGGTGCCGCCGGGAAACACCGCCCGCAGCACCGATACCGCATCCTGTCCCGGCCCCAGGTCACCGGCCACGTTGGAGACGATGTGAATGACGTGGGAATAGCGTTCCATGCTCATGAATTCGGTCACCCGCACGCTGCCGTAGTCGCACACCCGCCCCAGGTCGTTGCGGGTCAGGTCCACCAGCATCACATGCTCGGCCTGCTCCTTGGGGCTGGACAGCAACTCCGCGCCGTTGGCCACGTCCCCGGCGGAATCGGCGCCGCGTGGCCGGGTTCCGGCGATGGGGCGCGCCTCCACCCGCCCCTCCCGCAAGGACGCCAGCCGTTCCGGAGAGGAACTGACCACCTGATAATCCCCCCGGTCCAGATAACAGGCAAAGGGCGCCGGGTTGACCTCGGACAGCACGCCGTACAGATGCCAGGCATCCACGCCCGACACCGGGGCGTGAAAGCGTTGGGACAGATTGGCCTGAAAGATATCGCCCCGTGCGATGAGTTCCTGTGCCGTGCGCACCATGGCGGTGTATTCGGCGCGCCCGGTTTCGGCCGTAAAGGGGCCGACGTGGCCGGGTGCCGCAGAACGCTCCGGGGGGGCGTCGCGCAGCCAGGACAGGGCCGCGCCGATGCGCCCCAAACCCACGCTGTAGAGCACCTCGCGGCCGAGCTTCCGGCGCATCCCGGGTTCCGGCACCCAGGTCACCCACAGCCGCTCCGCCGCGTGATCCACCCCCACCACTAGGTCATAAAAAGACAGATCCATGTCCGGCAGCGACAGGTCGTCTGCGGCGATCTCCGGCAAGCGCTCCAGTCGCCGGGAAAAATCGTAGGAAACCACCCCGCAGGCACCCGCGAAGAACGGCGGAAAACCGGCCGGACGCGGAGTGTGCCAATCGGCCAGCAGGGTGCGCAGGGTGCGCAGGGGGCCGTCAGGGGAAACCTCGGTGGCCCGTCCGGGGCGGTCAATCTGTACCCCGGCGGGGGTGGCGCGCACGGTCAGCACCGGATCGCCGCCCAGAAAACTGTACCCCGCCCCTCCCAACGGCAGGCGCGCCGTCTCCAGCAGGAACGGTTGCCGCATGGGGCAAAAACGCTCCAGCAGAAGCTGCGGCTGACGCCCCTGCAAGGGCACCCACGCCCCCATGGCCCAGGTGGAACCAGGGGCCAAAAAAGCTTCGCGACTCGGTGTCCAGACCGCGTTCTGCAAACAGTCACTCACGGGAAAAAGACAGGGTGGATTGACGGGCACGGAAACGGTGCGGCAGGCAGACAGGCACCGACTCATGCCCCGGATGGGGAATGATACGGACCCGACACCGGCCGGGGCAAGGTACCGGGTGGATTTGCTGCACTGCGGCGGGCACTGCGGCGGGCCGGTTTTTTCCCAAACCCTCCTCAGGAGGCGGCCAGCCAGCGGTTTTCGTGCTGCGGCGCGGTGTTCTCCGGGTACGCCGCGCGGGGTTCGTCGGCAAAACCGAAGTGGGGTACCGGCACCGGACAAAGGTAAAGTGGCGCCGCATCGGACGGCAGGACCGGCCAGTCGTCGGCCAAATTTTCCGCCTGTTCCCCGGCCATTTCATCGGCAAAGGCCTCGGCCAGCACGCCTTCCGCCTGCGGCGCGTCGTCACCGGGGGTCACAACCTCCCCCAGGTCGGCGATCAGGCGCATGCCGTCCGCCTCCAGCGCCACCACCAGACGGCGACCGTCCGCCTCCAGAAGGGCAACGTGCTGCCCTTCGCCCACCTCCACCCGGCTGATCAGGCTCAGGTGGCCACGGGGTGAAGACCAATAGGCCACCAATCGCCGCCGCACCAGTCCACCCAGCCACAGCAGGACCACCATCCCCAGCAGCGCCACCCCCACCTGAATCATGTCTTCGGGCATCAGGGGGCCATCGGCGGCCACCTGACCGGCGGGGTTCCCGGTGGTCAGTTCATCCGGCAACCGCCGGGCCGGGCCGTCCGCTTCCGCAACCGGGTTGGAAACCCCCTGCGGCGTCGCGTCCGCCAACGGTGCGCCCACCACCAGCCGCAGGCCGGTGGGGGTCCGCGCCACGGTCACCGCCCCTTCCAGTCGGCTGCCGTCAAATTGACGCGTGAGCAGGCGCACGCGCACGGTATCGGGGCTGTACTGGTAGGCGAAAATGTGGGAAAAGAGGGGGTGATTGACCGCTTGATACTGCTTGCCGGGGGTCAGCGTGACCGGATGCAGGGTCAGTTGGATGGCATGATCCAGAAACTCCAGTTGCGACCCCGGTTGGGATTCCGGCAGCCATCCCGACGCCTGGAGCATGGGCAGGTCAATGCCCAGGGCACCCCCCACCTCCTGCACCGCAAAGCCCGCCATCACCAGCCGCTGCGCCACCGGGGCCGCCCCCCCTGCGGCCACATAGCCGTCGGAATCCGCCGCCGCCAGTGCATTCGCCGCCGGGAGCCACGCCCCCAGAACGACCATCATCACCCATGAACTTGCCTTACCCATCATGCACCTCCTGCCCCCTCACAGACCCGCTCACTCTTTGGCAATCGGGGACACGCCGTCTTCCACCGTGTCCACCAGTTCGGTGAGCCGCACGCCAAATTTGCCGTTGACCACCACCGCCTCGCCACGCGCCAGCAGTCTGCCGTTTACCAGAACCTCCAGGGGTTCGCCGGCCATGCGGTCCAGTTCCACCACCGAACCGGGCCCCAGTCCGAGCAGATCGCGCAGCAGCAGGCGCGCGCCCCCCAGCCGCACGGAAACCTGCACCGGAATGTCATACAGGAACGACACGTCCCTCGGGTCGCCCGTGGCGGGTTGCCCGTGAAGATCGGTAAAACGCACCGGCGCGGCCTTCGACTTGCTGCGGGGCCGGGTGTCACCCACCGGTCCCCCGGCGACGTCCACGGTCGGCGCGGCTTCGCCGGGAACGGATTTATGGTCGCGCCGGGTCATCAGCTTCCCCCTCCCGCGAGCACGTCGCGTTCCCCGCCTGCCCCCACAATTTCCAGCACCAGGTGACCGTCCCGCTCCCGCGGCATGCCGCTGAAGCGCGGCACGGATTCCACCACCAGCGACAGGGGCCGGTGGGCAGACTGGCCGAGCATGAGCACCTCACCGGGCCGCCAGTCCCGCACCCGCCCAAGGGACATTTCGGTCTCCCCCAGGTCCACCCAGGTCCGCACCGGGGCCTGCAACGCCCCATTGAGCAGGCGCCCGCGCCACACCGGGTCCGCCGCCAGCGCATGGGCGGGGTCCAGTTGCAGGCGACCGCGCAGGGGGTCCAGGGAGGCGCGCGGAAAAACGGCGTACAGGCGCACCGTGTCGGTGTCCAGTTCCACGCTCAGCGGGCAGCACACCACCATGTCCGAAGGCGCCGCGATGGCCGCCAGCCCCGGATGCACCTCCATGCCCAGTGGCTTGCAGTCCATGGGCGTAATATCCCGCCAGGCGGCCCCGAGGTCGCACAGAAAACGTCCCGCCAGCAGGGCGATCAAACGCCGTTCGACGGGGGAAAAATCGCGCCCCGGCACCTTGACGTGGGTTTGCGCGCCGCCACCGAACAGGCGCCCCACCAGATGCACCACGGCCTCGGCCTCCAGCACCAGCACCCCCTCGCCGGGCAGGGGCGCCAGATTGAATACGGTAAAGCTGCTGGGCACCGGCAGGGAGTCCACGAACGACTGGAAACGCTCGCAGCGCACCATCTCGGGATGGACCGCCGGAACCTCCTGAATCCACCGCGACAGGGAATCCTCGATGCCCCGCGCAAAGCGCCCGCACACCGCAGAGAGCCCCGGCAGGCGCGGCCAGCGGGAACCGGCCTGACCGGTCAGGTCGCAGGTGGTAATGCCGTCCGGCCCCGGCGTCGGCTCCGCAGCGGAGCCGGGGGCCGTGGTCAACAGGGCGTTGACTTCCTCCTGGGAAAGTACCCGCTCCATCAGCTTCCCCCGCCCCGACGCTGGCGCCAGCGCTCCATATCGGCCACCTCACCCCCGGCATTCACCGCCCCCGGAGCCGCAAAGGCGGCCAGCCGCCGCCGCAGCACGGCGGGGTGCTCGCCTCCGGCAATGCCCACAATACCCTCCACGGTCAGGGCGCGCAGCACCGCCTCGGCACCGGTCGATTCCGCCACCCGGCCCGCCGCCGCCAGCAGCGTGGGCACCAGCGCCGCGCCGCACAGCAGTGGCCAAAAGGCCGAAACGGCCGCGCCACGGTCAGCCGTCGCCAGGGCGGCACCCGGCACGCCCGGCAACGCCAGCAACGTGCCGAACGCACCAAACAGGGCGGCATAGGCGGCAGCCCAGCGCAACATTCGCGTCGCCTGCCGGGGATCGGCCTCCGCCAGGGACAGTTCGCGCCCCATCACCCGGCCGATCTCGTCGGCGTGCCCGCCATCCACCACCATCTCCACGCAGCGGCGGAAAAAACCGTCTTCGATGCGCCCCGCCTCCTCGGCCAGAGAAAGCACGCCGGAGCGGCGCGCCCGTTCCGCCAGCCCGGCAAGGCCCGCCACCCGCTGCATGGCCGCCACCTCCGGGCGCTCTCTCAGGGTGCGCCTCAGGTGGCGTGGCAATGCCGCCAGCGCCGGCAGCGAAAAATGCACCAGCAAGGCGGAAAAACTCCCCCCGATGACCAGCAGGACCGCCGCCAGCGCCGGAGACAGTCCGCCCCCCGCCCCACCCCAGACGTGGGAGGCAAATCCGGTGGCCGCAAGCGCCACGGCCAGTGCGATCAGGGTTGCAAAATCCATGGCGTCCCGCTCCGGCCCCGCACCATGCGGAGGCCCTCACGGTTCCCAATTGCAACACCGGTGCCAACCTTGTTTTCGTCTTAAAACGGTTAGTTATGCGATTTTTTAGGGGGTTTTTCGGTGCCTGGAGGGGGAAAGCGGTGGAATGGCGTCGCCCGGACGCCGGTTTGTTGACGTCCGGGCCGGGTGGCAGCCGGAGCCGGGCCTCTCCCTGGGCGGCGGGGACGATCCCGCCGGTCCGCCCATGTTTCCCGGGTCCGGCCGCACCACCCGGCACGACCGTCGGCCACGGCGGTGTGTGGAACACCCCCGCGCCATGAATTCTGCCCACCGGCAGGCGGGCTACTGACCGCCCCCCTTGGACGGGCCCAGCGCCTCCACGTGGATGCGCCCCTGGGCCGCCAGCCGCCAGGCTGCCTGCAACACCTCGCCGCGGGCCGCCTGCACCGCGCCGGGGCGGGCGGCGATGCAGCGCTCCATCTCCTCGCGCAGCACCGCGGCGGCGCGTTCCGACAGGTTGGCAAAAAACCGTTCCCGCACCCCGGTCGCCGTGCCGGTCAGGGCCAGGCCCAGTATCTCGCGGCTCACGGCGCGCAGCAACTCCTGCAGGGAGCGATCCTCCAGCCGCGCCAGATCCTCGAACTCGAAACGGTGCTGGCGGATGCGGTCCGCGACCGTGGGGCCGGACTGGGCCACCCGGTCGAGCAGGTCGTCCGCCGCGTCCCGGTCCATGCCGCCCAGCATGCGGGCGGCGCAGCGGCCACCCCCGGCGGCGGCGCCGTGGCTTTCGCGCCAGGACACCAGTTGTTCCCCCAGCACCTCGCCCAGCAGGGTGCGCATTTCCGCCGCCACCGGCTTGAGATCGGCCAGACGCAGCACCGCATGAGCGGCCAGTTCCTCGGGCAAAAACGGCAACACCCGCGACGCCAGGGACGGCTCCATATGGGCCAGACTCAAGGCCACCGTCTGCGGGTGTTCGTGCTCCAGCAGTTCGGCGATCGCCACCGCATCCGCCCCCTCCAGTGTGGCGAACGGACCGGGGCCGGAGCCGATCTCCGCCATCACCCGCGCCGCCACATCGTCCCCCAGCGCGCTGGCCAGCGTGCGCCGCAGCAGGTCCGATTCTCCGGCAGGGGGAGATTCCTCTCCCAGGTCCCGCGCCAGGTTGATAAAATCGTTCAGGATCGCATCCGCCCACGCCGTGGGCGCCCCTTCCAGCCGCGCCATGCAGGCGGCCAGTTCGCGCACCTCGGTGGACGACATGTGGCGCAACACCGCCCCGGACGCCTCCTCCCCCACCGCCCACAGCAGCAGCGCGGCCTTTTCCGCCCCGGTGAGGGACGGCAGCGGCGGGGTTTGGGGCCGGGAAGAATCCTGCACGGCCACGCCGCTCACGCGTCCCGCATTCCGCCGCGCATCCACTGGCGCAACAACACCGCCGCCCGTGCGGGGTGCTCCCGGCACAACCGCTCCACGGCCGCCACCGGCCGGGGGTTGGCCGCAGTGATTCCAGCCGGAGCCGCCGTCGAAGCCCGCGAAGTTGCCGCAGCCGGGCCCGCCGGATGGTCCGGCATCCGGGACACGCCACCCGGCTTTTCCCGCCACCACAGAACCAGTGCCGCCGCCAGTGCACCGGCCACCGCAGCGGCCAGCAGCGCAAAAACCGTGGACCCCGCCCCCCCCATCCACACCGCCATGAGCGGAAGGGGGGGGCCGGCCCACGCCGTGCCCGTCCATGCCAGGGCCGCCAGTATCGTGCCGTACCTGGCGCCGACGGCTTTTGGCCGCAGCACCACGTCGATCAACCCGTTCCGGCTGCCCCGGCGGCTGGTTCGGCGCGGCAGGCGAAAAGATCGGGGCGGATTGGTTTTCGTTATGGTGTGCTGTGTCGGTTGCATCGCGGTCACCACAGACGGGGATTGCAAACTCCGTGCAAACCCCACGGATGCGCCACGGCAAGCGCTTTGGTTCCCTCGTTACCCCCTGCAACGGTCGGCAAAAAAACGCCCGGGGGGATTTCTGCCGGGAGGCGGAAATCCCCCCGGGCGGAATCAGATGAAGGGAGATTTTGCGTCAATCGGGCGACGCCACACGGCGGCAACCTGACGGCGCGGACAAAACGGCGACGGCCACCGGAAAAAGGTTTTTTCCCCGGTGGCCGTCCGTGCCTGTTCCCCCGACAGGGCGGGGGAAAAAGAAGCAAAGAAGCGCGCTCGCTACTGCGTGTATTCCGACGCCGATCCCGCCTCCGCCTGACGCAGACGCGGGTGATAGCGGTCTTCCAGCCCTTTTTTCTTGATCTTTTCCACCAGCGTGGTGCGGTTCAGCCCCAGCAACTGGGCGGCGCGGTTCTTGACCCACTGGGAGCGCTCCAGCGCCTGCAGGATCAGGGCGTCCTCGAATTCCGACACGGTGTCGTCAAAATTCAGCCCGGTGTCCGGCAGCACCACCCGGCCCATGGCTGCGGTGACGTTGCGGTGGCCGATTTTTTCCGGCAGCGCGTCCACCCCGATGATGCCGCCGCCCTCCAGAATCACCAGCCGCTCAATGAGGTTTTCCAACTCGCGGATGTTGCCCGGCCATTCATAGGCGGCCAGCAGCGACATGGCTTCTGCGGTAAACCCCTCCACCTTGCGCCCCTTTTCACCATTAAAACGGTCGAGGAAGTGGGTGATGAGCAGCTCCAGATCCTCGGTGCGTTCCCGCAGGGGCGGCACCTCGATGGGGATCACGTTGAGGCGGTAGAACAGATCCTCGCGGAATTTGCGTTCGCGCACCATGGCTTCCAGGTTCTGGTTGGTGGCCGCGATGATGCGCACGTCCACGCGCACCGTGCGGTTGCCACCCACGCGCTCGAATTCGCGCTCCTGAAGGGCGCGCAGCAGCTTGACCTGCAACGAGGGGTGCATCTCGCCCACCTCGTCCAGAAACAGGGTGCCGCCGTGGGCCATCTCGAAGCGGCCCACGCGGGTGGCGGTGGCACCGGTAAAGGCGCCCTTTTCGTGCCCGAACAGTTCGCTCTCCAGCAGGTGCTCCGGAATCGCCCCGCAGTTGATGGCCACCAGCGCCTGCTCGCGGCGTGGCGAGTTGAAATGAATGGTGCGCGCCACCAGTTCCTTGCCGGTGCCGGACTCGCCGGTCACCAGCACCGTGCTGTCGGTGTCCGCCACGCGCTCGATCATGCGGTGGATGCGCTGCGCCGCCGGGGACTCGCCGATCATGTTCACAAACCGGTACTTGGACCGCAGGGTGCGCTTGAGTTGGGAGTTTTCCTTGCGCAGCGAGGAAAACTCCAGCGCCCGGCGCACGGTGAGCAGCAGGTCGTCCACGTCGAACGGCTTCGAAATGTAGTCGTAGGCCCCCGCCTTCATCGCCGCCACGGCGGTCTCGACACTGCCGTAGCCGGTGAGCACGATGCCGGTGAGGTGGGGCTGGCGCTCCCGCATCGCCTCCAGAAACTCCAGTCCGGTCATGCCCGGCATGTTCAGATCGGTGAGAAACAGGTCGAACACCTCGCCCTGGAGCTTGGCCAGCGCGTCACGTCCGGACGCCGCCGGGCTCACCTGATACCCCTCCTGCTCCAGGACGTAGGTCAGGCTCTCCCGCACTGTCTCGTCGTCATCGACGACCAGAATGTTGATCATCATCGGGCTGTAAACATCCCCCATGACGCATTCCTTCCTCAAAAAAAACACCACGCCGGACGCACCGCCACCCCGGCGACAGCACACCGGCAGACACCCCACACAACCTGAGACTCGCCCAAACGCTATCAGAGCTTGTGCAATAGTGTCAACAATGTGACGGGTGTGTGCGCCGCCGGGCGGGAAAATTTTTCCCGCCTGCGGCGAGGGTCCGGCCCGGAATCAGCCAAAATTCAAATTAAAGGAAGGAAAAAACGGGGGGGGGTAAACGCCGGAAAACCGCTTATGACACGGCTTTCCGGGTTTACTGGATCAGCAGAAAATCGGCAAAGCGGACAGAGCGGTCGATGCGCACGCACTTGCGGCAAATATCCAGTTCACGCTGGATGTCCAGATCGGAATCGGCAGCAAACTGAATGTCTTCACAGAAGTTGCACAAAAATGGCGACTCCGTGGCAAGGTCCGGCACAAATCGGTCTTCTTCGAAGTTCCGGATTTCGGACATGGGTGACTCCGTGGTTACAGGCCCGCGAACACCCCCTGCGCTGCCTCTTTTTCGGTCCATTTTACCTCCGACTTGAGCGGCTGCGGTTGACACCACAGGCGTGATGATTAAAAAAGGCCCTACACTGTTCCCGTGGCGGCTGCCACGGTAGCCTTGGATCGTCCCCCCGCACGGTGCCGGGACAGCAACGAAACCATTACTGATTGCGCAATCTGACCCCGATGACCACCAGCCCCCCCTCCGACCCGGCCCTGGAAACACCTGATGCACATGCCGTGCCGCACCCCGTTTCGCCCCCCCCGGAACGTGTGGACCGGGAACGTCCGGCCCGCCTGATCCTGCTGCCCAACAACGGCCGCCCCCTGTTTCCGCAGGCGATGGCGCCGTTTTCCGTCACCGACCGGCCAGCGGCGCGGGCCGCGGTGGAGGAGTACGGCGCCCTGCTTGGGGTGGTGCAGATCCTCGATCCGGCGTCAGAGGAAATCACCCTCTTGTCAGAAATCCACCGCGTTGGCCTGTGCGCCCGTGTGGTGCGCTGGCTGGGTGACGAAGAGGAAGACGAGGACGACTCGGGTGAGGATGGGGCCGAAACCCCGGAGTCTCCCCCCGGCTCCCTCAACCGCCTGCGCGACGCCATCGCCCGGGCGGGCGCCGAATCCGACCTCAACCTGCTGCTCAAGGGCAGCCACCGCTTTGTGGTGGAACGGATCATCCAGGTGAAACCCTACCTGCTGGCCGAGGTCAGTTACCCGGAGGACCGCATCGACCTGGGCGATCAGGAAACCCGCGCCCTCGCCATGGCGCTGATGACCGACCTGCGGCGGCTGGTGAAAAAAAGTCCCCTGTTCGCAGGCAGCGCCGCCGTGTTCAACCCGCCGGTGCCGCTGGAGGACGCGGGTCGCATGGCCGACATGGCTGTGGCCCTCACCAGTGCCAGCCGTGAACGGATGCAGGAAATCCTCGACGAATTCGACGTTCGGGCGCGGCTGGAAAAAGCCCTCCTGCTGGTCAAGGAAGAGCTGGAACTGGTCGGATTGCAGCGCGAGATCCACCGCCGCATCGAAGAAAAGGTCAACCGCCAGCAACACGAGTTCTTCCTCAAGGAGCAGCTCAAGACCATCAAGAAGGAACTGGGTATCGCGGCGGACCCGCGCACCATCGAAATCTCCCGCATGGCCGAGCGCATTCAGGCCCTCACCTGCCCGGACGACGTGCGCGGTGTCATCGATGCCGAGATGGAAAAGCTGGAACTGATCGAACCTGCCAGCCCCGAGTTCAACGTCACCCGCAACTACCTGGACTGGCTCACCCGCCTGCCCTGGGGGGTGTATGACGCCGAGGCGGTGGATTTAAAGCGCGCCCGCGCCATCCTGGACGCCGATCACTACGGTCTGGAGGACGTCAAGGAGCGCATCGTCGAATACCTGGCCGTCCACCGCCTGAAGCCGGGCGGCATGCGCGGCTCCATCCTGTGCCTGGTGGGGCCGCCGGGAGTGGGCAAGACCAGCATCGGGCGCAGCATCGCCCGGGCCATGGGGCGGCATTTTTACCGCTTTTCCCTCGGCGGCATGCGCGACGAGGCCGAGATCAAGGGCCACCGCCGCACCTATGTGGGCGCCATGCCGGGCAAGATCGTGCAGGCCCTGAGCCGGGTCGGCACCGCCAACCCGGTGATCATGCTGGACGAAATCGACAAGCTGTCGTCCACCTATCACGGCGACCCGTCGTCGGCTCTGCTCGAGGTGCTCGATCCGGAACAGAACAACCAGTTTCTGGACCACTACCTGGACGTGCGCTGCGATCTTTCACGGGTGTTCTTCGTGGCCACCGCCAACACCGTGGACGGCGTGCCCCGCGCCCTGCTGGACCGCATGGAAATGATCCGCCTGCCGGGCTATGTGGAGCAGGAAAAGCTCGCCATTGCCCGCCAGTACCTTTTGCCGCGCCAGCGCGCCGAACACGGCCTCAAGGTGCGTGACCTGTCCATGACCACCACCGCCCTGCGCGCCCTGGCCCGTGGCTGGGCGCGGGAGGCCGGTGTGCGCAAACTGGAGCAGGAGATCGCCCGCGTCTGCCGCAAGGTGGCCACGCGCCTGGCCACCGACCCCGAAACCTTCGAGCCGGCGCGCATTGCCACCGTGGAGGATCTCAAACCGCTGCTGGGGGAGCCCCGCCACCGGGAGACGGAACTGTCGCGCCAGCGCCGTCCGGGCCTTGCCGTGGGGCTGGCGTGGACCAGCCTGGGGGGCGCCGTGCTGGAGGTGGAGGCGCTGGCGATCGCCGGCAAAAAAAACGGCTTCCGCCACACCGGACAACTGGGGGGCGTAATGGCCGAGTCCACCGCCATCGCCCACAGCTACATCGCCAGCCGCGCCGCCGATTTCGGCATCGCCGACGACTATTTTGCCAATCACCAGGTGCACCTGCACGTTCCCGCCGGTGCCACCCCCAAGGACGGCCCCTCCGCGGGCGTCACCATGGCCTGTGCCCTGCTGTCCCTGGCCAGCGGCAAACCCCTGGCCCCCCGGGTGTGCATGACCGGCGAGCTCACCCTCACCGGCCGCGTGCTGGCGGTGGGGGGAATTCGCGAAAAAATCATCGCCGCGCGCCGCCACGGGCTGCGCCACGTCATCCTTCCCGCCGACAACCAGCGCGACCTGCTGGAGCTGCCCGGCTACATGGTGAAAGGGCTCACCTTCCATCCGGTGGAGCATTTTGACGAGGTGGTGGCGGTGGCCCTGCCGCGCCTGCGGCGGCCTGCGTAACCCCCGGACGGACGCAAGGCCGACGCCGGCGTCAAAAATCGTTTCTTTCCACACGCGCTGCAATTGGGGTATGGTGCCCCGCGCTCGATCTCAAGGGGGGGTCGTTTGCGCCCGAAAAGTTTAGTTTAATCTGGACGATTCACATCCCGTGTCCGACCTGACCACCATCACCGACAGTTTTCGCCGCTGCCTGGCCAACCATGCCTTCTACGGCACGTTTTTCCAGCGCCTGACGCGGCGTCTGCCGCAGGTGGGCAAATACTTCGAGGGGGCCGATGAGGCCATGCTGCACGCCTTCCTGCGCAAGGCCATCACCACTTCGCTGATGGAGGCCGCCGGTTCTCCCGCGGCGGCCGACCTGCTGGCCCGCATCCAGCACCGCCACGGACCGGTGGAAATGGACATTCCGCCCCACTATTTTTCGGAATGGCTGGAGGCGCTGATCGAAACCGTGCGCGCCTGCGACCCGATGCTGGACGCGCATACCGAGGAGACCTGGCGCACCGTCATGGGCCGCGCCGTGGCTCTGGTCACCCCCACCTCCGGTCTCCCGCTGCAACGACTGGCCCCGTAGCCCCGCTTCCGCCAGGCCGGTTTCTGGCCCACCCCATCCGCCGTGGGTCAACCTCCGGCGGCGCCGGTCAGCGGCAGCAAACGCACCAGCAAAATCGCCACGGCCGCCGCCAGCCACGCACCGATCAAAATCAGGTTGATGCGCCGTCCTGCGGCGCCTGTCCACACGTGAACCAGGCCGCCGGCGGGAGCACAGTCGGCACGCAGGCCGAACAGGCCGGTCACCAGCAAGGGCAGCAGCAGCACGGCGCCCGCCAGGGCCACCAGAGGTCCGTCGGCATTTCCCTTGAGGGTGGCATCGCCCAGCAGCGACAACCCTTCCCGCAAGCAGATCAGGGTGGAAAGCAACGCCACGCCGTGATAGACCCACAGGCGCAACGGATCGCGCACCAGACCGGTTTCCGGCCCGGCATCGGCGCCAAACACCTCGTCCGGACGCGTCCGACGCAGCACCGACGCACGCCGACTCCCCTCCGGGCGCTTGCTGCGCCACGATACACTGCGGTGCGGCAAGGCGCCGCCCGGCAATCGATTCCCCATACCCGTCTCCTCCATGGACCTGGGCCACGCCCGCTTCCTGCGGGCCTACTATCTGTACACGATTTGCATCATTTGCGTAAAGCATTGTTTTTTACCGGAACCTGGCGCCGGAAAAAACCTGCTGGCCAATACCGGGCGGAACCCCGCCAAAAAACACTCCGCCGCCGCCTCTCAAACGAATGCTGGAATCCCCGGCCGAAGCTACCCGGCGGCGCTGAGATAGCTGGAAACCAGGCCGTCCAGCTCGGTGGGATCCGGCAGGCTGTCGCGGTCGAACTGAATCCCCATGCCGCGCTCGTCGGCATAGGCCACCCAGCCGGTGAGGCGCAGGCGGACCAGACGCCCCTTGTCCTGCGCCATCCAGTCGATGCGGATTTCCGTGTCGCGGGGCAGGTGGCGCGGGGCCTCCACATAGGCGCCGCCGACGGCGAGGGTGCTGATCCAGCCATTTACCGGCATGGGAAACGCCAACGGCCGGATGGTGGCGCGAATGCCCAGTTGGCGCACCCGGACACGCGGCGAGCGGGTTTCCGGAGTGGCGGGAAGGACAAAAGGGCGGGCACGCATGGGGGGCCTCCGCGACGGGGGACAGAAACAGTGTCGTTGGGCCGCACGCAGCCCCACCTGCGGACGTTTCGGCACATTGGCCTGATTTCTTCAACAAAATGTTTGCCGACCACCGCCCAACCGCGCCGAAGGCGGCAAAAACCCCTTGCATTCCACGGCCTGGAGGCCAGAATGGGGTCCTATGCCGCGCCTGTTCGTCGCCATTGATTTTCCCGCCGTCATCCGCCAGCAACTGGCGCTGCTGTGCCACGGCCTGCGCGATGCGCGCTGGGTGCCCGAAGCGCAGTTGCACCTCACCCTGGCGTTCGCAGGCGAGGTGGCGGGGAGCCAGGTGAACGACCTGCACGAGGCGCTGGGAGAGATTCGCACGGCGCCCTTCGATCTGGCCCTGCACGGCGTCGGCGTGTTTCCGCCCCGTGGCGTGCCCCATGTGCTGTGGGCCGGGGTGCGGGAGAATCCCGCCCTCATGCAGTTGCAGCAACAGGTCGAAAAGGCCATCAGGAGCGCCGGAGTGATGCCCGAGAAACGCAACTACATGCCGCACGTGACGCTGGCCCGCCTGAACCGGGTTCCGTCCGGAAAAATGGCCGAATGGCTGACGCACCAGGCGTTGTTCGCCACACCGGCGTTTCCGGTCACGGAGTTGCGGCTTTACTCCAGCGTGCTCACCCCCGGCCGGGCGGTGCATCGGATGGAGGCCGCATTTCCCCTGCCGGAGACGGCATCACAGGACGCGTCACGGTTTTTTGAGGAACAGGATGAGGAACAGGAATAGAGACTGCCGATGAAGATTTACCGCAAGGAATTGACCTTCGAGATTCCCGAGCGTCAGGCGTTCGTGAACATCACCCCCGAGGTGGAGGCCGCGGTGGAAGCCAGCGGCGTGACCGACGGCCTGTGCCTGGTAAACGCCATGCACATCACCTCGTCGGTATTCATCAACGACGACGAGCCGGGGCTGCACCAGGACTATCAGGAGTGGCTGGAGCGGCTGGCGCCCCACGCGCCCATCGAACAGTACCGCCACAACAACACCGGCGAGGACAACGCCGACGCCCACCTCAAACGCCAGGTGATGGGTCGCGAGGTGGTGGTGGCGATCACCAGCGGCATGCTCGATTTCGGCACCTGGGAGCAGATTTTTTACGGCGAGTTCGACGGCCGCCGCGCCAAGCGCGTGCTGATCAAAATCATCGGCGCCTGAGGCACGGGGGGGCCTCGGCGGGCTGCCGGACGGCGGCATCTCCCTGTAACCGCCCCCCACTCCCCCTATAATCTCCCCATGACTGCCCCCATGCCCCCCCCCGCCCCCGTCCGCACCGTTCTGGTCACCGGCGCCTCTTCCGGCATTGGCCGCTGCGTGGCGCTGGGGCTGAAACAGCGCGGCTGGGCCGTGTTCGCCACCGCCCGCAGTGACGCGGATTTGCAGGCGCTGGGGGACGCGGGGCTGACCCCGGTGCCGCTGGACCTGGCCACTTCCGCCTCCACACTGGCCGCCGCCAAAACCGTGCTGGAGGCCACCGACGGCAGGCTGGACGCCCTGTTCAACAACGCCGCCTTCGCCCAGCCAGGCGCCGTCGAGGATCTGTCCCGCGACGCCCTGCGCGCCCAGTTCGAGGTCAACCTGTTCGGCACCATCGAGCTGACCAACGCGGTGCTGCCCGCCATGCGCGCCCGGGGCCACGGCCGCATTGTCATGAACGGTTCGGTACTGGGCTTGGTGGCCATGCCGTACCGGGGCGCCTACAACGCCACCAAATTCGCGCTGGAAGGCATCACCGACACCCTGCGCCTGGAACTGCGTGGCAGCGGCGTCCACGCGGTCCTGATCGAGCCGGGGCCGATCCAGTCCAATTTCCGCGCCGCCGCAAGGCGACAGTTCGAGGCTCACATCGACGCGGACCACAGCGCCCACGCCGGGCGCTACCGCGACATGCGCCGGCAGACCGCCCGCGGCCGCCGCCAAAGCCGGTTCACGCGACCGCCGGAGGCGGTGCTGAAAAAGGTCATCCACGCCCTGGAGGCGCCCCGGCCCCGGCCGCGCTACTACGTGACATTTCCCACCCACCTGTTCGGATTTCTGCGCCGGGTGCTGCCCACGCGCGTGCTGGACTGGATTCTGGCCCGGGCCTGACACTCCGGCAAACCGCGCCGGAAAACCCCCTCGGGCCGCCGGTTCAGGACGAGACGGCCACCCGGTTGCGGCCCGAGTCCTTGGCCACGTACAGGGCCCGGTCGGCGGCCGCCATCACCGCGTTGATGGTGGCGCCGTGGGCCGGATAGGCGGCCACCCCGGCACTCACGGTCAGGGGAATGGAGTCACCCTCCACCTCCACCGGATGCTCCTGCATGCTCAGGCGGATGCGCTCGGCCAGCGCCGTCGCCCCTTCCACCCCGGTGCCGGGCAGCAGCACCGCAAACTCCTCACCCCCCAGCCGCGCCGCCCGGTCCACCGCGCGGATCTCGCGCCGGATTGCCGCCGCCAGCCATTTGAGGGCCGCGTCCCCGGCCTGGTGGCCGAAGTTGTCGTTGACCTGCTTGAAGTGGTCCGCGTCCAGAATCACCACGGCGAAGCCGCTGGCAAAGCGCTCCCCGCGATTGGTCTCGTCCAGAAGCTGTTCGTGAAAGGCGCGCCGGTTCCACAGCCCGGTCAGTTCGTCGTGGGCCGAAAGGTAGCGCAACTGCTCGTGGGTGCGCGACAGGTCTTCGCCCATGCGGTGGAAGGCCGCTGCCAGTTGCCCCAGTTCGTCGCGGCGGGTGGTGTCCACCGGCACCGCAAAATCGCCCTTGGCGTAGCGTGCCGCCGCCTGCTGCAACGATCCCAGCGGCACCACCACCGAACGCATCAGCATGAAGCCCATGATCCCCAGCAGCGCCAGGCTGCCCCACAGCAATCCCATCACCACCGACAGGTCCTGCTCCTGGGAGGCGCGGGTGCGCACCCATTCGTCGTGGACACGGGTTTCGATCAGGTCATACAGGCGACCCAGAACCTGCACCGTGTGCCCCACGTGGCGGTCAAACTTGTTCATGCGGGCGATGCGCGCCGCCGGAGTCATGCTCACCCCGTCCGCGAACAGCGACTCGGCCTCGTTGTTGGCGGTCTTCCACTCGGCCACGGCAATGGCCATCATCTGCCGCTCCACCCGCAGCACGGCCGCGTCGGCCCGGGCCTGCTGGTTGCCGGGTTTCTCCGCATCGGGCAGATTCCCGTGCCTGGCATAACGGGCAAACAGCCCGTCGATCTCCATGGACACCCGCCCGTAGGCCTGAGCCCACACCGGATCGCCGTCCAGCAGGTAGTTGTGTACCGGCTGGGAGGAGGAATAGGCCAGTTGTTGCAGGCGCGACACCGGCACCATGTCATCCAGCGCCCGGTTGACGATGCGCTGGTACGACCCTCCCACCTCCCCCAGGAACACAAAGGCCCACGCCGACATGCCGATGGTGAGGACGGCCAGCAGCACCATGCCCACGGCGAAGCGCGCCCGCAGCGAACTGCCCAGATAGCGGATGAGCCGGATCAAGTCTCTCCTCGCACTGCCTCGGCCGCTCCGGACGCGCCTCGCATCGGGTTTCCATGCACCCGGTCCGCGGGGTCCGGCAGCACCACTCTGGCCACAAATCCGCCCAACTCGGGGGAACGGCCGAAGGATAACCCGCCGCCATAAGATTCCGCCACGTCCCCGGCAATGGACAGTCCCAGGCCGTGTCCTGGCGCCGCCTCATCCAGGCGCACCCCGCGCCGGGCGATGTTTTCCAGTTCCCCCGGGGGGCATCCCGGCCCGTCGTCTTCCACCGCCACCACCAGACCGCGGCCGTCCTCCACCGTCACCCGCACCCGGCCGACGGCCCACTTGCAGGCGTTATCCAGCAGGTTGCCGAACAGTTCCAGAAAATCCTCCCGGTCAATGGCAAAAGTGCGCCCGGCGGGTATCCGCATGTCGATGCGGATGTCGCGTTCCCGGTGCACCGCCTGCACCGCGCGCAGCAGGGCGCCCAGTTCCCGTTCCAGGTCCAGCCGCTCGCCGGGGGTGGCCTCGCCCGCCAGCCGGGCGCGGGACAGTTCCCGTTCCACCAGCGTGCCGATGCGCCCCGCTTGATCCTCGATATGCTGGCGCAGTTCCGTCGCCGCCGCCAGTTCCGGACTTTCGGTGGCCTGCCGGATCAGGCTCAGGGGGGTTTTGATGGCGTGGGCCAGGTTGCCCAGGGAGGTGCGCGAGCGCTCCACGCGGCGCGCCATGGATCCCGCCAGCCGGTTGAAGGCCAGCACCAGGGGCAGAATTTCCTCCGGCACCTCCTCGGTCACCCGCGCCGCCTCGCCCCGTTCCAGTTCGGCCATATCCTGATGCACCCGGTCCAGCGGCCTCAGGGCATGCACCAGAATGGCCCGCTGCACGATCACCAGCAACGCCAGAAACGACAGCGACAGCGCCCCGGCCAGCACCTGCATCTGGCGGATGCGGCGGGCCACCGCCGCCAGGTCGTCGGTCACCGAAATGGTGATGGGCAGGCCACGGGCGATGTAACGGCGGGTAAAAATCAGCAGCGGCCTGCCCTCCGGCCCCACCGCACGATACAGGCCGGGGGGGGCCACGGGAAAGTCCTCGTCCCACAGGGAGCGGGAATAAAGCACCGCCCCCGGCACCTCGATGCGAAAATAGTGTCCCGAAAGCGGCCTGCGGAATACCGGATCCACCTGGGACGGCAGCAGCACGATGGAGCGATCAGGGCCGACGCTCATGGCCGCCAGCAGCGCCTCGGCATTGTGTTCGAGCTGCTCCGCCATGAGGTCGCGGAACAGGTTGCCCACGGACACATGGATGATGGCCGCCTGCAATACGAACAGCACCACCAGCGCGGCCACCAGCCCCCACCCAAGGCGCGATTTGAGGGAATTCACCCGTCGCCCCCGCCCCCGAACACGTACCCCTGCCCGCGCCGGGTCTGGATCATGTCGCGCCCCACCTTGTCGCGCAGGCGCTTGATGTAGACCTCGATGACGTTGCTGCCGCGCTCGGCGTTCATGTCGTAAACGTGTTCTTCCAGACGTTCCTTGGAGAGCACCCGGCCACGGTTCAGCATCAGGGCGCGCAGCAGGCGAAACTCCACGCCGGTCAGGCGGTGGATGGTGCCGTCCACGGCCACTTGCTGGGTTTCCTCGTCCAGGGCCACCCCCCCCACCGTCAGCGGCCCCTGGGTGCGCCCCTGGCTGCGGCGGACCAGGGCCCCGAGGCGGGCGATCAGTTCCGGCATGTGGAACGGCTTGCCCAGATAATCGTCGGCCCCGGCGGAAAAACCATCGACCTTTTCGTGCCACTGGCCGCGTGCGGTGAGCACAATCACCGGCACGAGGTTGCGCCGCCGCCGCCAGGCCTTCAGAACATCCAGTCCGGCCTTGCCGGGCAGCCCCAGATCGAGCACCACGGCGTCATAGGGAAACTGGTCGCCCAGAATCTCGGCGCTGGCCCCGTTGCCGGTGGCGTCCACCGCGTATCCGGCCGCCGCCAGGGAGTCGTGCAACCGGGTACGCAGGGTCTCTTCGTCTTCCACCACCAGAACCCGCATGGCGTCAGTCCTCCCGTGCGACTTTCAGCAGTTCGCCGCTGCGGGCGTCGAAATAAACTTCCCACACCTCCCCGTTCGGAGCCAGTAGTTCGATTTCGTACACCAGTTTTCCCCCTTCTTCCTCGATTTCGGCCTCCAGCAATTCTCCCTGATGCTGTTCCTGCGCGCGCCGCAGCAGTTCCGCCAGCGGCCGGATTTCGCCACTCTCGACCAGCTTGCGCACCCGGCTGTGGTCCACGTCACCCGCCCACGCCGGGGGCGCCAGCAACACCCCCGGGAGCATCACCCCCGGAAGGGCCAGGGCCAACACGGCGGCCATGCGCTTCCCCCTCCGGATTGCGATGCGGGCGGAGTGGCGCGGCACGTTCAGTCCTCCCACTTGCCGAAGCCGGGGATGTCCACGCTGTGTTCGTTAAAATATCCCTCCTCCGCGCGCCGGTGGCAGGCCTCGCAGCGCGACAGGGATTTGACCTGCGGGTTGTCGGCCAGCATTTTGGCGGGGATTTCCCGGTGTTCCTTGCGGATGAAGGGCACCTCACCGATACGCCGGGGGGCCGCCCCCTTCGCCGAGCGCATGATGCGCTGGGACAGGCGGTTGGTGGCGTTGTCGGCGGCGTTTTCGAGCACAAAGGCGGTGAGTTTCGCCTGCACCTCCGGGGCCAGTTCGGCGTTGTCGCCAAAGTGGTTGTCCAGCCCCTCCATGAGGGGTTTCCAACTGGCTCCGGGCAGCAGCCCCGGCTGGTAGGCGAAGTGGCATGAGCCGCACTCCTCGCGGTACAGGTCGTTGGTTACCGGGGCCACGCCGGGAGCGCGCTTTTTGGCCACCAGGGTCACGGCCCCCTCTCCCCCTTCGGCCTGCACCGCCGTCAGACCCGCTGCGAACAGGGCCACAAAAATCGCGCTGGCCACCCAGTGGCGGGGCTGCATGTGGTGAGGCTGCCTGCTGCCCTTGGGCGACCGGCTGTCTTTCGGTGTGCGGAACTGCATGGCGGTACTCCTTCGCGGGGCGGATAAAATATTTTCCGCCAGGTGTGTTTCAATGGTCCCCTGTCACATTCCGGTCCCGTGTCTACTGGGTCTGGAGGAACATCAGCACGTCGCCTTTTTCCTGGGGCGTGCAGGGTCTTCCGATGGTCCACTTGCAGTTGCGCAGGAACCATTTTTCGATTTTGGCGCTGTCCGTCAGGCGGTCGGTCGTCACCGACGGGGCCAGCGGGTCGATGGGCTTGCCGGTTTCCTGATGCTTGCCCTTCTTTTTCAGGTCGGTGGTGTGGCAGGCGGCGCAATTGCGCTTTTCCCCCTCCACCGTGTAGGTGGCCTCGAACAATTTTCGCCCGGCGTCCGCCGAAAACGGTCCGGCGCCCTTGCCGCGGTATTCCGTCAGGCGGTCGTTTACCGCGCTGGCGGGCGCCGCCACGGCCGCTCCGGCGGCGGCCAGGAAGGCGCCCAGCAGCACGGCCATTGCCACTCCGGCCACCCACCCGGAACCCAGGCCAAGCCGCATTCCCTGTGCCGGCCCCGACGCGCCCGGATCGGGTTCGCCGGTCGGCACCTCACGCACCTTTTTTTGTCCTGTAATCATGGCTCTCACCAAATTCTCCCGATGAACCAGGCTGCTGGCCATTACGCCAGCCACATGCAATCCAACCAGAAACAGGGTAAACCCCGCCAGTACCCCGTGCATATCCCCCAGCAGGTCGGCGGCTTCCCCCCAGGGAGGCATCACCGCCCCCATGGGCCCCAAACCTTCCTTGGCGCCATAGGCCATCAGGCCCGTCACCCCGGTCAGGGTCAGGGAAGCCAGCAACGTGACCACCATCCAGGCCGCCGCCGGATTGTGCCCCACACAGGGGTGGCCCCGGCGGTGATAAAGGTCCACCAGATACCGCACCCCCTCCCGGGGATGGCGGACGAAACTGACAAAACGTGCATGGTGGGTACCGATCACCCCCCACGCCAGACGCAGGGCCACCAGCCCCAGAATTACATATCCGGCGATGGCGTGGAAATCCGCCGCGCGGTCCTCCGAGGTCAGCCAGGCCAGTGAAAAGGCGATCACCAGCGTCCAGTGAAACACCCGTATCAGCGGATCCCATACCCGGATGCTGGCCGATTCCGCTGCCGTAGAATCCAATGCCGTGGAATCCAATGCCATCGTCCGGGGATTGTCTGCCTGTCGCGGGGCGTGCATTCGGTACCTCCGTCGTTGCCCGCACCTCCCGCCACGGCGTTGGCCGGGTGGAAGGCGCGGGGGATAGCATCAAAAAATTGCCGGCGGCGAATCCCCGATCCCGAAAGGGGGAGGAAAGCGGATCGGAAATCCGCCGCCGTTGGAGTCATTTTGACGCGGCATTCTGAACCCACCCTGAACGGCGCTCAGGTTTCCGGAAAGTATCCGGAAGGTTGCCGGTGATCCCCCGCAGGCGCGGCCCGTCACGGCCGGAAAAATTTGCTCCGGCGCTCCGGGTGGTGTAGAACACTGCATCGTTCGAACACACCGGACCGTTTTCCGCAAAAGGCCCCATGCTCTGGATCAAGGCGCTCCACATCATCTTCATGGTCAGTTGGTTCGCCGGCCTGTTCTACCTGCCGCGCCTGTTCGTGTACCACGCCGCCGCCGGGCCGTCCGGGCCGCTGCACGAGCAGTTCTGCGTGATGGAGCGCAAGCTGTATCGCTTCATCATGACCCCGGCCATGCTGCTCACCACGCTGTTCGGTGTGCTGCTGGCCGCGGGCGGCTGGAGCCACATCGCCCCCTCGGGCTGGTTTCGCGTCAAGCTGGCGCTGGTGGCCGGGCTGATCGCCTATCACCTGGTGTGTGGCCGCATGGTGGCGCGTTTTGCGGCGGGCGCCAACACCCGTTCGCACCGGTTTTACCGCTGGTTCAACGAGCTGCCCACGCTGGTGCTGTTCGCCGTGGTGATCCTGGCCGTGGTGCGGCCATTCTGAACGAGGTCCGGGCATGAGCAACGGCGAACCCACCCGCTACCGGCGCGCGGTCCGCATCCACGGCTTCCAGTGGGGCCTCAGCCGCGTCCTGGGGGCGACGCTGATGGCGCTGCTTGCGGGTGCGGGAATGGCCATGCTCGCCCAGCATCTGTGGGAGCAGAACGACCGCCACCGCTACCCGGCCCCCGGAACCACCTACGACGTCGGGGGCTATCGCCTGCACCTCAACTGTCTGGGTGACGGCAGCCCCACCGTGGTGCTGGAGGCCGCCGTCGGCGAATGGTCCATTCACTGGCTGCCGGTGATGGCGCGGCTGGCGCCCCACGCCCGCGTGTGCGCCTACGACCGGGCCGGTTACGGCTGGAGCGAGGTCGGGCCCCGCCCGCGCGACGCTGCCCATCTCGCGGCAGACCTTTCCGCCCTGCTGCGCGCCGCCCGCGAGGACGGCCCGCTGGTGCTGGCCGCACACGGCGAGGGGGCGGTGGTGGCGGGGGCCTTTATCGCGCGCCACCCGGACCGCGTGCTGTCCCTGGTACTGGTGGACGCCGCCACCCCGGAATTCACCCCTCTGGCAGAGGCGCACCGTTCCCGCCTGTTGAGGCATGTGCAGCACGCCCTGCCCTGGGCCCATTTCGGCGCCGCGCATTTTCTGGGCCTTCCGCCCGGCGTGACGCCGCCCCCCCAGACAGAAACTTTTTCCCGCCACCTGCGGTATCCCGGCTACTACGAAACCGTGGCGGCGGAGTTCCACTGGTTGCTGCACCAGGCCTACCCCGCCCGCACCTACTCGCCGGACCCGGCCCGCCCCCGCTTTGTGCTGTACCGCGAGACGCCGGTCGTGGCGGCGTCGGCCGCCGGTCTGCCGCAGGGCTGGACCGCCGAAGGCTACAACACCACCTGGAACAAGGCCCAGGCCGCGCTGGCCGAAGGCGCCGTGGACCTGCCGGTGCCCGGCGCTCCGGGCAACCTGCTGCTGGACCAGCCGGAACGGGTGGCGGACACCGTGCTGCGCGCCCTGCAGGCGGCCCGGAACAAAAAACAGCCCGAAATCGCCCCCCAAATCACGCCCGGAACCGGCCCCGGAACCGCCAAATGACCCGCCGCACCCTTGGCCTGCCCGGCGCCCTGTACCAGTATCTGCTGGATGTCTCCCTGCGTGAGCCGGAATCCCTGCGCCTGCTGCGCGAGGAAACCCGCCACCACCTCGACGCGCGCATGCAGATCGCCCCGGAACAGGGGCAGTTCATGGCCCTGCTCGTGCGCCTGCTCGGGGTCCGAAAAGCCCTCGAAATCGGCGTGTTCACCGGCTACTCCGCCGCCGCCGTGGCCCTCGCCCTGCCCCCGGACGGCACCCTGGTGGCCGTGGACAGCGACGCCGCAACGGCAGAGATTGCCCGCCGCCACTGGCGAGCCATCGGGGTGGATCGGGGCCACGACCTGCGCATCGACCTGCGCATCGGCGACGCCCCCGGAATTCTGGACGGACTTCTGGCGGAATCCGGCCCCGGCTCCTTCGACTTCGCCTTCATCGACGCCGACAAGGTCAACTACCCGGTCTATTTCGAGCAGTGTCTGCGTCTGGTGCGCACGGGGGGCCTGATCTGCGTGGACAACGTGCTGTGGTCCGGGCGGGTGGCCGACGCGGCCAAACACGACGCCACCACCGAGGCGCTGCGCCGCTTCAACCGTCAGGTGCACACCGATTCACGGGTGGACCTGTCTCTGGTGCCCATCGCCGACGGCCTCACGCTGGCCCGCAAACGCTAGGGCCGCAAGGGGGTCGGCATGCCGTACGGGTTTTTTGGAAATCCGTCCGTCACCCGCGGGCTTTCGCCCCGATTGCCCTTATCAGGGGGGGCGTTTTGGCCGATAAGACTCCGTTACGCCGGTCATACGCGCGCCACGGGTGGGCCAGCCCCCTTGGCATCGGAGGCATCGAAGGCTATTTCCACCCACCAGGCATCCACCGGCGTCGGCCGCGTTCCCGTGACCAAAAGCGTCGGGAAAAACGGCTTTCGCCGCAAGGAATCCCCTTCCGGCAATCCCCCCGGAGGCCCGCCGCCCCGCAATCCCGGCGCCGTCCGGGTACTGGTGGTGGATGACGACCGCGCCATGCGCGAACTGGCCACCCGCTCCCTGGAAATCACCGGTTTTTCCGTGGCCGCCGCCGGCAATGGCCGGCAGGGCGCCGATCTTTTTGCCCAGTTTGCCCCCGACATCGTGCTGCTGGACGTGATGATGCCGGGGCTGGACGGCTTTGGCACCTGCCGTGCGATACGCTCCATGCCCGGTGGCGCCAACACCCCGGTCATCATGATCACCGCCCTGGACGATCTGGCCTCCATCGACCGCGCCTACGAGGCCGGTGCCACCGACTTCACCACCAAACCGATCCAGTGGCCGGTGCTGGCCCAGCGTCTGCGCTACATGGCCCGCCAGAAACACATTTCCGACAAGCTGCGGCAGAGCGAGGAGCGGCTGGTAAAAGCCCAGCGCATCGCCCGCCTGGGGGTGTGGGAGTGGGAGATCGGCCCGGACCGCCTGACCATGTCGGATGCGGTGCTGCCGCTCCTTGGCATCGCCCCCCAGCGCTTTGACGGCAGCTTCGTGTCGTTTGTCAGCCTGCTCCACCCGGAGGACAGCGACCGGGTGCTGGAACACATGCAGATGGGCATCGCCAAGCGCAGTTCGTTCTTCCTCGAATACCGCCTGCAGGGAACCAACCCCGGAGAGCAAACCCGTTTCGTGCACCAGGAGGCGGAACCGGAATTCGACGAACGCGGTCATCTGGTGCGTCTGGTGGGCACCCTGCAGGACATCACCACCCAGCGCGAAACCGAAAGCCGCATCCATTTTCTGACCCGCTACGACAGCCTGACCTCGCTGCCCAACCGGCAGTTGCTGACCGAACGGTTGTCAGACGTGCTGCACGACGCCCAGCGCCGTCGCCAGTTGGCCGCGGTGCTGAACATCGGTCTGGACCGCTTCGAGCGCATCAACAACGCCTTCGGCCACCAGACCGGCGACTCCGTGCTGCGCGAGGTGGCCAACCGCCTGCGCTCCTCCCTGGAGCGGATGGTGGCCCGCTCCCACCACGACCTGCAACCCACCATCGGGCGTCTGGGTGGCGACGAGTTCTGCATCATCCTGAGCCGCGTGGGCGATGCCGCCGAGGTGGCCACCGCCGCCCGGCAGGCGCTGGAAGACCTGTCGGCGCCATTTTTGGTGGACGGCCACGAGGTGTACCTCACCAGCAGCATCGGCGCCGTGCTCTACCCCGCCGACGGCACCACCGTGGACGGCCTGCTGCGCAACGCCAGCGCCGCCCTGCGCGGGGCCAAGGTGCAGGGCAAAAACAATTACCGCTTTTACACCAGCACCATGAACTCCGACGCCATGCGCCGCGTGGCCCTGGAGGGCAAGCTGCAAAAGGCCCTGGAGAACCGGGAGCTAGTGCTCTATTACCAGCCCAAGGTGGATATCGCCAGTGGTCGGCTGCTGGGCGCCGAGGCGCTGGTGCGCTGGCGCCACCCGGAACTGGGCATGGTGGCCCCCGGCGAGTTCATTCCCCTGGCCGAGGAATCGGGCCTGATCGTTCCCATCGGCGAATGGGTGATCGCGGAGGCCTGCCGTCAGGGCGTGGAGTGGCAAAAACAGGGGTTGCCCCCCATCAACCTCGCGGTGAACCTGTCGGCACGCCAGTTCTGGCAGGAAGACCTGGCAGAGCGCATCGGCGGGATCCTCAAGGAATCGGGTTTCGACCCGCGCCACCTGGAGATGGAAATCACCGAAAGCACCTTCATGCACAGTGCCACCGACACGGTGCTCACCCTCAATTCCCTCAAGCAGATGAACATCAGCCTGTCGGTGGACGATTTTGGCACCGGTTATTCGTCCCTGGCCTACCTACAGCGTTTCCCCATCGACTCCCTGAAGGTGGATCGTTCGTTCATCACCGACGTCACCACCAACAAGGACAGCGCCACCATCACCCGCACCGTCATCTCCATGGCCCAGAGTCTGGGCCTCAAGGTGGTGGCCGAGGGGGTGGAAACGGTGGAGCAACTGGATTTCCTGCAGGCCGAAGGGTGCCACCTGATCCAGGGGTTCCTGGTCAGCCCGCCGGTGGCGCCGGAAGATTTCCGCGCCCTGCTCGCCAGGGGCGACCAGTCCCTCTTCCCCGATCGCCCCGACCGCCCCGACCGCCCCGGCGGCTGAGCGCCGCCCGGCCGACGGCTTTTTCCGTCACCCCACCGCCGGTTGCGTCCCCGCCTAGACGCTGATTTTCTGCGCCACCAGCGCGCCGTTGTCCTCGGCGTAGTTGATGCTCACCCGACCGTTGAGGGTAAGGGTCGCGATCTGCTCGGCGGTCACCTTGAACACCAGGTTCTTGCCGGTTTCGGCATCCACCAGCGTCAGGGTCATGGCCGCAGGATCGATGGCGGCCACGGTGCCCACATGGGTCATGTACTCATCCGGGCCGCAGGCCAGCGCCGGAGTGCCGGTCGCCAGCCCCATTGCCAGGCCAACCGCCACCACCAGACCCGCCAGCGCCGGGACATTCGGCGCGTATTTCCGCACACCTGCCGTCGTAAACATGAGATGTCTCCTCGTGCAGTTTTAGCCCCGGACGCCCGCCCCGCCCGAACTTTCAGGTGGCATTGGCGCCGGGAGTCCCTATTATAGCGACCGGACCGTCCTGGGCGTCACGCCTGACATCGGCGTCAAATTCACATACAATGCCGGAATCTTCCGGCCGCGATCGTCCGTGGCCGGAAAAAATGACGTGCATACAAGCGATTGGGGAGGAAATCATGTCGGGCATATCAATCAGCGCATCATCCGCGGCAGCGTCCGGACAAGCATTTGTTGGCAGGACATTCGGCAGCACATTCGGCGGGGTATTCGGCAGAATGTCGGGCACACCGGCGCTGGCGGCCCTGCTCCTGTTCGCCACCGGCTGCTCGACCCTCGACAAGGCCTACGTCGGCACCGTCGGCATGGTGGACCCGGACAAAACCCGCCTCAAGCAGGAAACCCGCTGGCTCAATCCGCAGCCCAACCTGCGCATGGTAGGCGACGACCAGATGACCGTCTACGTGCGGGTGCGTGACAGCTCCGGCTCCGAAATCGACATCACCGGCGACCTGCGCGCCGCCCTGGAAGACCGGGGCTACCGCGTCACGCGCAGCCTCAAGGATGCCCAGTACGTGCTCAACCTCGACCTGCGCTACTTTGGCGAAAACGCCCACGCCGACGGCGGCCGCGCCACCATGGCGGCGGGCATCGGCGGCGCCATCGTCGGGGGTGTGATCGGCCACCAGTCGCGCCGCGCCGGCGAGGGCGCCATCGTCGGCGGTCTGGCCACCGGCATGCTGTTCGACGTCGCCGCCCAGCGCAACAAGGTCCGCGAGTTCGACGTGGTCATCGACGCCCGCATCGGCGAGCGCGTCGAGGGCGGGGTGCAGACCACCCGCTCCAGCGGCGACGTGGGGATGGTGGGCCACTCCGGCAGCAGTTCCGCCGGCGGCCGCGACTCCGGCTTTGCCGCCGGCGGCAGTTCCGAGAGCCAGAGCGTGGAAACCACCGAGGATTTCCTCTACCACCAGAACCGCCTGCTGATCTTCGTCAGCAAGATGAACCTGGGGCCCGAGGAAGCCCAGCCGGTGTTGCAGGAGCGCCTGACCAAGGCCCTCGCCAACACCCTGCCGTAACCCCCGGAAGACGAACGATCACCCGTGGGCAGTAGTTTTGGCCATTTGTTGCGCATCGCCACCTGGGGGGAATCCCACGGTGGCGGCGTGGGCGTGACCATCGACGGCTGCCCGGCGGGGATGCCCCTGTCCGAGGCCGACATCCAGCCCGATCTGGACCGTCGGCGCCCCGGCCAGAGCCGCATCACCACCCCCCGCGACGAGCCGGACCGCTGCGAAATCCTGTCCGGCGTGTTCGAGGGGCGCACCCTGGGCACCTCCATCGCCATTCTGGTGCGCAACACCGACGCCCGCTCCTCGTCCTACGAGGACTTCCGCCACGTCTACCGGCCCGGCCACGCCGACTACACCTATCAGGCCAAGTACGGCCACCGCTCCTGGCAGGGGGGTGGGCGCGCCTCGGCCCGCGAGGCCATTGGCCGGGTGGCCGCCGGAACCGTCGCCAAGCGCATCCTCGAGGCCGCCTTCGGCGCCCGCGTCACCGCCTGGGTGCAGCAGGTCCACACCCTCACCGCCGCCACCGGCTGGGAGGGGGTCACCCCGCAGCAGGTGGAGGCCAACATGGTGCGCTGCCCCGACCCGCAAGCAGCGGAGCGCATGATCGCGCGCATCGAGCAGGCCCGTGACGAGGGCGATTCGGTGGGGGGCATCGTGCGCTGCGTGGCCAGCGGCATCCCCGCAGGGCTGGGCGATCCGGTGTTCGACAAGCTGGACGCCGACCTCGCCCGGGCGATGATGAGCATACCGGCCTGCAAGGGGGTGGAGATCGGCTCCGGCTTCGGCGGCATCACCATGACCGGCCGCGAGCACAACGACGCCATGTACATGGCCGATGGCCGGGTGCGCACCCGCACCAACTTCGCGGGGGGGATTTTGGGGGGAATTTCCGACGGCGAGGACATTCTGGTGTCCTGTGCCTTCAAGCCCACGGCCACCATCGGCCACCCGCAACAGACCGTGGACGATCAGGGCAACGCCGTGACCCTCAAGGCCCGTGGCCGTCACGACCCGTGCGTGCTGCCCCGCGCCGTGCCCATTGTGGAGGCCATGATGGCCCTGGTGCTGGCGGATCACCACCTGCGTCAGGTGGGCCAGCGCGGGGCCTTGACCCCCTTCCCAGGCTAACGGCTCCCGCGACCGGCGGGTGGCGGGGTGCCCCCGTCAGGCCCGCCGCCTCAGGAGACGGACAACACCTCCGGGGTGGAAACCACCTCCAGCAGCGCCTTGCGCACCTTGCGGATCTGCGTCTCGTCGGTGAGTTTGTTGCCGTCCTGGTCCTTGACGTAAAACACGTCCACCACCTGATCGGCCTTGGTGGCGATGCGCGAAAAATAGATCGACAGCCCCAGGTCCGCAAGGGCGCGGGTGATGACATAGAGCAGGCCGCGCCGGTCGGCGGCAAAGATGTCGATGACGGTAAAGGAGTCCGACGTCTCGTTGTCGATGCGCACCAGCGGCTCGGTGCCGGTGAACGGCACCCCCTCGTGGCTCACCCGTCCGCGCCCGCCGGAGAACAGATCCTCGACCTTCGTCCGCCCTTCCACCACGTCCATCAGGCTGGCGCGGATGCGTTTCCAGCGGTTGTGGTCCACAAAGCCGGTGGCGGTGGGGTCCTGCACCCGGAACACGTCCAGAATCACGTCGTCGCGGAAGGTGGTGATGCGCGCGTCCAGCACCTCGAGGCCCTTGGAGGTCAGCACCCCGGCGATGCGCGAAAACAGCCCCGGCACCTTGCCGTTGATGGCGCACACCACGATGTCGGCGGTGCCCTCCTCGCTCGGGGAAATCTCCACCTGCACCGCCTCGCGGTCGAGCTGGCGCACCATGGTCAGGTGGTGGACGATCTCGTCCACCCGGGTATCCAGCAGATAGCGTCCCGGCAGGCGGTCCAGGGTGGATTTGATCCACTCCGCCGCGTCCGGCCCCCACACCTCCTGCACCTTGGCGCGCACGCGGCCGATGGCCGCCACCTTGTCGCGCACCAGCGACCGGCCGGCCAGCGCCCCCAGCGCCAGGCCGTACAGGTCCGTGAGCAGCCCCTCTTTCCACTTGTTCCAGGTATCGGGACCGACGGCGCGGATGTCCACGTGGGTGAGCACCAACAGCATTTTGAGGCGCTCGGTGGTTTCCACCGTGCGGGCGAAGCGCGACAGCACCACCGGGTCCGACAGGTCGCGGCGGAAGGCGATGTGGGTCATCAGCAGGTGGTGTTCCACCAAAAACACCAGCAGATCCCGCTCGTCCTCGCTCAGTCCCAGACGGCGCGCGGCGGCGGCGGCCAGTTCGGCGCCCACCTCGCAGTGGTCGCGATGCACCCCCTTGCCGGAGTCGTGCAGCAGCACCGCCAGATGCAGGATGTCCTTGCGGCGAATCTCCCGGTAGGCGTCGGCGAACACGCTGGTTTCGGCCCGTAGTCCCTCGACGATCTCCATGGCGTACAGGGTGTGGGCGTCCACGGTGTATTTGTGGTACTGGCTGAAGGTGACCAGCCGGTCCACCCGCGCCAGTTCCGGAACAACCCGCCCCAGAATGCGCAGGCGGTGCATGCGCTTGAGGGTTTCGGCCATGCCCGAATCCCACTGCAGGATTTTCATGAACACTTCGCTGGCGGCCTGGGTGCGCAGGGAGCGTCCCGGCACCGTGGCATGGCTCAGGGCGTCCATGGTTTCGGGGTGGATGCGCAGGCCGTGGATCTGGGCCAGATGGAACAGTTGCAGCACCGCCACCCCGGTCTCCAGAAAGCGCTCCTCCCTGGCCGCGTCCACGCGGATCTCGCGGTTGGTCAGGGTGAAAAAGGGCCGCACCTTGCGCGAAAACAGCATGGTGGACAGGGCCTGGGAGCGGGTGCGGGTGGTGGCCCGGTCCACAAAGCGCTGGCACACGTCCAGCACCTTGGAGGCGTGCACGTAGTAGCGCCGCATGAAGCGCTCCACGCCGCGCTGGCGGGCGGTGTCCTCGTAGCCGAATTTTTCGGCGATGCGCAGTTGCTCCTCGAAGGTGAGCACATCCACCCGCTTGCGGTGGGCGAAGTGCAGTTCGTTGCGCACCCGCCACAAAAACGCCTGGGCCTTGGTGAGCGCCTCGTAATCGGGCTCCGCCAGCACCCCCCGGTCGGCCAGTTCGCGCAGGTTGCCGGTGCCGTGGCGGGCGGTGGCGATCCACACCAGATAGTGAATGTCCCGCAGGCCGCCGGGGCTTTCCTTGATGTTCGGCTGCTGCAAAAACACGGTCACGCCAAAGCGTTCGTGGCGCCCGCGCGCCTCCTCGGCCTTCTGGAACAAAAAGGCGTCCACGTCGCGATTCACCACCCTGGCGGCGAACTCGCCCCGGAACTGCTCATAGAGGGTTTCATCCCCCACCAGCAGGCGCGATTCCATCATACAGGTCTGGGCCGACAGGTCCGCGCCGCCCACCTCGACGCAGTCCGCCACGGTGCGCACGCTGTGGCCCACGGTCAGGCGCAGGTCCCACAGGGGATACAGCACCTCGTTGGCCACCCCCTTGGCGGCATCGGCGCGTTTGGCATCGTAGAGGATCAGGATGTCGATGTCGGAATGGGGATTGAGTTCGCCGCGCCCGTATCCCCCCACCGCCACCAGGGCCACGCCGGGGGTTTCCGCGGGGTCGTCGTCGCGCAGGTGGCGCCAGGCGGCATCGGTGTACAGGGCCACCAGCAGTTCGTCCATCATGCGCGTGACGCGGCCCACCACACGGCGCCCCGGCGCCCCTTCCTCGTGCAGCACGCGCACCGCCTCCAGCCGCGCCGCCAGTTCCTCCTTGAGCATGGAAAAGCGCGCGGTCGGATCTTCGGCGATAAAGGCCTTTTGCAGGATCTGTTCAAAGCTGCTCATGCACAGATTGTAGGGGTTTGCCGTCCGCGAGTCCAAACCCGGAACAAACCGTGGTGCACGGAAGGGGGGGGGCCGGGTGTTGCAAACCGGCCTTACGGGCGGGGGGTTACGGGCGGTAATTTTACAGGTGCGGGTCGAAGGGCGTTTTGCGCCCCGGCAGGAACAGCCGCACGATGTCGCGCACCGTGGACTTGGCCTCGGACGACAGGCCGTCGAACTGGAACGCCATGGCGTTGCCTGTGTTATACGCCACCCAGGCGCGGGTGGAAAAGCGAAAAAAACCGTGATTTTCGTGGGCCACGGCGTTGATGGTGACCTCGGCGTTGGCCGGGAACAGGGCGTCGCACTCCGCCAGCATGCCGCCGGAGTTGAGAGACACCGGCACCCCCCGCGCCACCTCTCCGCTTTCCAGACGGGTGACGATGATGCGAAACGACCTGCCGGTGCCCACCGGCTGCACCGCATAGCGCTGGGGCCGTCGCTCCGGCGAGGTGGTCTTCTTGGGTGGGCGCGCTCTCACACACCCCCTTTCGGCGGATTCGCGGCGAACATTTTGCGGAACATTTAACCATTTAATGTCACGACGCCACCTTGCCCCCCGAGCGGCATCCCGCTACCATGCGCGGCATGAACGACAAACCGCCCACATTTGGAGACTGGCTGATGGCCCTGCCGTGGTGGGCCAAGCTGCTCATCACCATGGGCACGGCGCTGGGGGTGTATGTCTCCTTCGCGCCCCTGTTCCGGGGCTAAAAAAAGCCCCACACACGGCGAGGCAGGCATGACAGACACAGGCAAACCGGCCCCCCCCTCACCCGGCGGAGGCAGCCCCGTCCTGCGGAGCGCGGTCTGGATTGCGGTTGCGATACTGGGCGCCACGGCGGTGGGGGGCATCGCCCTGCACCGGGGCGAATCCATCAACGCCATCTGGTTCGTGACCGCGGCGGTCTGCGTTTACCTGCTCGGCTTCCGCTTCTATGCGTCGTGGATTGCCGCCCGGATTCTCTGTCTGGACCCCACCCGCGCCACCCCGGCGGAGCGCCTCAACAACGGCCGCGACTTTGTCCCCACCCACCGCTGGATCGTCTTTGGCCACCATTTTGCGGCCATCTCCGGGCCCGGCCCCCTCATCGGTCCCACGCTGGCGGCCCAGTTCGGCTACCTGCCGGGCACCCTGTGGATTCTGGTCGGCGCGGTGCTGGGCGGCTGCGTGCAGGACATGGTGATCCTGTTCCTGTCCACCCGCCGGGGCGGACGCAGCCTGGGGCAAATGGCCCGCGACGAACTGGGCGCCATCGGCGGCGCGGCGGCGCTGTTGGGCACGTTCATGATCATGATCATCCTCATCGCCGTGCTCGGGCTGGTGGTGGTGAACGCCACCCGACACAGCCCGTGGGCCACCTCGACCATCGCCGCCACCATTCCCATTGCCGTTCTGGTGGGGCTCTACATGCGCGTGCTGCGGCCCGGCCGCGTGCTCGAGGGCACGGTCATCGGCGTGGCCCTGCTCCTGCTGGCCGTGGTCGGCGGCGGCTGGGTGGACGGCAGCGCCCTGCGCGGCCTGTTCGACCACGAGGGTCTGCCGCTGGCGTGGGCGGTCATCACCTACGGCTTTCTGGCGGCCATTTTGCCGGTATGGATGCTGCTGGCGCCCCGCGACTATCTTTCGACCTTCATGAAGCTGGGCACCATCCTGCTTCTGGCCGTGGCCATCGTGGTGTTGCGGCCCCAGGTCCACATGCCCGCCCTGACCCCGTTCATCGACGGCAGCGGGCCGATTTTTGGCGGCACCCTGTTTCCGTTTGTGTTCATCACCGTGGCCTGCGGGGCGATTTCGGGCTTCCACTCCCTGATCTCCTCCGGCACCACCCCCAAGTTGCTGGCCAACGAGCGCGACATCCCGCTCATCGGCTACGGCAGCATGGCGCTGGAATCGTTTGTCGCGATCATGGCGATGATCGCGGCCACGGTGCTGGAGCCGGGCGTTTATTTTGCCATCAACAGCCCCGCCGGAGTGGTGGGGACGGGCGCCGACGCGGTGGCCCTGATCTCTTCCTGGGGATTTCCCGTCACCGAGGCGCGCATGGGTGATCTGGCCCGCGAAATGGGCGAAGCCACGCTGTTTGCCCGCACCGGCGGCGCGCCGTCCCTGGCGGTGGGCATGGCCAGTATCTTTGGCACCGCTTTCGGCACCACTTTCGGCCGGGGGATGCTGGCCATGTGGTACCACTTCGCCATCATGTTCGAGGCGGTCTTCATCCTCACCACGCTGGATGCGGGCACCCGCGTGGGGCGTTTCATGTTGCAGGACTTGCTCGGCAACCTGTGGCCGCGCATGGGGCAAACCTCGTGGTACCCCTCGGTGCTGCTGACCTCGGCGGCGGTGGTGTCGGCGTGGGGTTATTTTTTATACATCGGCGTCATCGACCCCAACGGCGGGGTGAACATTCTGTGGCCGATGTTCGGCATTGCCAACCAGATGCTGGCGGCCATTGCCCTGAGCGTGGCCACGGGCATTCTGGTCAAATCCGGCAAGCTCCGCTTTGCCTGGGTGACCGGCCTGCCGCTGGCGTGGCTGGTGACCATCACCACCACGGCGGCGCTGGAAAAAATCCTCAGCGCCAATCCGCGCATCGGTTTTTTTGCGGCGGCGAACAGCCTTCAGGACAAGCTGGCGGCGGGCCTGCTTTCGCCGGAAAAGGCGGCGGTGGCGCCCCAGCTCATCTTCAACCAGCGTTTTGATGCCTGGCTGACGCTGTTTTTTGTGATCGTGGTGTGGACGGTGGTGCTGGACATGCTGCGGATCTCGGCCCGCCATTTGAAGGGCAAACCCGTCCCCCCCCTGGCGGAAACCGCCCACCAGCCGACCCGTCTGGAAAGTCACCTGGACGATTCCTGGGTACGGGACTGACCGGCAGGAACCGCGATGAACCCGATACCCCGCCTGCGCGCCCGCCTGTGGAATCTCTGGCGGCTGTTGCGCCGCCTGACCGGCGACGACGCCTACGAGCGCTACCTGCGCCACCACGCCGCGCGCCATGCGGAGTCCACCCCCCTCACCCGCCAGGAATTTTGCGCCCGCGAGCAGGAGCACAAGTGGGACGGGGTAAGGCGCTGCTGCTAGGGGGGGGGCCGGGCACGTCCCCGCTGCGGTGTGCGAGGAGGGACCCCACGGGCGCCCTTGCAGCAAACCCCGTGGCAAACCCCCGTGGCAAACCCCCGTGGCAAACCCCCGCGGCAAACCCCCCGTCCT
>JAOUFN010000021.1 GCA_029858285.1 Nitrospirota bacterium | reverse complement strand
GTGTACAGGGCCAGTTTTCCCATGCCGTGGGCGGCCAGACGCCACGCCAGCACGCCGATTCCGGCCAGATTGAACAGCCCCACGGCTGCGTAGTGGGCCATGCCCAGAGCGCCGCTCAAGGCCAGAATCAGGGGGTAAATTGCCCCGCGCTCCTGCCAGAAGGCCTTGATGCCGAAGCTGCCCAAAAGATCGGCCACGTCCTGATAGCTGCCCGAGGTGGCGTAATGGCGCAGCGGCGCTTCCAGCGGGGCGAACACCAGCATGCCCAGCAGGGCGGCGCACAGCAGCACCAGAAATGGCCGCTCGGGGCCACCGGCGAACCAGGTGCGGAGCACCCCCATGCGGCGCGCCAGACGCTGGTTGAGGGCGGACAAGGTTTGTTGCATACATCTCCCCAATCCGGCGCACACGCGCCCGTTCCGGTTTCAAACTTCCCGATTCCCCGCCCCAAAACCGGGGGCAAGCATAGCGCAACCCACCCCCGCAAAAAACACCGGGGGGTGATGGGGGGGAGGGATCGGACAAAAGCGGGCGGCGCGGGGCGATTATTGACCGTCTTTTTTCGGCTTCCACTCCCGTGCCAGCCTTTGCGCCTCGGCAATCTGCGCCGGGGTCATTTTGGCGGCCACGGCATCGCGAACTGCGACAACCACATTGCGCGGTTCCGCCTCCGCCGCCGGAAAGCCAGCAGCGGCGAGGTTGTACCACATGTGCGCCCGCACGTCATCCTGCGGCACGCCCCGACCGGTGGCGTACATGACCCCGAGGTTGAACTGGGCGTCGGCAAGGCCCTGTTCAGCCAAGGGCTTGAGCAGCCGCAGGGCGGTGGCGTAGTCGCCGCTTGCATCGTCCTCCAGCGGCCCGGCCAGCGCCGGGGTGGTCGGAGCCACGCACAGAAGCACCGCCATCAGCCCCGCCCTGACAAGTTTTTTCATGATGTTCTCCCCATCCGTGTGTCCCCTACCCCGTGACCATTTTGTACCACGTCGGCGCGGGGCGTCACAATGCCCTGCCTTTGTACAGCCCCCCATGCGGCAAATTCAATTCGGAAACACCAGCCCCACGCTCACCCCCTGGGACTTCTGGTTGTACGTCCCCAGCCATTCGCCGTAGCCGATCCAGTACTGCACGTTCAGGTACACGTTGTTGCGGTTCCTCCGCACCTCCCACGCGGGGTCAAACTCCCGGCGGGACACGCCGACCAGCGGGCTGAAGGTCTTCAGCACACGGTCCAGCCGCAGCCGCTCCAGGGTTCTGACCAGGTGCCACGAGGCATCCACCCGCAGCGACTGGCGCCCGCCGCTCTCGCCATGCCGCCAGGCCGCGTTGATGAACTCATGGCGGCCCGAGACGTGCAAAAGCACCTCGCCGTTGCCGTAAAAATCCTGAATGTCCGGGTTCTGGGCGTCGCTGTAGGCGTGCCACCCCTTCAGCCACAGGGAGACTTCCTGCCCCTTGTGGGAACGTTCCGTGGGGCTGCACGAGCGTTCAAAACCGCCGCCCGATTCGTCCTCTCCGTGCCACGCCAGCAGCCGCGCCTGCCCGAACCAGCGGTGCCAACTGCGGGAGGTGGGGCCGGACATGCCGTTGGACTCATGCTCCCACCCCCCCAAAAACAACGGCCTGCGCCAGATGCCGCTGATGCCCCCGGTGTCGCGCCCCCGGTTGTTGCAGAAGAGAAACCCCGGATTGTAGTCACTTTCCAGAAACGGTCGCGACGGCAGGGAAAACCCCCAGTACGAGCGCTGCGTGTAGGTGAAAAACGCCCCGGAGGCGGGGGCGCTTTCGGACCACGACCACATCTTGTATTTCACCGAAAACTGAAACTGCACGTCCCCCGAGGAATACTGAAGGTAATTCAGCAGATGCGGGGAGAACGGTCGCTCCATGGGGGCGATTTCCGGCACCTCCTCCGGCAGGGCGAGCAGATGGGCCAGGGTGGCGGATGCCGGGGCGGCCGTCTCCGCCGGGGTGGCATCGGTGGCCGAAGGGGCCGTGCCCGCCTCCTGCGCCCAAACAGGGGTCCCCCCCCACAGCAGCAAGGCCGCCAGCCACCAGTGGCATCGTCTCCGCAGCTTCACCCCGGACTCCTTTCCCTCGGCTCCTGCCCATCTCACGGCCCCGTTCCGGCGGCCCACCATAGCCCGGATCGGCGGCCGTCGGCAAACCACTTCTACCCGAACTCCCGCAGCGGTCGGATATCTGGCACAATGGAGGTGTGGTCCGCACGGACAATGCCTTTTCGGCGCGGGGGGGGACACAGGGGGCGGGGGAAGTGGAGACTCCCCCTGTCGCCCGGAGGAGTCATCCAGCATGAGCCACATCGACGACGCCCTTCATGACGCCCTTCGCCGCCTTGGCCACCCCGTCGACGGCGACTCCGGCAACGACAACACCCTCCACCGCCCGGAACTGCTCGGGCGCGGAGAGGCGGATTCCGGCGACAACGACGACAACGACGACAACGGGTCCGGGGCCGGTTCCGGCAAGGCCATGGTGCTGGCCCGCTACACACTGCCCGACACCCTGCTCATCCTGCCCCTCACCAGCCGCCCCATGTTCCCCGGACTGGTGGTGCCACTGGTCTACGAACACCCCAGGATCAAATCCGTGCTGCGCGACATGGGGGAAAACACCCTGAATTACGTGGGGCTGGTGCTGGCGCGGGACGAGGAGGGCGATTTTGTGCCTTCCAACCTGCACGCCGTGGGAGTGGTGGCCAGGGTCCACAAAATGGCCGAAGTCCCCGGCCACGGCCTGCATCTGGTGGTGGAATGTCTGGAGCGCTTCCATGTGGAGCATTTCCTGACCGAGGATTTGCCCCTGCGCGCCCGCGTGCGCTACCACCACGAAACCGAATACCGCGACAACCTGGAACTGCGCGCCTATACGGTGGCCATTCTCAACACCATCAAGGAACTGCTCAAGCACAATCCGCTGCACGAGGAAGAGTTGAAACTGTTCCTGTCGCGCTTTGGCCCCAGCGAGCCGTCGCGCCTGGCCGACTTTGCCGCCAGCCTCACCAGCGCCGACCGCGATGAGTTGCAGGCGGTGCTGGAGGCCTTCCCGATTTTCGACCGCCTCAAGCTGGTGCTGACCCTGATCCGCCGCGAGGTGGACGTGTCGAAACTCCAGACCCGCATCCGCAAGAACATCGAGGAAAAGGTCAGCGATCAGGAGAGAAGGTTCTTCCTGCACCAGCAGTTGACCGAAATCCAGCGCGAGCTGGGCATGGAGGACGACGACCGCACCCAGCAGTTGAAGCATTTCGCCGAACGGGCCAAAAAATTGCGCTTCAGCCGCGAGGCCAGGGAACGCTTTGAGGAAGAGCTGGAAAAACTTTCGATGCTGGAGACCAGTTCCCCCGAATTCGGCGTGGTGCGCGGCTATCTGGACTGGCTCACCGCCCTGCCGTGGGGCAAGTTTCACCGCGACCGCTACAACCTGAAGCGCGCCCGGCGCGAGCTGGACCGCGACCACGCCGGTCTGGAGGACGTCAAGGACCGCATCCTCGAGTTCATCGCCGTGGGTTCCCGCAAGAAGGAGGTGGGGGGCTCCATCATCCTGTTTCTGGGGCCGCCCGGCGTCGGCAAGACCAGCGTCGGCAAGGCCATCGCCAGTGCCGTGGGGCGGCCGTTCTACCGCTTTTCGGTGGGCGGCATGCGCGACGAGGCCGAGATCAAGGGCCACCGCCGCACCTATATCGGCGCCATGCCCGGCAAGATCATCCAGGCCCTCAAGCTGGTGAAGTTCGCCAACCCGGTCATCATGATCGACGAGGTGGACAAGATCGGCGCCGATTTCCGTGGCGACCCCGCCAGCGCCCTGCTGGAGGTGCTCGACCCGGAGCAGAACGTGGATTTTCTGGACCACTACCTGGACGTGCGCTTCGACCTGTCGCGGGTGCTGTTCCTGCTTACCGCCAACGTGCCGGACACGGTGCCGCCGCCCCTGCTGGACCGCGCCGAGATCATCCACCTGCCCGGCTACATGGCCTCGGAAAAGTTCGACATCGCCCGCCGCCACCTGTGGCCCCGCCAGCTTCAGGCCCACCATCTGGGCCGCGACGACGTGCGCCTGACCGACGCCGCCATCCAGCACCTGATCGAGGACTATGCCCGCGAGCCGGGGGTTCGGCAACTGGAGCAGTACCTGAAAAAAATCCTGCGCAAAACCGCCCGCCACCTGGTGGAAAGCCCCCGCTCGGCCCCGCTCACCATCGGTGCCCGCGACCTGGAGCAGTGGGTGGGCAAGCCGCGTTTCCGCGAAACCGCCATCCGCGAGATGGTGGGGGTGTCCACGGGGCTGGCCTGGACCGCCCTGGGCGGCACCACCCTCACCCTGGAGGCGGCGGTGGTGCACGGCGGCGAACGCGGTTTAAAACTCACCGGGCAACTGGGCAAGGTGATGCAGGAGTCGGCGGAACTGGCCCTGTCGTACCTGTCGGCGCATCTGGCGACCTTCGGTGCCAACCCCGACTGGTTCAACTCGCGCTTCATCCACCTGCATGTGCCGGAGGGGGCGGTGCCCAAGGACGGCCCCAGCGCCGGCATCGCCATGGGCACGGCCCTGCTGTCCCTGGCCCTGAACCGCCCGCCCCTGCCCCTGGCCATGACCGGCGAGATGACCCTCACCGGCGAGGTGCTGGCCATCGGCGGAGTGCGCGAAAAGCTGCTGGCGGCCAAGCGCGTGGGCATCACCGAGGTGATCCTGCCCGCCGCCAACCGCAACGACGTGGAAGAACTGCCCAAGTCGGTGACCGAGGGCATGCACCTGCACTATGTGAAGCAGTTTCCCGAGGTGGCGCGGCTGGCCTTTCACATCCGCCCGCGCCGCGCCCCTCACTGACGGGCGGCGGGCCGGTTCTCCGTCCGGGCCGGGGGGAACGGGGCCGACCGGAAGAGCGGCGGCGGAACGCGCAACAGAGGCTCACCGGTCACCATCATCGCCTGCAGTTTCCCCTCCGCCTCCAGCCGCTGGAGCACGCGGCGACCGTACGTCGCGGCGGTAAAATCCTCCAGCACGCGGAAATCGCCCGGCGTCACCCGGGTACCAGCCGGACAATCGAAGGTCAACCGAAACAGCCCGGCGCGCGCCAGCTTTAACGGATAACTGCCCACGTGATACCAGCGCTCCCTGCCGTCGGCGCGAATGCGGAAGCGTTGTCCGGGGGACCACCCGGTGTCACTGCCCGCAGGCCGGAAGGACAGGGTCGCGCTGCGGCAGTCCGCGCCATGCGGAGCGGCAATCGCCATGCGGATGGAGGTGACGGCCAGCACCCGCCCCTGCAGCAGGAGGCCGGACAGTTCGGCGCCGGTGATGGGCACCAGCAGCACCGGCCGGGCATCGGCCGCGAAATAGGTGGCCGACACCGCGGCAGCGCCGGGGACCGTGGAGACAGCCCTCCAGCGCTCGCCGGACAGGGCGCGCAGCGTCTCGGGGGGGACCACCGCCGCCTCCCGGAGGTGTCCGCGGGAGACGTGGATGGGGGTATTCAGGGCGTGGGCGTAATGCCATTTTCCGGCCGCAACGCCAAGGGCCACGGTCAGGCACACCCCCCACGCGACGGTCCGTTGGCGCGTGCTGGATGCCGCCAGCCGGGTGGCCGTCCACACCGCGCCCGCAGCGCTCAGGGGGATCAGAAAAAACACCAGCAGCACGGAGTAGCGGTACACCAGCAGCGCCGGGGCGTGAACCGCCACCACATACACCGCGCCCAGCGCGAACAGCGCCACGGCGCGGCGGCTGCGGACCGCCCACAGCCCGGCCACCGCCAGCCCCGCCTCCACCACGCGCAGGGTCCGCACATCGACCCACGGCAGCGGGTTTGACGGGTTGCTCCCCATATTCCCGTTCACCGCAAATACGAAGGCCAGTGCCTTGTGCAGCAGCATCCCCAGCCACGGCAGCAGGCCCAGGTCGCGGATCATCTCCCGGCCGATTTCGCCGTACACCAGATCACCCAGTGGGCTCAGGGGCGGAATGTAGGACGGGGAAGAGGTCAGCGGCACATCCATCCACAGCCCCAGAATCCAGTTGGGATCGATGCCGCCGGTCAGCGGGTGGCTGCCGTAGTAGAGCTGGGCGCCGGCCCCCGAATACAGGCCGAAAAAACCGAACAGAATCAGGTTTTTGACCAGCACCACCAGGGGAAACGGCAGGGCGAACAGGCAGATGCGCCATAGTTCCAGCAAGTTGCGGGAACACCCCAGCGTCCGTTCGACCGGGAATTTTTCCGGGAGTCTGCGCGACATGCCCCGCGCCCCCCGGGCCAGCAGCGGCAGCAGCAACAACGCGGCGTAAAAGCCGTAAATGAACACCCCGCGGGTAATCAGCCCCAGACCGAAGGCCACCCCGGCCACGGCAATCAAACGCCGCCGCCCTCCCGCCACAACCTCCACCGTCGCCCACAGCGACACGCTGAGCAGGGTAAAGAACAGCGGCTCCGACAGCAGGGTGGAAAACAGGCTGCCAAGGGATGGCTGGCTGGCCAGCAGCCACGCTGCCACCGCCCCGGCGGCGGGGGAGTGGATGCGTTCTCCGATGCGGTAAAAAAGCCAGACACACAGCCCGAAAAACGCGCAATGCAGGTACTGGGCAAATTCCGGGTGGTCCAGGAACAGCGACAGGTACACGTAGGAAAAGGGGGAAATCTCCAGGGATTTCCAGTGGGCCATCATGGCAAAGCCCGCCTCCCGGAAAGCGCGGGCCGCGGGCAGGTAGCTGCCGGTCACGTCGCTGTTCTGGGCCGCGATCGGGACCATCCTGAGCCAGGCGTGCAGGCAGGCGAACCACGCCGCCGCCACCCCCGTGGCCAGGAACAATCGCCCTCCACCCTGATGCAGGCGGGAGGCCAACGATGTCAGGCGCGCTACGTCCAATGGGCCCCACACACAGGCGATGCTGAGGCTGTCAGGTTAACACAGTCCGCCCGCCGCGCCGCCCCTCGACGGATAAAGGGTCGGCCTGCTCCTGGCCGACGATGCGGCGCAGGCAGGGTACGCGCCGGATCGCCCTCACCCCGCCGCCCGCGCCCCCTTGCTGTTATGATCAGGGCATCCGCGCCCGAAAAGGGGGGAAGGCCGGAAGCCGGGCCATAGAGCCGCACGCAACGCGACCCGTTCCACGGACGGAGGGTATGAAAGATTCCACAAAAAAGCCGCCCCGCAAGGGCCGCCAGCCCCGCACCTCCGGCAAGGCCGCAGCCACCGCCCCCCGGCAAACCCTCACCCAGCCCCTTGGCGCTTTGCTGGCGGAGGCCGAGCGCGGGCCGTCCGGACCGATTCCGGCGGCGGTCCGCCAGCCCCTGCTGGAGGACGCCATCGACCTGCTGGAACGGGGCGCCAGCGAGGCCGTCAGCGTCTCCTTCCGCACCATCACCCACGGCGACCTGCACCGTCACCTGCTGGTGGTGCGCTGCCCCGATCAGGCGTTTTTCCTCGACGGCATCAAGGTCTATCTGGCCGAGAACGGTATCTCCCTGCTGGGGCGTCACACCGTGGTGCTGTGCTGCACACGCGGCGACAGCGGCCAGCCCGCCACCGTCTGTTCCCCGCAGGCGGGCAGCCACGCCAGCGAGATGCTGGTGGCGCTTCAGATATCCGCCACCCTGGTGCCGGACGGCGCCGCACTGCACCGCGACCTGGTGGCGATCACCCACGCGGTACACCTGTCGGTACGCGATTTCGCGGCCATGTCGCACACCCTGGCCGAAGCCGCCCAGGGGCTGCGCCTGTCCCACCCGGACGCCGCCGCCCTGCTGGGGTGGATGCGTGACGCGCGTTACATCCTGTTTGGAGCCCAGGCCGACGGCCGACGGCTGGGCATCCTCGGCAACCGCGCCACCATGCGCCGGGTGGCCCCCGGCCTGACCGACGACCTGGCCGCGCTGGCAGAGGCCTCCCCCCCCGCCGCCCCCGGCCTGGAGTGGCTCTACCTGCCCCACGGCCAGCGCCTGCTTTATGGTGCCGCCCATCTGGAGGTGGTGCGGGCCACCTGGCAGGGCCACGACGGCAATCTGGAAAGCGCCGTATTTCTTGGCCATTTTTCGCGCTCGGCACGCCACACCAACGCCAGTCAGGCGCCCCTGCTGGGGCGGCTGTGGGAGCGCATGCGCCGCGCCCCCGCGCTGGCGCGCTCGGCCTATCTGTCGCGGGAGGTGCGCACCCTGTTCGACCGCCTCCCCAAGCCGGTGCTGCTGTCGGTGCCGGAAGCCCGGTTGCTGGCGACCATGGTCACCATCTGCGAGGCCGGCAACCCGGAACGCGCCCTGGTGTTCGAATGGGCGCCCCACCCCGGCACGGTACGCCTGATCCTCACCGTGGTGGAAGCCTCCCGCTATGGACGGCGCGTGGAACAGGGGGTGCTGGGGGCGGTGGCGGCCTCCGGCATGACTCCGCTGCACCACTACACGGCGGCGGTGGGCCCCCACATGCTGTTGTTCGTCAGCGCCCTGCCGCCGGAAGGGGGGGCGATCTCCGCCGAGCGGCTGGAGAACCTGCACCACCAGATTCAGGAATGCACCATCACCTGGCGCGACCGCGCACGCTCCTCGGTCAAGGCCATGCTCAGCGGCGCGGAACTGCGGCAAGCCATGGAAACCCTGGCGGCGCTGCCGCACCTGTATACCGATCTGTTCCCCGCCCAGACCTTCGTGCCCAACCTGGCGCTGGCCCGACGGGTGGGCGCCAGCGGGCGGCCGCAGGTGCGTCTGGAGACCACCGGGGACGGTGTGGAGATGCACATCTTCACCGCCCTGCCCGTGCCCCTGGGAGAGTTGGTGGCGGTGGTGCAGAATTTTGGCCTGACCGCCCTCAAGGAAGTGGTGGTGGAGTTCCCCTCCACCCCGCCGGCACACCTGACCACCCTGACCTGCGGCTACGCCCGCCCCCTGCACACCGAGGCCCTGCCGCGCCTGCGCCTGGCCCTGGAGGCGGTGCTCTCCGACCTGGCCGACAACGACCCGGCCAATGCCCTGGTGCTGGCAGCCGGGCTGGACTCCGCCGCCGTGGCGGTGATCACCGCCCTGCGCAACCATCTGGTGCAACTGGTGGCGGACGCCGGACCCGGCGCCCTCACCCGCACCCTGAACGCCTGGCCACGGGTGACGGCGGCCCTCTATGCCATGTTCGCCGCGCGCCACGCGCCCCCGCCCCTGACGCTTCCGGAAACCCCGCTGTCCCCCTCCGCCGCCGCCCGCATCGACCCGTCGGCCAGGGCCAGAAAGGACTTCGACGCCGCCCTGGCGGAAGTGCGCAACCTTACCGACGACCGCTGGTTCCGCCATCTGGCGGAACTGGTGACGGCGTCCCTGCGCACCAACGCCTTCACCCGCCCGTCGGGCGCCCCCCTGGCCGTCAAGATCGACCCCTCCCTGCTGTCCTTTGCCCCCCGGCCCCTGCCGTGGCGCGAGATTTTCGTCCACGGCCGCCATGTGGAAGGGGTGCATCTGCGCATGGGGCCCGTGGCCCGTGGCGGACTGCGCCTGTCCGACCGCCCCGGTGATTTCCGCACCGAGGTGCTGGAACTGATGGCCACCCAGCAGTTGAAGAACAGCATCATCGTGCCCGCCGGGGCCAAGGGCGGCTTTGTCCTCAAAAACGGCAGCGGCGCGGCCTTCACCCGCGCCCAGTACAGCGCCTTCGTGAACGCCCTGCTGACGGTGACCGACAACCGCGTCGGGGCAGAGATCGTCCCCCCCGCCGGGGTGCGCGTGGCGGAACAGGACGCCCACGACCCCTATCTGGTAGTGGCCGCCGACAAGGGCACGGCAAGCTTTTCCGACCTCGCCAACGCCGAATCCGCCGCCGCCGGTTTCTGGCTTGACGACGCCTTCGCCAGCGGCGGCAGCCACGGTTACGACCACAAGGTGTACGGCATCACCGCGCGCGGCGCGTGGGTGTGCGTGCGCCACCACTTCGCCCACCTGGGGCTGGACCCGGACAAAGACCCGGTGACCGTGGCCGGCATCGGCGACATGGGCGGCGACGTGTTCGGCAACGGCATGCTGCAAAGCCGCACCCTGCGCCTGATCGCCGCCTTCAACCACGCCCACGTCTTCCTCGACCCCGACCCCGACGCCAGGGCCGCCTTCCGCGAACGCAGCCGCCTGTTCCGCAATCCGGGCGGCTGGGACCAGTACAACCCGGAGCGCATCAGCCCCGGCGGCGGCGTGTTCGACCGCAGCGCCAAGCGTATTGCCGTTTCCCCGCAAGCCGCCGCCGCCCTCGGCGTGGACCCCGGCCCGATGAGCGGCGAAGAACTGATCCGCGCCATCCTCAAGGCCCCCGTGGACCTGCTCTACAACGGCGGCATCGGCACCTACGTCAAGGCCACCACCGAACGCGACGAAGAGGCGCGGGACCCGGCCAACAACCCGGTGCGGGTGAACGCCGCCGACCTGCGCTGCAAGGTGGTGGGGGAGGGCGGCAACCTGGGCTTCACCCAGCGGGCGCGCATCGAATACGCCCGCGGCGGCGGCCGCATCAACACCGACGCCATCGACAACTCCGGCGGCGTGGACATGTCGGACCACGAGGTCAATCTGAAGATCCTGCTGACCCACGCCTCCGGCGCCCCCAGGGGCAAGGCCCGCGACCGGCTGCTGGCCGGCGTGGGGGATCAGGTGGCCGCGCAGTGCCTGACCCACAACCGCAGCCAGTCCCGCGCCATCAGTCTGGCGCGCCAGGAGATCGGTGCGTTCCCGCCGCGCCTGCGGCGCCTGCGCAACCGGCTGGTGCTGGCGGGGGAACTGGACCCCGACACCAACCCCGGCACCGAACCCGGTGCCGAGGACACCCTTGCCTTAAGCCCGCAACTGGCGGTGCTGCTGGGGCACGAGAAGAACCGCCTCACCGCGCGTCTGGCGGACGCCGGGTTCGCCGATCGTTCGCCCTTTGCCGAGGCGCTCCTCAACGGCTATTTTCCACCCCTCATCCTGCGCCGCTTCCCCCGGGCCGTGGCCACCCATCCGTTGCGTGCGGGCATCGTCCACACCATGGCCGCCACCGCCCTCACCGACCGCTGCGGCATGCTTGCGGTGAGCCATCTGGAAGACCTGGTGGAAGGGGCCGCGGTGGCCGCCATCGCCCAGGCGCTGCTGGCCGCCGACCACCTGCTGGACGCCGCCCCCCTGCGCGCGGCCATCCGCCGCGTTGCCGATCTGGAGACCTCCCTCACCCTGGAGGTGGCCCTGCAAGGCCACTTGCAGCACTTTGCCGAGGAGCTGCTGCGGCTGCATCAGGCGGACGAGATCGACCATGCCTGGCTGGCGCACAAACGCGGTCAGTTCACGCGCTTCGCCCGCCTGCTGGAAAAAGCCCCCGTCGGCGGCCACTTCGAACCGCTGCCCCAGACCCTGGCACTGCCCCCGGAATGGCGCACCCGCATGGCCGCCATGCCGGTGCTGGCGCGCTCCGGCGCCGCACTGCAATCCACCGCCAGCCGGGCGGTCCCCCTGTCGCGGGCGCTGGCCGCCGGGCGCGCGGTGTTCGACCTGCTCCCCCTCCTCACCTGCGAAAACCACCTGCGCTCTCCGGCCTGGGGCGAGGGCGAGCCCTATCTGCTGCGGCGGGCGTGGCTGGCGCGGCTGGTGCGCATGCGCAGCCACGCCATCGACCGGCTGCTGGGCGACCAGACCTCGGGCAACCGGCTTCCGGCGCTGCGGCGAAAAGCCGGAAAAGGGCGTAATCTTACAGCAGTGGGGGCGGACATCTGGCACCGTCACCCGCGCTGGAACATGGTGGCGGAACTGGCCGCCCATCTGGCTGAAACCCCGGACGCCGAACCGATGCGCGTGGTGCTGCTGCTCACCCATCTGGAGTCGCTCATTGATGACACCATCTAGGCCGACACCATCCAGTCCGACACCATCCGGGCCGCCCGCCGGATCGCCCGCAACCAACCCGCGCGCCCCCCTCTCCCCCCGCGAGGTGGATTTCAGCCTGCGGCGGGACGACGGACTGACCCTGCGCGGCCGCTTTCTGCCCGGCGGCGGCATGCTCATCGTTTTCATGTCCGGTTTCCGTTCGGTGCACTACGGCGACAAGGCACGGGCGATTGCCGCCTGGGCGGCGGAAAACGGCCACGCCTGCCTGCGTTACGACCACATCGGCCACGGCGACTCCGACGGCGATTTTGAGGACTACCGCGTCTCCCGCGGCATGGCCGACAACGCCGCCGCCATTCAGGCGGTGCGCGGCGCGGGCCAGCCGCTGCTGGTAGTGGGCTCCAGCATGGGCGGCTGGATGGCGCTGGAGAGCGCCCGCACCGGCCTTATCGACCCGGTGGCCCTGCTGCTGATCGCGCCGCCCACGGATTTTTTTTCGCGCCGCATGGCCACCATGCCGCCGGAGCTGGCGCGGCAGTTCAAGGCCGAGGGGTTTTTGGAGATGGACGACCGCTACCGCCCCGGTACCCGCTACCGCCTGACCCAGGGCTTTCTGCTAGACGCCATAATGATGGAGACGCCCAAAGGTCGGCTGATCCTCCCCTGCCCGGTGACCATCGTGCACGGCAGCGAGGACGAATCGGTGCCCATCGCCACCGGCCGCAGCCTGCATCAGCAGATCGGGCCGGACCAATGCCGTCTGGTAGAGATTCCCGGCGGCGACCACCGGCTGGGGGCGCACATGCCGGTGATCCTCGACGAACTGGCGCGGCTGGTGCCCGCCGCGTAGGGCTCCCGCCCCTCCCCGGCCCCCCGGCGGGGCCCGGTTGTCAGTGGTCTTTTTCCGGCTTCCACTCGCGAACCAGCCGTTTCGCCTGGGCGATCTGCGCCGGGGTCATGCGGGGGGCCAGTTTGTTGCGGGCCTCGACCGCCAGGCGCCCCGCCTGCGCATCCGCTCCGTTCCCGGCGGCCAGACTGAACCACAGGTACGCCTGCACCGGGTCGCGTGGGACGCCCCGGCCCTCGGCATGGATCTGCCCCAGGTTGAACTGGGCCTCGGCGTCGCCGTGTCCGGCGGCGCGGAAGAACCACTCCGCCGACCGCTCCTCGTCACGCGGCACCCCCCGGCCTTCCATATAACGGAAGGCCATCAGCCGCTGGGCGGTGGCGCTGCCCTGTTCGGCGGCCTTCAGCAGCCATTTGACCGTCTCGGCGTCGTCCTTCGACACCCCCCGCCCCTCGGTATACATGCCCGCAAGCAGGGATTGGGCGGTGACATTCCCCCCTTCGGCGCCTTTCCGGTACCAGCGCGCCGCCTCGGCATAATCCCGCGACACCCCCTGCCCGTTGTCGTACATGAGTCCCAGATAGGCCTGGGCGTCGGCGCTGCCCTGCTCGGCCAGCGGACGCAGCAGTTGCATGGCGGCGGAAAAATCACCGCGCAGATAGGCCTTTTGCCCGTCCCGCAGCGGATCGGTGCTGGCCGGGGCCGCCGGGGCAGAGTGGAAGGGGAAATTCTGCGCCACCTTCGGCGCTCCGGCCAACGCCGGTGCGGACAGGGCGACACATGCCGCCACGGCCACCCCACCCCACCCGATGCGGCGATGCGTGGGGTTCACGGCTGGTCTTTGCCTTTCGGCCGCCACTCGCGGACCATTTTTTGCGCCTGGGCGATCTGTGCCGGGGTCATTTTGGTGGCGATGGCGTCCCGCCCCGCCATGGCCGCATTGCGCGACTCCGCCGCCGATTCCGGAAAACTCCCGGCGGCGAGGCTGTACCACACATAGGCGCGGACGGAATCCTGCGGCGCGCCCCGGCCACTGGCGTACATGAAGCCCAGCAGCGAGCGGGCGTCGGCAAGTCCCTGATCGGCGGCCCGCTGAAACCAGCGCAGCGCCTCGGCGGGGTCCTGCGTCACGCCCTTGCCGGTGAGGTACATGGCCCCAATGGTGAGTTGGGCGTCGGCGCTCCCCCCCTCGGCCAGCGGCCCCAGCAGCCGCTCTGCAGTGGCGTAATCGTGGTTTTGATAGGCCCCCTGCCCGTCCGCCAGAGCCTTGTCTTCCAGCGGCCCGGCAAACGCCGGAGTAACCGCTTCCAGGGATGCGCCCACGGACAGGAGCACAGACAGAAACGCAGCCACCCCCACGATCCCGACAATTGTTTTCATGACTCCCTTCCCATGCGGCCGGTTCCCCCGCTCACTGTGCCACACCGGCGGGGGATGTCACAACGCCCCCGTCACCCTGCGGCGGGAGGGCGAAACGCAGGCGGGCAACACGGGGAGGCGTTACGGGCCTTCTTTTTTCGGCTTCCACGCGTGCACAAGCTTCTGCGCCTCGGCGGTCTGCGCCGGGGTCATTTTGGCGGCCAGGGCGTCACGCCCCGCAGTGGCCGCCTTGCGTGCCTCAGCCGCCAACTCGGGGAAATTCGTGGCGGCCAGGCTGTACCACAAATAGCCCTGAACCGGGTCCTGCGTCACCCCCAGGCCGCCGCCGTACACCCCCCCCAGCAGCAACTGGGCATCGGGGTTGCCCTGCCCGGCGGACCGGCCAAGCCACTTCACCCCCTCGGCGGCATTCTGCGGCACGCCCATGCCGCCCATGTACATGCCCCCCAGATTGTACTGGGCGCCCGCATCCCCTTCTGCGGCGGACTTGTGCAACCGCTCCATCGCCTCGGCATAGGTTTGCGGTCCGTCCTGGTCAGCGAAGCCCAGGGTGGCAAGGGCGGACCGGGCCTCGACGCTGCCCTGCCCGGCGGCCTTCTGATACCACATCACGGCCTGGTTGCCGTCCTGCGGCACGCCCTGGCCAAAGGCATACATGACCGCAAGGTTGAACTGGGCTTCCTGGTTGCCCTGCCCGGCGGATTTCAGGAACCACTTTGCCGCCTCGGCGCCGCTCTGCTGCACCCCCTTGCCGGACAGGTACACGACCCCCAGGGTGAACTGGGCGTGGGCATCCCCCTTTTCCGCCAGCGGACCCAGCAGCTTCATCGCGGTGGGGTAGTCGCCATTCCTGAGTGCTGCCTGGGCTGCTTGCAAATCCCCGGCGGCATCCTCCGGCCCTCCGGACAGGAAGGCGAACAGAACCACGGACAGGACTGCGGCCAAACCAACAGCCACCAACCCGACCTTGACGTTTGTTTTCATGGATTTCCCAAAAAGAATTGTTCTGCCGCCCTGTTCCCCGGTGCCGTGAACCGGGCATTCTCGCCCCGCGCTCCCACGGCACGCCGCGCGTCCGATCTATACCAGACCGGCAGGGGATGTGACAATCCCCTCCCGCTGTCCCGGCCCACTCCACGGAGAGTGGTGCCCGCAGGGTGTTACAGCGCCGTCACCGTCAGCGCCTCGCCGTCGTGGCCGGTCACCCGCACCGTCACGACTTCGCCGGGGGCCGCGCCCAGTTCCGGCCCCAGCCGCGCCACAAAGTGGTTGCCGGTGTGGCCCCGCCCCCCGCGCTCCGCCAGCACCGCGGTGACCATCCCCACCTGCCGCGCCAGCGCCGCCGCCCGCAAGGAATCGGACAAGGCCAGCAGCCGTTCGACGCGGGTTTTCTTGACCTGCGGCGGCACCGCCCCGGGCAACTCCGCCGCCGGGGTGCCCGAGCGCGCCGAATACGGAAACACGTGCAACCCGCTGAACGGCAACGACGCGACAAATTCGAACCCGGCTTCGAACTCGGCGTCGGTCTCGCCGGGAAAGCCGGTGAGCACGTCGGTGGAAATCCCCACCTCGGGTCGGGCCGCGAGGATGCGCGCCACCTGACGGCGGTAGAATTCCGGGGTGCACGGGCGGCGCATGCGCTTCAGCACCGAGGCAGAGCCCGACTGCAACGGCAGGTGCAGGCTGGGCATCAGGCGCGGCGCGCTGCCGAACAGGTCCACAAAGTGATCGGACAACCCCCACGGCTCCAGCGAACCAAGGCGGATGCGCGGCATGGGCGTCTCTGCCAGCAACCTCTCCAGCAGCCCGGCGAAGTCGTGTTTTGGGTCAAAATCTTCGCCGTAGCCCCCCAGATGGATGCCCGCCAGGATCACCTCGCGGTACCCGGCGGCGTGGGCGGCGCGGACCTGCTCCACGACCCGCTCCGGCGGCATGGAGCGGGCGCGCCCCCGGGCGGCGGGGATGATGCAGAACGCGCAGGCCACGTCGCACCCCTCCTGCACCTTGAGGAACAGCCGGGTGTCGCCACCGCTATCGGGGGCGACGGTCGCACCGGCGCCGAACATCGGCCCGGTCGGGCCGGAAGCCGGAGCGGAATCCGCGCAAGACGAGGCCTCCGGGGCACGCTCACCCCCGTCCTGCCTGCCTGCCAGAAGGTAGGCCAGCCGCCGCACCAGTTCCGGTTTGGCGCTGTTGGGGACCACCAGGTCCACCTGCGGCAGGGCGGCCAGCGCCTGCGGGGCGACCTCGGCGTAGCAGCCGGTGACGGCGATGACGGCCTCGGGATTGGCGCGGCGGGCGCGGCGGATGCGCTGCCGGGCCTCGCTGTCGGCGGCGTGGGTGACGGTGCAGGTGTTGAGCACGAACAGATCGAACGGCTCCCCGCCGTTCACCACCAGCGCCCCCTCGGCGAGGAACTCGGCGCGCAGTTGGGCGGCGTCGAAGCGGTTCACCCGGCAGCCCATGGAGTAAATCGCCACCCGCCGCCCCGCCAGCGGGTGACCGGGGGCGGAAGCGGCATCGGGCGGAACGGTCTCCGGCGATACGGGGGCAAAAATGCGCAGGGAGTCGGGCACAGGGGTATTTTACTGTTCCTCTCCGGCGGAGGGGGGAAAACGGGGGCAAAAATGGTGTCTCAACCCTTGCCCGGCGGGCCGTTTCGGCCCCAGAATGGGCGGGTACGTTTAGTTACCCGGCCACAGGACCAGCGGCATGATTCCACCCGACGCCCTCACGGCACTCATCCAGACCCACCTGTCCGACGCCCAGGTGCGCATCACCGACCGCACCGGCACCATGGACCACTACACCGTGATGGTGGTGTCCACCGCCTTCGAGGGCAAAAACCCCCTCGACCGGCGGCGACTGATGCACCAGGTGCTGCAACAACCCATGGCCGACGGGCGCATCCACGCCCTCGACCTGAAAACCCAAACCCCCGCCGAGGCGGCGGGCGGCTGATTCCGCTCCCCCCGCCACGGCCCGAGCCATACAAGGAATTTCCCCATGTCCAATCCGGCATCCAGCCCCGCATCCGCTTCCACGCCGAACCCGGTCGAGCAGGAGATCAAGGACGAAATCACCCGCCACAAGATCGTCATTTACGGCAAGGGCACCCGGCAGATGCCCATGTGCGGCTACACCGTCGAAACCATCCATTTTTTTGAAAAGTACGGCTACCCGTTCGAGGTCATCAACGCCCTGGCCAGCCCGCAAAAGCGCGAAACGCTGTCCCGGATGACCCAGTGGCCGACCCTGCCAAAGGTGTTCATCGGCGGCGAATTCTATGCCGACACCGACGTGCTGGACGAGATGGAGTCCAAGGGCGAAGTGAAGCCGCTGCTGGAAAAAGTCTTCGGCGGCCCGCCCCCGGCCAAATAGTCACCAGGGGGCCGGGAGCCGGGACGGGGGCAGCCCCGCTCACGCCCGGCAACTCGGCCCCTCGCGCTGGAGCGCCGCGCCGATGACGGCCATTTCGTCCTCGGTGAGCGCTTCCTGCGCGGCGTTGAACCACTGCCGCTCCTCCCAGCGCACATGCGCGGTGATGGCGGTGCTCCACGCCTTCAGCCGATCCCACAATTCGGCCTCGGTCGGTTTTTCGCTCGCCCCCTCCGCCAGCGCCGCCGCCAGCGCGCGGATTTCGGCGTGCTGACGCAGCAGTTCCACCGCCAGCGGATGCTCCGCCCCCACCCGGGCCACGAAAGGCGGCAGCAAAAAACGCTCCTCGGCCTCGAAGTGGCGCGCCAGTTCGGCGTCGAAAAACACCACCAGCGTGCCCGCCAGCTCCCGCGCATCCCTTGGCTGCACGCCGTCCACCGCCAGCACCACCTCACGGGCGCGGAACAGGGCCACGTGGTGATCGTGGGACAGGGGAATCAGGCGCGGGTCGCGGCGGACGGGTGAATTGCTCATGGGCGGGCCTCCATGCCCCACAGCCTACCAGTCATCGCCCGGCCGGGCGAATGATGGGTGTCGGTTTTCGCGCAGGGCTTTCAGGCCGCTTCGGCGGGCGTTTTGTTGTTACAGGACGGCGCGGCGTGTTCCGATAAGAAGCCGGTTTGCCGCCCCTCCGGTTCCTCCGGTCAGTTGACAGAACCGCACCACCGGGCTAGTTTGCCCCGGGCCACCTGCGCACGGCGGAGCCGGATGCAGCCGGGGGGCGACTCGGATGAATACGGGCCAGCAGATGTGGGCAGAGCCCCGGAAGGAGACACGGACATGGATCGTCCCTGGTACGCACACTATTCCCCAGGCACCCCGCGGGAGATCAACATCCCCGACCGGGCACTGTCCGATTTTCTGACCGAATCCGCGCAAAAGGCCCCGCATCAGGTGGCGCTGCGCTTCTTCGGTCGCGGCATCACCTTCGCGCAACTGGACCAGCTCACCAACCGCTTCGCCAACGCCCTGCGCGGGCTGGGGGTGCAGCCCGGTGAACGGGTGGCCATCATGCTGCCCAACCTGCCCCAGGCGGTCATCGCCTATTTCGGGGCGCTCAAGGCGCGCGCCGTGGTGGTGCAGACCAACCCCCTCTACCAGAGCGCCGAAATCGCCCTGCAAATGGCCGACTCCGCCGCCAGGGTGCTGGTGACACTGGATATTTTTCGCGACAAGGTGGACCCGGTGCTGAAGGGCTCCACGTTGCAGCACGTGGTCTACTGCGGGGTGCGCGACTACCTGCCGCCCCTGCTGCGCACGCTTTACCCCCTCAAGGCCAAACGCGAGGGGATGTGGAAACCGTTCGAGAAGGTGGCGCCGAACCACGACTTCCTGCGACTGCTGGAGTCCGCTTCCACGGCGCCCCAACAGGCCACCCCCGCCTCCAGCGACGTGGCCCTGCTGCAGTACACCGGCGGCACCACCGGCGTCCCCAAGGGGGTGATCCTCACCCACCGCAACCTGGTGGCCAACGTCCTCCAGTGCAAGGTGTGGATTGATGCGCAAGCCGGGCAGGACCGCTTTCTGGGGGTGATCCCCTTCTTCCACGTCTACGGCATGACCACCTGCCAGAACCTGGCCATCATGGTGGGGTGCGAGCAGATCCTGCTGCCCAAGTTCACCACCATGGACGTGCTCAAGGCCATCCAGAAATTTCGCCCCACCCTGTTTCCGGGCATTCAGGCCATGTACCTGGCCCTGGGCAATCACCCCAAGGTGAAAAATTACGATTTGAGGTCGATTCGCGGCTGCATCAGCGGCGCGGGGCCGTTGCAGGCCGAGGTGCAGGAGCGCTTCGAGTCCCTCACCGGCGCCACCGTGGTAGAGGGCTACGGCCTCTCCGAAGCCTCCCCCGTCACCCACGCCAACCCCTTGCTGGGCAAGCGCGTGAAGGGGGCCATCGGCCTGCCCATGCCGTCCACCGACGCCAGGATCGTGCACATGGAAACCGGCGCCGACCTGCCCGTGGGTGAAATCGGCGAACTGGTGGTCCAGGGGCCGCAGGTGATGCAGGGCTACTGGAACCGCCCCGACGAAACCCGCGACACCATCAAGGACGGCTGGCTGCGCACCGGCGACATGGGGCGCATGGACGCCGACGGCTTCTTCTATCTGGTGGACCGCAAGAAGGACATGATCAAGACCGGCGGCGAGAACGTCTATCCCCGCGACGTGGAGGAAGTGCTGTTCCGCCACCCCAAGGTCAAGGAGGCGGTGATCGCGGGCCTTCCCGACAAGTTCCTGGGCGAGAAGATCAAGGCCTATGTGGTGCTGGCGGAGGGGCAGTCCGCCACCGCCGAGGACATCACCAGCTTTTGCGCCGAACACCTGGCCAAGTTCAAGGTGCCCCGCGAGGTGGAGTTCCGCAAGGAGCTGCCCAAGACCATCGTCGGCAAGGTGCTGCGCCGGGTGCTGCTGGACGAAGAGGCCAAAAAACACGGCGGCGCGGCCGGATGATCCCGGCCTCGGGGGGAGGGAGTGGGACGTCCCGCCGCCGCCCCGAAAATCATCCGGGCGCTTGCCGAGCCTGAGCCCAAGGCTCTATGATTGCGGATCGTCGGTAACCCACCATGATCCACATTAAAAACGCGGAAGAAATCGCCCACATGCGCGCCACCTGCTCCCTGGCGGCGCAGGTGCTGGACATGATCGCGCCCCACGTGCTCCCCGGAGTCACCACGCAGCGCCTCAACGAGATCTGTCACGACTTCATTTGCGACCACGGCGCCTACCCCTCGCCCCTCAATTACTACGGTTTCCCCAAGAGCATCTGCACCAGCGTCAACGACGTGGTGTGCCACGGCATCCCCGGCAAACAGGTGCTCAAGGACGGGGACATTGTGAACGTGGACATCACCACCCTTCTGGGCGGCTTTCACGGCGACACATCGCGCACCTTTCTGGTGGGCGAGACCAGCGACAAGGCGCAAAAAATCACCCGGGTGGCCCATGAATCGCTGGTGCGGGGCATCGGCGCGGTAAAGGCGGGCGCCACACTGGGCGACATCGGCCACGCCATCCAGAGCTACGCCGAGAGCGAGGGCTGCTCGGTGGTGCGCGAGTACTGCGGCCACGGCATTGGCCGCGAGTTCCACGAGGAGCCGCAGGTGCTGCACTACGGCAAGCCCGGACGCGGCTTCCGCCTGCGCCCCGGCATGGTTTTCACCATCGAGCCGATGATCAACCTGGGCAAGCCCGACATCCGGCTGCTGAAGGACAACTGGACCGTCATCACCCGCGACGGTTCGCTGTCGGGCCAGTTCGAGCACACCATTCTGGTCACCGAGAACGGCTGCGACATCCTCACCAGCCTGAACGGCCACGTGTGACCTCCGCCGCCCTGCCCGCCCGGCAACCGACCCCCGCCTTGCCACCCGCCGCCCCGCCCTACACCTGGGAGTGGCCCCGCCCCCTGCTGACCGGCACCCTGGTGCGGCGCTACCAGCGTTTTCTGGCCGATGTCACCCTGGATGACGGTTCCACCGTCACCGCCCACTGCCCCAACACCGGCAGCATGACGGGGTGCGCGGAACCCGGCAGCCCGGTGCTGCTGTCGGAGTCCGACAACCCCGATCGCAAGCTGCGCCACACCTGGGAGGCGGTGCGCATGACCGGGGCCGACGGCGCCCCCGGCGCGTGGGTGGGCATCCACACCGGCCACGGCCCGGCCATTGTCGCGGCGGGCATCCGCACCGGGGCCATCCCCGAACTGGCCGGATATGCGCGCCTGCGCCGCGAGGTGCCCTACGGCACCGGCAGCCGCATCGACCTGCTGCTGGAGGACGACCACCGGCCCCCCTGCTATGTGGAAGTGAAGAACGTCACCCTGACCGACGATGACACCGCCCTGTTCCCCGATGCGGTCACCACCCGCGGCGCCCGCCACATGCGCGAACTGGAACGCGTGGTGGCGGAGGGCGGCCGCGCCGCCGTGCTGTTTCTGGTGCATCGCGCCGACTGCGTCCGCTTCGCCCCCGCCGGCCACATCGACCCCGCTTACGCCGCCGCGCTGGCGCAGGCGGTGCGGGGCGGCGTGCTGGTCCTGCCCTGCGCGGCCCGGGTCACCCCCCACGGCGTCACCCTGCTGGGGCGGCTCCCGGAGGCCACGCCATGAGGGGCGCTGTGGCCCGCACACTGGCCGCCGTGTCCTCCGCCGTGTCCTCCGCCATTCCCCCCTCCGCCGCAATACCCCAGGCCGCGCCGCGAACGGCGTTGCAAAAAGCCCCGGAAGCCACGCCAACCACCGCGCTGGAGGCCGAACTGACCCGCGCCTCCGGTCGTCCGGTGCAAGTCACCCTGACCCAAAACCGGCGGCGGCTGGTGTCGGTGGAGCGCCAACGGCGGGGGGATAAAATCATCCGCGTGCGCATGCATCAGGCCCTTCTGGAGGCCCCCCGCGCGGTGCGCGCCGCCCTGGAAAAATTTGTCGTGACCGGCTGTGCCACCAGTGGCCGCACCCTGCGCGATCACCTGATGCAACACCTGCCGGACGACCCGCCGCGCCCGGTCGCCCTGCGCCCCCGAGGCCACCACCACCATCTGGGGCGACTGCTGGCCGAGGCCTCTGGCGCCCTGTCGGCCATTGCGGCCGCGGCCGCTCCGGGCGCCCCCGCCAGCCCGAATCCGGCCATCACCTGGGGGCCGCGCCGCCGCCCCGGCGCCCGTCAGGTGCGGCTGGGCAGTTACGACGCCAAACGCGCCCTGATCCGCATCAACCCGGTGCTGGACCACCCGGCGGTACCGGATTTTGTGCTGCGCCATGTGGTCTACCACGAGTTGTTGCACCATTTTCTGGTACAACACTCCGCCCGTGGCGAGCGCCACCACGGGGCGCGCTTCCGTGCCCTGGAGGCGCGTTACCCGGACATGGAACGCTCCACCAACTGGCAGCGGGAGGAACTTTCGGGCCATCTGGCACGGGCTCGCAAGCGCTCGCGCTGACGCCCCGCACAACAGCACCCGCCGCAAACGCCTGCCCGCTTCCCCCGCTTTTCCAAAAAAAATCCCCACAACTCCCCACGCCCGCCACAAGCACCCCGATTTTTCCGCAGGTTAGGGCGGAAAAAATCCAAAAAAACGCCCCCATCACCCGCCATTTCTCATCCCGTCCCGCCCCCCGAACCCATGCACACGGCCCCATTCAATGCCGGTGTTATCGCGTTTTTCGGACCAATGTCCCTTGACAGCCCCTTTTCCGCTAGGTAATCTCCAACTTCGTAGTGGGGAGAAGTGGGGAAAACTGGAGATTCGGAGAGGGGCAAGGGAGTCAGCCGTGTTTCTCGGCAGGGAATCCAATCGCATCGACGCCAAGGGGCGCCTCGCCATCCCGGCCAAGTTCCGGGAAGTGGTGGGCAGTGCCGCGCGTCTGGTGGTGACCCGCAAGGTTCTCGACCCGTGTCTGGAAGTTTTCTCCGAGGAGCGCTGGCGCGAGTTCATGGACCGTCTCCAGACTCTGTCACAGGTCAAGCCCGAGGTGCGCCAGTTCCGGCGCATGCTCTATTCGGGGGCCGAAGTGTGCAGCCTGGACCGGCAGGGCCGCATCCTCATTCCCGCCCACTTGAGGGAGTACGCCGGGCTGGACCGCGAAACGGTTCTGGCCGGTACCGGCGACACATTTGAAATTTGGGACGAGGCCCGCTGGCAGGCCGAGATGAACCGGACCACCGATCCGGGCGATCTCGCCGACGCCCTTGCCGGTCTCGGCCTGTAGGCAGGCAACCATGCGCCGGGGAACCCCATGCAACAGCCGGACAGCGCATACCACACGCCCGTACTGGGCCGCGACGTGGTCGCCCTGCTGGCCGGGCTCCCCACACCACCGGAGAGGCTGATCGATATGACGCTCGGGGGCGGGGGACACGCCACAATGCTGCTCGAGGCGCTGCCGCAGGCACGCCTGCTCGGCATCGACCGCGATCCGGCGGCGCTGGCGGCGGCGGGCGCGGCGTTGGCCCGCTTCGGCGACCGCGCCCGACTGGCCTCGGGCGCCTTCGACAGCGTGGCGGAACTGGCCACCCAACACGGCTTTGCCCCGGCAAACGCCATCCTCATGGACATCGGCGTCTCCTCGCGGCAGCTCGACGACCCGGCGCGCGGCTTTTCGTTCCGCGCCGACGGCCCCCTGGACATGCGCATGGACCCCCGCCAGGAAATCACCGCCGCCGATCTGGTGAACCACCTGCCGGAGGCCGAACTGATCCGCATCTTCCGCGAATACGGCGAAGAGCGTCACGCCGGGCGCATCGCCCGCGCCATCGTGCGCGACCGCGCCGAAAAAGCGCCTTTCACCACCACCCTGCAACTGGCCGGGCTGGTGGAACGGGTGGTGCCGCGCTCCGCCGACACCCGCCGCATCCACCCCGCCACCCGCGTGTTTCAGGCCCTGCGCATCGCCGTCAACGACGAACTGGGCATGCTCGAGCGCGGCCTGACCGCCGCCTTCGACCTGCTCGCCCCCGGTGGCCGTCTGGCCGTCATCAGCTTCCACTCCCTGGAGGACCGCATGGTCAAGGAGCGGATGCTGAACTGGGCCACCGGCTGCGTCTGCCCCAGGGAATTTCCCGAATGCCGCTGCGGCCGGACGCCCCGCGCCCTGCGCGTCACCCGCCGCGCCGTGCAGGCCACCGACCAGGAGGCCGCAGCCAACCCGCGCGCCCGCTCCGCCCGCCTGCGCGCGGTGGAAAAGCTCGCCGCTCCCGCCACGGGGGCCACATGCATATGACCCCGATATTTTCGACCGTTCACGACCTTCGGAGTCCTCTGCGGCCGGCCCGTCTCCACACCGGCACCTCCTGTGCCGGTGCTTTCCGGAACGAATCCCGCCTCAGCATGCCCATCCCGCCTGTAACCATTTTCCCGCCTGTCCCCTTTCCCATGGGTCCAGGCCGCAGGGGGTTCCGATGAAATCTCTGGTACCGCAACACATTCGCCGCACCGTGCTGGTGCGCGCCCTGTTTCTGGGCGTCCTCGCCGTCACCGCGACGCTGGTGTACCTGTGGCAGCACATGGCGGTGGTGGATCTGGGATACCGGCTGGAGCGATCCCGCACGGAACTCGCCCGCCTCCAGCACCAGCGCTCCGAATTGACACTCGAGGCGGCCAGTCTCGCCTCCCTGTCGCGCATCGAAAAGATCGCCCGCACCGAACTGGGAATGGATTCCCCCCGCCCCGAGCAACTGGTGCGGGTGGTGCGCGCCGACACTCCGGACGCCATGGATGGCGCGCCCCGGTCCACACCGCGATCCCCCGCACCCCAGGGGGCGATCCTGCTGGCCCGGGCCACCACCCGGTAGCGGAGGCACACCCATGGCCAAGACCTCAGGCGGTGCCCGTTCCCGGCGCTCGCCCCGCGTGCGCGGCGCCGCCCCCGCCGGTCCCCTGCGCGGGCGCACCGCCGTGGTGGGCCTGTTCGTGACCGCGGCGTTTCTGGCCGTGGCCGCGCAACTGGTGCACCTGCAGGTGGTGCGCGCCGAGGGTCTGCAAGCCCGCGCCGACCGCCAGCACCACAAAACCATTATCCTGTCCGGCGAACGCGGCACCATCACCGACCGCAACGGCGTTATTCTGGCCAAGAACATGGACACGCCGTCCATCACCGCCAACCCGGCCTCCATCACCGACCTGTCCGCCACCGCCCGCAGCCTGGCGCAGGTGCTGCCGGTGTCCCGGCACGCCATCGAAAAAAGCCTCGGCGGCGGCCGCCATTTTGCCTGGATCTACCGCCACGCCGACCCCACCCTGGCCAAGCGGGTGGCGGCACTCGACCTGCCCGGCATCCATCAGGTTCCCGAGAGCCGCCGTTTTTACCCCCAGGGCAAGATGATGGGCCACATCCTCGGCTTCGCTGGCACCGACAACGTCGGGCTGTCGGGCATCGAGCGCGCCTACGACGCCGAGTTGCGGGGCAAGCAGCAGCATCTGGTGATGCAGCGTGACGCCCTGGGCCGCCCGGTCCTCGCCGTGGACAACGATTACGTCCGCCCCGGTCAGGGCGCCAACCTGACCCTGACCATCGATCAGGTGATCCAGCACCACGTCGAGCGCGAACTGGACGCCGCCATGCTGGAAACCGGCGCCGAGTCCGCCTCGGTGGTGGTGATGGACCCCAAGACCGGCGAGATTCTGGCCATGGCGGTGCGCCCGGAGTTCGATCCGAACCGCGTCAGCCACTATCAGGCCGATGAGATGCGCAACCGCGTCCTCACCGATCCCTACGAGCCCGGCTCCACCATGAAGATGTTCCTCGCCGCCACCGCACTGGAGGCTGGCGCGGTGCGCATGAGCGAGATGATCGACTGCGAGAACGGCAACATGCCCCTGCGCGGCGGGGCGATGCGCGACTCCCACCCCTATGCCATGCTGTCCTTCGCCGACGTGCTGGCCAAATCCAGCAACATCGGCAGTACCAAGGTGGCCATGCGGCTGGGGCCGGAAAACCTGCGCGCGGGCTACGCCAGATTCGGTTTCGGCCAGCGCACCGGCATCGAACTGGGGGGTGAATCCCCCGGCGTGCTGCCCGCCACCGAACGCTGGTCGGTGCGCTCCCTGCCGTCCATCGCCATCGGCCAGGAGATGTCCGCCACCCCCCTGCAACTGGTGACCGCGGCCTCCGCCATCGCCAACGGCGGACACCTGATGCGCCCCTATCTGGTCAAGGAGATCCGCCACGGCGATCAGGTCACCGTCGTTCAGCCCAGAGAGGTGCGCCAGGTGATGAGCCCGGCGGTGGCCACCGCCCTCCGGCGCGCCCTGGTGGGCGTCACCCAGTCCACCGGAACCGCGCCCCGGGCGGCCATTCCCGGCTACGAGGTGGCGGGCAAGACCGGCACCGCGCAAAAGGCCCGCAGCGACGGCCGCGGCTACAAGCCGGGCGCCTTCATCGCATCGTTCCTCGGCATGGTCCCGGCGGACGACCCGCGGCTGGTCATCCTGGTGGTGGTGAACGAGCCGAAAGGCCTGTATTATGGCGGCACGGTGGCCGCCCCGATATTCCGCGCGGTGGCCGCCCCGGTGCTGAGCTACCTTGGCATCCACCCGGATACCGACCGCACGGTGACCGTGGTGGCAACCGGGGACGCAGCGCCCGAAATGCCCTGGGAGAGGACCAAGGGATGAGGCTGGCAACCCTGCTGGAGCGGGCACGCATTGCCTTGGGCGGCGCGAACGCCGACCTGGAGGTAGGCGGCGTGGTCTATGACTCGCGTCGGGTCGTCCCCGGCAGCCTGTTCGTGGCCATCACCGGCTTCGCCACCGACGGCCACCGCTTTCTGGCCGAAGCCGCAAAGCGCGGCGCGGTGGCGGCGGTGGTTTCCCGCCCGGTGGATGATTCGCCCCTGCCGCTGGTGACCGTGGCCGACACCCGCGCCGCCCTGGCGGACCTGTCCGGCGCCTTCCACGACGACCCCACAAGCCTGCTTACCCTGGTGGGCATTACCGGCACCAACGGCAAAACCACCACCACCTATCTGGTCGAGGGCATCCTCGACGCCGCCGGCTACACCACCGGGGTGATCGGCACCGTGGAGACCCGTCTGGCCGGAACTCCCCTCACCCTGGAAGGCGTGGCGGGGGGCCGCACCACCCCCGAATCTTCGGATTTACTGGCCCTGTTCGCCCACATGGTGGGTCAGGGCGCCAGCGCCTGCGTGATGGAGGTCTCGTCCCACGCCCTGGCCCTGTCCCGTGTGCGCGGCTGCCACTTCGACGTGGCGGTGTTCACCAACCTGACGCCGGACCACCTCGACTTCCACCACACCATGGACGAATATTTCGAGGCCAAAAGCCTGCTGTTCCGCGACCTCGCCCCGGAACGCGCGGTGATCAACGTGGACGACCCCTACGGACGCACCCTGGCGGAGCGCCTGAAAACGCCCCTCACCTTTGGCCTCACCCCCGCCGCCACCCTGCACCCCACGGATTTGCAGTGGGACCGCTCGGGCATCCGCTTCACCGTTCGTCTGGGCGAAAAGCGTCTGTCCGTCGAATCCCCCCTTGTCGGGCTGCACAACGTCCACAACCTGCTCTCCGCCATCGGCGCGGCCCACGCCCTGGGCATTGAGCCGGAGGCCATCGGCAGCGGGCTGGCCAGCGCCCGCGCGGTGCCGGGGCGGCTGGAGCCGGTGGACGCCGGGCAGGCTTTTACCGTGCTGGTGGACTACGCCCACACCCCGGACGCCATCGAACGCCTGCTGGAGGCGGTGCGCCCGCTGGTGGCCGACCGTCCGCGCCCCCTCACCACCACCGCCGGGCGCGCCATCGCGCCCCGGGGCCCCCACGGCGGTCGGGTGCTGGTGGTGTTCGGCGCCGGAGGCGACCGCGACGCCACCAAGCGTGGCCCCATGGGCGCCGCCGCCGCCCGCGGCGCCGATCGCATCTATATCACCATGGACAACCCCCGTTCCGAGGACCCGGCCGCGATTTGCGCCGCCATCGAGGCCGGCGCCCGCGCCGCCGCTTCCACCCCGGGTGCGGAAATTGCGGTCATTCTGGACCGCGAGACAGCCATCCGCACCGCCCTTGCGGAGGCCCGCCCCGGCGATCTGGTGCTGATCGCGGGCAAGGGCCACGAGACCACCCAGACCATCGGCAAGACGGTAACCCCCTTCGACGACCGCGAAGTGGCGCGCCGCATTCTGGCGGAGGTGGCCTGATGTTCAGCGCCGCCGAAGCCGCCCGCATGTGCGGCGGAAAGCTCATCGCGGGCAGTCCGGAGGCCCGCGTGACCGCCCGCGCCGGAGTCACCATCGACTCCCGCGGCGTAGCGCCGGGGGGGCTGTTCGTGGCCGTACAGGGCACCCGCGACGGCCATGACTTTGTGCCCGACGCCGTGGCCGCCGGGGCCGCCGCCGTGCTGGTCTCCCGCCCGCTCCCGGCATCCGCCACGGGTTCCGCCGCAGTCATCCGCGCCGACGACACGGTGGCGGCGTTGCAGAATCTGGCGCGCGAATGGCGCCGCCGCTTTTCGGTGCCGGTGGCCGCCATCACCGGCAGCGTGGGCAAAACCACCACCAAGGAGATGTTGCGCGCCATCCTGTCCACCGACGGCCACCCCCATGTGACGGCGGGCAACCTCAACAACCACCTTGGCCTGCCCCTCACCCTGCTGGGGCTGCGCCCGGAACACGATGCCTGCGTGGTGGAACTGGGCATCAACCACGCGGGGGAAATGGACCTTTTGACCGGCATCGCGCTGCCCACCCTCGGGTTGGTCACCGCCGTGGGAGAAGCCCATCTGGAAGGGCTCGGCGACCGCACCGGAGTGGCCCGTGAAAAGGGCCGCCTGTTCGCCGCCGTCGCCAGGGATGGCGTCACGGTGATCAACCTGGACGATGCGCTGGTGCGGGACGAGGCCGCCCGCCACCATCCGGCGCGGCGCATTACCTACAGCGCCACGGGCGTCTCCGGCGCCGACGTGGAGGCGCGGCTGGAGGCCGCGGCGCAAGGTCCGTGGCTGACCCTGCGCATTGCCGGGGACGAGCACTCCCTGGGTTTTTTCTCCGCCGCCGCCCATCAGGCCTGCAACGCCGCCGCCGCCACCGCCATGGCCCACGCCATGGGCGTGAAACCGGCGCGAATCGCGGCCGGGCTGGCCGCTTTCACGCCGCCGCCGATGCGCGGCGGCGAACGCGAAACCCCGGCGGGGGTACGCGTCATCGACGACACCTACAACGCCAATCCGGCCTCCATGCTGGCGGCGGTGCGGGCGCTGGTGGCGCACTCCGGGTTTGGCCGCCGCATCGCGGTGCTGGGGGACATGCTGGAACTGGGGGCGCGGGGCGAGGAACTGCACCGGGAACTGGGGCGCGAGGTGGCCAGGCTGGCGCCGGACCGCCTCATCTGCACCGGCCCCCTGTCCCGTCACATGGCCGAGGGCGCCAATGCCCTGGCCGACGTGCGCATCGCGGCGGACGCCCCCGCAGCAGCGCGGCATCTGGACGATCTTCAGGCGGGCGACGTGGTTTTGGTCAAAGGCTCAAGGGGCATGCGCATGGAACAGGTTGTGGCGGCGCTGGGCGTCGCCGGACAAAACGGGAAGGTACACGCCTGACATGCTGTACCACCTGCTGGTGCCACTAAGCACCGATTACGCCGTTTTCAACGTCTTCAAATACATCACCTTCCGCACCATCTACTCGGTGCTGACGGCGCTGGTGATCTCGTTTCTGATGGGGCCGTGGCTGATCCGCACACTGTCCGACTACCAGATCGGCCAGCCGGTTCGCCAGGAGGGACCGGAGCGCCACTATGTGAAGCGCGGCACCCCCACCATGGGCGGCGTGCTGATCCTGTTCGCCATCATCGTCCCCACCCTGCTGTGGGCGGACCTGGCCAATCCCTATGTGTGGGTGCTGCTGACCACGGTGGTGGGTTTTGGCGCCATCGGTTTCTGGGACGACTACCTGAAGGTCATCAAAAAGAACCCCAAGGGGCTGGCGGGGCGCTACAAATTCCTCCTGCAATGTCTGGTGGCGGGCATCGTCGCGGTCTACCTGTACCGCGTGGCGGGCTTCGACACCCACTTGACGGTGCCGTTTTTAAAAGGCCTGCACCCCGATCTGGGCATCCTGTTCGTGCCCTTCACCATGCTGGTCATCGTCGGCGCCAGCAACGCGGTGAACCTCACCGACGGGCTGGACGGGCTGGCCATCGGCCCGGTGATGATCGCCGCCGCCACCTACTTGCTGGTCAGTTATCTGTCGGGCCACGCGCGTTTTGCCGGTTACCTGCAAATCCCCTACATCCCCGGCAGCGGCGAAATGGCCATCGTGTGCGGCGCCATGGTGGGGGCGGCCATGGGCTTTTTGTGGTTCAACACCTACCCGGCATCGGTGTTCATGGGCGACGTCGGTTCCCTGCCCCTGGGCGCGGCGCTGGGCGCCATCGCCGTGGCCTCCAAGCACGAGTTGCTGCTGGTGCTGGTGGGCGGCATTTTTGTGCTGGAGACCATTTCGGTGATCCTGCAGGTGGGCTATTTCAAGATGACCCGCAAGCGCATTTTTTTGATGTCCCCCATCCACCACCACTTCGAGTTGAAGGGGTGGCAGGAGCCAAAAATCATCGTGCGCTTCTGGATCATCTCCATCGTGCTCGCCCTTTTGGCCCTTTCCACCCTCAAACTGCGTTGACGGGGGGATGAGACAGACATGTTCGGCGCGCTCGACATGTTCGGATGGTTCAGGAAGCGGACTGTGGGCGGCGCGGCCGGGAACACCCCGGTAGTGCCGTCCGGCGGCTGCGCCACGGAAGGCAGCCATACGGCCCGGGCCATGGATGGCCCATCTTCCGCCGCCGCCACCGCCCCCGGCCCGAAACCCCTCGCGCTTGCCGGCAGGCGCGTGACGGTGTTCGGGCTGGGGGCCAGTGGCCGCGCCGCCGCCCGCCTGCTGCTGCGCGAGGGCGCCAGGGTGACCATAACCGATGACGCCAGCGGCGACGCCGCCCTGTCCGCCGCCCGCGAGCTGCCGGAAGGGGTGCAATTTATCCTCGGCCAGCCTGCCCGGGCCCTCGAAAACGCCGAACTGATCGTGCTGTCTCCCGGCGTGCCCCGCAGCCACCCGGCGGTGCAGGCGGCGCTCGACGCCGGGGTAGAGCTGATCGGCGAGATCGAGCTGGCCTCGCGTTTTTTGACCGCGCCCCTCATCGGCATCACCGGCACCAACGGCAAGAGCACGGTGACCAGCCTCGTCGGCCACATCCTGTCGGGCTGGAAACCCCACGTGTTCACCGGCGGCAACCTGGGGGATCCCCTGGCCGCCGCCGCACTGTCCGATACGCCGTGGGATTTCCTGGTGGTGGAGTTGTCCAGCTTCCAGCTCGAGTCCATCCGCACCCTCAGCCCGCGCATCGCGGTGCTGCTCAACCTGGCCCCGGACCATCTGGACCGCTACGCCAGTGTGGCCGACTACTACCGCGCCAAGTTCCACATCTTCGACTACATGAAGGGCGGCTTTGCCCTGCTCAACCACGCCGACGCCGGCACCGAACTGGTCACCGGGCACTATCTGAAGGGCGCCAGCCCGGTGCTGTTCAACGTCCAGACCGGGGCGGGCAAGCCCCTGCTGGACGGGGTGCGTGTGGCGGACGGCGTCATCACCGTGCGCAGCGGCGGGCGGGACGTGCCGGTGTGCCCGGTGACCGACCTGAAAATCCTTGGCACCCACAACGTGGAAAACGCCCAGGCCGCTGCCGCCGCCTGCCTGCTGGCGGGCTGCCCGGTGCCGGTCATCGCCAGGGGGCTGTCCTCGTTCACCGCTCTGGCGCACCGCATGGAGGTGGTCCCCAGCGACGACGGCGTCACCTGGATCAACGACTCCAAGGCCACCAACCCGGCCTCGGTGATCAAGGCGCTGGACGGCCAGAAGGGGCCGGTGATCCTGCTGCTGGGCGGGCGCGACAAGGGCAGCGACCTGTTTTCCCTGCGCGAACACGTGTTCCTGCACACCCGCCAGGTGATCCTGTTCGGTGAGGCGGCGGAAAAATTCCGCATCGTCCTGCAGGGCTACCCCAATCTGGAAATCGCCGAATCCCTGCGCGAGGCGGTCAAACTCGCCCGCGCCAGCGCCGCCCCCGGCGACACGGTGCTGATGTCTCCCGCGTGCGCCAGCTTTGACGAGTTCCGCAACTATGTGCACCGAGGCGATTCGTTCCGCGCCTGGGTACGGGAGGGGTCATGAGCCGCGCTGCATCCGACAGCGGCAGCACCCGCGCCAGGGGCAAGATGATGCCCGTTGACCCGTGGATTCCGGCCATCACCGTGACCCTGCTCGCCGTCGGTCTGGTGATGATTTATTCCGCCAGCGCCCCGCGCGCCATGTCCACCTATGGCAGCAGTTGGCACTTCGCCATGCGCCAGTTGATGTGGGCGGGCATTGGGCTGTGCGGGCTGCTGCTCGGCCTGCTCATCAACTACCGCCTGTGGAAGCCCGCGGTGCCCCTGATGATGCTGGGCATTCTGGTGGCGCTGGCCGCCACCCTGGTGCCCGGCATCGGCATCAGCGCCGGAGGGGCGCGCCGCTGGCTGGGGGCCGGGGGGTTCAATATCCAGGCCTCGGAGCTGGCCAAATTCGTGTGCGCCGCCTACATTGCCGCCTACCTCACCAACCACGGCGCCGCCCTGCGCCGCTGCAAGGTGGTCACGGTGGTGCGCCCGGTGCTGGTGCTGGGCACGGTGCTGGCGCTGATCGTGGCGGAGCCCGATCTGGGCAACGCCGTGGCCATTGCCGCGGTGGCCGGCTGTTTGCTGTTCGTGGGCGGCATCGGCTGGCGCTTTGTGCTGCCGCTTGTCCTGCTGGCGGTGGGCGCCTTCGCGTTCGCCGTGTGGCTGGAGCCGTACCGTCTGACGCGCCTGACCTCCTACCTCGATCCGTGGGCCGACGCCACCGGCTCCGGCTTTCAGGTGGTGCAGTCGTTCCTCGCCTTCGGCTCCGGCGGCATAACCGGAGTGGGGCTGGGTGAGGGACGGCAAAAGCTGTTCTTCCTGCCCGAACCCCACACCGATTTCATCTATGCGGTGATCGGCGAGGAGCTGGGGCTGATCGGCGCCCTCGGTATCCTGTTCCTGTTTCTGCTGTTCGCCTGGCGCGGACTGGTGATCTCCCGCTCCGCCCAGGAGCCGTTCGGGCGTTACCTGGCACTGGCCCTGACGTTGATGATCGTGTTGCAGGCGCTCATCAACATGGGCGTGGCGGTGGGGGTGCTGCCCAACAAGGGGTTGCCGTTGCCCTTCGTCAGCTACGGCGGCTCGGCGCTTCTGGTAAGCCTGTTTGCCACCGGCGTGCTGATCAACATCTCCAAGGGCCGCTCCGGCCGGGCGGCGGCCGCATGAACGTGTTGATCGCAGGCGGCGGCACCGGCGGACACCTGTTCCCCGGCCTTGCGGTGGCTGCGGCGTTCCGCGACAGCGTGCCGCAGGCGCAGGTGGCCTTTGCCGGAACCGCCCACGGGCTGGAGGCGCGGGTGGTGCCCAAACACGGTTATCACCTGTATGTGCTGCCGGTGATGGGCATGATCCGCGTCGGGCTGGTGCGCCGCCTTTTGGCGCTGGCGGTGCTGCCGTCGGCCTTCGCCGCCGCCTGGCGCATCGTGTCGGAATTTCGTCCCGACCTGGTGGTGGGCGTGGGCGGTTACGCCTCGGCGCCGATCCTGTTCGTGGCCGGGTTGCGCCGCATCCCCCGCGTCATCATGGAACAGAACGCCATCCCCGGCGTCACCAACCGGGTGTTCGGCCCCTCGGTGGACCGGGTCTTTCTGGCCTTTGACGCCGCCCGCACCCATTTTCGCGGCGGGCGGTTTTCGGTGGCGGGCAATCCGGTACGCGCCGAGTTGTTACGCGCGCCGCTCAAGGCCGCCACGGACGCCCCCCACTTGCTGGTATTCGGCGGCAGTCAGGGGGCGCAGGCCATCAACGGCGCGCTGGTAGACGCTCTGGACGCCCTGTTCGAGGCGCTGCCGGGCCTCACCGTCACCCTGCAAACCGGCGAACGCGATCAGGGCCGCATGGAAAGCGCCGTGCGCCGCTACGGGGAACGGGTGCGGGTGCTGGCGTTCATCGACGACATGGGCGCCGCCTATGCCCGGGCCGATGTGGTAATCGCCCGCGCCGGGGCCACCTCGCTGGCGGAGATCACCGCGCTGGGCAAGCCGTCCATCCTCATCCCGTACCCCCACGCCACCCACGACCACCAGCGCGCCAACGCACTGGCTTTGGCCGATGCCAATGCCGCGATACTGCTGGAGCAAAAGGACCTCACCCCGGAGCGGCTGGCCGCCACCGTGACCCCCCTGCTCCGCGACGCGGCGGCTCGGGCTACAATGGCAAAGGCGGCCCTGGCTTTGGGACGGCCCGATGCCGCCGCCCGCATCGTGGGCGAGTGCCTCGAAATCGCCCGCGCGGCGGGGCACGCCGCCCCCGATTCGTCTCCAACGTCGTCTCCAACGCCCTCCGGCGGTTCGTCCGGCGGTTCGTCCGGCGACATATCTGGCTGATAGAACCCAATGAAATTTCATAACATCCAGCACATTCACTTCATTGGCATCGGCGGTTCCGGCATGAACGGCATCGCCGAGGTGCTCATCAACCAGGGCTACCGGGTTTCCGGCTCCGACCTGGCCGACACCGAGGTAACGCGCCGGCTGGCCTCCCTGGGAGGCAAAGTCTACACCGGCCACAGCGCCGACAACCTGGTGGATGCCCAGGTGGTGGTGGTCTCCAGCGCCGTCAAGGCCGCCAACGTGGAACTGGTGGCGGCGCGGGAGCGCGGCATCCCCGTCATCCAGCGCGCCGAGATGCTGGCGGAATTGATGCGCATGAAGTACGGCGTGGCCATCGCCGGCGCCCACGGCAAAACCACCACCACCAGTCTGGTGGCCACCGTGCTGGGGCAGGGCGGGCTGGACCCCACCGTGGTGATCGGCGGCCGCCTCAACCAGTACGGCTCCTCCGCCAAGCTTGGCAACGGCCAGTACATGGTGGCCGAGGCCGACGAGTCGGACGGCTCGTTCCTCAAACTGTCGCCGTCCCTGGCCGTGATCACCAACCTGGACCGGGAACATCTGGACTTTTACGCCGACATGGACGCCATTCGCAAGGCGTTCGCCGACTTCGCCAACAAGGTGCCGTTCTACGGCGCCGCCATCCTGTGTCTGGACGACCCCGAGGTGCAGGCGTTGATGCCCCACGTGCACAAGCGCACCATCACCTACGGCTTCAACCGTCAGTCCGACATGCGCGGCGACAAGCTGGAGTTGAACACCAAAGGCGCCCACTGGGAGGTGAGCTTCCGGGGCCAGCCCCTGGGCGTCTTTCGCATCCCCCTCACCGGCCGCCACAACGCCCAGAACGCCATGGCCGCCATCTGCGCCGGGCTGGAACTGGGCATTTCGCTGGACGCCATCCGCACCTCGCTGGCGGGTTTTTCCGGTGTCGGCCGCCGCTTCGAGCGCAAGGGCGAGACGGATGGCATCATCGTGGTGGACGACTATGGACACCACCCCACCGAGGTGCGCGCCACCCTGTCCGCCGCCCGCGAGAGTTTTCCCGATCACCGCCTGCTGGTGATTTTCCAGCCCCACCGCTACACCCGCACCCGTGACCAGATGGAAGCCTTCGCCCGCGCCTTCCACAGTGCCGATCGCCTGCTGCTGATGGACATCTATCCGGCCGGCGAGGCCCCCATCGAAGGCATCACCAGTGCCGCCCTGCTGGACCAGATCCGCGCCTGCGGCCACCGCGACGCACACCTGGTTCCGGACCACGCGGCGGTGCTGGAGCATCTGGCCAGCCAGGCCCAGTCCGGGGACGTGATCCTCACCCTGGGGGCGGGCGACGTGGTGAAACTGGGCCCGGCGTTTCTCGCCGCCCGCAAGGGGGAAGCATGAACGCAGAGGCGCAACGCGGCAGTTTCGCCGACGCCCTGGCTGTGTTCGGCGAGGTCAAGGAGCGCGAGCCCATGGCGCGCCACACTTCTCTGCGCATCGGCGGCCCGGCGGACTATCTGGTCACCCCGCGCTCGGTGCGCACCGTGCCCGGCCTGCTCGCCTGCGCCCGCGCCCTGGGGACACCGGTCACCGTGGTCGGCAACGGCACCAACCTGCTGGTGCGGGACGGCGGCATCGAGGGAGTGGTGATCCGCCTGGCGCGCTGCACCGCCATCAACCCCATCGGCCCCGATACCCTGGTGGCCGAATCCGGCGTGCCGTTTCCGCGTCTGGTGCGCGACGCGGCCCGCCGCGGGCTGACCGGGCTGGAGTTCGCCGCCGGCATCCCCGGCACCGTGGGCGGCGCGGTGCGCATGAACGCGGGCGCCCACGGCGGGCAACTGTCCGACTCCCTGGAGTGCGTGGACATGGTGACCATGGATGGCGACCTTATCACCCTGCCGGTGGAGCGTCTGGGCCTGGGCTACCGCACTTCCGCCCTGCCCGACGGCATCGTGCTGTCGGCTGTGTTCTCCCTGCGCGCCGGGGACGAGCAGGAGATCCGCCGCGTCACGGAAGAAAACCTCGCCTACCGCGAGCGCACCCAGCCGATTCTCACCCCCAATGCCGGATCGTTTTTCAAAAATCCGCCCGGCGACTACGCGGCGCGCCTCATCGAGGCCGCCGGATGCAAGGAGTGGGAGCAGGGCGACGCGGTGGTTTCCGGACGCCACGCCAATTTTATCGTCAACGTGGGCAAGGCCCGCGCCAGCGACGTCATGATCCTGGTGGAGCGCGTGCGCCAGCGCGTGCAGGAACACGCCGGGGTCACCCTGGAGATGGAAGTGAAAGTCATCGGACGGGACCCGATCCGGGAGGACAAACACCATGAGCAATAGCCCCGGCACAGGCTCTGCCCCCCTCCGCTTCCGCCATGTGGCGGTGCTCCTCGGCGGCCGCTCCAGCGAGCGGGAAATTTCCCTCACCAGTGGCCGCGCCGCTGCCGAGGCGCTGCGCTCCCTGGGGTACCGGGTGACCGAGGTGGACGCCGCCGACGACCTGCCGCAAAAGCTGCGCGAGGCGGCCCCGGAGGCCGCCTTCATCGCCCTGCACGGGCGGCTGGGGGAGGACGGCACGGTGCAGGGCCTGCTGGAGGTGATGGGCATCCCCTACACCGGCTCCGGCGTGCTCGCCAGCGCCGCCGCCGCCGATAAACTAGCCACCAAGCGGTTGATGGCCGCCCTCGGCGTGCCGACTCCGGCCTACGAAGTGCTCACCCCCGCCACCGGCAGCATTCGCCTGCCCTACCCGGTGGTGGTCAAGCCGGTGATCGGCGGTTCGTCCATCGGCGTGCACTACGTCAAGGACGCCGCAGGGCTGGCCGCCGCCGTGAGCGAAGCCTTTGCCCAGGACAGCCGCGCCTATGCCGAGGCCGCCGTGACCGGTCGCGAGGTGACGGTGAGCGTGCTGGACGGCGAACCGCTGCCGATCGTCGAGGTGGTGGCCGCCGCGGGCATGTTCACCTTCGAAGCCAAGTACAAGAAAGACTCCGGCACCCGCTATCTGGTGCCCGCCGAACTGCCCGCAAGCTGCTCCGAGGCCGTCAGCAAGGCGGCGGTGGCGGCCTACACCGCCCTCGGCTGCCGCGGCGCGGCGCGGGTGGACGTGATGCTGGACGCCAATTTGTCCCCCTGGGTGCTGGAGGTCAACACCATCCCCGGCATGACCCCCACCAGCCTGTTGCCCAAGGCCGCCAGAGCGGTGGGTGTCTCCTTCGAACAGCTCATCGGGCGCATGATGCACGGCGCCACGCTGGACGGCGCCCCGGCGACATGACCGTGCTGGCCACCAGAAAAGCCCCGAAAGGGGCGCGTCAGAACGCACGCCGCAACGTGCGCCGCGTCGACGCGCGGGACGATGCCCGCCGCCCCCGCACGGACACCCCCGCCGTCCCGTCCCGGCGGGGCCGCCGCCGTTGGCTGCTGGCCTCCGGCCTGGCCTGCGCCGTCCTGCTCGCGGCCGGAGTGTTCTGGGGTTATGGCGAATTGCGCAGCCGCGGCCTGCTGACGGTGCAGCGCATCGAGATCAACGGCAACGCCCGCATCCCCGAGGGGCAACTGCTCATCCGCCTGCACCTGCCCAAACACGCCTCGCTGCCGGAACTGGACGTGCAGTCCGTCTCGCGCCAGCTCCTCACCCACCCCTGGGTGGAACGCGTGGCGGTGCGCCGCAGTTACCCGTCCACCCTCAGCATCCGGGTGTGGGAACGCACCCCCCGCTTGCTGCTCACCGACGCCGGCGGCACCCCTCGCTGGATGGTGGACGGTGAGGGCGCGGTGCTGGACCACCCCGGCCCGGCAGACCTTCTGCAGGCGGGGGAGTCGCAGGCAGAGGGGCTGCTGGCGGTAAGCGGCGTCCCCCTGCGCGGCCTGGCCCCCGGCAGCCGCGTGGACCCGGACAGCATCCGTCTGGCGCTGGACCTGGCCGCCGCCTGGGGCAAGCCGGATGTGAGCGTGGATTTGACCGACCCGCGCGACCCCCTGCTCCTGTCCGATGGCCTGCGCATCCGTCTGGGTAATCAGGGCGGATACGACTGGCGGCTGGCGCGGCTGGAGCAGTTGCGCCCCCAGTTGCAGGACATGGGTGGCAAACGGGGAACCGAGGTGGACCTGCGCTACGACGACCGGGTGGTGGCGCACCCCCTGTAGGCGCAAAACCGCACCAACGTGCGGCATGGATGAACGACATGGACGAACGACGGCAAAACCGCAACACCAGTCAGGAGACGAAACGAGGCGCACATGGCCAAACGGGATGAAATCGTCGTCGGGCTCGACCTTGGCACCACCAAGGTCAGCATCGTGGTCGCCGAACAGGGGGACGGTGGTGAACTGAAAATTCTCGGCGTCGGCAGCGCCGGGTGCGCCGGGGTCAAATCCGGCGTGGTGGTGTCCATCGACGACACGGTAACCGCCATCACCCGCGCGGTGGAGGAGGCCGAAACCATGTCCGGGGTGGACATCCACGCCGTGGTCGCCGGCATCGGCGGGGCACAGTTGCGCGGTCTCAACAACCGCGCCGCCCTGGGAGTGCGTGGCGAACAGGTGACCGACGCCGACGTGGCCAACGTGCTGGATCAGGTGCGCGCCGTCGATCTGGGACGCGACGACGACGTCATTCAAGTGGTCCCCCGCCGCTACATGCTGGATACCCACGCCGCCGTCGCCAACCCGGTGGGCATGGCCGGGGACCGCCTGTCGGTGGAGGCCCATGTGGTCACCGGCCCCGCCACCTCGATGCAAAACCTGCTCACCTGCGTGGAACGCGCCGGGCTTCAGGTAGACAACATCGCCCCCCAGAACCTGGCCTCCGCCCACGCCGTGCTGTCCCCCGAGGAGATGGAACTGGGGGTGGCGGTGCTGGACATCGGTGGCGGCACATCGGACCTTGCGGTGTTCGTGGACGGCGCCCTGTCCCACACCTGGGTCTTGCCCCTGGGCGGGGTCCACATCAGCCGCGACGTCGCCTACGGCCTGTCCACCCCCCTGAGGGACGCGGAGCGCATCAAGGTGCAGTACGGCACCGCCATCGCCGCGCGGGTGGAGGCCACCGAGCAGGTGGAAGTGCCCGGCGTGGGCGGGCGCGATGCGCACAATTTCAGCCGCCAGGACCTGGCCCGCATCATCGGCGCGCGCATGGAAGAAATTCTGGAACTGGCTGCGGAGGAACTGACACGCTGTGGCTACCTGCCGCGCATCGCCTCCGGGGTGGTGCTCACCGGCGGCGGGGCGCTGTTGCCCGGCAGCGTGGAACTGGCCCGTCAGGTGACGGCCCTGAACGCCCGGCGGGCGGCCCCGGTGGGGCTCACCGGCCTGGTGGATCTGGCGGCCAACCCGCGCCACGCCACGGCGGTGGGGCTGGCGCGGCTGGCGCTGGCGGGGCTGGCCTCCCAGGGCACGGAACCCGCCCGGCCGCGCGGCGTGGCCCGCGTCACCCGCTGGATGAAAGCCCTGTTCTGACCCCAAGACCGGTCCGCACGTCATACGGAGAGAGTGACCCATGTTCGAATTTTCCAGCAAGGAAGACGGCACGCCCCTCATCAAGGTGATCGGCGTGGGCGGCGCCGGCTGCAACGCCATCAACTCCATGATCGCCTCCGGCCTGTCGAAGGTGGAGTTCATCGCGGTCAACACCGACCGTCAGGCGCTGGGGCGCTCCCAGGCCACGGTGCGGGTGCAGATCGGCACCGCCACCACCCGTGGACTGGGCGCCGGGGCCAACCCCGAGGTGGGGCGCGCCGCCGCCACCCACGACGCCGACAAGCTGCGCGAGGTCATGGCCGGGGCCGACATGGTGTTCGTCACCGCGGGCATGGGCGGCGGCACCGGCACCGGTGCGGCTCCGGTGGTGGCCAGCATCGCCCGGGAAATCGGTGCGCTGACGGTGGCGGTGGTCACCAAACCGTTTCCCTTCGAGGGGCGCAAGCGCATGGAGCGGGCCATGGAGGGGGTGGCGGAACTGACCCGCATGGTGGACTCCATGATCGTCATCCCCAACGAGCGGCTGGCCGCCTTCGTGCCCCCCAACACCCCCATGGTGGAAGCGTTCCGCATCGCCGACAACGTGCTGCGTCAGGGGGTGCAGGGTATCAGCGACGTGATTTTGATCCCCGGCTTCATCAACGTGGACTTTGCCGACGTGCAGACCGTCATGTGCCATCCGGGCCGCGCCCTGCTGGGCGTGGGTGCGGCCAGTGGCGCGGACCGCGCCGTGGTCGCCGCGCGCTCGGCCATTGCCTGCCCGCTGCTGGAGGACGGCAACATCCTCGGGGCGGCAGGCCTGCTGTTCAACATCTCGGCCGGTGAGAGCCTGACCATGGAAGAGGTCATGGCCGCTTCCGAACTGATCCAGGAGTCCGCCAATCCGGAGGCCAACGTGATCTTCGGCACGGTGATCGACCCGTCCCTCGGGGACGAAGTGCGCATCACCGTCATCGCCACCGGTTTCGAGGGCGCCGTCCCCGCCGTTCAGGAAGAGGCCCGGCCTGAAGCCGCCACCGCCCCTCTGGAAATGGCCGCCGGCGCCGGCATCGCCGCCGGAGCGGGCGCCATGCCGGCCGAGCCCCGCAGTTCCACCGCCTTCGTGAGCAAGGACGAGCCCGCCCCGGCCGTGGCCGCAGGCGCAGGGACCGCCAGCCCCGACGCGGCGGGCCGCGCCCCGCAACCCGTGGGGGACGACGAGCGCTTCAAGGCGGAGTGGGACATTCCCGCCTACCTCCGGCGTCCACCACAGGAAGTGTCTCCAAAAAATTCCCCGGTCACCGCCAGGGGGGCAGCGCCCAAAGGCAGCCCCTCCACAGGTGGCAGTCCGAAAACGCCGACCTCCCGTGGGGCATCCTCCCCCGGCGGTCCAAAATCGGGGCCCGGAGCAGGAGCCGCATGGCCCGGCCCCTGACCCCCCCGCCCCACCACTTTGGCCGCAAGGGCGAGGCGCCCCCCCCCGGCACCGTCACCGGCAATCAGGTGCACGGCACCGTGGTGTTGCGCCTCGGCGGCCACCCGCCCGCGCTGTCCGGGGCCGATGGCGACGTCGTACTGACCCACCTGCCCGGCGCCACCGTGGGGGTGCGCACCGCCGACTGCCTGCCGCTGCTGCTGAGTGCCCGTAACGGCACGGTGGTGGCGGCGGTGCATGCGGGCTGGCGCGGCACCGTGGCCCAGGTTGCCGCCGCCGCCGTGCGCGCCATGGAATCCGACCACGGCGTGACGCCAAAGGAGATCCACGCCTGGCTGGGGCCGTGTATCCGCCCCTGCTGCTACGAGGTGGGGCCGGAGCTGGCCGCCACCGTGCGCGAACACTTTCCCCAGTGGGCCGGACAGGTCATCGGCACCTTCCGCAGTGGCCGCCCCACCCTTGATGTGGCCCTTCTCAACCGCCTGCAACTGACCGCCCTGGGGGTAACCCGCATCGACGACAGCGGCGCCTGCACCCACTGCCACAACGGCTATGAGTCCTACCGCCGCGACGGCGCCGCCTCGGGACGCATGGTAAGCTGGATCCGCTGCGCCCCCGAGGAGCCCGCGTGAAGGATTTCGCCGCGCGGCTGACGGCCCTGCGCGCGCGCATCGAATCGGCGGCGCGGCGCTCCGGGCGCCCGGCGCAGGACATCACCCTGCTGGCGGTGTCCAAAACCTTTCCGGCGGAGGCGGTGCGCGAGGCCTTGGTCTGCGGCCTGAGCCGATTCGGCGAAAGCCGCATCCAGGAGGCGCTGCCAAAGATGGAGGCCGTCGGATCCGGGCCGGAGTGGCATTTTATCGGCCACCTGCAACGCAACAAGGTGAACCGCGCCGTGGGCGCTTTTGCCCTGATCCACTCGGTGGACTCCCTGGCCCTGGCGGAGCGCATTGATTTCATCGCCGGAGAACGCGGTGTGGTGCAGCCGCTGCTGATCGAGGTCAACGCCGCCCGCGAGGCGCAAAAAAACGGCGTGGCGGTGGAACAGGCCGAGGCCCTGGCCCGCGCCATCGGCCGGTTGCCGCACCTGCGCCTGACGGGCCTGATGGGCATGGCCCCCTACAGCGACGACCCGGAACGGGCGCGCCCGGTGTTCCGGGAACTGGCGGGGCTGTTTCATCACATCGCCCGACAGGGGTACCATGGTGTGCAGATGCAAACCCTGTCCATGGGCATGAGTGGCGATTTCGAGGTCGCCGTAGAGGAAGGCGCCACCCTGGTGCGGGTGGGCGGGGCCCTGTTCGGCGAACGAAACCGAGGTGTAGCGTGACGGCAACCGGCAAAAAGCAGCAGACACTGGCATTCATCGGCGGCGGCAACATGGCCGAAGCCCTCATCAAGGGGGTGCTGGCCGGCGAAAACGCCCCGTCCCCCGCAAACATCCACGTGGCCGAACCGAAGGAGGCGCGCCGCGCCTGGCTGGCGGACACCTATGGGGTCACCGTCCACGCCGACAACAAAAAGGCCCTCAAGGGGGCGCGCATGGTGGTGCTGGCGGTCAAGCCCCAGATCATCGACGCGGTGCTGCGCGAGGTGCAGGACGAGATCAGCGACCGTCAGGTGGTGGTGTCCATCGCCGCCGGGGTGCCGATTGCCCGCCTCCAGTCGCACCTGTATGCCGATTCCCGCGTGGTGCGGGTGATGCCCAACACCCCGTCGCTGGTGGGCGAGGGGGCTGCGGCCATGGCCCCCGGCCCGCGCGTCACGGCGTCGGAACTGGAGGAGGTGCGCGCCCTGCTGGCGGCGGTGGGAAAAGTGGTGGTGGTGGCCGAGGAGCAGATGGACGCCGTCACCGCCCTTTCGGGCAGTGGCCCGGCCTACGTGTTCGTCATGATCGAGGCCCTCGCCGACGGCGGCGTGAAAATGGGCCTCCCCCGCGATGTGGCCATGGTGCTCGCGGCGCAAACGGTGCTGGGCTCCGGGCGCATGGTGCTGCAAACCGGCACCCACCCGGCGGCCCTCAAGGACATGGTCACCAGCCCCGGCGGCACCACGGCGGCCGGGCTGCACGTGCTGGAGACGGCGGGCATGCGCGGCGCGGTGATCGGCGCCGTGGAGGCGGCCTGCCGCCGCGCCCGTGAACTGGGCGGAGCGGGTGGCGGGACAGATTCCGGCAATTGATTCCGGCCCGTTCGTTTTGGGCCCCCGGCATCTGCCGGCGGGCGGTTTTTTTATGGCCAGGCCCACGGGCAGGCAGTGATACAGGGAGCCGACATGTTCGTTCTGGGAAATCTGGTCAAGGCCATCGCCCTGGTCCTCGACGCGCTGTTGACGATCTATTTCTGGATTTTTTTCGCACGGGTGCTGCTCAGTTGGGTGAACCCCGACCCTTACAACCCCATTGTGCAGTTTTTGCGCCGCGCCACCGATCCGGTGCTGCGTCAGGCGCAGCGCATTCTGCCACCCATGGGCGGCATGGATTTTTCGCCCTTGCTGGTGCTGCTGGGCATCAAGTTTTTGCAGGTCGCGGTGGTCCAGTCCCTGCTCGAACTGTCCATGCGGCTGCACTGAGCGGCGGCACTGAGCGGCCGCACCGGACAAATAAACAGCCGACGATGACCGAAGCGGGGGGCGGCAAGATGATCACCGGGGTGGCGGGCGGGGTGCGCCTGCGCATCCGGCTGGCCCCCCGCGCCAGCCGCAACGCCGTGCTGGGGGAACACAACAACGCCCTCAAAATCGCCCTCACCGCCCCGCCGGTGGACGGCAAGGCCAATCAGGCGCTGATCGCGTTCCTGGCCAAACTCCTCGGCGTCCCCAAGGGGGCGGTGCGCATCGTCAGCGGCGAGCTGGCGCGGGATAAGCTGGTGGAGGTCACCGGCCCCGATCCGGCCGGTGCCGCCTGCTGCCTGCGGCCCTGAGCAGGGGGAACGGGGGCGGGCCGGATGGCTGGACACCGACGAGCCCCACGCCACCGCCCCGTCTGTGCTGTGATGGTATTCACCCGACGGTTGGCCACTTTTAGGTGAGTGGTCATGCCACCCCCCGGCGGGTTATAGAAGGAGTTGCCTTCTTATCGAAATAAATGACTTAAACTTAAATGGTTTTGAGAAGTCACCCCCGATCCGCCGACATCGTCCAATTGGAGGAAAGAGTCCAAAAATTCGGCAACATGGGCAACCCGTTTCCCTGTTCCAGTTGGGAAGAGGTGCTCGTCGGGCGAGCCGCACCGTCCAGGTCGCTGCATAAACAGCAAGTTATCGGCTTTTTCGCTTCCGGTACGGTTTTTGCTCATATTCCACTCACGGTGCGAGTGAGCGGGGGGGCCCTCCGGTAGTGAGGCGTCCCCCGGTGTGTGTAACGGTGCGAGGTGTTTGTGAACGGTGTGGACCCAGGGTGGCTGCTGATCGGCCTGAGTGCGGCCTCCGGACTGTTTTTTCTGGTGCGCCTCGGCCAGGATGCCCGGCGCGCACGCCGCCACCGCACTCACCGCTAGCCCCTCTCCAAACCTCCCTTAACGTTCAATTTTTCAGGGTAATCCCTGATTTACGACGTATCCCGTGTCGTCTACGGTAGACATGTGGGATCTGCTGCGCGCGCGGCGCCTGCGTGCGTCCGTCGGCTGCGGGGATCCGACGTGCCGGTGTCCGGCCCGTTTATCGCGGGCCGCCGACAGGGGATCATCCCTGCGTACCGGATGTGGGGGCGCGGAATTGGGGGCTGCAAGGCGGAAGAGGAGGGCGGCTATGGACGGGCGATTCGGCCACGAAGTGCGGATGCTGCGCACCAAACGCAATATCGGTTTGCGCAAGTTCGCCAAACAGGTGGGCATCAGCCCCACCTACCTTTCAAAAATCGAGCGCGGCGAGTTTCCTCCCCCGGCGGAGGACAAGGTAGTGGCTATCGCCGACGCCCTGGAGCAGGATCACGACGAAATGCTGGCCCTGTCCGGCCGCATCGCCACCGACCTGAAGCAGGTGATTCTGCGTTCCCCCCGTGAATTCGGCCATCTGCTGCGGGTGGCCGACGGCCTGCGGGACGACGTGCTGGATCAACTGACCCAGGAAGTACAGCGACTGCAGGCCATCCCGCAGCGCACCGCCCGCGCCTGAGCGGGGGGGGCGATGGGAGGCCCGTCCCTCGACGGGCTCAGGGCGTACGGTGATTTTTTGGGCCGGTGTATATCCCGCGTGGACCGTTTCGCGATGAAGCCGGATTCCACACCGGCTTTACGCGCATACCGCAGGGGGGCGCCCCTGCGGATGGTCACATGCCGCCAGCCGCCGTTTGCGCTGCGGGCCGTGCCCGCCGTTTTTCCCCGACACGGCGCAGGGATATTGTGCCGTCCGCGCTGCGGAGCGGCCCGCGGATGGTCACATGCCGCCAGCCGCCGTTTATCGCCGCGGGCCGTGCCCGCCGTTTTTCCCCGACACGGCGCAGGGATATTGTGCCGTCCGCGCTGCGGAGCGGCCCGCGGATGGTCACATGCCGCCAGCCGCCGTTTATCGCCGCGGGCCGTGCCCGCCGTT
>JAOUFN010000037.1 GCA_029858285.1 Nitrospirota bacterium | reverse complement strand
GCGGGCCGTGCCCGCCGTTTTTCCCCGACACGGCGCAGGGATATTGTGCCGTCCGCGCTGCGGAGCGGCCCGCGGATGGTCACATGCCGCCAGCCGCCGTTTATCGCCGCGGGCCGTGCCCGCCGTTTATCGCCGCGGGCCGTGCCCGCCGTTTATCGCTGCGGGCCGTGCCCGCCCGCAGAGGACCACGGCGGCGTTTTCCAGTGACACGCTGCCATCTGGCGCGGCCAGTTCCCTGGCTGCGGCCTCTACCGCGTCCCATACTTCGGCGTGGCGCGCCTGGGGCAGTTCCGCCAGCAGGGCCGTGAGGGGGCTGGAGGTGGCGCGGCAAAAATCGCTGAACGCCGCCGCCGATGCAAAGCGATAGCGCACCGGCGCCACCTCGGTGGTGATGTGCGTCAACCCGGCGGCGCGCAGCGCCCACGGCAGCCGTACCCCGTCCGCCAGCCGGAACGGCCCGCGCTCCCCGGCCACCGGTGGCGGCTGCCCCACCGCCCGACGCGCCGCCCCCAAGGGAATGGCGATGGACGGCACCCGTTCCGGCGCCCCCCACACCGCAACCACCAGCATCCCTCCCGGCGCCAGCAGCCGCGCCAGCCCGTGCAGTGTGGTTTCCAGTTGATCGGACAACGCCATCAGCCCCCAGCGGCACAGCACCGCGTCGAAGGATGCGGGGCGGAACGCCGGGGCCGCGCCGTCCATGCGCGCCACCCGCATTCGATGATGATCGGTCTCCCCGGCGCGGCGCGCCGCCAGCCGGACCATCTCCGCCGACAGGTCGGTAGCAATGACCAGCCCCAGCTCCCCCACCCGCCGGGCGGCGGTGGCGGCGGGTTCGCCATAGCCGCTGGCCACGTCCAGCACCCGGCTGCCGGGGCCGATACGGGCCAGCTCCACCATGCGCTCGCTCACCGGCCGGGAGGCGCTGCCCATCAACTCGCGCCACTGCCACCAGCGGGAAGAGATGCCGTCCCAATGACTGTCGCTGCCGCTTTTCATTTGAAACTCTGGTGGATTCTCTGGTGGATTTTCTTGCCGACCTGCCGTCATACCATTGTCCTCCCCGGGGCATCATAATGGGGAAGGGGGAGTTAAATCCCGTGGCAGGGGAGCCGCGCATGTTTGGCCGCATCGGACATTTTCACTACACGCTGCGCCGCTGGCTGAGCCGCTCCGAGTGGGGGGTGCGTCTGCTGGGCTTGCCCCGCACCCCTCCCGGAGCCGGTGCCGGACTGATTCTGGTGCAGATCGACGGCCTGTCGCGCCCCCATCTGGAGGACGCGCTGCTGCACGGTCGGATGCCGTTTCTGGCGCGCCTGCTGGGGCGCGACCATTACCGCCTGCACAGCCTTTATGCAGGGGTCCCTTCCACCACTCCGGAGTTTCAGGCGCGGCTGTTTTACGGTGTCTCCGGGGCGGTTCCGGCCTTCGGTTTCCGCGACCGCGACAGCGGGGAACTGGCGCGCATGTACGACCCGGAATCCGCCGCCCGCGTGCAGCGGCGGCTGGAGAGCGCGATGGACGAAGCGGCGGGAGGGGATGGAAACGGCGGGCTGCTGGACGGCGGCAGTTGTTATTCCAGCATCTACACCGGTGGCGCCGCCGAATCCCACGTCTGCCCGGCGGCCTTCGGCTTCGGCACCTTGATTCGCGCCGCCAACCCCCTGCTGCTGACCGGACTGGTATTGTGGAACGGCGTCAGCCTCCTGCGCGCCCTGGCGCTGGTGGTGGTGGAGGCGCTGCTGGCGGTCATGGATGCGTTGCGCGGCGCCTTTGCCGGGCGCGACCTGTGGCGCGAGTTGCAGTTCATTCCCACCCGCGCAGCCATCAGCATCGGGCTGCGCGAGGCCGTCACCATCGGCGCCTGCATGGATGCCGCGCGCGGCCTGGCGGTGATCCACGTCAACCTGCTGGGCTACGACGAACAGGCCCACCGGCGCGGCCCCGGCTCACGCTTTGCCCATTGGACACTGAAGGGCATCGACCGCGCCATCCATCGCATCGACCGTGCCGCGCACCTGTCCCGCAGCCGGGAGTACCAGCTCTGGGTCTATTCCGACCACGGCCAGGAAGAGTCGATCCCCTACCCGCGCCTGTACGGCCGACCACTGGAAGAGGCGGTGTGCGAGGCGCTCCGGCAACCGCCATCCGGCGCTGCCACCGGTCCTGGCGGAGAGGAGTATCGCCGCGCCGGTTGGCTGGGCAAGCGGCTGTCTCGCTGGCTGAAGGGGGCCTCGGAACCCGCACGGACGGAAGCGTCGCCTCGGATCGTCGCCATGGGCCCAGTGGGGCTTGTGTATCTGGATGCCCCCCCGCCGCCGGAGCAGGCCGCCGACCTGGCCCGGCGGCTGCTGACCGAGGCGCGCATCCCGGCGGTGCTGGTGCCTTCTCCCGGCGGCAAGGCCCGGCTGTTCACCCCGGAGGGGGACCTGGCGATCCCGGCAGAGGCCCACCGTTACCTGGGGGACGAACATCCGTTCCGGCAACAGGTCGCCTGCGACCTGGCGCGTCTGGCGCACCAGCCGGATGCCGGTCACCTGATTCTGCTGGGATGGCGGCGCGGCGCGCCGACGCTGACCTTTCCGTCACAAAACGGCGCCCACGGCGGCCCCGGCACCGAGGAGACCCACGCCTTCGCCCTGCTGCCGGCAGACACCGCCCTGCCCCCCCGCGCGGATCGCAGCCCTGTGGAGGCCGCCGACCTGCGCCGGGCGGCGCTGGCCCTGCTGGGCCGGGCGACACCTCCACCGCGACCGACCCCCCCGGACATTTCCACCAACGTTTCTGCGGACACTTCTGCGGACATTTCTGGCAGAACTTCTGCGGACGCCCCCACGGGGTTCCGCGTCCCCCGGTCCCGCCCCGCCCGGGTGCGGGTGATGACCTACAACGTGCACGGCTGCGTGGGGCTGGATGGCCGCCTGTCACCGGCGCGCATCGCCCGGGTGATCGACACCCTGAGGCCGGATGTGGCGTGCCTGCAGGAACTGGACGTGGGCCGCTCCCGCAGCGGCCGGGTGGATCAGGCGCGCCTGATCGCCGACCTGCTGCAAATGGAATTTCACTTCGCGCCCACCCTGTCGGTGCAGGAAGAACACTACGGCAACGCCGTCCTCAGCCGCCTGCCCATGCAGCGGGTGCGGGCGGCGGCGCTGCCCGGAACCAGCGGTGGCGAGCCGCGCGGCGCCCTGTGGGTGCGGCTGCACACGCCCCACGGCATGCTCAACCTGATCAACACCCACCTCGGTCTCTACCCTGCGGAGCGGCGCCCGCAGGCGGCGGCCCTGGCCGGTCCCCACTGGGTGGGGCACCCGGAATTTTCCGCCCCCGGCGTGGTGTGCGGCGACTTCAACGCCATGCCCGGCACCCTGGCATACCGCCACATGACCGCCCGCCTGGTGGACGCCCAGCGACACCTGCCGGGGCACTCCCCCCGCGCCACCTGGTACGGTCCCTATCCGGTGGGGCGCATCGATCACGTGTTCCTCACCCCGGAGGTGCGGGTCCACCGGGTGGAGGTGCCCCGCTCGGGGCTGACCCGCACCGCCTCCGATCACCTGCCGCTGGTGGTCGATCTGGAACTGCCCGGCGCATGAGACGGCACAAAAAAACGCCCCCCCGGCACGGACCGGGAAGGGCGTTTTTCAACCATTTCCGAAAGGCTTTCGGGTGGCCACCTACACCGAGTTGGCCATGGTGAAAATCGGCAGGTACATGGCGATCACGATAAAACCCACGGTCACGCCCAGGAACACCATCAGGGCCGGTTCCATCAGCGCGGTGAGGGCGCCCACGGCGTCGTCCACCTCCTGATCGTAAAAATCCGCGACCTTCGAAAGCATGGTGTCGATGGCGCCGGTGGCCTCGCCCACCGAGATCATCTGCGTCACCATCTTGGGGAACACCTTGGTGGCCTCCAGCGGTTCGGCCATGTTCTGACCTTCACTGATGGCCACGCGGGCGGTCAGAATGGCCTCTTCCACAATCTTGTTGCCGGCGGTGCTGGCCACGATCTGCATGCACTCGAGAATCGGCACGCCGGACTGGATCAGGGTGCCCATGGTACGGGTGAACTTGGCCACCGCTGCCTTGCGGATCACGTCGCCGACCACCGGGATCTTGAGCATGAATCGGTCCATCTCGCGGCGCCCGGTGACGGTTTTGTTGTACACCCAGGAGAGACCCTTCTTGATACCGAAGGCGGTCGCGCCCATGTGCCAGATGTAAGACACAAAAAAGTCGCTGGCGTCCATCACGAACTGGGTGGGGCCGGGCAGGGTGCCGCCGAACTCCACGAACATTTGTGCGAACACCGGAATCACCCACACCATCAACACCGTGATCACCGCCACGGCGATACTGACGATGGCCGCCGGATAGACCAGTGCGCCCTTGATCTGCTTCTTCAGGGCAATGGACTTTTCCATGTGGGCGGCCAAACGCTGCTGGATGATGTCCAGAATACCGCCCGCCTCGCCGGCGGCGATCATGTTCACATACAGACCATCGAAGGCCTTGGGGTGTTTGCGCAGGGCGTCGGCGTAGGTGGAGCCTGCCTCCACATCCATGCGCACGGCGTTGATGACCTTGGCCAAAGACTGGTTTTCGGTCTGGCCGCCGAGAATTTCCAGACACTGCACCAGGGGCAGACCCGCGTCGATCATGGTGGAGAACTGACGGGTGTAGATCACCACGTCCTTCTCGGAAACGCCCGGCGCCATCCCGGGAAGCACGAACGACGAGGCTTTCTTGTCCAGAGACGAGGCGTTGATGTTCTGCTTGCGCAGAAGGGCTACCGCCTCGTCCTTGTTGCCGGCGGCGATCTCCCCTTTCAGGGTTTTGCCGTTGCGATCCTTGCCGACATAAATCCAGGTGGCCATGGGTTCGGTTTCCTACACTGTTTCCCGGTACGGGGTGGACATCACTCCTCCGGAACCGACACCTTGATCCCCATGCGGCCAAACATGGCCACCAGTTCCTGGGGATTGCCGGTGCGGAACATCGCGTCGTCGTGGCTGATCAGACCCTTGGTGGTCAGTTCCATCAGCGCCTGATTCATGGTCTGCATGCCGTACTTGTCCTGCCCGGTCTGCATCGACGAGTAGATCTGGTGGATCTTGTCCTCGCGGATCAGGTTGCGGATGGCCGAGTTGGGCACCAGAATTTCCATGGCCATGCAGCGCCCATGGCCGCTGCGCAGGGGAATCAACTGTTGCGAGACGATACCCTCCAGGGTCAGGGCCAACTGGGCGCGCACCTGCGGCTGCTGGGAGGGCGGGAACACGTCCACGATGCGGTTGATGGTCTGGGCGCAGGAGTTGGTGTGCAACGTGCCCAGGGTAAGGTGGCCGGTTTCCGCCAGGGTGAGGGCGGCCTCGATGGTCTCCAGGTCGCGCAACTCACCCACCAGCACCACGTCGGGGTCCTGACGCAGGATGCGCTTGAGGGCCTCCTTGAAGTCCTTGGTATCGTTCTTCACCTCGCGCTGGTTGACCACGCAGTTCTTGTGCGGGTGCAGATACTCGATGGGGTCTTCGATGGTGATGATGTGCCCGTGGGTGGTGGAATTGATGTGGTCAATCACCGCCGCCAGCGAGGTGGATTTTCCGGAGCCGGTAGGGCCGGTGACCAGCACCAGGCCGCGCGGCTTGTTGGCGATGGCCTTGACCACCGCCGGCAGTTTGAGCTCGTCGAAGGTCGGCACTTTCTGCGGAATGACGCGGAACACGGCGCCCACGGCGCCACGCTGCACGAACACGTTGGCGCGGAAACGGGCAATGCCCTTGACGCCGAACGAACAGTCGAGTTCGTTCTCTTCCTCGAAGCGGTGGCGCTGGGCATCGTTGAGGATGCTGTACGCCATGCGCTTGGACTCCGGCGGCGTCACCACCTCGTACTTCTCCATCTTGGTCATTTCACCGTGCAGGCGCATGGTGGGCGGGATGCCGGTGGTGATATGCAAGTCGCTGCCCCCGGCTTCGACCAGGTCCTGAAGTAGTTGGTACAGATTGGTAGCCATATCGCCTCGGTTCCTTCCCTCCTCCGTCGTGGGTTCCCGGCGGTTGCCGGAAACTCCGTATCTTTTGGCCTGGCCGTTACGGCCTGACCCGTTTTTCCAGCCAGCCCCTCTAGTCGCCCATGGTGGTGGCGTATACCTCGTCCAGCGTGGTGATGCCCTCGATCATGCGGCGGATGCCGTTCATGCGCAGGGTCTCCATGCCGCGGGCAATGGCGACCTTTTTGAGCTGGTCGGTGTTCGCGCCCTTGTAAATCTGTTCGCGGATGGCGTCGTCGATCAGCATGATTTCGTACAGCGCCACACGTCCCTTGTAGCCGGTGTTGTTGCAATTGGGACAGCCCTTGCCGTGGTAGACGGTCACCTTTTCGGCCGCCTGCGGGGTAAGCCCCACCTTGACCAGAGCGGCCTTGTCCAGCGCCATGGGCTCCTTGCACTCTTTGCAGATACGCCGTGCCAGACGCTGGGCCAGCACCATGATGACGGAGGAGCCCACCATGAACGGCTCCACCCCCATGTTGAGCAGACGCGCAATGGTTGCCGGTGCGTCGTTGGTGTGCAGCGTGGACAGAACAAGGTGGCCGGTGAGTGCCGCCTTGATGGCGATCTCGGCAGTCTCGCCGTCACGAATCTCACCGACCATGATGATGTCGGGATCCTGACGCAGGAAGGAACGCAGCGCCGCCGGGAAAGACAGGCCGACGTCTTCCTTGACGTGCACCTGGTTGACGCCGAACAGGTTGTACTCAACCGGATCCTCGGCGGTCATGATGTTGGTTTCGGTGTCGTTGACGTGGTGCAGCGCCGAATACAGCGTGGTGGTTTTACCGGAACCGGTGGGGCCGGTCACCAGCACCATGCCGAAGGGGCTGGTGATAGCGCGCAGGAAATCCTGATAGCCCTTTTCGGGAAAGCCCAGCTTGCTGATGTCGAGGGTCAGGTTGCCCTTGTCCAAAATACGCATCACGATCTTTTCGCCGAACAGGCAGGGCAGGGTGGAAACACGAAGATCCACCTCACGGTCCTTCAGCTTCAGCTTGATGCGGCCGTCCTGGGGAATGCGGCGCTCCGAAATGTCCAGGTTGGACATGATCTTCAGACGGCTGGTGAGGGCCGGACGCATGCGCATGGGCGGATTCATGATCTCGTACAGGGTGCCGTCCACGCGGTAGCGCACGCGGAATTTCTTTTCGTAGGCCTCGATATGAATATCGGAGGCCCCGCGCTTGATGGCCTCTGCCAGAATCAGGTTCACCAGCTTGACGACCGGGGCATCCTCGGCGGTGTTGCCACCGTCGTCCTCCATGTTCATTTCGTCGACGGTTTCGACATCGTCGTTCTCGTCGATGCCTTTCATCACCTCTTCGAACTGGTTGGCCGAGTCGTAGTAGGTGTCCATCGCCTCGCCGATGGCGAGGGGAGAGGCCAGCACCGGTTCGATTTCGTAACCGGTCATGAACTTGATGTCGTCGATGGCGAAGACGTCGGTGGGGTCTTCCATGGCAACCGTCAGGCGGTTGCCGACGCGCTTCACCGGCACCGTGCGGTATTTCTTGACCACCTCCATGGGAATCTGCTTGATGACCTGCGGATCCACCTTGATCTTTTTCAGGTCCACAAACGGCAAGCGGAAATACTGCGAGAGGAATTGCATCAGCTTTTCCTCGGTACAGAGATTCAGCTTGAGCAAGGTGGGGAAATAGCGCCCCTCCTCACGCTCCATCGCCGCCAGCACCTGCTTGTGCTGCTCTTCGGTAATGAGGGCGCCCTCAATCAGACGCTGTGTCAAATGCTGCTGGATCACTCCAACGCTCCCGTCTCTGCTGTGCAGTGATAACCTTCCGCTCCTGCCCCCGTACCGAACCCTCGCGCACGGCGGGACAGTCCCTTTATCGGCAGGATGCGGGCCTCAAATTAAGCATTTTTTGGCCGGGGGCGGACGGGACCGCTGGATGTCACCCCCGCGCAGGCGGGAATCCATCGGGGTGGTTCCCGGTTGCCGTTCACCACTTGTCATTCAAAGGAGAAACCGCCCACGCGGGCCTGCCAGGCACGTCGGGAGGGGTGGTCGTTGCCCTCGGCTGGATTCCCGCCTGCGCGGGAACGAAGGGGGAAAGAGGAACGCCTCCCTCGCCTCCCCCCTGGCGTAGAGACCCGCCGGACGGCCACACACACCGTGGCCGCTCGGGTTACCGCTGCGGGCCGTGCCCACCGGTTAAGCCCCGCCGGGGCTCCCCGGCCCTTCTCCAGATTTATTCGGGTTTACCTGGTGTGCCGCAGAGACACGGTGCCGTCCGCTGCGGGCCGTGCCCGCCGGTTAAGCCCCGCCGGGGCTCCCCGGCGCTTCGGCCTGGTTGCCGAGGGTTTCCCACTCGATGGTAAGGCGGGATACCTTGGCCTCCACCTGCTGATGCTCGGCCAGCACCTGGTCGAATCGCCCGGGATCGGAATACAGGGTGGGGTCGGCCAGAAGGGCGGACAACTCCGCCAGCCGGGGCTCCAGCTTTTCCAGAGTGGCCTCGATCTCGGCGATGCGCGCCAGCAGCTTGCGTTGCTCCCTGGCCCGGTTGCGATCGGGCGGCGGGGCCTGCTGATTGCCGGCCTTCTTGTCGTCGGATTTTTTACCATCCGGCTTTTTGCCGTCTGCCTGCCCGCCGTCCGGGGCATTTCCGGCTGCGGGTTTGTTCTGCTTTGCCGACCCCTTGGGGGCGGCGGGACGGGAGGGCGGCAGATGCGTGGCGGAAGGCGTGGCCACGGGGGGGCCGCCCTCGCGGCGGGCCAGGTATTCGGCGTAGGTGCCGTCGAAAGAGGTCAGCTTGCCGTCGCGAATCTCCAGCACCCGGTTGGCAATCTGGTGGATCAGGTGACGATCGTGGGTGATCAGCATCAGGGTGCCGTCGAACTCGGTCAGGGCTTCTTCCAGCACGTCGCGGCTGGGTATGTCCAGATGGTTCGTCGGCTCGTCCAGAAACATCAGGTTGGCGGGACGAATGAGCATGCGCGCCAGGGCCACGCGGGCCTTTTCGCCGCCTGACAGCACCTCCACCGGTTTGAGCTGGTCGTCGCCGGTGATCAGAAAGCGCCCGAGGATGCCGCGGATGCGGGACACCGGATCGGTGGGGGCGATGGACTGCACCTCCTGATAGGCGGTGTTGATGGGTGACAGGGTCTCCAGGGTGTGCTGGGCGAAGTAGGTGCTGGTCACCTTGTGCCCCAGCACCACGCGCCCGGCGTCGGCACGCTCGGCGCCAGCCACTATTTTGAGCAGGGTGCTTTTGCCCACGCCGTTGGGCCCCACCAGAGCCACCTTGTCGCCCCGGAACAGGGTGAAGGAGAAATCTTCGAACACGTGGTTGCCGTCAAAACGCTTGCTGAGGCCTTCGGCCACCAGCACCTCCTTGGCGCACGGAATCGTGGGGGGGAAACTGAAATTCACCACCTTGTCCGCACGGCTCACCGGCACCAGTTCCTGCTCCAGCTTTTTCAGTTGCTTGACGCGGCTTTGCGCCTGCCGGGCCTTGGTGGCCTTGGCGCGAAAGCGGTCCACGAAGGATTGCAGGCGCTCGGCCTCGCGTTGCTGGTTGCGGGCGCGGTTCTCCTCCACCTCGCTTTCCACCTCGCGCTGCGCCACATAGGCGTCGTAGTTGCCCTTGAAGCTGCGCACCGTAAGGTCCATCACCGAGGCGATGCGGTTGGCAAACAGGTTGAGGAAGGCGCGATCGTGAGAGACCACCACCACCGCCCCCTGATAGGTGGTGAGGAACTGTTCCAGCCACTCCACCGCGAAGGTGTCCAGATGGTTGGTGGGCTCGTCCAGCAGCAGCAATTCCGGCCCGGTAACCAGCAGGCGGGCGAGGGAGATGCGCATGCGCCAGCCGCCGGAAAAGGTTCCGCAGGGGCGGTCCATTTCGGTCACCGAGAAGCCCAGGCCGCCCAGCACCTTGCGGGCGTCGGCCTCGCGGGTATAGCCGCCCATGGCCTGCATGCGCTCGGTGGCCTGGCCGTACTGCTCCACCAGCCGGTCCAGACGGTCGGCGTTGGCGGGGTCGGCCATGTCCTTTTCCAACCGGTGCAGGGAGCGGGTGAGGCGTGACAGTTCGGCGTCGCCACCGAGCACCTCGTCGATCACGCTCACCTCGCCGCTGGCGGGGGGCTCTTGCCACAAGGCACCGATGCGCAGCCCCTTTTTGGTGCGCACTTCGCCGCTCTCCGGGGTGATCTCGCCGGCAATGATGTGCAAAAAAGTGCTTTTGCCGCGCCCGTTCGGCCCCACCAGACCGAGGCGGTCGCCGTCGTTGACGGTCAGGGATACGCCGGTCAGCAGCGGTCGGCCGCCCATGCTGTGGCTCACATTGTCGACGGTAAGCATGCTTTAAATCCGCACCGTCCCCAAGGGGGAGGTGATACAAATGCCGTGAGGTCGGTGGGCCATTTTAGCACGGTTTACGGGCAGGCCCGGCCTCCCGTGTCGCAAAGTGGACCAGCCCCGGAGGGTCGGTGTTAAATGGCGCGAGGCTTATACCCGAAACGGCGTGCGGAGGACAGGGATGGCGAACAAGGACACCGGCAAGGCAATGTTCGGTGCGGGCTGTTTTTGGGGGGTTCAGGTGGCGTTCGACAGCCTGGAGGGAGTGACGGCCACCAGCGTCGGATACTCCGGTGGCCGCGTGGAACACCCCACCTACCAGCAGGTGTGCAGCGGCACCACCGGCCATGCCGAGGTGGTGGAGGTGACCTTCGATCCGCAGATTGTCTCCTATGAACAGTTGCTGAACCTGTTCTGGGCCATTCACGATCCGACCCAGGTGAACCGCCAGGGGCCGGACGTGGGCACCCAGTACCACAGTTGCGTCTTTGTATACGACGCGGAGCAGGGCAAGCAGGCCAACGCTTCCCGCGATGCCCTGGCGGCGAGTGGTCGGCTGTCACGCCCGGTCGCCACCCGCATCGAGCCCGCCGGGCCGTTCTGGCCCGCCGAGGACTATCATCAGAAATACCTGGAAAAGCGCGGGCTGACGAACTGCCATTGAGGGTACGGGGGTGGACCCGACTACCCCACCTCCACCACCAGTTTTCCCGTCACATGCCCGTCCTCGCTCACGCGGTGCGCCTCGGCCGCGCCGTCCAGGGGATAAATCTGCTGGAGGTGCGGGCGCAACTGCCCCTTGTCCGCCAGTTCCGCCAGGTATTTGAGGCCGTGCGGATCGGCGCGCAGCATCACGAAACGGCACTGCTGTTTGAAGCCGAACCACTTGAACAATTTAACCTTCAGCAGTCCGGGCACGTCCGGCAGGGTGCTCACATAACGCCCCGTGGGGGTCAGGCGGCGGCAGGCGGCGGCAAAGTCCCACGCCTTCACGGTGTCGAAAATCACGTCGAACTGGTGTTCCGACGGCACTTCGTCCGTGTCGTAGGGGATCACCGCATCCGCCCCCAGCCCGCGCACGAATTCCACGTTGCGCGCCCCGCAGGTGGCGGTCACGTGGGCGCCGTAGGCCCTGGCGATTTGCACCGCCAGATGCCCCACGCCGCCGGAGGCCCCCAGAATCAGTACCCGCTCCCCGGCCTTCATGTGCGCGTGCAATTTGAGGGACTGCAATGCCGTAAGCCCCGCCACCGGCACGGCGGCAGCCTCCGTGTGCGACAGCGCGGCGGGCTTGGCGATGACGCGCGCGGCGCGGGTGCATACATACTCGGCATTCCCTCCGCCCCGACGCGGGTCCAGCACGCCATACACCGCGTCCCCCGGTTGCAGGTGGGTGACCCCCCTCCCCACCCTTTCCACCACGCCGGACACGTCGAACCCCAGCACCCGGGGAAAGCCCCCCTTGGCGGGCAGTCCTTTGCCCTTGCGGGTCTTCCAGTCCAGCGGGTTGATGCTGCTGGCGTGGACGCGGAGAAGCACCTCGTCGTCCGCCGGTTCGGGGACGGTAAGGGACATTTCCCGCAGGGCCTCGGCGGGGCCGTACACGTTGATGGCAACGGCGCGCATGACGGACATGGTCTTTCCCTTTACATGTAACTGACGGCGGTGGGGTCCGGCGGCGTGATCGGCTCGGGGGCGAGGGGCACCACGGTCACCGGGCACGGCAGGTCGCGCAGCACCTCCTGACTGGTGGAGCCCATCAGCAGGGAGCGCAGGCCGCTGCGGCCGTGGCGGCCCACCACCAGCATGCCCGCCCCCATGCGCCGGGCAGTGGCCACGATCTGTGCCGCGTGCCCGCCCCGTGCCACCAGGGTGATGACCGTCAGGCCGGGGGTGCGCACATGCTCGGCGATTTTTTCCAGCAACTCCTCGTTGTCCTCGGCGGATTCCGGGTCGCGCTCGGGATCGACCACATGCAGCAATACCAGCGGAGACTCCAGTCCCCGCGCCAGGTCCGTGGCCATGGACACCACCCCCTGCCCCTGCCCCAGATCGGGAAAGTCCACCGCCGCGATGATCGGTTTCATGCCGTTGCTCCCTGCCGTGTGTGGCCGTGTTCGGGCCAAGGTTCGCCGGAGCACCCCCCGCAAGTCAATCGTTGCCGGACCGTCTCCGCTGGATCGCGGCGCAAGTGCGCCGTGTTTGCCGGAGCGCGCCAGCGGTGTGGCATACTGGATTCCGCGCTGGTTGCAGGCCAGCGCGCGGAAAAAACGCAGCACACCGTCGGGAGAACCATGGAAATTCGCGTCTATTACGAGGATACCGACTGCGGCAATGTGGTCTATTACGCCAACTACCTGCGCTATTTCGAACGGGCGCGCACCGAGTTCCTGCGCCGCTTCGGAGTCAGCGTGGCGGAGTGGATGGCCGAGGGGGTGCTGTTCACAGTGGTGGAATGCCGTATCAAATACCTGGCGCCCGCCGTGTACGACGATTTGCTGCTGGTGACCACGGAGCTTTCGGATCTGGCACGGGTGCGCCTGGAACTGTCCCACGAGATCGTGCGCGAGTCCGACGGCAAGCTGCTGGTGACCGGCGCCACCACCCTGGCCTGCGTGAAGGAGGGAAAACCGTTCCGCATCCCCGACGACATCGTGCGCCGCCTCGGCCAGACCGGGGACTGACGGAGCGGTTTTTTTTCCCCATGTCCTACAGCACCGAAACGTTCCTCGCCCACCACCTGCGGCACCTGAGGGGCGACATCTTCGGCGGCGTCACCGTGGCGGTGGTGGCCCTGCCCCTGTCCCTGGCCTTTGGCGTCGCCTCGGGCGCCGGACCCATGGCCGGGCTGTACGGCGCCATCCTGCTCGGCTTCTTCGCCGCAGTGTTCGGCGGCTGCCCGCCGCAAATTTCCGGCCCCACCGGCCCCATGGTGGTGGTCATGGCGGCCCTGATCACACAACTGCCGTCCAACCCGCAGGCGGCGTTCACCGCAGTGCTGCTGGCCGGAGCGTTCCAGTTGATATTCGGCGTCCTGCGCCTGGGCAGCTACATCACCTATGTCCCGTTCCCGGTGGTGTCGGGTTTCATGAGTGGCGTGGGGTGCCTCATCATCGTGCTGCAACTGGGGCCGCTGCTGGGCCATCCGGGTTCCGACCAGGGGGTGTTCAAGGCCTTGGCGATGCTGCCGGAACAGGTGGCGGCGCCCAACCTGGGGGCGCTGGCGGTGGCCGGGGCTGCCCTCGCGGTCATGCTGTTCCTGCCCGCTCGCCTGCGCCGCCTGATACCGCCACCGCTGCTCGCCCTGCTGGCCGGAACCGGGGTGTCGCTGTGGCTGTTCCCCGAGGTGCGGGTCATCGGCCCCATTCCCCACGGCCTGCCGCATTTCGTCATCCCCAGCGTGGATCCGGAGACCTTCCCCGTGGTGCTGCGCGGGGCGCTGGCCCTGGCGCTGCTGGGGGCCATTGACAGCGTTCTGACGAGCCTGATCGCCGACAGCCTCACGCGCAGCCGCCACGACCCCAACCGCGAGATGCTCGGCCAGGGGATCGGCAACGCGGTGTGCGGGCTGTT
>JAOUFN010000015.1 GCA_029858285.1 Nitrospirota bacterium | reverse complement strand
AGCCCCGGCGGGCGTATTCGCGTAAAACATATGGCGCGGCCAGCTTCATCGCGAACCAGACCGCGTCTTTTCTTCCGCCCCCCGCAAGGGCAACGCAAGGGGCTGAACGCCGCTTCTGCGCCCTTGACGGGGCCTTCGGCAATGCGGTGGGTGCGCCCTTGACGGGGCCTTCGGCAATGCGGTGGGTGCGGGGGTGCGGGGCCTTCGGCAATGCGGTGGAGGCGGGGGTGCGGGCGTGCCCGGCAAACGGCATGATTGCCGGGAACCGTGTCGGGAAAGGGGTGGCGTCGGGAGGGATAAAAGTTACACCCCGGTGTGTCCGGTGAGGGTGGCGACTCTTTAAAACAAGTTGCCGGAACTACGCATGCCGGGCCTGATCCGTCTTCGTCCCGGCATGGGAGCGAGGTGAATTAATGATTAATATAACATCAATTAATGGACTGTCAAGGCGCGGTCCCCCCCTTGGATTTGTCACCCTGTTGGGGGAGAATGGCCTTTTTTCTCCCCGCTCTACGGCTAACCCGGAGGTTTTTTGAATTGATGAACGCCAAGCGCATGTCTGTCCTGTTGCTCCTGTCGCTGCCTTGTCTGTGGGCCGCCACCCCCGCCGCTGCCCAGTCGCTGGAAATTTCGGCGCGGCTGATCACCGAGCGCCTGCAGGTGGAACTGCACCTGGCCCCGGCCGAGGTGGAGGTGATGCTGCCGCTGGTGACGGTGCATCTGGAGCAGGGGGGGCGGGAGCAGTCTGTGCGGGAACTGGTGATGGTGTCGCTGGATTCCGGCTGCCGGGGGCGCTGTCTGGGCACCGCCCTGTCGTCCATGAACCGTGCCCACTCGGCGGGCTTGTCGCACACCGATGCGCGGCGGGCGGTGACCGAGGAACTGCGCGGCGCCGCCTCGGAAGGGGGGGACATGGAGGAACATTTCAGGGTTCGCATGGACCGCCGCGTGGGCAAAAAGGAGCATCCGGGCCGTCACGAGGGGGGGCGCGAAAACGGCGAATCCGGGCGGGGTAACGGTCGGGGGCACTGACGGGGCCGGACTGGCGGGGCCGGAAGCAAGAAAAAATCGGCGGCGGGAGGGGGAAGAGCACGGGCGGGGGGAGACCTGTCTGCCTCCCCCCGCCCGGCTTATATGGAGCCAGCCACTGAACGCAGCGCCCCCGTCATCTCGCGTCAGATTTTCCCCATCGAGTGGGCTGCTTCTCCCATTGCACCCCCCGCGCCACCACCCCGGTCACCTCTATCGTCAGGGAAACGGTGGGGGCTTGTCTGTGGGGAAAACTCCTATAATTTGTCGGGGATTTCCCGGATGAGCCGCGCCTCCAGCACCATGCGCACCAGTTCCGCCAGGGATTCGGCGGCCATTTTTTGCATCACCCGGGCGCGGTGGGTTTCCACGGTCTTGGGGCTCACCGCCAGATGGTCGGCAATCTGCTTGTTGGCGTCTCCCGCCACCACCCGCTCCAGCACGTCGCGCTCGCGCGCGGTCAGGCTGCGGTAGCGCTCCAGCACCTCCTGGCGGCTGGCGGAGCGGCCCCGGGTGCGGGTGTCCAGCGCCACGGCGTGCAGGATGCGCTCGATCAGCACCTGCTGGTTGACCGGCTTTTCCAGAAAATCCACCGCGCCGTGCTGGATGGCGCTAACGGCCACCGGCACCGAGCCGTGGGCGGTGAGGAACAGCACCGGCAGGGTGTTGCCGTGGGCGCGCAGCTTTTCCAGCAGCTCCAGCCCACCCATTTCGGGCATGCGCAGGTCCAGCACCAGACAACCGGGGCGGGCCGGATCGTGGGCGCGCAGGAATTCGCCGGGGGTGGCGAAGGCTTCCACCGCCAGATGCACGGAACCGATCAGGTAGCCCAGGGAGTCGCGCACCGCCGCGTCGTCATCCACCACGAACACGGTGGCGGCGGTGGCGGCGGAGGGGGGGGTGGGAATGATGGCCGCGGCGGGGGCGGTATTTTTCCTGTCAGGCGGCACTGGCGTCCTCCTTCCGTCCGAAGGGTTGCTGGGTGGCGGCCTGATATTCCGGCAGGGCAAAGCCGAACACCGCGCCGCGTTCGCCGTTGGCCGCCCAGATGGCGCCCTGATGGGCTTGAATGATGGTGCGGGAGATGGCCAGCCCCATGCCCATGCCGCCGCTTTTGGTGGTGAAGAACGGTTCGAAAATTTCTCCGCCCAGGTATTTGGGGGGGATGCCGGGGCCGCTGTCGTGGATGGTCACCCGGGCGCCACCCGGAACTCCTCCCGGCAGATTTTCTGACGGGTTTCCGGACGGGTTTCCGGACAAATTTGCGGACAGGCCACCGGAGGCCGAATCCCGTCCGTGGAGGGCGGTGCGCACCAGGATTTCCGCGTGGGGGTCGTCGCCCACGGCCTCGAGGGCGTTGCGCACCAGGTTGATGATGACCTGCTCCACCTGAATCCGGTCCACCGCCACCCGCGGCAGGTGTTCGGCAAGTTGCAGGTGTACCCGGGGCAGGCCGTCGCGCTCGTCGCCCACCGCCAGACGCACCGCCCCCCGCACCAGATCGTTGAGGCTGTGGGGCCGCAGCTCGATGCCGTCGCCCCGCGCCAGGGCGCGCAGGTGGTCGATCACGTCGCTGGCGCGTTCCGCCTGACGGGCGATTTTTTCCAGTATCTCGGCCAGTTCCGGGGTGCTGGCGCCGGCGGCCAGCAGGCGGGCGCTGCCACGGGCGTAGTTGGTGATGGCGAACAGGGGCTGGTTGAGCTCGTGGGCGATGCCGGAGGCCACTTCCCCCATGGTGGTCAGACGCAGCACCCTGGCCAGTTCCTCGCGGTGGCGGCGCTCGGCCTCTTCGGCCTCCTTGCGGGCGGTGATGTCCATGGCGATGCCCACCACGCGGCAGATGTGGCCGCTGGCATCCCGCACCGGAAAGCCGCGCGCCTCTGCCCAGCGTACCCCGCCGTGGGGGTGGACGACGCGGAAGGTTTCGTGTTGCCGCTCGCGCACACTGGCCAGGGCTTTGGCCACCCGTGGCCGGTCGTCGGCGTGGACGTGGGCCAGAAACGCCCCGCTGTCGTGGTAGACGGCGGCCACCGGCTGGGCGAACAGTTCCTCATAGGCGGGGCTGACGTAGAGCAGGCGGGTGCCGTCCGGGCTGCTTACCCAGAATGCCTCGCGGATGTTTTCGGCCATTTCGCGGAAGCGCCGCTCGCTGTCCATCAGCGCCCGTTCCGCCGCGGCCCGGCCCCGGCTGTCGCGCATGGCGCGGATCAGCCCGCCACAGGTGTTGAGGAGCGGCTCCAGGGACCGGGCTATGTCCGTGGAGTAGCCGCCGTCACGGTTGGCGAGGCCGATCATGCCCACCAGCCGTTCCCCGGCGTGCAGGGGCAGTCCGAGGAACGTCACCAGCGGCGGGTGACCCGCGGGCAGTCCGGCGGGGCCGGTCGCGGACCGGGCGGCCTCCTGCGGCTGGCTGAAGATCACCGGCTGGCCGCCCTGCACGGTGGCCTGCAGCAGGGGGTGCATGTCGCCAAGTGGCAATTCCTCGCCGTCGCCAATGTCGATCCCTCTGCACGCGGCACCGGCCGGAGCGGTGTCGGTCTGCAGGGTGCCGTGGGGGATGTGGCGGGTGGCGCGGGGACGCAGCAGGGGATCGCCGTTTACGGCGTGGTCTACTTCGGCGATGAACCCGCAGCCGCTGCCGGTGAGGTGCAGGATGTTCTCCAGCAGCCGCTCGAACGGCCTTTCGGCCTGCACGTTGTGGATGAACTCGGCCTGGGCGGTGTTGATGGCCAGCAGCAGGGACTGGCTTTCGGCAAGGCGCAACTGGGACTCCTTCAGGGCGGTCACGTCGAGCACGGTGCCGAGCATGCGCAGGGGGGCGCCGGTTTCGGGGTGGCGCAGCACCTCGCCGCGTTCGTGCACCCAGCGTACCTGGCCGTCCGGCCGCAGCACCCGGTGCTCCACCACATAGGGGCCCGGACCGTGCAGGGCGGCATCGGCGGCGGCCTCCACGCGCTCCTCGTCGGCGGGGAACAGGCGCTCGGAGAACACGCTGTCGGGCATGGGGTCGGTGGTCGGGGGCAGGCCGAAGATGTGGAAGGTCTGCTCCGACCAGGAGAGCAGGCCGTTCTGCATGTCCCAGTCCCACTGTCCCAGCCCGGCGATGCGCTGGGCCTCGTAGACGGCGGCCTCGGATTCCGACTGGCGGCGCACGGCCTGGGAGGTCAGTTGCAGGATGCGCCACACCACGACCAATCCGGCGCCGGGCACCACCACCAGGAACAGCAGCATGGCCCAGGGGCGAAAATTCTGGGCGTGGAGCATGCGTGCCCGGTCCACCGCCATGTCGGAGGTGTGCAGGTGTTCCAGGTCGATCAGATGGTGGTGCAGGGCGTGGAGGGTTTCGCCCAACTGGCGGGGATCGACACGGGGTTGCCCCAACTGGTCCCGCAACCGGGCATGGTCGGCCTCGGCCAGACTCAGGGCCTGTTCCATGGGGGCCTCGAGAAAGCGGTTCTGGGCGGCGCGCAACTGGGCGAGGGCCTCGGTCAGACGGTCCATGCGGTCGGCGAGGGTACCGGTGGCAAGGTCGAGGGAGACGTCGGGAGAAACGTCGGGAGAAGCGTCGGGAGAAACGTCGGGAGAAACGTCGGGAGAAACGTCGGGAGAAACGTCGGAGCGAATCAGAACCGCCCGGCTGAGATGCTCCAGTTCGCGGATGGCGGTGCTGGTGAGCAGGGCGGAGCGCTGGTGGTATTCATTGGCGCGTTGTTCCAGCGCCAAAATGTTTTGCCACTGGGCCTCCAGAAATCCCACACAGGACAGGCACACCACCGCCCCCAGCCCGATCAGCAGCCAGGTGTGGCGGCGCAGGGAACGGCTTGCGGTTTCGCCCGTGGGGCGCAACACGGATATGGCGGGGATTTTTCCCGGTTCCTTGTCCACGTATCCCCCGATCTGCCTTGTCGTCCGGATTGCTGACCCCCGGACCGGTCTGGTTCCCGTCACCCGGAGCCGACGAGCTTCGATGAACGGGAAACGTAACTTTTTCGGGGGAGATTTGGCAACCCGGCGTCGGGGCGATTTGCGGCGCATGCCGCGATGTGCGGGCGGAAGTCAGCCCGCGCCACGCAGGGTGCGACGGCAGAGCAGGTGGCTGTAGATGGCAAAACCGCATCCGGCGCCAGCGGCCAGGCCGTGCCAGATGGCCGCCGCCGGGGAGGCGTGGGCGGCAAAGGCGCCCCAGAACAGGGCCTGGGTGCCCGGCACCAGCCCCCACACGGCCATGCCCGCCAGCAGTGTTTGCAGACGCGCCAGTTCCGGCTGATGGCCGATCAGGCGCGGGACGTGGTTCCAGGCAATGCCGCCCACCAGCCAGCCGCCGACGCGGGCGGTGACCGGGGTGCCGTCGGGGAACAGGGCGGGCAGGGCGGCGATGGCCTCCCACAGCCGTTGCAGGTAAACGTGCAGCCACAAAAATCCGCCCAGCAGCAGCCAGGGCATGATCACGAAGAACCACGGGCCGGGTTCCAGCAGTCCCGGAGGGGTGTCGCCGGACAGGAAGAAGGTGGGGTGCCCGGCGTTTTCCAGCATCACCGTCAGGGTGTACAGGCAGGCCATGGACACGCCCAGAAACAGGCGCCGCGCGTGGTCGGCGGTGGCGCGGGCGGTGGTCAGCCGGGAAAGATCTTCCAGCTCCGGGGGCAGCGTGGCGCCGCTCAGGTCGGTACCGGCGAGCTGGTGGGCGCCCAGGTGGCGCGCCTGCCGCAGGTCGGCGCCGCGCAGGGACATGCCGCGCACGTCGGCGCCGGCAAAGTCGGGCTGGCCAGAGGCGGTGATGCGCACCCGGCTGCGCCACAGGGACTGCTCCGACAGGGCGTCGGGGCGGTGTTCCGGCGCCAGGGCCATGGCCACCCGGTGGGGTTCGGGCGCGGCCGACGCCGGGGCGGCGGGCGGCGTAAAGGCCGGGGCGGACGGGGCGGCATAGCGGCCGGGGGGCGACGTGACGGGGCGGGCGGGCTCCCCCGCCACCGCTCGCACCCAGGCTTCGGCGCCGGGTCCGGCATCCTCATCCGTGTCGGCGTCCTCGTCGTCGGCGTCCGGCAACTCCGAAACCGTCTCCACCATGCCGGAGGCGTGGAAGTCGTACACGTCCTCGGCCTCGTAGGCGGCGTCCATGGCGGCGTCGGCGGGGGCGGAATTGTCGAACAGGGCGCCGCCCAGACCGGCCCCCTCCATGCGCACGCCAGAGATGTCGGCGCCGCGCAGGTCGGCGCCTTCCAGGTCGGCGTTGGTGAAGTCGGCATTTTTCAGGCGCGCGCCGCTCAAATCCACCTCGGCCAGGTTGGCCTCGTGCAGGTCGGCGCCGGAGAGGCGGGCGGCCTTCAGGTTGCACCAGGTGAGATCGGCGCCGCGCAGGCTGGCGCCGGTCAGGTCGGCGCCATGCAGGTCGGCGCGTACCAGGCGGGCGCGGTCCAGCACCACATCCGAAAGGTCCATGCCCGACAGGTCGCGCCCGGAAAGGTCGGCGCGCTCCCCGCGGCTGCCTTCGGAATAGACCCAGTCGCGGTGGGCGGCGAGCACGGATTTGAGCGCCTCCCAGCCGGGTCGTTTTTCCATCAGGTTGCCGTCGGTTGTCATCACGCCTCCGTGCGTGGTGCGGCGCCCGGTCGGGGGGCGGGGGCGCCTGTGCCTGATCCCTCGTGGCGGGGCCACGGGTCTTTATATAGGATTCGGCGTGTTGGCGCCATTGCTGGAGTGAAAAGCCTTCCGTTGCCGCGGGAGTCAGCCCATCGAGGCATTCAGGAGCGGCTGCTGTTCCAGCGCCTGGCGGGTGCTGGCGTAACCTTCCGCGATGGCCGGAGCGGCGTCGTGGAAGTCCCACAGGTTGAACTGGCCCAGGGCGGGGCAGATCACCAGGTCGGGGCGGGATTTGGCCAGGGTGACGCGGGTCATGGCGATGGTCACCATGTTGATGCTGGAGCCGATGACGTCGAACACGTTGGGGCGGGGGGCGCGCATGATCCAGCGGAAGGTCCGCTCCCGGAGGGCGGTTTCCATCTCGCGGTAGCGCCGCTCCAGCACCCCCAGTTTCAGCCTGTGCTGGCCCTGGGTGGCGGCCAGCGCCAGGGCGTGGGCGGCCTCGTTGGCCCCCGGCGCGGGGCGCGGAGCCATGGCGCGGGGACGGGCCGGGGCGCCAGAGGCGGGCCGGGGCGGGCACCAGTCGCACTCCCCGCCGTTGTGGTTAAGGTCCACCGCAATGATGCGCCCGGCGCCCAGGGCGCGCACCGCCTCCACCGGCACCGGGCTCGACAGGCCGCCGTCCACCAGAAAGCGACCGTCGTAGGTGGCGGGGACAAAAATGCCGGGAATGGCGATGGAGGCGTACACCGCGTCCACCAGGTTGCCCTCCAGCAGGCGCATCTCGCGGCCGCTGGCCAGGTCGGTGCTGACGGCGCAGAAGGGGATCAGGGTGCGGTCGACGCTCAGCTCGCCAAGGAACCCGCGCAGCATGTCGCGCACCTTGTCCCCTTGCAGCAGGCCGCGCACCGGCACCACCAGATCGAGGTAACTCATCACCCGCGAGGGGGTGAGGGAGCGGGCGAAGTCCTCCAACTCGTCGAGCTTGCCCGCCGCGTACATGGCGCCCACCAGCGCGCCCATGCTGGTGCCGGCCACCCACGCGGGCACATAGCCGGCCTCTTCGAGGGCGCGGATCACGCCGATGTGGCCCCAGCCCCGGGCCGCACCGCTACCCAGCGCCAGGCCGACACGCACTCCGGGATTGTGGTTTGCCATGGCCGGGTGATCCTTTTTTCTCTCCCGCCGGTATCATCGTCTTCTCGCCCGGTTGTTCGCAAGGGGCAGTCTGGACGGGAGGGGGAAACGCGCTTGTCCGGGGGCGGCGCGGGTGTTACCCTCGGCGTCGATGAACCTGCCGCAGAACCCTTCGCAGCCTTGCGATCCGAGCTTCACCGCCGCCAGCGACTGGAACCGGCTGGCGGGGGAGTTCTCTGCCTGGCTGCCGCTGATCGCCCCCTACGGCGACCGCCTGATCGCCATGGCCGACCTGCGGGACGGCCAGCGCGTGCTGGACCTGGCCTGCGGCACCGGCGAGCCGGGGCTGACCGTGGCGCGGCGCCACCCCGGCGTGACGGTGACCGGCGCCGACGCCTCCCCCGGCATGGTGCGCATGGCCGAATCGGTGCGCCGCGGCGAAGGGCTTGCCAACATCGGCTTTGCCGTGGCGCGGGGCGAACGCCTGCCGTTTGCCGATGCGACCTTCGAGCGCGTGATCTGCCGCTTCGGGGTGATGTTGTTCGACGACCCGGCGGCGGGGCTGGCGGAATTGTGCCGCGTCACCCGCCCCGGCGGCCGGGTGGCGCTGAGCGTGTGGTCGGTGCCGGAGCGGGTGCTGTGCCCGGCCCTGACCCTGTGGACCATGGAGCGCTTTGGCCCGGTGGAGTGGCCGCGCACCTTTTCCCTGTCCGCGCCGGGGGTGCTGGCGGAGCGGCTGAACGCTGCCGGGTTCAGCGGCGTGGAGGTGGCGGCCTTCGACCCCCGTTTTACATTCCGCGACCTGGATCACTTTATGGAGCGCAACCTCACCGGGCGGTTCATCGAGGAGCCGTACCGGCGCATGTCGCCGCAGGAACAGGAGTCGTTCCGCGCCGCCCTCCGGGAGGCCGCGTCCCGGCATCGGGCCGCCGACGGGCGGGTGTCGGTGGTGCAGGAGGCGCTGCTGGCCAGCGCCGTGCGGGCATAAATCGCGCTGCTGGCGGGGGCGGCGGCGGGGGTCAGAACGGCGGCGCGATCGTCACCGGCCGCATACACGGGCACCCCTCGGTCTGGTGAAAGCGCCAGTCCTCGATCACCTCGTTTTCAAGCAGGTGGCGGCGGATGAGTTCGTCCACGCGCTCCACGGAAACCGAGTGGTACCAAACCCCCTCGGGGTAGATCACCACCATCGGGCCGTGCTCGCATCCCCCCACCGAGCCGGAGCGGTTCACCCACACCCCGGACAGGGCCGGATAGTTTTTGACGCGCTTCTTGAGGGCCCGATAAGTGTCCTCGGCGCCCCGGTCGGCGCAGGCGGTGGCGGTGCAAACAAAAACGTGGCGCGAGACCAGGGGCATCTGTCCGGGGGCGTAAGGCATGGCCCCAAGGGTATATCCGGCGGCGTCCGCCGGGCAAGGTCGGGACGGGGGCGCTCCCCCGCACCTAGAAACTTTTGCGGATGCGCATGCTGAGGACGTCGGCGTCGGAGGAGGACAGTCCGGCGACCACCGAAAAGCCGTCGCCAATGCCGAACAGCCCCTTGATATAAAGACCTGCCTCGCCCGCCGGGCCGACCTCCATGGTGCTGAGGCCGCCCTGGATTTCCACCGCCGGGGCCACCTGGGCGCGCACGCCAAAGCCCAGCGCCGCGCCGCCGTCGGGGTCGCCCAGGTGGCGGTGGCGGGTGTTGACGTCCTCCAGCCCCAGGCTGGCCACCAGGTCGAGCTTGCGGTCCACCGGAATCGCCAGCCCCACCCCCAGGGCCATCACGTCCATGTCCACGTTGTGGGTCACATGGTCGAGGTTGTAGCTGGCGTAACCGCCGTTCACGAACACGTTGGGGGACACCTGCACCGAGGCCGCAATCCCCAGTCCGGAACCGTCCATCCACGCCGGGCCGTTCACGTCGGCCATGCCGACGCCGCCCTCCACGTAGGTGTAGCCGAAGTGGGTGGAGGCCAGGTGGATGCTCTGGCTGGAGGCGGAGCGTTTCTGGTTGCCGGCGGCGTGAGCCGTGGCGGGGACGGCGGCCAGCGCCGCAAGCAGGGACAGGGCCACCAGAATGGAGGTGGGCAGGGACACCGGCCTGGTCCGGAGGAAGGACGCGAACTTCATGTTGAAACCACCAAAAAGGTCAGACAATCAAGGAAATCGAACCACAGCCATTCCCCGCGCCGGGGCATGGCGCCGGGCGGCGGGGGGATCGAAGTATACTCCGGGCGGGTGGATGGGGGGAAGGGTGCACGCCACCCCTCACCCGGATGGGAATCCGGGCGGAAGGAGCGACGCCGGGGGTTCCGACGTCAGAGGTGGGTGTAGGCCACCAGCGGGATCAGCGCCAGGGCAACGAACAGGAGTCCGAGCAGGAATTTGACCATAGGATGCGATCTGCTCAAGGTGTGGATGGTTCCCCTCTTTTTCCAAAATAGTCCAAACTTTGTTGGAGATAAACCCCTAAAAACAAAAAAGATTCGGATTTTTTTTCGGGGGAGAGTGTATTAAAACGGGTACACAGTCGGTGGCTGCCGGAGGGGGGTTCGGGATTTATTGTGCGGAGTTTGGGCGTTTGCGCGGGGCGCGGATTCGGTGCCCGAGCGTCTGCGGGTTACCCCAGGGCGAGCATGCGCTCCAGCGCCACGCGCGCCCATTCGCGGTCGTGTTGCGGCACGCGGATGCGGTTCACCACTGCCCCCGCCACCAGATTTTCCAGCGACCACAGCAGGTGCGGCGGATCGATGCGGTTCATGGTGGAGCACACGCAGTAGGTGGGTGACAGAAAATGCACCTCGTGGTCCGGGGCGGCCTCGCGGGCGATGCGGTTCACCAGGTTGAGCTCGGTGCCCACCACCCAGCGGGTGCCTTTGGGAGAGCTGTGGATGGCGCGGATGATGGCCTCGGTGGAGCCGCTGAGGTCGGACTTTTCCACCACCTCGCGGGTGCATTCCGGATGCACGATCACGCGGATGCCGGGGTAGCTGGCGCGAAACCGGTCCACATGTTCCGGCAGGAACATCTGGTGCACGGAGCAGTGCCCGGCCCACAGGATCACCCGCGCCTCGCGCAGGGCCTGCTCGCTGTTGCCCCCCAACTCGCGGGAGGGGTCCCACAGCACCACCTGATGCGGGGGTATGCCCATGTCCAGCGCGGTGTTGCGCCCCAGATGCTGGTCGGGGAAGAACAGCACGCGGGGGGACCGCTCGAAGGCCCACTCCAGAATGCGCCTGGCGTTGGAACTGGTGCAGACGATGCCGCCGTGCTCGCCGCAAAAAGCCTTCAGGTCGGCGCCGGAATTGATGTAGGTGATGGGGGTGATGGCCTCGCCGCCGAGCACGTCTTCCAGCTCTTCCCGGCAGGTGGTGACCGAGGGCAGGTCGGCCATGTCGGCCATGGAGCAGCCCGCGGCCAGATCGGGCAGGGTGACGCTGACGTCGTCGGCGCTCAAAATGTCGGCGGTCTCGGCCATGAAATGCACACCGCAGAACACCATGTGGCGCACCCCTTCGGTGGCCACCCCCTGGCGCGCCAGCTTGAGGGAATCGCCCCGGATGTCGGCGTGCTGGATGACCTCGTCGCGCTGGTAGTGGTGGCCCAGGATCACCAGGTCGCGGCCAAGGTGCGCACGGGCCGCACGGATGCGTGCGTGCACCTCGGCCTCGGGCAGGGAGATGTATTCCTCGAACGCTATCCGCGCGGGGGCGCGGACCGTTTCCAGTGCGATCATCGGACCCATATGCGTTTCGGTTCCAAAGCTAGCGTCCGGGGAGTTCACTTTTCCCCCGGCAGACGACGGTGGCAACCACACCGGCCGTGGCGGTGGCGACCGCGACACAACCGGGACAAAACAAAACAACCACGGCGCTCGGGCGCCGGTCCATGTGGGGTGCCCGGTGCCCTTGTCTGGCGCCCTTGTCCAGACCTTGACGGGCAGCGGCCCCGTTCCGGAAACCCGCCCCGCAGCCGCCCGCCCGCACGGCTGCCAACGCCTTTCGCACGCTTGCCATGGCCGGGACGGAGGTTTAATGTAACGGGGGGGACAAAAGCGTGTCAAATCGGCGTCGCACCCCCACCGGCCACAGCGTTTTCCAGCGGGATTTTTCCGGCGGGATCTTATAGCGGGAGTTTCATGGCACCGTCCGTCACTGTCGTCACCCTTATCAACGACCTGCTGTTTCAGCCCAAGGTGGAGCACGGGCTGCGCCAGGCGGGCTATCACGCGGTGCGTTACCGCGCCGATGTGTCGGTGGCCGACCTGCTGCACACCGACGGCCCGGCGGCGGGGCTGGTGGACCTGGACGCCGGAGGCAGCCTGGCGGCCCTGACGCGGCTGCTGGGCGCGGGGGTGCCCGTGGTGGCGTTTTGCGGCCACACCAACGAGGCGCAGCGGGGCGCCGCCCGCGCCGCCGGGGTGACCGTGCTGGCCAGCCGGGGCGAGGTGCATGGCGACTTGCCGGGCCTGATCCGGAAGGCGCTGGCGCACGTGCCCGACCCGGATTGCGATCACTGTTGATTCGTCTACTGACGCGGTATGTCTGCCCCCGGTTCCGCTGACGCCGCCGCGCTGGCCGGGGCGGTGCGGCGGCGCGGCACGGAACTGGGCCTGCTGCGGGTCGGTTTTGCCGCCCCCCATATCCCCCCTGTGGCCCATGGCTCCGATCCCGCCCCCGGATCTTCCCCCGGATTTTCTCCCGATCATCCGGTAACCCGCTTTGCCCGCTGGATCGCCGCCGGGCATCACGGCGAGATGGGCTATCTGGCCCGCCGCCAGCGCGACCGCGCCGACACTTCGCGCCTGCTGTCCGGGGTGCGGAGCGTGGTGGTGGCCTCGGAGGTTTATTTCCCCCCCGGCACGGCCCCCGACGCTTCTCCCGACGCTTCTCCAGGATATGCTCCCGGATATTTTGCCGACGACGTGTTTGCCGAATGGTCCAGTGAACTGGCCGACTCCACGCGGGGCTACTTTGCCCGTTACGCGCGGGGCGCGGACTATCACCATCGTCTGGGGAAACGGCTGGAGGCGCTGGCGGCGTTCATCGGCGCACTGGCGCCGGGTTCCCGGAATCTGGTCTATGTGGACACCGGCCCGATTCTGGAAAAGGCCCACGCCGTGGCGGCCGGCATCGGCTGGCAGGGGAAACATTCCAACCTGGTAGACCCGACGGCGGGCAACTGGGTGGCGCTGGGGGTGATCCTCAGCGACGTGGCGTTTCCACCCGATGCCCCGCAGCCGGACCGCTGCGGCACCTGCACCGACTGTCTGGACGTGTGCCCCACGTCGGCTTTTGCGGCCCCCTATGTGCTGGACGCGCGGCGCTGCATCAGCTACCTGACCATCGAACTCAAGGGGCCGATTCCGCCGGAACTGCGCCCGGCCATCGGCAACCGGGTGTTCGGCTGCGACGACTGTCTGGCGGTGTGTCCGTGGAACCGTTTTGCGCAGGCGGCGCGGGACACGGCCTATGCGGCGCGGACGATCACTGCCGGGACGCCGCTGGTGCAACTGATGGCCCTCACGCCGGAGGGTTTCGACGCCGCCTTCCGGGGCACTCCGGTGCATCGCACCGGGCGGGGCAGACTGCTGCGCAACGTGGCGGTGGCGCTGGGCAACGGGGGCGACACGGCCTCTGTGCCGGTGCTGACCGCCGCCCTCAACGACCCCGAACCGCTGATCCGCGAACACGCCCTGTGGGCGCTGCAAACCATTCAGGGGGGACGCCCCCCGAAGGCATTGGCGTAAAACCCGCGGCTGGCCAGATTCCCCCGCCACCGGCTGCGTGGGGCGCGGCGGGCCGGACAGCGGGATAACCCTCTGCCCCCTGAACCCGGACCTGTCCGCAGCATCCGGCAGGTTTGGGGTGAACGGTCCGCTTCGCCATCTTATCCCTTGCCCCGCACGCCCGACCTGCCGAAAAGAGAAAAAGTTCACTTTTCATGCAATGGTGGAGTCGCATAAGTGCCCGGGCGGGATTCGCCGCCAGTGGGGCCTCCCAGGCGGTGGTGGAGTCCGCGCCGTGGGGGTTTCGCGTCTCCATCCGCGCCCTGCGCCCCCTGCCCCTGCTGCTGTGGAGCCTGTCCCTGACCGCCAGCCTGCCCCTTTCGACGCTGGCGCCATGGGCCATCGTCAGCGGCCACACCCTGCATTCGAAGGGCGCCGTGATGCTCTCTGCGGGACTGCTGATCATGATGTTCGGGGCGTCTGCGGTCTACTGCCTGTGGGGTCTGCTGCGGGTGTTGACCACCCGCGAGGTGGTGCTGGCCGACAGCACCGGCATTACCTCCACGGTCACCAGTCTGGGCCGCACCCGCAGCCTGCACTACCCCCTCAAGGAGATCGGCAGCGTGGCGGCGTGCCGCGTCGATCACCTGCCCGGCCCGTGGTATTACGCCGACGGACTGGGGCTGTCCCAGCCGGGCAGCGTGGTGATTTTTCGCTATCAGGGCGGCTACGGGGCCACCTCCCTGCCGTTTGACGACCTTCAGGCGCAGGACGTGGTGAGCCACGTTCTGGAGCGCTATCAGATTCCCCCGGACATGCCGCGCAACCTGCCCCTGTCCGACGAGGAGCAGGCCACCACCGGGGCGTTGCAGCAATTCTTCGGCCCGACCTACCCCTTTCTGTATGAAGCGCTGCGGCAGATTCTGGTGGATGCCGACCTCACCGGGGTGGCCCGCAGCGGGCCGGGATTCCCCTATTGGTACGCCTATGAGGCGGGTGCGTTGCTGGCCTTTCTGCCGGCCTGCTCCGGGCCGGAACCGGTGGATTCGGCGATCCGCGAGGCGTTCCGCCGCTGCACCGATACGGCTTTCGAGATGTACCGCCGCTGGGAACAGACCGGGCCGGATACCGAGGGCATGGCCCAGTTGCCGGAACCGGACTTTCTGGACGGTTTTCCCGCCGATCTGGGGGTGTGGATCTGGCTGGCGTGGACCGACGCCGTGGAGGCGGTGCGCGCCCAGCAGCGTCCGGACAATGCCGACCCCCATCGCACCCTGTTGGGGCGCGACGACAACGGCCCCTACGCCACGCCCCTTTCCAACGCCACCCACTGATTCATTCGCTGATCTGGCCGCTGATCTGGTCGCTCCGGTGGCGGACGGCGCGCTGGTCGGCGTTTGCCCCCGTCCCCCGGCTCCGTTACCATGGCCCGGTCTTGGACCGACCCGTATCAGGAGTGCAGCGCGCCATGGGCCAGCCCGTCGAGATGAATACCGTGTTAAAACTCTCCTCCGGCCAGGGGATGCCGGCGGAGCCGGTGGTGGGAGAGGTTTATGTCTTCCGCAAGAGCGGCCCGCGCATTTACCCCATCGGCGTGCCGGTGGAGTTGATCGGCGACGACTGGCAGACGGTGGGCAAGGCGGTGATCGACGAGTTCACCATCAGCCTGGAGGAAACCCGGGGGCGGTTTCGCGTGGTGAAGCGTTTTTCCCCGGAGGAAGCCGCCGGTTTCAACCGTGTATGGCGCTCCGAATGGGTTTAGCGGGGGGGCCCCCGCGGGCATCAACGGCGGCGGACGGCATGTGGCCATCCGCAGGCCGCTGCGCAAATATCCCTCCGGGATGTCAGGAAGGCCGCGGGACGGGCGTGGCCGGATTCGCGATGAACCTGGTTCCGCCGCGTGCTTTGCGCGATGATGCCCGCCGTGACTTCCCGTGGCTTCCCGTGACTTCCCGGCGCTACGGCGGGCCGAACAGGAGATAGCCGGGATCCAGCGCATTTCCGCCCGGCACGCCGGGTATCGAAGGCAGGTCCGGCGGGACGCCCGCGCCGCCGAAAGCGGCAGGGATGTCCACGGCGGCCCCCTGTGCCCCCGCCCGCAACAGAAATTCCGCGCGGGCACGGTCCGCGTCCAGACCCAGACGGGCCAGTTGCAGGGCGCGGGTGTAGCGCTCGTTCTCGGCCTCCTGGGCGCGCCGGTACCGGGCGGCGTATTCCTCTCCCGCCAGATTTTGCCCAAACTCCGCCAGCGCCCGCAGGGTGCCGCCGGACAGCAGGGTGCCGCGCGCGGCGGCGCTGCGCTCGATGGCATCGGCCCCCTGTTGCAGGCGCAGCCGGTAGCCGGGGTCGGCCTCCAGGGGATCGGAAGCCGGATCTGTTGCAATGCCCGAAGCAGGGGGCGTTTGGGCGGCGTTTGCAGCCGACGCGGCGGGGGGCGCGGGCCACATGCCCGCCGCCAGCCGTGACAGGTAGCCGCGCCCGGTTCCACCGTAGGCGGCCAGCCGCCGCAGGGTGGCGTTCAGTTCGAGGGGGTCCGGCGGGAGCGGGGAACGGGCAGAAGGGGGGCCGAACACATCCAGCGCGGGGTTGGCCGGATTGGCTGGGGTATCGGGGGTCGTGTCGTCCATGGGCATGGGTTACCTCGTCCTGTCGAGAAAAGTGACGCCGTCCAGACAGACGGCGGTGTTGGATCCGCCCAGCACGGTGATCTGGCCGCCGGTGTTGACCTCCAGCGCCGCCGGGGTGCCCCCGGCATCCACCAGAAAACGCACCGTGGCCAGGGGGCGGAACGGTTCGGGAAGAATGAACATGGGCTGTCCGACGGTGCCCCCCGCCACCACCCCCTCCAGATGCACGCGGCCGTTGCCGCGACGGGCCGCCGCCGCCAGATAGGGGGCACCCTTGTGGGACCAGCCGTGGGTGAAATCGGCGGCCTCGGGCTGCACCCATTCCAGCGCCAGCCGGTCGCGCACGCGGTTGGCCCAGTCGCCGGGGCGCGACAGGTCGCCGTGAATGGTCAGGGTGCGGCCGCTCAGCACGGAATGTGCTTTTTTCCGGGGTCGATCATGGGGTCACCACGATCTCGGCCCAGGCGTCCAGCAGGGCCACGGGCACCGGGTCGCTGCCCGCGATGCGGAACACCCGGGAGTGGGCGCTGCCCAGCCGGTGGGCGGCGATGCGCAGGCCATAACGGCCCGCGGCTCCCAGCGGCAGGTGACGGTTGGCGCTCCAGGTGTGGCCGCCGTCGTCGGACCAGCTCAGCATCACCTGGGGGCGGGGGGTGTTGGGCCCGGCCAGACCGGTTTCCAGGTCCAGCGACAGGCGGCGGAAGAACATGCGCCGCCCCTCGGCGGACAGGGCCGGGGTGACGCGTTCCCACCGCAGTGGCTGGCCGTCCTCGTCCACATGGGAGCGGGACAGTTCCAGAATGCGCCCGGCGCCGTGGTGCCCCACCAGGTTGCGTGCGCCGAACGCCACCTGCATGTCGGCGGCATGGCGGGTGTAGCCGGCATTGTCGGTGTCCCACGCGCCGCGCTCGTGCCACATCTCGCCGGTGAGGTCATATACCAGGGAACGGCGGCCGATGTTGAGTTGATAAAAGCTGTGGCCGTCCTCGGCATAGGTGAAGGCGGTGGCCGTGGGGGCGCTGGCGCGGTTCTCTTCCAGGGCCTGCACGATGGGCGGGGTGCTGACCGGGCGGATGGTGGTGGCGCCGCGCATCACCGCCAGCCCGCCGTCCTGCCCGCGGGCCAGCCAGAACAGGGAGTCGGCGGTGCGGGCCACACTCCACGGGGCGGCGCAGCCGATGCCCGCCTCGCGCCCGCCCACCGGATCGAAGGGGACCACGCCGCCGGAGGGGTACCACACCTCGGTGCTGTCCCGCCCCAGCAGCCACAGGTAGGGACCGTGGGCGGCCAGCGCCAGCAGCGGGTCGGGGTGGGATTCGGCGGTGGCCCATGCGGTGCCGCCCCCGCCCACGAAGGCCGCCGCATCGGTGACGTAGCTGTTGGAAACGTAAAAACGCCCGGCGTTGTTGGGGTCGTTGACGACAAAATAGCTCTTCAGGAACACCGCCTGCGTGGGACCGAATCCGCCGCCCACACCGGGGAAGGCCGCGTCGCTGATGGTGGTCAGCGCGGCGCCGTTCCACAGGTAACCGCAGGTGCCGTCCACCATCAGCAGCACCTGCCCGTTTTCGGCCATGGCCACGCGCCCCTGGGTGGTGGCCAGGCGCATGGTGGAAGTGGTGACCTCGGCCACCGTGCCGCTTTCCAGCATGCGCCACAGGCGGTCGCCCACCACGCAGTAAAGATGGTTGCCGAACAGGTGCATGCCGCGCACCGGGCTGCCGCCCAGATCGGCCACGGCGGCCATGCCGGGGGTGCGGTAGAGGGCGCCGGTGGCGGAGCCGCCGGGGCCACTCGCCACCGGATACAGGTTGATGCAGCGCTGGGGATTGAGGCGCGGGGAATTTTCCGCATAGGCCGGGCCCGCCAGGGGAATGCGCACGGTGGGCATGGGGGAACCTTCCGGGGTTACTGGCTGGTGATCAGGTAGGGGGTGACCTGCAATTTCCACGCTGCGGCGGTGATGGCGGCCACCGCCAGGGTGTCCTTGCGTACCAGGGAGGGCGTGCCGGCGTGGGACACCGTGACGCTGGTGGCGTTGACGGACAGGGTGCGGGAGGCGGTGGCGATGTCGTAACCGCCGAGCATCACCTCGTCGCCCACGGCGTAGCCCAGGTCCGTCGTCTTGCAGACCAGTTTGACGGCCACCGACGAGGGGGGGGCTCCGAGTCCGTGGGTGCCGGAGAGGGTGGTGCCGGGGGCCACCGGGTCCTGGGTCAGGACGTTGCCCTGGATGACCACCGGGTGACCGGCGCGGGCCACCGTCAGCCAGCCGTTGGCGCCACCCCCCGCGCACAGGCGTCGCGAGGCGTAGCGGGAGCGAAGGGTAAAGGCGCCACCGCCGTCGATGGTGTCGGCGCCCGCGGGTTGCACGGTGACGGCGTTGGCGCTGGCGTCGATGCGCACCAGGGCGAATTCGCCAAACGCGCCGCTGGCGGAAGGCAGGGTGACGGCGACCGCTCCGCCGGTGGCGTCCACCAGCACGGTGCCGAAATCGTGGTGGCCCAAGGTCGCAGAGGCGGAGAGGGTGCGCAGGTTTTCCATGCCGACGGTGCGCAGCAGCACGCCATCGAACCACACCTTGCCCTGGGGCGAGGTGGCGTGGGGCGCCGCGCCGCGCAACTCCAGCCGTGCGTAGCGGGCCCCGGCCGGGGGCATGGCGCGGCCGTGAAATTCGGTAAACACGGTGGGATTGTTGAAGGTCTGGTCGTAGACGGTGCCGGGCGAGCCCCCCAGTTCGATGCGCGCCGCGTCGTACCAGCGCACATAGACCACCGAGCGCAGGCTTGACAGTTCGCTGCGCATGCGCCACAGCACGTCCAGGGGGCGCCCGGCGGCCACCGGCAGGTAGTCCCGCGTGGTGGCGGCTCCGGCGCCGCCGGACAGAGGGCCGCCGAAGGTCTCGAACATCAGCGCGGCGGCGCCGTGATCGGCCACGGTCACGGTGCGCACCGGAAGGGTGTCTCCGCCGGTCATGGTCAGCTCCCAGCCGTCCGGCGACCCGTCCGCCCCCGAGGTGTTTTCGAACGAGCCGTTGGGCTGTGCATTTTCGGTTTCGGTCTGGGTGGTGACGGTGCCGGGGTCGAACTGGTCCACTTCGCGTACCAGGGTGTGGTCGGCGCGGTAAAAGCGCAGTTTGTATTTGCCCAGCCCCCAATACACGGCAGCCTCGCCGCGGGTGTCGAGCACAAAACCGGTTTGCCCGGCGTAGGGGCCGCTGGCGGGTCCGGGGTGGACCACCAGTTCGCTGCTGTCCTGATAGACCGCCTTGGCGCTGGTGGTGCCCGCGGCATAGGTCAGCACATAGCCCAGGGCCAGGTCGGCGCCGCTGGTGTCGCGGGCGTGAAAGCGCGGATTGCCGATGGGTTTTGCCATGGTTTTTCGTTGATCTCCTCGAGGGGCTCCGGGTTAATTTTTGTGTTTTCCCCGCCAGATCCTTACCAACCCATGGGGGACGGGATCCAGGTCAGGCGCACCGCGCCTGTTGGCGCGAAGCGGGCCACAACGGCTTCGTCCACGCGAAAACCGTCGTACATGCCGTCGCCACGCAGCCGTTCCACCACCGTCCAGCCGGGCGGTAATAACCCCTGGTCGAACCCGTCCCGCACGATCAGCAGAACGATCTGCTGTCCGGCGTTGACCTCTCCTGCCGTGACCGGAGGATGGATCAGGCCGTCAGTCGGCCACGGCAGGTCGGATTGGGGGCCGGTAGCGGGGTGGATGCAGGTTAGCTGCTTCATGCTGTCAACCATTTCGCCTGCTCGGGCGCAAGGGCGAGCGGGTAAATCGTCAAGAACTTGATCCAGCCTTCAGCCTGCGCGCCACCCGCAATACCATTCCAGCCGATGCTGACACTCGCAGGGGGGAGGGCGTTCACCGTCCCCCACGCGTCCACACCATCCTGGACGCCCGACCGGAAAACCCGGAAATCTCCGTCACGAAAGGTGTAGGCGAGGCGCGTCGGGGTGCTGAGGGTGATCGGCGTGGACCCAACCAGGTTGACACCGGTGCCAGGAACAGACCCTACCCCAAGTCCCACTCTCCCCGGATTCGCCGCCCCCCAGACGCGGCAGGCACGCCAGTTCGAGGGGTCCCCCGCGACCAGCAGAATGCCGGGACTTGGCATGCTCAGGTTTTCTGTATAAATCTCGGTGACCACCGAGAAGTCCCGCCCATCCATCACCCCGTCGCTCGGGAGGATCAACTGATCGCCAAGGCGCGTAGCCGCCGCGCCCGCCACCACCACCGGGCTGTGACACACCGCGCCGGTCTCGAGGCTGTTAAGGACGAAAGCTACTTCGCTGCCGATGGGCAGCGTAAAAGTGATCTTGTCGCCCGCCGTTGCGGCGATGTTTTCGCTCTTGATGCGTGTGTAGTTGCTATTGGAGATCGTCTGGGCGCCCTTACCACCCAGGTCCACGGTGGCGTTCGGGGCGACCCCGAGGCGGGCGTACATCTGGAAACTGTGCGCCCCCGCGCCAGCCGCGCCCGCGATCGTAACGGTGCCGCCACTGGCGCCGCCCCGCAATCGCACCTCGTGGGTTCCAATCGCCGGGTCCATGACTGTCGCCACCCCGCCGGGATTCGACTGATTATCTACGAGGGCCGTGCCGGTGGTGGTGTACGCAGCGGTTGAGCTGCTGAGAGTCGGGGCGTTGTAATTGGTGTTGAGATTGGTGGTGGCCAGCTCGAACAGCGCCCCCCGGTCGGTGCGGGTGCGCAGCACGTTGACGGAGAACGGGTACCACTTCCCGTCCGCTTTCTGCCCCAGAGCCGTGGACGCCCGCGTCATCGCCAAGGCAGGCCCCCACTGCGTGCCGGTGGCGAAGTCGTAGTGCGCCACCGCGCCGTTGACGGCCGGGCGCAGGGCGGTTGCTGGTCGGGCCCGGTCCGTTTCGGCGGCGGCTCGTAGTACGTGGGTCAGGGCCATTACTGGTTGACCCTTGCCGTCACGTTGCCGCTGGTGATGGCGTAGGACAGGCGCAGCCAGTTGAACTGGCCGGGCACGGTGAGCGTGCCGGAGGTGGTGAACACACCCAGACTCTGCCAGGTCGGAGTGCCCGGGGAACGCTGGGCTTCGGGATGGTTCGACACCTGCACGGTGACACTGGCCACCGCAGAAATGACCAGATCGATGCCCAGTCCGGTGGCGGGGATGCCTTTCACATCGGAGGCGCCGCTGGCGGCGGTAACCGCGTTCAGCAACGGCTGTGGAGGGGGGTTGGCAATCAGGGACATGGGGGTTTTTTCCTCAAAAATCGCTGAAAAACACCGGCAGTTGGCCGGTACGGGGGATGTTCAGGATGCGAATCAGGCGTTCGGCCTCGCGGGCCTCCAGGGCAAAGCGGCCGGTCTTGTCCTCCGGCAGGCCGAAGTCGTCCGCCACGCGGTACGCCACCAGGTCACGCAGGGGCAACAGCGCCCACGAGGGCACGTCGGGCGCCTGCCCGTCGGCGGAGTCTGTGGCCATGCGCTGGTAGGTCAGATGCGCCGCGCCATCGGCGGCGGGCAGCGGATACAGCCAGACCCGGGCCGCAGTCATGTCGAACATGGCCTGTTGCGGCACGCCGCGGGTGGCCTTGTCGGGAATGGCCCGGTAAGCGGCGTGGCCGATCAGGGTGACGGGTGCTTCCGCGCCGCCGTCCACCACCGCCAGGGTCAGGGGCAGGAGCAGGTCGGCGGGCAGGGGGGCCCAGTCCTGCCCGGCGGTGAGCGCGACGCTGGTGCTGGCCGCGCTGATGCGCCACCACAGCAGCCCCAGGTGGTGCAGGCTCTTCAGGGTGCCGTCGAGGGCTTCGTGAATGATGGCGGCGTCCTCCGGGGTGGCGGATTCCCCTGCCCCCAGAACCCCCAGTTTGCGCAGCACCGCGTCCCGCACCTGCTCGCGGGTGAGGCTCCAGGTGGTGGTCACGGGTTACCTCCGGCCGGGGCGGCGGCGGGGGATTGTCTGCGGCGGGAGCGCTCGATGCGGATCGCCTCCATCACCCCCTTTCTGGTCTTGCCGCCGCGCTCCCCGGCCTCCAGCCGGTCTAGTTCCTCCGCAGTGGCGGCGGGGAGGGCTTCGGTGACGGTCTGGACGTTGTGATCCAGCATTTGCAGCAGGGTGTCGTCCAGAGAGTCGATCAGCCCGGTTTGGGTCACCTCGGTGAAAAAGCGGTTGCCGCGCAGCTTGGCGATCACACCGGCGTCCGTGGTGGGGATTGGCACGGGGAGGTTGGCGGGAAAGTCATGGCCCAGGGTGTGGGTGTCGTGTCCGCCGGTAAAAATGAATCGGGGCATGGGTCACCTTGGTGGTGGAAAGAAGTCGTGGGGCCGGTTCACGCGGCCCCGGAATTACCTGATCAGGCGTCGGCGACCCCGGCGGTGAACAGGGTGAACACGCCGTTGTCCTTGGGGGTGGTGGTATCGCCCGCGCCGGTGCCAAAGCGCAGTTTTTCCAGACCACGGATCTCCTGCACGGCGACGCCGTGGCGGAATTCGTAGTCGGTTTCCTGGGTGGCGGTTCTGGTGCGTTGCGCCCAGGCCAGACCCACCGCCTGCGCGCCGCACAGGTAGCCGGGGGCCACATCGATGGCGGGGGTTCCGGCGCCCGCCCCGGCGATAACCGGAATCTCGTGCACCTCTTTAATGATCACGCCGTCCCAGATGAGGTCGCCGCCGGTGAACAGGGGGTTGTCGGCGCCGCGCGCCAGGGCGTCGCGATTGGCCTGCATCATGGTGGTGTCATTTTTCAGGTCGCGGAACGCGCGGGGGTGGCAGAACAGCACAAACCATTCTTCGTCGCCGTCCACGGTGATGGGGCGGATTTTCGGGGTGGCTGCCTGGGCCAGGCGCTTGGCCAGGGAGATGACCCCCGGCTTGAGGGTGTCGTTTACCGAATCCACGTTGGCCAGTGACGACGCGTGGTTGGCGGCCACGAAGTTGGCCACCGCCGAGCCGTACAGCACACGGTCGGTGTTGTTGGTGTGCCAGGCGTTTTTCTGGCCGGCGGTGGCGGAGGCGTAGGCGACGCCGTCGATGGAGCCAAGGGCGGTGGTGATGCTGTCGCGCAGCTTCTTCATGGCCCAGGAGCGCAGCCGGGCCCTGGCTGCGTCGCGCAGGGCGATGGCGCTCTTCTGCTCCTCCAGGGTGGTGACCACCACGGCGTGACGCACCACGTCCACGGTGATGGCGTGGGAGCGGGTGTCGAGGGCCTCCTCGTTGCCTTGCAGTGTGGTGTTGCCGGTGACCCCGGCGCCCGCCAGTTCATGCACCAGGGCGAAGGTCACGCGGTCGCCCTGCTTCTTGGTGAGGTTTTCCTTGAGCTGGACGATGGCGTTCTCGTCGGTGCCCATGTAGCGGGCATAGCGCGAGGCGCGAACGTATTCCTCGAAAAATCGCTCGTCCCATTGCTGGACGGCAAGGCCGGTGGGTGTGGTGGTTTCAGCCATGGTTGCGGGTGTCTCCTAGGATTTCGAACAGGGTTTTGGGGCGCCACGGGGCGGTGTCGGCGCGTGCGGCGGAGAGGGTGCCGGACAAGGACTCGGGCAGTGGCGTGGTCGCCGGAAGCGCTCCGCGCCCAGCCTCCAGCGCCGTGCCTCCGAGCCGGTAGGCGTATTCCGCCGGATCGGTGTGGGTGTGCAGGCGCGCCAGCAGGGCCGGGTCCACGGCGGCCAGGCGGGCGAACACCTGTACCTTGGCGTCGAAGTCCGGGTAGCGCGAGCGGGCCACGGCCTCGGCCTGATCCAGACGGGCGTCCAGCAGGCGGCGGGTGAGGTCGGGGACGGCTGCGGGGGGGGACTCGGTGTTCTGCCGGGGGGGTTGCCGGGGGTTTTGGGGCGTGACCTGCTGCACATCTTGCGGTGTGGCCTGCGGTTCGGACTGGCCGACGTAATCGTCCACCGCCAGTTCGGGCGGCACGGTGTCGACCGGCAGGTCTCCAGCCGATACGGCGATGTCGGCGGGGTCCGGCGCCGCGGCTGCTTCGATCTCCCCCGGCGGGGGGGACAGTATGTTGTCCAGTGGTTTCATGAACGGTTCCTCCTGTGTGCGGCCGGGTGCGGCGTCGGGGGGGGGGTGCGATACGGGGGCGGTCCGCTGGAAGGGTGATGAGGGTGGTTCTGGTGAGCTGGCATCGAGGTTCCGAATCGGGGCCACCCCCGTATCGACAGGGCGCAACATAGGTGTCCGCCAGAATCCCGGTCTTGTGCATCTGGCGCATGCTGCGTGCGTGGTGAATGTTGCCGTGGGGGGGCGATGGTGGGCAGACTGTGGGGCGCTGGAAGCGGGGCGGGCGAACAACAAGTTTGCGGAGGGTGTATGGCCGGTCCGATCGGAAATGTGCTGCGGCTGCCGCTGCGCCACTGGCGCGGGGAATTGCCCCTGTGGGTGTCATTCTGGCTGGGCAGCGCCGGGGTGCTGCTGGCCACCGGGCTGCTGGCGCGGCTGTATGAGCAGGTGGCCGAGTCCGAGGTGCTGCATCCGGTGGTGTCGGTGCGGCTGGCTCTGGCGTATCTGCTGGTGGCGGGGCTGGCCTATGTGTGGCTGGCGGTGGGCATCTGGCGGTCGGGGCGGCGGCACCAGGCGGCGCGGGTGGTGTTGGGGTGGGGGTCGCTGGCGCAGATAGCGGTGGGGTGCGGCGTGGTATTCCTGCTGGTCAATCTGATCTTCCAGTGGCCGCTGGTGGTGCAACTGGCGCGCTCCTCCACCCACTCCGAACGCATTGACGGCTTTCAAATCCATTTAATGGAAGGGGGGCGGGCGTTGCTGGTGGAGGGGGGCATTGGCTGGCATCTGACGGACCAGCTCGACGCGGCCCTGCGGGTCCACACGCGGGTGACCACGGTGATTCTGGACAGCCCCGGCGGCTGGCTGAGCGAAGGGCGGCTGCTGCGGAATCTGCTGGCGTCCCGTGGTCTCACGGCGCGGGTGGTGCGGCACTGCCACAGCGCCTGCGCCCTGGCGTTTCTGGGGGCACCGCGGCGGGAACTGCGGGCGGGCGCGGTGCTGGGCCTGCACCTGCCCAGCGCCAGCGGGCTGCAACTGGACGCCACCTACCGCTGGAGCGAGGATTACCGCAAGCTGATGGACGATCAGTCGCGCATGATCGACGCGGGAGTGTCCCCGGAGTTTGTCAGACGGGTGTTCTCCACGCCGTTCGGGAAAATATGGATGCCGGACCTGGTGGAACTGGTGCAATCCGGCGCGGTCACCCGGGTGCTGGTGCCGGAGGGGGTTATCGGGGAGGGAGGGGTGGCGCACCGGCAGTCGGACGGGCAGTCGGACGGGCAACCGATGCGGTAGGGAAGAGGGAAACTGGTAGACTGGGGCACCGGTTCCCCGCGCGTACACGCCTCGGGGATATCACACATTGGCAAACGGGAGGGGAGAGGTGATGAAGGCGCAATTTTTCAGGGCGATGACGGTGGAGATGATGTTGGGCGTGGTACTGGTGTGTGGCACCGGCGGGGTGGTGCTGGCCCAGGAACCCGACGCCGCACCGCAGGCGGCGGAGGCGACCATGGACCCGGTTGCCGGCGATCCGGAGTCCGCGCCGATGGGGGGGCTGGGAGGATTGGGGGTGGCGAGTGCCGACGGAGCGGATGCGGCCTCGATTGTGGAACCCGATGACGCCCGGCAGGAGATGATTTTCGGCATGGTGCGGGACGTGTGCAGCACCTGTCACGGCGTGGATCTGGTTGGCGACAAAGGCCCGGCGCTTTCCGCCGAGACCCTGAAGGGCAAGGATGTGGAGGTGCTGGCGGAAACCATCGCGAACGGCAAACTGGGCACCATCATGCCGCCGTTCGGGGCCATGCTGAGCCGGGAAGAGACCCGCTGGCTGGCCCATCGCCTGCAACAGGGCCTGAAAAAGCCGTAGTCCGCACGCCTACCGCCGGAGCTCGCCCCCCCCGCCCCGCGCGGGGCGCGCCACCCAGGTAAGCAGGGCCACCACGGGCAGCAGCATGGCGGCATAGTAAAAATAGTCCGCAAACGCCAGCGTCGAGGCCTGCTGCTGCACCACGCCGTTGAGCAGGCCCAGCGCCCCGTCCGGGGGAAGTCCCGCCCCGGTCATGCGGTCCAGCGCCGCCACCGTCGCGGGGGAGGTATTGGTGATGTGCTCCACCAACACCGCCCGGTGGGCCGTGGTCCAGTCGTCCCACAGCGTGGTGGCCAGCGCCGCCGAAAACGCCGCCGCCAGCGTGCGCACGAAATTCTGCAGCCCGGAGGCGCTCGCCAACTGGGATGGATGAATACCCGACAGGGCCAGTGCGTTCAAGGGCAGAAAGAACATGGGCATGGCCATGCCCTGCAAAAATTGCGGCAGCGCCACATCCAGAAAAGTGATGTCGGTGCTGAAGCGGTGGCGCATCAGAAAGGTGAGGCAGAACACCGTCATGGACAGGGTCAAAAACGCCCGCGGGTCCACCCGGCCCAGGTTCATGGCGATCATCGGCGCGGCCACCACCGCCAGCACACCGATGGGCGCGGTGGCGTATCCGGCCCACAGGGAGGTGTAGCCCATCTGGGTTTGCAACCACAGGGGGATGAGCACCACGCTGCCGAAAAATACCCCGAAAATCAGCGACATGGCCATCACGCCGATCAAAAAATTGCGGTTGGCGAACAGATGTACGTCTACCGCCGGATGGGGCGTATCCAGTTCCCAGATCACAAAGAACACAAAGGCCACCACAGAGGTGACCGCCAGAGCGACGATCAGCGGGCTGCCGAACCAGTCCAGCTCCCGTCCCTTGTCGAGCACCAGTTGCAGGGCGCCCACCCAGGTGATGAGCAGCAGCACGCCCACGGTGTCCACCGGTCGGGCCACGCGCTCCGAATCCATGCCCCGATACACCTCGCGCACCAGCAAGGCGCAGATGATGGCCATGGGCAGGTTGATGAAAAAAATCCACGGCCACGAAAAACTGGCGGAGATCCACCCCCCCAGCAGCGGCCCCGCAATGGGGGCGAGGAGGGTGGTCATGGACCAGATGCCGATGGCGGCACCGGCTTTTTCGCGGGGATAGCTGGACAGCAGGATGGTTTGCGACAGGGCCATCAGCGGTCCGCCCGCCAGCCCCTGGGCGATGCGCATGGCCACCAGCATTTCCAGGCTGCCCGCCAGGCCGCACAGCATGGAGATGAACCCGAAGCCGAGCACGGACAGGGTGAAGGCGCGCACCGCCCCCAGCCGCGCCGCGTACCAGCCGGTGAGGGGCACCACAATGGCCTCGGCCACGGCGTAGGAGGTAATGACCCACGTCCCCTGCGAGGGCGACACCGCCAGCCCCCCGGCGATAGTGGGTACCGAGACGTTGGCGATGGTGGTGTCGAGCACCACCATGAAGTTGGCCATGGCCAGGGCCAGGGTGGCGGCCACGCGCCGCGAACCGCTGAGGGGAGTGATGCCCGCCATGGGGTGATTCCCCGGCGTCAGCGCGACATGGCGGCGAGGGTTTCGGCGATGACCCGGGCGGCGGCCTGATCGGCCTCTCCGGCCCAGCGCCGACCGTACAGGTCCACCTCGCGCACGCCGCCGGTACCGCCCAGGGTGGCCAGGGGGTCGCCCGTGGCGTCGCGCACGCTTACGTCCACGCTCATGGACAGGCCGATGCGCAGGGGGTGCGGAGTGAGTTCCTCCGGCGTGAGGTTGATGCGTACCGGCAGGCGCTGCACCACCTTGATCCAGTTGCCGGTGGCATTCTGCGGCGGCAGCAGGGCATAGGAGGCCCCGGTGCCCGAGGAAACCCCCTGCACCGTGCCGTGGAACACCACGTCGTTAGCATAAAAATCGGAGGTGAGCCGCACCGGCTGTCCGGCGCGCAGGCGGGCGACCTGATTTTCCTTGAAATTGGCGTCCACCCACAGCCGGTCCAGGGCCACCAGCGAAAGCAGGGGGGCGCCGGGCTGAACGCGGGCGCCCACCTGCACGGTGCGGCGCGACACCTGACCGGAGATGGGGGCGAGGATGTGGGTGCGCGCCAGCACCAGGTACTGTTCCTTGTAGGTTGCGGCAGCGGCGGCCACCGCCGGGTGGTTGCGCAGGGCGGTGACCCCCTGCACCTGGGCGAGGCTGGCCGCGAACTGCTGCTGGGCGGCTTCCAGTGCGGCCTGGGCCTGGCGCAGACCGGCCTCGGCGTTCTGGGTGGCGGTGCGGGCGTGTTCGGCGGCCTCGGTGGTAATCGCCTGAATGGCGAGTTGGGCCTCGCTGCGGGCCTGATCGGTTCGGGCGCGCTGCAACTCTACCTGAGCGCGCTCCAGCGCGGCCTGATTGGCGGCAAGCTGCGCCCGCAGCCCCTGGGTGCTGTCGAACAGCGCGCGGGTGCCGCGCACGGTGGTGGCCAGTTGTGCACGGGCCAATTCCAGCGACACGCGGGCGTCGCTGTCGTCCAGTTCCACCAGGGTGTCGCCCGCCTTGACGAACTGGTTGTCGTCGGCGCGCACGGCGCTGACGGTGCCGGACACCAGAGGCGATACCACCACCACGTCGCCCCCCACATAGGCGTTGGTGGTGGTCACGTGGTACTGGGCCACCAGGAAATGCCAGGCGACGGCGCCCGCGGCGATGGCGGCAAACAGCATGCCGGCAATGCGCAGACGGCGGTTGCGGCGGCCAGGACCCGGAGAGGGGGGAAGCCCGGCGGGGGTGGGTGTGGCGGAGTTGGTGGCGGCGGTGTCGGCGGTCTGGATCACGGCGTTCAGTCTCCCACGAAACCGGGGGGGAGGTCGAGATTGACGGGAGACTGCGTCCGCCTGCGGGGGATCCAGTCCGCCTGCGGGGGATGATCCCGCCGGGGCGGCTCCGTTTGCGCGGCTTGCGTGTAGACTGGCACCCCGTGGAGGATTGCATGGAAATTTATGTGGATGCCGACTCCTGCCCGGTGAAGGACGAGGCGGCGCGGGTGGCGATTCGCCACGGGCTGGTGGTGCACATGGTTAGCAATGCGCGGATGCGCCTGCCGGAGGGGGAACTGGTGCGGCGCGTGGTGGTGGGCGGCGACGCCGACGCCGCGGACGACTGGATTGCCGAACGCATCACCGCGCGCGACGTTGCCGTCACCGCCGACATCCCCCTGGCCAGCCGCTGCCTGAAGGCGGGGGCCGCCGTGCTGGGCCCCACCGGCAAGGCGTTTACCGAGGACGGCATCGGCTCCGCCCTGGCGATGCGCGAGTTGATGAGCTACCTGCGGGACACCGGCGACGTGGGCGGGGGTGGCCCCGCCTTTACCAAAAAGGACCGCTCCCGCTTTCTGGAGGCGCTGGAGCAGACGATTCGAGCGGTGCAGCGCAAGGGATGAGGGATATCTCCCGGCGCCAGTCGCAACCCCCGGAAAAAAATGGTGCCCCCGAGACGATTTGAACGTCCGACCTGCAGTTTAGGAAACCGCCAAAATGGGCTTTTCGGAGCACTCCGGAACACGCTGGAACACAAAAACAGCGGGTTACGTGTTCTGGTGTGTTCTGGCGGGGCGTGATCTGTTACCGGCACCTTCCCACAACTCTGGTGGTGGTATCGAGCACTAAACGCGGGCTGCCCAGGTGGTCGGTGATAATGCGGTAGGTGGCGCCGCCCTTGATCATGTAGTCCGGAACATTGACGCGGAACACGCCGCGATCCGGCGGCCGTTGGCGGCCCAGTCGTAGGCCTCGACGACAATGCCGTCTTTGGTCAACGGAAGACAGCCAACCGGCCTGCCGAAATTGTTGTCGGTATGGGAGGTGGTGACGCCGCCCAGGGTGGTGGCGGTGAGCCTGCCGGAGGTCGCGTCGCGGGTCAGCGTCATGGCCCCCGCCGTCGTGAGCAGGCCGTCGTCGTCAGTGACGAACAGCACCGCGCTGGTGTTGTTGACGCGTTGCGTCACGCGACGCGGGTCGGCCTCGAAGGCCACCGACACGCTGCCCGCCACGCCGCCAGTGGGTGGGGCAATCCAGGTTTCCGACAGCATCTGCTCACCGTCGTAGGTGAAGGCCAGCTTGCCGCCGGCCTTCCTCCGGTACCCCCGCGCGCCGAATCCCGCTCCCGTGCTGATCGTAAGCTTCCAAGGGAGATCCCGGTGTGTTGGGTCCGAAGATTCAACCTTGAGGGGCGGGTGCGCAGCTCCGGTGGCCATCTTGCTTGCGTTAAAAAGAGGGGGGATTACCCCTTCCCCTCAGGCGTGAGCCGTCTCACCCTGGGTGAAGATGGCACCTAGTTGTTCGGGGGTGTGGCGACGACAGAAGGCCCCAAAACCTTCACCCGGTTGCCGTTGCAAACGCCAGATGTGGATTACCTGAGCCAGTTGCGGGTTGATCTGCTCTCCGGGGACTTTCTGGAACAGTGGGTGTCCGAAGGCCGCGCCCGGTCCGGTACCGCCCCCCACCAGCAGGTGAAACCCCTCCACCACCCCGGCATCGGTTTTGACCTTGCACCCCTGTAATCCGATGTCGGCGTTGGCGTGCAGGGCGCAGGTGTTGGGGCAGGCCGACAGGGCCATGATCAGCGGTTCATCTGCCAGCCCCTGCTGCTCCAAATAGTCCACGATGTCCAGGGCGCGGTGCTTGGTTTCCACCGTGGCCAGCTTGCAGTAGCTGTTGCCGGAACAGGCGGTGATGGCCGCCCGCACCGGGCTGGCCGCCGTGCGCAGGCCGAACCCGGCCAGAGCATTTTCCAGCGCAGCGGCATTGGCTGCGGAGACATGGAGGATGTGCAGGTTCTGGCGCGGCGTAAGGCGCAGTTCGCCGGAGCCGTGAAGCTGGGACAACCGCGCGAGCGCCCGCCCCTGGGCAACACTCAGCCGCCCAACCGGCAGCGCTACGCCAACCCGGCACCGCCCGGCCTGCCGCTGGAGGTACATGCCAATGCCGTCACATTCGCCGTGGCCGGGCGCCGCGATCCCTGCCACCCGGGGCAGGGACCAGCCGAGCACGGCCTCCACCGTGGCGGCAAAGCGCTCCAGCCCCCACGACTCGATCAGGTGAGACAGGCGTGCCTGCTTGCGGTTGAAGCGGTTGCCGTGGTCACGGAATACGGACAGGATGGCCGCGCACACCTCGGGCACCTGTCCGGCGTCCAGGAACAGGGACAGGTTGTGGCCAAAGACCCGGGTGGTGGAGGGTTGTCCACCGACCCAAAGGGTATAGCCAATTTCTTCTCCTTCCGGATGTTGCACGGCCAGCACTGCGATGTCGGCCAGTTCGGGGTGGATGCAGGCGGTGCCGCAGCCGCACAGGGCGATGTTGAACTTGCGCGGCAGATCGGCGAATTCGCGCCCGGCGGTCAGGCGCCGTTGCAGGGAATTCGCCAGTGGCAGCACGTCCGCCAGTTCATCGACGCCGACCCCCGCCGCCGGGCAAACCATCAGATTACGGATGTTGTCCGCCCCCGAGCGCATGCTGGTCAGGCCCAGAGCTGCAAGGCCGTCCAGCAATTCCGGCAGGTCGCGTGCGGCCACGCCGCGCAGTTGCAAACCCTGGCGCGTGGTGACATCCAGAAACGGCAGGCCAAGTCGCTCCGTCAGGGCACACACCCCCGCAAGCTGCCCGGCGGAAAGTTTTCCGCCGGTGACCTTGATTCGCACCATGAAGGTGTCGGAGCGGGGCCCCTCCCAGAACAGACCGTACCAGCGCAGGCGGAAGGCCCACTCACGGGGCAGATCGGCGCTCCCCTCCCGGGCCAGGCGGGCGATCTCCGCATCGCTATCCAAAGGGTGCAGGGCGGTTTTAAACTGCTCCTCGGCGGGCACCTTGTCGCCGGCGGCGGGTTGTGGCGCAGGGACGGAAATCACGCGATGGCCTCCTCCGGGTGTTGGGCAGGGGTACAGGCGGGCACTACGGCCGGGTGTTCCGGATCAGGTGATGTGGCGTGGGGGGCCGCGTGGGGGTCGGGCGCGACGCCCACCGCAGGGTCGGCGGCCAGGCCCGTCTCCCGTGCCAGTTTTTCAAATCCCCGGTTTTTGAGAAAAAACGCCCCCGGCATGGTGGTGGGGACCACCGCCATGTAAAACAGCAGTCGTCCCAGGGTTTCGGCCATCAGAGCCGTCCCCAGGGCCGCGAGTACGCCCGCCGTTTTGAGTTCGGGGGATGGGGCGATGACAATGCCGGTGCAAAGCGGCAGCAATGCCAGGCTCGCCCATCCGCGTGCGGTGTAGGCCGCGTGAAGGGTTCCGACCAGCAGCCACAGTGCGGCCTCGGCCTCGCCCCCGGTTGTCGCCAGCCATGCCGTGTGACGCCGGGCGGAAAGGCGTTCGAGGCCCACCGTCACCAAAGCGGTCATGGCGCAGGAGATCTGGAGGATGCCCACCGCCGGGGAAAAACTTCCATTCGCCAGGGTGTAAACCCCCGCCACCGCCCCCACCCCCAGCGGGCCGAGGATCAGCCCGCTGGCGGCGAAGGCCACGAAGGTATGGGGGTGGTGCCAATATGGCCGGGCCGGGATGCGGTAAATCATCCCCATGCAGAAGATGCCGAGCACCCCCGTTACCGCCGTGACGCCACCCAGGGCCAAACGGGTGGCCGATGGCAACCCCAGCCACCACGCGGCGGCACAAGCCAGCAACAAGGTCATGAAACCGCCCATAAACAGGATTTCGCGGCTGACCCACGAGTAGCGCAGGTTGTTCATGGCACGGTAGAAAAAGCGTGGCCGCCCCAGGTGCATGGTAGAGGTGAACAGACCGTACGCCAGCAGCAACGACAGCCCGGCCAGCAGCAGTCCTTGCAGCGGGGAGGGCAACGGGAAGTCTCCGCTCGAATTACCGGCAACCACGGCGACGAGTCCGGTGCAGAACGCCCCCACCACGCCCTGGGCGATGAGAGTGAACACTGCCAGGGGGGTCTCGGAGGATTGCAGGGCCTGCCACGAGAACACCTCCCGCCGGGGGGCGGGCAAGGCCACGGGGTGGTGGGCGTCGCACTGGTTCTGGTAGGCCAGATTCATGCTGTCCGGCCGGGTGTAGTGGTCGGCGGTGGTACCGGAAAAGGCGAAACGCACGTTGGGGCGGGTGATGGAAGGGTCGGGGAAGCCGGGGATGACTTCTCTCACGTCGTTAAAACGATCGGGAAGCTCCTCACGTTTGCCGAATTCCAGGGCGTGCCCCAGGCAGGCGGCCACGCACGCGGGTTTCAATCCCACGGCCAGCCGGTCCACGCACATGTTGCATTTGGAGACGGTACCCACCTCGGGGTCGAACACCGGTGCGCCGTAGGGGCACACCCAGGTGCAGTACTGGCAGCCGAAACAGACGCTGGAATCCTGCACCACGGCGCCGGTGTCGGCGTATTTCACATAAGCGCGGGTCGGGCACCCCTTCAGGCACACCGGGTTGTCGCAATGGTTGCACGCCATGGAGGTATTGACCCGCCGGTAGTGGGGGAATTCCCCGCTTTCCACATACCCCACCTTGCGCCAGGCGATGTGGGGTTTGAGGCCGTTCTTTTCGCTGCAGGCCGCTTCACAGGAGTGGCAGCCGATGCAGTTGCTGGCGGTGAAGTGAAAGGCGTTTTGGCGCTGGGGGATCGGGGTCAGGGACACGGCTTTTCAGACCTCCTGGCGGATGGCCGCCGGACGCGGGATGGGGGTGATGCGCACGGCGCACTGTTTGAAGGCGGGCTGGCGCGAATGGGGGTCGAGCAGCCCCAGGGTGAGCAGGTTCGCCCCGCGCGCGTGGTGGAACGGGATGAACACGGCACCCGGCGCCACCCGTTCGGTGGGCTGCACCATGAGGTCGAGGCGGCCCCGGCGAGATTCGACGCGCACGAAGTCCAGCGCGGCGACACCCATGCGCGCCGCATCCCGGCCGTTGATTTCGGCATAGGGGACGGGCGAGAACTTGTTGAGGTTGCCGATGCGCCCGGTCTTGGTGCGGGTGTGCCAGTGCTCCACCACCCGACCGGTGTTGAGCCAGAACGGATATTCGGCGTCGGGCCGCTCGTTGTTGTCGGTGAATGGCAGGGGGATGAGTTTGGCGCGCCCGTCCGGGTGGTGAAACTGGCCGTCGGCGTACAGGCGCGGGGTACCGGTTACGGCTGTCCCGTCCGCTGTCCGGGGGGCGGGCCACTGGATGCCCCCCACCGCTTCGAGGCGTTCGTAGGTGAGGCCCGAATAGTCGCACGGGCGCCCCTCGCTGACCTGGCCGATCTCCGCCAGTACCTGGGCAGGGGTGCGCGCCGTCAGGTGGGTGAATCCCAGGGCGTCGGCGACGCCCAGAAAGATGTCCTGATCGCTCTTCGCCTCCCCCGGCGGCGCCACCACCCGGCGCACCCGGTTCACGCGCCGTTCGCTGTTGGTAAAAGTCCCCTCCTTTTCCGCCCACATGGCGGCGGGCAGGAGCACATGGGCGAACTCGGTGGAGGGGAGGGGGTGGAACACGTCCTGCACCACCAGAAACTCCAGCTTGCGCAGGATGTCGGCGACGCGCCCGGTGTCGGGCATGGAGGTCATGGGGTTGGTGGCGATGAGCCACAACCCCTTGATTTCGCCTGCCTCAATGGCCGGGAAAATGTCGGTCATGGCGCGCCCCCTGGCGGTGGGAAGCAGGGCCTCTTCCACCCCCCAGAAGGTGGCGATTTCGCGCCGGTGCTCCGGATTCTCCAGAGCCCGGTAACCGGGCAGGCCGGAGCAGGAGGAAAATTCACGGGTGCCCATGGCGTTGCACTGCCCGGTGATGGACAGGGGGCTGCCACCGGGTCTGCCCACGTTGCCGGTGAGCAGGGACAGGTTGTTGATGCCTGCCACGCCGTCGGAACCGTGGGTGGACTGGTTGATGCCCATGGTCCAGATGCACATGGCGGACGCCGCCTTGCCGTAAATGTGTGCCACACGGCGGATGGTGGCGGCGGGAATGCCGCACACCGGCGCCGCCGTCTCGGGGGAAAATCCCCGGACGATTTCCTCCCATGCGTCAAACCCGCTGGTGTGGGCGGCGATGTAGTCTCGGTCAGCCAACCCCTCGGCCAGAATTACGTGGGCCATGGCGTTCAGCAGCACCACGTCGGTGCCGGGCAAAATCGGCAGATGGATGTCGGCCAGTTGGGCAAACTGGGTGACGCGCGGGTCCACCACGATCACCGGAAAACGCCGCCGCTCCAGAGCGTTCTTCAGCCGCCAGTAGATGACCGGGTGACACTCCACCAGGTTGGAACCGAAGGCGATCAGGCAGTCGGTGTGGTCAAAGTCGCCGTAACAGCCGGGGGGGCCGTCGGCGCCGAAGGAGCGCTTGTAGCCGCTCACGGCGGAGGCCATGCACAGGGTGGTGTTGCCGTCGTAGTTGTTGGTGCCCAGGCCCCCGCGCACCAGCTTGCCCAGGGTGTAGAACTCCTCGGTGTAGATCTGCCCGGTGGAGACCACTGCCAGCGCGTCCCGACCCCAGGTTTTCTGGAGGCGGGAGAACTCGGCGGCCACATGGCCGAAGGCGGCGTCCCACGACCCCCGCTCCAGGGGTTTACCGATGTGGTCGCGAAGCATGGGGAACAGCGCCCGGTTCGGGGCGTTGATGGCCTCGAATTCCCAAATTCCCTTCAGGCACAGTTTGCCGTCGTTTACCGGATGTCCGGCCTTGCCGCGCACCGTCACCGCGCGTCCGTCCCGCACCCCCACCTCGATGCCGCAGCCGGTGGAGCAGTAACCGCAGGTGGTGTATTCCCAGGTGTCCACCGGGTTTTGCCGCAGTTGCGGGATCCGGTCCTGGTAGTCGCCCTTGAAGATGGTGATGTCGTCGAGCATGGGTTCCGGGGTGTCTCCGTGCGAGTGGCTGTCTGCCTTCCCCTTGAGCAAGCCCCGTGCCCGACGTTGGAATATGTCGTATAATATTGTTTTTACATGATATTATCGGTTCATTCCGGAGTGTGGGAGGGGCACGTTTCCGGGGGCGTTTCCGCCACGAGGGGAGGGTTTGCGACAGCTTTGTCGGGCAACGTGGCCGGGTGTGCGGGCAGTCCGGATTTTGCCGCTTTTTTTGCGCTTACGGGTGTGGCCGGACGGATGTTATTTGTGGGCCAGCAGAACCAGCAGCACCAGCGCGATACCGGCCGTGAGCCAGAACCCCCCGCGCCAGAACGCCACCGGATCCCGCTCCAGCAGCGGGCGGTTTTCCACGATCACCGATTCCGGATGCTCCAGGTCGTACAGCAGCGCGGTGGCCTTCGGATAGCGATGCCTGGGGGTGATGCCAGTGGCGCGGGCGATGATTTCCTCCAGCCACGGCGGCACGTCCGGGTTGTGGCGGCGAACCGGCACCGGGGCGCCGAACAGGGGGCGAGAAAACGGCTCTACCTCTCCGTAGGGATAATGCCCGGTGAGGAGGTGGTAGAGCGTCACCCCCAGGGCGTAGATGTCGCTGCGTTCGTCACCCAAGGCATGTTCGGGCGCCCCGCGCAGCAGTTCGGGCGCCATGTAGCTTGGCGTGCCCGGCGGGCCGTCCTCGCGCGGGTCCATGTCATCCAGCCCCGCCACACGGGCGGCCCCCAGGTCCAGGAGGAGCGCCGTGCCATCCGGGGTCAGGCAGACGTTGTCGGGCTTGATGTCGCGGTGCGTGATGCCCAGGCGGTGCAGTTCGGCGCAGGCGCGGGCGAGCTGGATGCCCAGCGCCGCCACCCGCTGCGGGGAGAGATTGCCATCCCGTTCCCGCAGCCGCGCCAAAGTGACCCCCGGCACGTGGGGCATGACCAGGTACAACGCATGGCGGCGCCCCGGCAGTTGGCGCAGGGTGCGGGTCAGATGGGGCGAACGCAGGCGCAGGCCAATCCACTCCTCGCGCACAAAACGCTCCCGCAGCGCCGGGTCGTCCGCGTCCCCGACCGGGAACTTGAGGGCCACCTCCTGCCCGGTTTCCCGATCAAGCGCGCGGTAGACACGGCTCTCGCGCCCCTGATGCAGCAACTCTTCGATGTGGAAGCCGTCAATCGCCTCACCCACGGCCAGACGTTTGGTGGGCCACGGCAGGATGCCCACCCCCTCGGCCACATCCTGCAGTCCGGGATCGGGAAGGCCAATGACCTCCACGATCTGGGCGGTGATGTTGTCGTGGCCGGGGGCGGCAAATGCAGCCTGCACGATGCGGTCGCAGGCGGTCTGCGGGTCGGGCTCGGCGGCCAGCAGACGGCGCAGGACGTCGTCCGGCAGCGCGCCGGTGACGCCGTCGGTGACCAGCAGCAGACGGTCGCCGACGGCCAGTTCACCGCTGGCGCTTTCGATATGCACCACCCGGTCCAGCCCCAGGGCCCGGGTCAGGGCTGCGGGGGTACCGGGCATGGGCCGCACATGGTCGGTACTGAGCTGCTCCAGATGCCCGTCACGGAAGTGATAGATGCGCGAGTCGCCCACATGGGCGGTGACATAGTGCCGCCCCTTGAGCACCACGGCAGACAGTGTGGTGGCCATGCCGGTCAGGCGCGGGTTGCGCAGCCCCTCGGCATGGATCCAGGCATTGGCCGCCACCAGCACGCGCCGCAATGCCTCGGTCACGGACCAGGTGTCAGGGGTGGTGTAGTAGTCGGTGAGCAGGGATTTGACGGCGGTTTGTGAGGCCTCCATGCCCCCCAGTGCGCCGCCCATGCCGTCCGCCACCACGGCGCAAATGCCCCGGCTGGCGAGTTTTTCGCCCGCCGGGGTGATGCAGCCGTGGAAATCCTCGTTGCGCTGCCTGCGACCGGTCAGGGTGGCCTGACCGAGGGCCACCGACAGCGCAGCGCGCCGGGTCCCCTCCCGGGGAGGGCTCCCCCCCGCCGTCCCTGGCAGCGGGGTAACCGCAGTGAATGGAACAGCCACGGCTTACACCCGCGCCGTGGTGACCGTGGGGGAGCCCCACGTGGTGCGCCACCGGGTGCGCACCGCAGCCATTCCCACAAACGCCACCGCCGCCAGCCCGCCGAAGATCAGGAAGCCGATCTGGAAGCTGCCGGTGTACTGCTTGGCAAAGCCCAGGGACGAGGCCAGCACGAAGCCGCCAAAGCCGCCCGCCATGCCGACCAGCCCGGTCATGACGCCGATTTCCTTGCGGAAACGCTGCGGCACCAGTTGGAACACCGCGCCGTTGCCCATGCCCAGCGCCATCATGCCCACGAAGAACACCGCCAGCGCCACCCAGCGGGAGGTGGGTAAAAAGCTGATGCTCACCATGCTGGTGGTAATCACCAGATACATGCCCTGCAACGAGCGGATACCGCCGATGCGATCCGCCAACCACCCACCCACCGGGCGGAACAGGGAACCGGCAAACACGCACACCGCGGTGAAGTACCCGGCCACCGAGGGAACCAGTCCGTACTGATCGTGGAAGAACATCACCAGGCTTCCTGCCAGCCCGACAAAACCGCCGAAGGTGACCATGTAGAAGAACATGAACCACCAGGTGTCCACGTCACGCAGCACCGTAAAGTAACGGCTGAGGGGCTGCGGGGTAGGCTGGTCGGGGCTGTCTTTGGCCAGCAGGGAGTAGGCCAGCAGGGTGGCGGTCAGGGGAATGAGAGCAAGGCCGAACACGCCGTTCCACCCCACCATGTCGGCGAGTTTGGGGGCGAACAGGGCGGCGAACACGGTGCCCGAGTTGCCCGCCCCGGCGATGCCCAGGGCAATCCCCTGGTAGTGGGGCGGATACCAGCGCGACGCCAGGGGCAGGGCCACGGCGAAGCTGGCCCCGGCCACGCCGAGCAGCACCCCCATCACATGGACCGCTCCCAGGGAGGGCAGTCCCGCCAGCCATGCCCAGGCCAGTGCGCCGATGACCACCACCTGACCGATCTGTCCGGTGCGCCGTGGCCCCAGGTGATCGACCATCAGGCCCATCGGCCAGCGCAGCAGGGCGCCCGCCAGGATCGGGATGGCAACCATCATCCCCTTCTGGGCCGCATCCAGCCCCAGATCGCGAGAGATATGCACTCCCAGGGGGCCGAGCATCACCCACACCATGAAGCTCATGTCGAAGTAAAGAAACGCGGCGAGCAACGTGGGCCAGTGCCCATTTCTGAAGAACTCTTTCTGCATGACGGCAACTCCTGTTGCAGAGGGGAATATGCCCTCCCCTTCAACAACTCTCGTGCCATCCGCCGGGGCGCCTCCAAAATGAGCCGTGTTCACCTTTAATTACAGTGTGTTACATCAATTCTCCGGTGCGACCGTGTAAAGGGGGGAGGGGGCGGCAGCCGTCTTGCTTCCGACAATACCGTGGGGTATGACCGCAAAGAGTGGGGCTGGTAACATGCCGTCCGGGTCCCCCCGAAGGTTGAACATGTGGGTATGCCGCCATTTCTGTCCAGGGTGGGCGGGACTCAGTGGTTCCCCCGGCGCGGCGCACGGCCACTTCCCACGCGGTGCGCAGGCCGATTTTGCCCCGGCCGGCGGGGGCCGGGAACAGGTACGGGTTGTCTACCCGGCGCACCATTTCACGCAGGAGATCAACCAGATCCCCGAGTGTGTGCCGGGCTGTGGACCCGGTGGAGAAATGGCGGCCATTGCGGATGGCCGCCTCGGTTTCCGCCGCCCACCGGCGGGCGTCGGTGAGGCGGGCGAAGGTGGCCGTTTGCGGGGGATAACCCTGGATGCCGATTTTGACGCGGAAGCTGACGGGGCCGGATTTGGAGGTGCGCTTTTCGATGCAGGCCATGGGATCTCCACTGTGGAGAAAAAGGGGAGCCACTTCAAGGAAAACGGGCACTTGCGCGAATGGGAGTGGGTACCCGTTTTGCGTTTGTGAAAAAAACCAAATGAATCTGGTAGGTTACGGGTGGTGGCCGGTTTGAGTCCGACGAGGGTAGCGCTAGGGGAGTTAAGTATTGTATCCAGAGACTTGCGATGCGACTCTTTGACCCACTGGTAGACGAGGCCAGGCAGCACCCGAACTTCAGGAACATCGTCCGACCTGGCAACGGGTTCGCACTCGATGTGCTGAACGATTGGGCCAGGGGGTTCGTAGACCGCGACGGGAAATTCGTCGAGGAGTTCCAGGCCAGTTTCAATTCTGCGTTCTGGGAACTCTATCTCTTTGCGGTCCTCAAGGAATACGGGCTGACCGTGGATTTCTCTCATGCCCGCCCGGACTTCTGTATTCCGGACCGCGGACTCGTTGTCGAGGCCACCGTCGCATCAAACGCGCAAGGGGCGGAGCCGGAACATGTTAGACGCGGCAATATGCCGCCCCGCGACCTCAACGCATTCAACTTTGAGTCGATCCTACGTCTTTCAAACAGCCTCTCGGAGAAGCACAAGAAATACGTACAGTCGTATGCACATCTAGACCATGTGAAGGGGAAGAGCTATGTCATTGCCGTAACCAACTTCGACCGGCCGTTTAGCTTCGTGGCGTGCCAACGCCCCATCGAAGCCGTTCTGCATAGTTACTACGTGGATGAGGAGCGCCACATCGCAACGCGCGGACGCGAAGGCCGCCTTGAGGGTGAGCAGTTGCAGCACGTCTCCAAGGACAACGGCAGCCCCGTCGAGTTGGGACTTTTTTGCTCCCCGGCCTATAGCGACATCAGTGCCGTTATCTTCAGCAGTTGTGCGACGTGGGGAAAGGTTCGCGCTCTCTCGTCTGATCCAAATCCGAATATCCTGTTCACCGCCCTTCGCTATAACCCGGCAGGCGGTCAGCCTCACGTGGTCGAAGAGCCGAAATCTCGGTACGTGGAAAGCCTGTTGGATGGGCTTCGTATCTATCACAACCCGTACGCGGCCCGTCCGCTCGATCCCGCATTGTTTCGTCATCCACACGTATTTCAGTCTTACTATCAGAAAGGAGACTGGGTCTACGAGCTACGGGAAGGCCAATTGATGTTCAGAGAAGCGTGTTATATCTCGACGGGCGGGGACCGCAGGTCCATGAACGTGCAAGGTATCGTCACCCGGACTTCCGGGGAAAATACCTAACTCCCCAGGATGACCTGGTTCGATGGGGTGATGCGGAAGCACGCTACCGGCCCGCCACCCTTCCCCTGGTTCGTACAACGACTACTAAGGGGATGCTTTTGCACCACCTTCCCATGAAAGCAACAACGGCCTACGTCATTAGACGCAAGCCATTGTTTTTATTGGTGCCCCCGAGACGATTTGAACGTCCGACCTACAGTTTAGGAAACCGTTGCTCTATCCAACTGAGCTACGGGGGCGGGTAACGGGCAAGGTGGGGGCCGCGTGCCATGCGTGGCGGCCCCGCACAGTATAGCGGATGCCTCCACCCCCGTGCCTGTTCGATCCCGCCCGGATTTGTCTCTCCCAAACAGAACGGCCGGTCCCACTCCGAGTGAGACCGGCCGTTCGATTGCGCAATGAGCGGGCTAGTGCCGCTGCAAGGTACAGCTAACCTCGTAGTCCAGCAACTTGGTGATGGTCGGGTTGGGGCCGCACAACTCGCAGTTGGGGTTTTTTTTGTATTTGACGCGCAGAAATTCCATTTCCAGCGCGTTGTAGACCAGAAGCTGCCCCGCCAGCGGCGTGCCCTGACCGAGGATCAGCTTGATGGTTTCGGTGGCCTGCAAGATGCCCACGGTGCCCGCCAGCACCCCCAGAACCCCCGCTTCCTGACAGGAGGGGACCAGGTCTGCGGGGGGCGGCTCCGGATACAGGCAGCGGTAGCATGGATCGGTGGGCAGGTGGCCGCGCAGCACCGTCACCTGACCGTCAAAGCGGAACATGGAACCCGACACCAAAGGCTTGCCCAGCATGTAGCAGGCATCGTTCATCAGAAACCGGGTCGGAAAATTGTCCGAACCGTCCATCACGATGTCGTAATCCTTGATGATGTCCAGCACGTTGGCGCTGGTGATGCGTTCCTCGATGGTGTTGATGGTGATGTTGGGGTTGATGGCCTCCAGGGTTTCGCGGGCCGAAACCACCTTGGGGCGCCCCACATCCGGCGTGGTGTGCAGGATCTGGCGCTGCAGGTTGGACAGGTCCACCACGTCCAGATCCACGATGCCCAGGGTGCCAACGCCCGCAGCCGCCAGGTACAGGGCGGCCGGGGAGCCCAGCCCGCCCGCACCCACCATGAACACCTTGGCGTTCTTGAGCTTCATCTGGCCCTCGCCACCCACTTCCTTGAGGATAATGTGGCGGCTGTAACGTTCGATTTCTTCTTCGGTAAAATCCATCTGCATCTCCTCCCGCGGGGCTGTGGCCAGCGTGCGGGCTATTCGATCACGTTGCGTTCGATGGGGGACACCTGCACGCCCATGCCGGTCATGGCCTTGATGGCGTCCTCGATCTGCTTGTGGGTGCCGGTGAGGGCAAGATCCATGGTGCCGGTGCCGTTCTGGATGTCCGCGCGCCGGATGTTGAAGGCCACATCAAACTCTTTCACCACCTCGTACAGCACCGGGCGGGTGACCGCCCCGGCGGGAAAGGTCAGGTGCAGACGCACTTCGTGACGGTCCATGGGGCTAACCTCCGGCGATGGCGGGGACGATGGAGACGGAATCGCCGTCGTTGACCGGGGTGTCCGGTCCCTTCAGAAAGCGGATGTCCTCGTCATTGACGTAGATGTTGACGAACGGGCGAATCTGCCCGCTGTCGTCACACAGACGCGCCTTGAGGCCGGGGTAGGCGGCCTCCAGCTTGTCCACCAGGGTGGCGACATTGCCCGCATCCACGGTAACGTCCCCGAGTCCGCCGGTGAGCTTGCGCAGGGGGGCCGGAATTCGAACCGAAACAGCCATGATCAACCTATCCCTTCCATACCATCCGGCGGATTCAACCGCATAACCTGTCTCAACCGTTTTCGCCGCCCGCCTGTACCCGGTGCGCAGGGGGTGTGCCGTCGTGTCAGCCCGCTGCCCGTTCCTGGAGGGTGCGGCCCTTGTCTTCCAGTTTGAACTTTTCCTCGAATCCCGCCAGATTGGCGCTGATCTCCACCGGCTTGCCCACATGGTCGCGCACCGCTTCCTGGGTTTTCAGGCCGTTGCCGGTGATGTAGGCCACCACCACGTCGTCCTTGTGGAAGGTGCCCGCCGCGGCCAGCTTCTTGAGGGTGCCGATGGTCACGCCGCCGGCGGTTTCGGCAAAAATGCCCTCGCACTCCGCCAGCAACTTGATGCCTTCCACGATCTCGGGGTCGGAGACATGGCCCATGCGGCCATCCGATTCGGCGGCGGTTTTGAGGGCATAAAAGCCGTCCGCCGGGTTGCCGATGGCCAGGCTCTTGGCGATAGTATCGGGCTTTACCGGGCGCACAAAATTGCGCCCTTCCTCGAAGGCCATGGCGATCGGGGAGCAGCCGGTGGCCTGGGCGCCGTGCATGCGGGTGGGGTGGTTGTCGATGATGCCCAACCGGGTGAACTCGGCCAGGCCCTTTTTGATTTTGGTGTACAGGGAGCCGGAGGCCATGGGCACCACCACGTGATCCGGGGCGCGCCAGCCGAGCTGCTCGGCGGTTTCGAAGGCCAGGGTTTTGGAGCCTTCGGCGTAGTAGGGGCGCACGTTGATGTTGACGAACGCCCACGGGTACTCGCTGGCGATCTCCGAGCACAGGCGGTTGACGTCGTCGTAGTTGCCCTTCACCGACAGCACGGTGGGGTTATAGATGAGGTTGCCCAGCACCTTGCCTGCTTCCAGGTCGGCCGGGATGAACACGTAGCACCCCAGGCCCGCCTCGGCGGCGTGGGCCGACACCGAGTTGGCCAGATTGCCGGTGGAGGCGCAGGCCACGGTTTGATAGCCGAATTCGCGGGCGCGGCTGATGGCCACCGACACCACCCGGTCCTTGAACGACAGGGTGGGGTGGTTGACGGTGTCGTTCTTGACGTAAAGGTGGTTCAGCCCCAGCTTGCGCCCCAGGTTTTTGGCGTGCACCAGGGGGGTCATGCCGACGTTCAGGCCGACCGTCGGTTCGCCGTCGATGGGGAGCAGGTCGGCATAGCGCCACAGGGACGGGGGACCGGCCTGAATCGACTTGCGCGACAGACGCTTGCCGATGGCCTCGTAGTCGTAGTCCACCTCCAGCGGTCCGAAGCAGAACTCGCACACGTGTACGGCTTCCGCCTTGTAATCGCTGCCGCACTCGCGGCACTTCAAGCCTTTGATTTTGGCCTTCATGTTCTGGCTCATGTCCCCTGTGATCACAGTGCGCAGGCGCGGTCCTCACCATCCACCAGCTCGGTGATGGTGGGGTGGTCGCCGCACACGGGGCATTTGGGGTTTTTCTTCACGCGGACCTCGCGGAACTCGCTCTCCAGTGCCTGATAGGTGAGCAGGCGGTTCTTCAGCACGGTGCCGATGCCGAGCACCATCTTGAGCACCTCGGTGGCCTGAATGGTGCCGATCACCCCGGCCAGCACGCCGAGCACCCCGGCCTCCTGACAGGTGGGGACGATACCCTCCGGCGGCGCCTCGTGGAACACGCAGCGGTAACAGGCGCTCTGGCCCGGAATCACCACCATGGCCTGGCCGGAAAAACGCAGAATTCCGCCATGCACCATGGGAATGCCGGTGAAGACCGACAGGTCGTTGATGAGGAACTTGGTGGCGAAATTGTCGGTGCCGTCCAGAATGTAGTCGTAGCCTGCCACCAGTTCGCGGGCGTTGTGGGCCTTGAGACGGTCGCGGTGGATGACCACCTCGACGTCCGGGTTCATGGCGTTGATCTTGGCCTTGGCCGATTCCGCCTTGTGGGTGCCCACGTCCCTGGTGTGGTGGATCACCTGGCGCTGCAGGTTGGAAAGATCCACGTTGTCGTCGTCGATGATGCCCAGCTTGCCGATGCCGGCGGCGGCCAGATACATGGCGGCGGGGGCGCCCAGACCGCCCGCGCCGACGATGAAGCAGGACGCCTGACGGATCTTGATCTGCCCCAGTCCCCCCACCTCGGGCAGGATGATGTGGCGGCTGTAGCGCTGAATCTGGTCTTCGGTAAAGTCCATGTACGGCCCCTTGTGTGGTCTGTCGCGGGGGGCGGAGGCGAAGTGCCGAGCCCGCCCCGGACGGCTGGATGTTGCGGCCGGATGTTCCGGCCAGACGGTGTGGCTAGATGTTGAAGTATTTCTCGATGCTGAAGTAGCGCTCCCCGGTGTCGGGCAGCACGGTGACAACACGCTTGCCGGTTCCCAGTTCCCGGGCCACCTGCATCGCCGCCCAGACGTTGGCCCCGGAGGAGATGCCCACCAGCAGACCCTCCATGCGGGCCAGGTTCTTGGCGGTGCGGTACGCCTCGTCATCGTTGACCTTGATGATGCGGTCAATGACGGCGCGGTTCAGCACCGGCGGCACAAAGCCGGCGCCGATGCCCTGGATCTTGTGCGGGCCGGGATCGTTCCCGGACAGCACGGCGGAGGTTTCCGGCTCCACCGCGATGATCTGGGTGGCGGCGTTGTGCGCCTTCAGTACCTCGCCCACGCCAGTGATGGTGCCACCGGTGCCGACGGCGGCCACAAAGGCGTCCACCCGGCCCTCGGTTGCGGCCAGAATCTCGGGCGCCGTGCTCTTGCGGTGCGCCTCCGGATTGGCCGGATTTTCGAACTGGTTGGGCATGAAGTAACCGGGGTTCGCGTCGCGGATGGTGTTGGCTTCGCGGATGGCGCCGCGCATGCCCTCCCACGCCGGGGTGAGCACCAACTGGGCGCCATAGGCGGACAACAGGCTGGCACGCTCCATGCTCATGCTTTCGGGCATCACCAGAATCAGCTTGAAGCCGCGCACCGCGGCCAGCATGGCCAGGCCGATGCCGGTGTTGCCGCTGGTGGGCTCGATGATGGTGCCGCCCGGCTTGAGCTTGCCGCTGGCCAGCGCCGCGTCCAGCATGCCTTCGCAGATGCGGTCCTTGACGCTGCCGCCGGGGTTGAAAAATTCCACCTTGACGAGCACCTCGGCAGAGCCCTTTTCCGCCATGCGGTTGAGGCGCACCAGAGGGGTGTTGCCCACCAGCACTCCCACGTCGGCGTGGATCGAATCGCCGGTGTTGCCCGCGCCGCCGCCCATGAAGAACAGCAGTTCCAGCTTGTCGCCGGCGGCCAGCCGGGCGGCGCCAAAGGCGTCCCGCTCGAGCATCTGGCCGTTGTGCTCGACGGAGACCATGCGCGGTTCGATTTCCCGGGCGGCCAGAAGGTCGGCCACGGAAGAACCCTGGGGGACCTCCTCGGGTTTGCCATTGATGGTGATGCGAATGGACATCTTGGAAATTACCCGACTCACAAACTCGATAATAGGGTGGCGACCCGGCGCCACGCGGCTCCGATAGCCCCGCCGCGCGCCGTCTGCCCGCCGCCGCCACATGCCGTCACAACAGGCCCGATCTGGAGCAGAAGAATCGCTAGAAAATACCAAGAGAAACGCCTTTCTGTCAACCGCCGGCGGGGGGGGCGCCCCCGGCGGTATTCGCGCAAACCCACGGCGCGGCCGGGTTTATCGCGGTGGGGGGGGGGCGCCCCCCGGCGGTATTCGCGCAAACCCACGGCGCGGCCGGGTTCATCGCGGGGGGGGCGTCGGGTGGTTCGGCCCGCCACCTGCGGCGGGGAACGCATTCCGGGTTGCCGCCGCCGGGGGGACGGGGGTCTAATTCGGCGCACCGCGCAACCAGGGTGGACGACCCCCGCGTTCCGCACGGGGCCGCGCGGCCACCCGCTTTCCGGATGATCTGACTTTGTCCAATAAACAGGTAAGTGGGGGCGGTATGAACCGCTCCGAACGGCTCGCCGCCGCGTCGCTGGCGGGCATTTTTTCGCTGCGCATGCTGGGACTGTTCCTGGTGTTACCGGTGTTTGCCCTGTATGCGGCGGAACTGCCCGGCGCCACCCCGGCCAAGGTCGGTTTTGCCTTGGGGGCGTACGGCCTGGCCCAGGTGCTGCTGGGGGTGCTGTTCGGCTCCGCCAGCGACCGTTTCGGGCGCAAGCCGGTCATCACCTTCGGGTTGCTTCTGTTTGCCGGCGGAAGCTGGGTATGCGCCCAGGCCACCAGCATGGACCAGATGATCTGGGGACGCCTGTTGCAGGGCAGTGGCGCCATCGCCTCGGCCATCACCGCGATGATTGCCGATCTTACCCGCGAGGAGTACCGCACCCGCGCCATGGCCATGCTGGGCGGTTCCATCGCCATCAGCTTCGCCGTCAGCCTGGTGGCGGCGCCGCCCCTGGCCCACCGCGTGGGGCTGGACGGCATCTTCACCCTGGTGGCCCTGCTGGCGCTTCTGGCTGTCCCCTACCTGTGGCTGGTGGTGCCGTCGCCCCCGGTGGAACGCCACCACCGCGACATGGAACTGACCGGTGCCGATCTGCGCCGGGTGCTCACCCAGCCGGAACTGTTGCGCCTGAACCTGGGGGTGTTTGTGCTGCACATGGCCATGACCGCCGTGTTCGTGGCGGTGCCCGGCATGCTTGCGAGCCATCTGCCCAGGCCCGACCTGTGGAAGGTCTATCTGCCGGTGATCCTGCTCAGCTTCGCCATCATGGTGCCGTCCACCATCATGGCCGAAGCCAGGGGCAAAATCCGTCAGGTGATGCGCCTGGGGGTCGCCACCGTGGCCCTGTCGTTCGTGGTGCTGGGCGTCGGCGGCGGGGGCTATGCGGCCACGGTGATCGGGCTGTTCGTGTTCTTTGTCGGCTTCAACATGCTGGAGCCGATCCTGCCGTCTCTGGTCACCAAATTCGCCCCCACCGGCGCGCGTGGCACCTGCGTGGGGGTGTTTAACACCGCCCAGTTCCTGGGGCCGTTCGTGGGCGGGGCGTTCGGGGGTTTTTTGCTGGGGGTGGGCCCCCAGTACCTGTTTGGCTTTCTGGCTGCGTCCACCGTGGTGTGGCTGCTGGTGGCGTGGGGCATGGCGGCCCCGGTGCCGTACCGGCAGGTGGTGGTGCCGCTGGCCTTGGCCGGGGGCGCCGATCCGGCCCTGGTGGAACGCGCCATTGCCGCCCTGGAAGGGGTGGGCGGAGTGCGCCTGTTCATTGAGGAGGGCGAGGCGCATGTGCGCTTCGTAGGGCGGCAGGTTACCGTGGAGCAGATTTTCGCGGCGGCCCGCGGGGCAGGGCAGGGTGCCTGAACGCCGCCCCGTGGTGGCTGTGGATGGCCCTTCCGGCGCGGGCAAAAGCAGCGTTTGCCGCGAGGTGGCGCGCCGTGCCGGGCTGGTCTATCTGGACACCGGCGCCCTCTACCGGGCCATCGGCTGGAAGGCCCGTGAGGCCGGGGTGGACCCCGCCGACGGCGCCGCCATGGAAACCCTGTGCCGGTCGCTGCGGGTGGAAATCGCCACCGGCCCCGACGGCGCCACACGGGTGCGGGTGGACGGCACCGACGTGAGCGACCACATCCGCACCCCTCAGGTGTCCTTGCTGGCCTCGGCGGTGGCCGCCCGGCCGTGCGTGCGCCAGAGCCTGCTTGCCCTGCAGCGCGAGGCGGCCGCGCAGGGCGGGGTGATTCTCGACGGCCGCGACATCGGCACGGTGGTATTGCCGGACGCCGACCTTAAAATCTTCCTCACCGCCTCTCCCGAGGTGCGGGCGCGCCGCCGCTTCGAGGAACTCGCCGCCCGGGGCGAGGCGGTCACCTACGAGGCCACCCTGAAGGAAGTCGTAGCCCGCGACGAGGCCGACGCGGGACGTGCCGTGGCGCCCCTCAAACCCGCAGCGGACGCGGTGCGGGTGGATTCGTCCATGCTCCCCTTCGAGGCCGTGGTGGAACACCTCCTGAGCCTCATTCCCCACGGCTGATCCCCCGCTGCCGATCCCCCGCTACAGTCCTTGACCCTTGGCCCCCGGACGCCGCCTTCCGGCGTCCGGGGGCATACCCGCCGCACGGGCGTCCGGCACCCCCTTCCGGGTGTCTTCTCCGGACGCTTTTTGTCCAGATTCACATCAAATCGACCGATAGGACCCGGAGTCCCGCGGCGTGCCGCCGGGTGGGTTGCTCCTCGTTGGGTTGCCAGTTACCCAAGATGTGCAAAATTGCACGGGCAGAGGAAGCAACGGATAGGGAACGCGGGCCGTGGAAAAAGTAAAAACGCATTTAAATCAGAGCGATATCGGCAGCTCCCGGAGCTTGGTACATGAGTTGCTTCATCAAGGGAAAAGAGAGGGAAAAGAGAGGGAAAAGAGATTGACGGGGCCGGAGCCGGCCACGAGTCCACTTGATTTATCCGATTGACTTATCCGAGGTAGATGTCATGACCACAACGACCGCAACCACCGCAGACCACAGCCTCCGGGCGGAGCGTCCCCGGCGCTGGTCTGGATGGCTGTCCGGGCCTGCCGGGCAGCGTGGCTTCACGCTGGTCGAGTTGATGATAACCGTGGCGATCATCGGCATTGGCGTCAGCATTGCGTCGGCGCACATCGTCACCAGCATGCCCCACAAGCACTTGATGGGCGCGGCACGCAACCTGGTGATGGATTTCCGCGTCGCGCGCTCACAGGCCATCCGCGAGGGGCTGCCGTATTTCGTCTGCTTCGACGTGGCCAACAGCAAATATGCGGTGGCACGCGTTACCAAACCGGCGGAAGTGGACTGTTCCACCGCCGTCGTCAAGAGCTCGGCCCTTCCCGGCAACTACGTCGGGGTGGTCATGAATACCATCGTCGACCTGAAGATCCGGACGCCGGATGTGGTCATCAGCAATGGCGGCGTGGCCACGCCCTGCCCGTCGGGCGGGGGGCTGCTGGCAGTGAATTTCAATAACAGCACGGCGGTGTACAACAGCCGGGGCCAGTCCGTGGCCAGCGCCGCAGGTGGCGCGCTGCTGTACAACCCCGGCGCGGTGTATCTGTCCTCTGTCGTAAAGGGCGTGGTTACGGAAACCGTGTGCATTCGGGTGCTGTCCGTATCCGGCGGGTCGCGGGTGTATCGCTGGGACGGCGCCGCCTGGGTGTTGTAAGGAGTTCTGTTTTATGTGGCGTCAACGCAAACAAGCGGGTTTTACCCTGGTTGAGGTGATGATCACCGTGGCCATCCTGTCCATCGGGATTCTGGGGGCCAGCGGCATGGTGGCGTCCACCATCCGGGGCAACAAGATGGCCAGGAACATTACCGTTGCCAATCAGCTTGCCGAAATGGAGATGCAGCGCTGGATGGAACTGGGCCACATCTTCAGCCAGCGTAACGCCCTGTACAACGCCTACCTGCCGCCCGCCGGCATGTCCTACCCCTACGGTTCGATGCCGGGGTACCCGGCTTACAGGTTGACTGTCTCCCCGGTCTACGGCTCGCCGGTGGGGTATTCAATCACCGTCACGGTCCAGGTTTTCTGGATGGACAAGGGCAAGGAGCATTCCGTGCGGATGGGTGGCCACACTTATGTTACGGCAGATGGAGTGAGCAATTGAACCATGGCTACGCATGACCCATTCGTATCGCGGTCGCAGATCGGTTTCACGCTGATCGAGGTGATGATCGCCATGACCATCAGCATGTTTATGATCGGCATGGTGTTCGAGACCTTCATCCACCAGAACAAGGCATACCTGGTCCAGGAACAGGTGACCGACATGCAGAACGAGGCCCGCGCCGTGCTGGACCTGCTGGCTTTCGAGGTGCAGATGGCGCGTTATGGCACGCCGTCCCAGAACCTTACCCCGGTGGCGGGGTGCGGGGCATGCAAATACTGGTTTACCGCGAACCCGGAATTGGTCACCAACCCACTGATGATTCAGGGGGCGGCGGGCGCGCCCGACCAGTTCAAGTTCGCCCGTGTGGAAAACCGCACCACCACACTGGCTGTGGGTGTGGCCAAAGGCGCCACCCAAATGACCGTGGCGGCGGGCGGCGGGAAAATTCTGGACACGGGGAACGATATTTTTGTGATCAACAACTTCGCGGTGGGCAAGATTTCCGCTGGATTGCCCACCGACGTACTGACCGTGGACATGATCCTGTTCAACAAGAAAACCTCGGCGTTCAGTTTTCCCGAAGCCGCAGGCGTGGAAGTGGCGGGCGTGGAGGTGATCACCTATCGGCTGACAGGCTCCACGCTGGAGCGTGTGGACGACGACGGCACCACCGTCCTGTCGGACAACGTGGAGGACTTCCAGGTGTCGGGGGTGACCACCACTCTGACGGGGAATATCGACCCCATCGGCGGGCGTCCGGACACTTACCGCTTCAGTGTGACAGTGCGTGCCCCGAGGCCGGACAAGAGCTATAAACACCCCGTCAAGGGAGACAACTACCGGCGGGTGACACTGACCCAGGATGTGACCGTTCGCAACCTGGGGATTGAGCCGTACCAGTTCCCGTTCTAGGCCCGCAGAAGGGCGGACGACTTGATGCGCCACGGAATTTTTCCGTGGCGGTGACCGGAAACCGGGCAAATTCCCGGACCGGGACAGAATGAAGGCAGGAGGAAGACACATGAACCGTCAGCAGACACAGCGCAAGGTTGGCACCGCCTGGAACACCGTTCCGGCCGCCGTTCGGCGGCTGGCCGTGGACGAAAGCGGCGTGGTGCTGGTGGTGGCCATGTGGATCCTCGTCCTGGTGACGGTCATGGGTGTCATGGGGACTACCCTGAGCCGCACCGAACTTTCCATCGCCGGCAACAGCTACCAGCAGAACCGGGCGTTCTATGCCGCCGATTCGGGGCTGGGCCGCGTGATCGCAACCATGAACGACACCCTGTTCTGGGCCGAGGACCAAACCAAGGGCGCCACAGGTCCGGTGCGTGTGTTCGTCCTCGCGGGCACCACCACCCCGGACGCTTTCGCCACCTCTTTCGGAGCCAATACCGGCACCAGCTATGCCGTGACCATCGAGAAGAACAAACCGGTGAATGGCTATTACCTGGTGGCCTCCACCGGCACGGTGACCTCCAGCCCCAACACCAAGGTGACGGTGGAAGCGGTGCTGCGTACCGCTCCTTACGCTTCCTGGACATATGCCACCATGGGCTGCGGCAACTACTCCCTGAAGAGCAAGGGCGGCACCGAAGTCTATGGCGACATGTTTGGCGGCAGCCTGCAGCTCGACCTGGGGGCCCCGGCTGCGGGCGGCGTTCCGGCGGCCGACACGTTCATCAAAGGCGGCGACGTGTTTTCCCGCAACAACGTGTCGTTCAACGCCAATAGCGCCGTGATCTCGGTTACCGATCCGGTGACGGGTGACGTCCTGGGCGGCAACGTGTACGCGGAAAAAAACGCGGACCTGTCCAGCGGCGCACTCCCTTATGCGGTGGATGGTTCGGTGGTGGCGGGGGGCACTGTTTCCGGCACGGGCATCGTCAAGGGCACCGTAACACAGGGCGTGTCTCCGGGGGTGGCGGACTTGTGCCTGCTGGCAACCCTGCGCAAGACCATCATCACCCAGGAGGACATCGATAGCTATGTGCTCCACGCGGACTGGAAGGTCGGCGCCAGAACGGATTTTGCGCTGCAAAACACCATGGTGTACAACAATTTAGGCGTTCCCGGGCTGATAGACTGGAACTCCAAGGCCGTAGACCCCACCAAGGGGGCCGTCATGTATGTGAATGGCGGCTTCACTATTGGTAAAACCTGTCTCCCGTGCTACTACACGGGTGTGGGCCTGGTGATCGCGGATTCCGGTATTCTCATCAACGGCAAGTTCCTGGCGAAAAACGGCATGGACAACCCGTTGCAGGACACCGACAAACTCGACCGCCTCAGTCTGGTGGTCAGAAACAACAACAAGATGGACGTGAACGACGATCTGGACGTCTTTGGCCTGATCCAGTTGGGCAGCGTCTCTCTCTACAACAACGCCATTACCGGTGGCAACGCCAACATCAACGGCGGCAACCTGAACATCTATGGCATGGTGTTTGTGCCGGGTGGCGTGTTCACCTCGAACACCGGCGGCCACGTGAAAATCAAGTTTCACCCCATCGACACCACGGTGGTGCGCCCGCGTTACGAAATCGGCCAGTGGCGCCGCCTGTAGGCGCGAACGGCCAACCGGAACGGCCAGCACAGGCCCGCCCCTCACCAAAGGGGGGCGGGCCTTTGGCGTTTTTAAGGGGTCAGCCCCGGACCTGGTAGATGGAACGGATGCGGGACTTGACCGACAGGAAGGTGGAGACCAGGGTGACCACCGCCACCGGCAGAATCATGTGATAGTCGTGGGTGAAGTCGAAGATGATCACCGTGGCGGTAATCGGGGCGTGGGCCACGGTGCCCAGCACCGCCCCCATGCCCACCACCGCGTAGGCGCCGCTGCTGCCGGTGACGGTGGGCAGCAGGCGGTGCACCAGGGCGCCATAGGCGCCGCCGGTGAGCGCCCCCATGAACAGCGCCGGGCCAAACAGGCCGCCAAAGCCCCGTGAACCCAGGGTGACGGCGGTCGCCAGCAGCTTGACCGCCATCAGCACCAGCAGGATCTGCCAGGGAAAATCCTCGTTCAGGGTGTGGGCGATGGCCTCCACGCCGGTGCCGTAGACGTGGGGAAAATAGACCAGACATCCCCCCACCAGCGCCCCCCCCAGCACCGGCTTGAGCCACTCCGGCACCGGCATGCGGTCGAAGGCGCGGCGGGTGCCCGCCAGGGTGCCGGTGAAGGCCGTGGCCACCCCCGCCACCAGCACCGCCAGCCCCAGGTAGGTGCCCACCTCCCACAGGGAAACGAAGTGGTAGTCGGGAATGTGCACCACGTCCGGCCCGATGAAGGTGGTGGACACGATGGCGCCGGTGGCGGAGGCCAGAAAGATGGGGCTGGAGATGCGCAGGTGCATCTGAGACAGGATCACCTCCATGGCGAACGCCACGCCGCCGAAGGGCGAATTGAACACCGCAGCAATGGCCGCCGCCGCGCCGCTGCCGATCATGATGACCTTTACCTCGTCGCGCATGTCCGGGGGGATGCGGAACAGTTTTACCACCCAGTCGCCGATCACCGCGCCCATTTCGACGCTGGGCCCTTCCTTGCCCAGGGCGCCGCCGGAGCCGATGGTGATGCTGGCGCCGCCGAGCTTGAAAAACGCCGCACGGGGGTTCAGGGGGTGACGTTCCTGCTCGTGCAGGGTCTCGATCACCTCGCCCACGCCATACATGCGGATGTGTTTGGGGATGAACGGAAACAGCAGGGCCACCAGCCCGCCCCCCAGCACCGGCAGCAGCAGCACCTGCCACCAGGGCATGCCGCCGGCCAGCACGATGGGGTCGCCGGAACCCAGCAGGATGGTCTGCACCGCCTCGATCATGCGGGTGAACAGCACCACGGCAAAACCGGTGAGCAGCCCCACCAGAATGGCCATGAAGGAGACCAGGATGTCCCGGTCTTCCCGAAGAATGCGCAGATAGGTCAGCATGGGTGGTGCGGGCAGCCCGTGTTACTGCCCAAGGGCGACACTTTCCTCGCGCTGCTGCACTGCCAGGGAAACCTCGCCAAACTGGGCGGCGGCACAGGTGGACATGACCCGCTTGAGTACCGCGAAGGGGGTTTCGCGGTCCCCCATGACCACCACGCGGCCCTGAATTTTCTGGCCGGTCTCCCGGCTGATGGCGGCGGCTTTGGCCAGGTAGTCGTGCAGGGCGTCGGAGAGGCCGGGAATGATGTCCCCGGTGGTTTCCCGCACCTGCTGCGCATCGGCCACCTGGTGGCCCTCCAGCAGGATGGCGCCGCGTGAATCAATGGCCACCACCAGGTCGCGGCGGGGCGGATGGGTGGATTCGGAGAACGGCAGTTTGAGGTGCTCCAGGACCGGCAGGGAATCTTCCGGGTCGCCCGCCTGCACCAGCAGGAACAGGAGCAGGATGGTAAAAATATCCAGCAACGCCACGATGTTGAGGCCCTGAACCGGACCCCGCGCACGGGTGCGGCCCTCCATGCGGCGCAGTTGGCGGGGCACCCTCACGGCGCCAGGTCTCCCAGCCGCACGTCCGGAAACAGGGCCGCGCCGCCCGCGCCCGCCGATCCGGCGGTGGCGTCCATGACGGCGATCAGGTCGGCATAAGGGGTGTTGGGACGGGACAGGATGTCCACCGCCTTTTCCTCCGGGTGTTCGGCCTTGATGGCGGCCAGCCGGGCGCGCAGGGCAGCGCTGTCATAGCCGCCCTCCCGGTCCCGGGGCACCGGGGCCTGGCGGCGCCCGGAGACCACCGGCACCACCTGGGCCTCCTCAAGGTGCAGGGCCAGGGAAAAGCGCTGGGTGTCCGCCACGGGCGGTGGCACGGGTGGCGGCACCACGCCGGGGGTGGGGGTGGGCACCTCGATGGTCAGCACCGCATTGCGGGAAAACACCGCCGTGGTGAGCAGGAACGGCACCAGAACCACCATCAGGTTGAGAAATGCGGTGATGCTCAGTTCCGTCTGGCCGCTCAGCCGGGAGCGGCGCCGATGTCCACGCTGGCGGGGTTTCAACTGTTTCTCCGGTGCAGCGACGACAGGGTGTTGATGAGGCGGAAGCTGAACTGGTCCAGGTTGTCGATCAGCACGTTGGTGCGGGCGTGCAGGGCCGAGTAGAGCAGCATCAGCGGAATGGCGGTGATGAGGCCGAAGGCAGTGGTGTTCATGGCCACCGCGATGCCCTGGGAGAGCAGGGCGGCCTTTTGCGACGGGTCGGCCACCGACACCGCGTTGAAGGCGTCGATGAGGCCCATGATGGTGCCGAGCAGGCCAACCAGGGTGGCCACGTTGGCCAGGGTGGGCAGGTAGTGGAGGCGGCTTTCCAGGCGCGGCATGATCTCCAGCATGGATTCCTCCACGGCGTTTTCCACGTCCTCGCGGTCCATGGCGCGGGCCATGGCGTCCACGCCGGAATGCAGCACGCGGTGCAGGGGGGTGCGGCCGGAGGCCAGTAGCGCACGGGCATCTTCCACCTGGCCGCTGTTCAAATGTCCATGTACGGCGTTCCACAGGGCCGGGCCGTTCACCGCGCTGCGGGTGATGACCAGCCAGCGGTCGAGCACGATGGCGGTACCGAGGGCGAGGATGAAGAGGATGAAATACATCATCACTCCACCGGACTGGAAAAATGCGATCAACTGGTTCATCAGCGGTCGGATCCTTTCTGTTCCGCAGTCTGCCCGGCGAGGGTTTCCATCCACTGGCGCACCTGTTCCGCCTGTGGTCCGCCACCGTCCAGATACCGGGAATAGGCGCTCATCGCCTGTTGCGGCTGGTTCAAATAGAGTTCGTACAGTATGCCGAGGTTATAGGGGATGTCCAGACGGGCGGGGGCCAGGCGGGCGGCCTCGAAGTAGTGATCGCGGGCGGACGGGTAGTGCCCCAGGGAGCGCTCCGCCAGCGCCAGGTTGAAGTGTGCGTCGGCCATCTCCGGGGCCCGGCTCAGCGCCTCGGTCAGGGCGACGCGGGCGGCCTCGAAATCGCCCCCGCGGGACAGGGCGACCCCCAGGTTGACCCACGCCTGTGCCGCTACCGCAGGCGGCGTGGCGGGGTTTTCGGCAAGGTGGCGAAAGGCGTCCCGGGCGGCGTCGGTATGGCCGTCGTTCAGGGCCCCGATGGCAGCGGCAAAGGCCGCGCCGGGGGTGCCCTGGGCCGCTGCGTCGGCATCCCGTTTTGGAGCCGAGGCGCAGCCCGCCATCAGCAGCACCGCCAGGGCCATGGACAGCAGGTGGGGGGCTCGGGGGCAGGCCGGAACGAGACCCGGCGCGGGGGCGAATGGGGCAATGGAGTGGGGCAAGCGCATGCGTTTCTGCCTGAAAAACCGGTCCCCGTCCGGACGGGGCGTGCAGATTGTAGCGCACCGCCGGGCCCCGGGGGCAAGGTGCCGGGTTGGGGGATGGGACCGGGGCAGGGTACAATACCTGCCGTTTCGAGCGGCGCACTCCCGCCGTCGGGCCGTCCCGCACGGCCCCGGCGGGTGTCTGGCGCGGGCGCCGCAGGCTCAACACGACAAGGAGAACGAGTGAAACAGCGCACGCTGAGCGGCATGCAGTCTTCGGGACGGCTGCATCTGGGCAACTACATGGGGGCACTGGTCAACTGGGTGCGCCTGCAGGAAACCCACGAGGCCTTTTTCTTCATTGCCGACTGGCACGCCCTGTCCACCAACTATGAGGACACGTCGCGTCTGGCGGAATTCACCCGCGAGATGGTGGTGGACTGGCTGGCGGCGGGGGTGGACCCGGAGCGCAGCGTGATCTTCCAGCAGTCGCGGGTGCCGGAGCACGCCGTGCTGCACGTGCTGTTCTCCATGATCACGCCCCTGTCGTGGCTGGAGCGCAACCCCACCTACAAGGACCAGCAAGCCAACATCGGCGACCGCGATTTGACCACCTATGGCTTTCTGGGCTACCCGGTGCTGCAGGCGGCGGACATCCTGCTGTACCGCCCGCAGCAGGTGCCGGTGGGGGTGGATCAACTGCCCCATGTGGAGCTCACCCGTGAAATCGCCCGCCGTTTCAATCACTTGTACAGCGATGTGTTCCCGATTCCGCAGACGCCCCTGACGGAAACCCCCAGGCTGCCGGGGCTGGACGGGCGCAAGATGAGCAAGTCGTACGGCAACGCGGTGTTTTTGTCCGACGCGCCGGGCGAGCGCTGGGACAAGATTCGCACCATGGTGACCGATCCGCAGCGGGTGCGGCGCACCGATCCGGGTGACCCGGAGGTGTGCCCGGTATACGCCCTGCATCAGGCGTTTTCCGACAGCGCCACCTGCGACGAGGTGGCCCACGGTTGCCGCAGCGCCAGCATTGGCTGTATCGACTGCAAGAAGCGGCTGAACGTGTTTCTGGACAACCGCTTCACCCCGGTTCACGAGCGCCGCGCCGAGTGGACGGCCGCGCCGGAGCGGGTGGAGGAGGTCATTATCGAGGGTTCCCGTCGCGCCGCCCGGGTGGCGGCAGAAACCCTGGGAAAAGTCTACGAGGCGATGAAGATTCCGCCGTTTGTCGGCATCGGGGGAGGGGCCAGGCCGGGAAAAACCTGACATAAATGTGGCGCCGGGCCGTCAGGCCGGTGCCGACTCCGTGACGACTGGCCCCTGAATGGGGCATTCTGGTACATCAGGGGGCGCTTTCGGGGGGGAGGGCAGGAAATCCGGAGGGGGGTGGAACGGCGGCGCGGAAGGTGTGGATTTAGTGGTCTTAATGTGGGCAAAAAGGCTCAGGAAGTTCTTACTCTGGGCCGATAAGAAGGTGTAAAGTTTGCGCAAAACATGGGGAAGTCATTCGCGTGTGACTTGCCGAACCCCCTGTTTTTCAAGGTTTGATTCCCATGTGGCATTGAACTTGCTCTATATATTTGGGCATAGGTAAACGGTAGGTCCCAATTCCCGCCATGGGGTGTGGAGATGAACAAAATGGGTTGCATAACCAGTTGTAATGGGCGAAACTACCGCTATAGTTCAACTTGTCGGGGATGTGTTGCGGGTGATTGCGGATGCCTTTGCGTCCGTGGACCGCGCTCCCTCCGGGAACTAGGTGCCATTTGAATATCCTCAAACGTAAACGCGATCGTCGCATCCGGCGTTCGGTTGCGCTGCTCGGTCTGCTGGCCTTCGGGGCCTGGATGTGGACCGGTATGTTCGCCCACGTGCGCAACGTCGAGGCGACCATGGTTTACCCCTCTTTCGAGGTCGCGGCGGAACCGTTGCAGGTGCTGGCCACCCCCGGTCAGGTGATTCGCGGCACCATGGGCCGCGGGCAGAGCATTTATGGCCTGCTGGCGCGTTACGGACTGGCCCAGAACGACGTGGCCCAGGTGCTGCGCGTGGCGCGTCCGGTCAAGGATCTGGCGCGGGTCGGGTCGGGCGACACCTATCGTGTGCGCCTTGACGAGCGTGGCCGTTTCCGCAGCCTGGAGGTGGACATCAGCGGCAGCCGCATGATGACCGTGGCCGTCACCCCCTTTGGCTATTTTGCCGAATCCCGCGATATTGCCTTTGAAACCCGTCTGCGCAACATCGGCGGCGCCGTGACCGGCGACGCCAGCATGTTCCCGGCCCTGATGCGCATCGAGCGCGGCGCCGAACTGGTGCGCCGCCTGAGCGATATCTATGCCTGGGAGGTGGATTTCCGCCGCGACATCCAGCCCGGTGATAGCTTTGAGATGCTGGTGGACGAGATCCGCCGTGACGGCCAACTGGAGCGCTTTGGCGACATCCGCTGGGTGCGCCTGACCGCCGGCGGCGTGCCCCACGAGGCCATGCTGTTCGAGGGCGAGTATTACGGCCGCGATGGCGTGTCCCTGCGCCACACCCTGCTGCCCACCCCGGTGGCGGAGTATCACCACGTCTCGTCGCGCTATTCCGAGGCCCGCCGCCACCCGGTTTACGGTTTTGTCCGCCCGCACCACGGCGTGGACTTCGTGGCCCGCTGGGGCGCCCCGGTGCGCGCCACCGGTGACGGCGTGGTGCTGTTTTCCGGCTGGAAGGGCGACAACGGATACATGGTGAGCGTGCGCCACGACGGTGTTTACCGCAGCGGCTATGCCCACCTGTCGCGCATTCCGGACCACATCAAGCGTGGCGCCCGGGTGCGTCAGGGACAGGTGATCGGTTTTGTCGGCAACTCCGGCGCCTCCACCGGCACCCACCTGCATTACGCGATCTACCGCAACGGCCTGCCCATGGACCCGCTGAAGCTGGATTACACCCCGGTGTTCGACTCGGTGGACGTCGCCGGTGACAGCAGCTTTACCGTGGCCTGGGACGAGGTGCGGCTGGTGCTCGACAGCATGCACCGCGAACAGCAGGTGCCGGGCGTGCGTCACGTCTCGAATTCGACGGATTCGCCGGTCCCGGTCACCAACACACGGATGTAGGGTGACAGACCGCCTGCCGGGGACGCCGCCGTTCACGGACCCGTTCACAACCCATTTGACCATTCCCTCCGGCGGGGCGCGTCTGCACGTGGCAGGCGGCCCCGCCGCGGTCGTTGCGGCCTCCGCATCCTCGCCCTCGCCAGAAGCGTATTCCCCGGACCGTCCCGGCCTGTTTCTGCTGCCGGGTTATGCGGATCACCTGGGGCGCTACGCTGAAACCGTGCACCATCTACGCAACCAGGGTTACCCGGTGTGGGGCATGGACCCGCGCGGGCACGGCCTGTCCAGCGGTCGGCGCGGTTACGTGCGGCGATTTGCCGACCATCTGGACGACCTGGAGGCGGGCGTTGACGCCGCGCAGCGCGCCAGCGGCGTCAACGACTGGTTCGTGCTGGCGCACAGCACCGGCGCGTTGGTGGTGCTGCTGTCCCTGCTCAAACGCCCGACGGCGCTGGCGGCTCTGGGGGTGCGGGGGGCGGCGTTGACCAGCCCGCTGCTGGGCATCCGCCTCAAAACCCCCCTGTGGCGGCGGGCACTGGGAATGGTGGCGGGGGCGCTGTTGCCGCGCCTGTCCATCCAGCCGGGCGGGAAGCCGTATCACAACAGCCACGACCCGGTGGAGCAGCAAAAACGCCTGACGGACCCCCTGGTATTTACCACCGTGAATGCCCGCTGGTACGCGGAGGCATCCCGCGCCATGGCGTTGGTGCGCGGTCATGCCGGGCCGCTGCCGCTGCCGGTGGGGGTGTGGTTCGCGGGGGACGATCAACTGGTGGACCCGGAGGTGACGCAGCGTTTTGCCGGGGACGTCCCCGGTGTGGCGTGGACCAGGTATCCAGGCATGTACCACGAAATCCTGTTCGAAGTGGATCGCCCCCGTGTGTGGCGGGACATTGTCGCCTGGCTGGAGCGGGTGGGACAGGAATCCCCCGCCGGGCGCTGAAGAGCTCTTGGTCGCCCTGCTTCACGGGGCCGGTCTTCGATAAAAAATGGCATAAAAAGGCCGGGGGGATCGTTGGATCCCCCCGGCGGTCGAGGCGTGGGTGGGCGGCGGCCGCCGGAACGGCCACCGCGCAGGGACTAGTTGCGGCCCTTGTGCCGACCGTTGTCACCCTTCAGTTCCGGGCGGGTGCTGTCGTAGCCGCTGCCACGGGTGCCGGTGGTGGCGGTGGGGCGGGTGGAACCGCCGGAGGTGAGAGTGACGTCGTCATCCCCGAACGGATCGTCCCCAAACGCATCCCCGGAGTCGGTGGTGGTGCGGCCGTGGCGCATCTGCCTGGAGGTGAACGGCTCCGAGGTGGTGCCGGTGGTCAAGACCGGATCCACGACCGGGGTCGGGTCAATGACCGGCGTGGTCGGGGTGGGATCAATGACCGGCGTGGGGGTTGGGGTGGGGGTGGGGGCAGGGCAGAACGAGTCGTAAAAACCGTTCCTGGCGTCGCTCCAGTACATGTTGGAGGTGTTCATGGTCACAAACGCCGCGCCGTGACAGGTGGCACAGTCGTTGATGTTCACCACCGTGGGTTTGCTGGCGCAAAAGGTGGTGATCTGGCCAACGATAGCCGAGTTGGCGAAGGCGGTGCCGGTCCAGAGCATCAGGGAGATGCCGGCGGCGGCTTGCAGGGTGCGAATCATTCCAGTGTGCGGCGTGTGTGCCATTCCAACCTCTTCATACAGTGAGTACCGATCCGTCCCAATCCGGACCTCACCCATGAGCAAGGGTTGTGCCAACTTCATAATGTGTTGTATTTAAATGGAAAAATGGATTTATGTGCGGGTGGTGGGTGGGGCCGGTCGCGCAACAACAGGGCGGTTGCGGGGGAAGGTCGCGTAAAGACTACACACCCCGAGGGCCGGTTCCCGAGTCGGCGAGGAGCGCCATCACCCGCCGCCATCCAGCCTCGGCGTCCGGGCCGGCATCGGCGAACACGCGCGACAGGCGCTGGCGCTGATCCCCGGTAAGGCGCCCCTCCAGCTCGGCCCCCGCCGGGGTCAGGTCGATGCGTTTGACCCGGCGGTCCGCCGGGTCCGGTTGGGATGTCACATAGCCCAGGGCCATCAGGTGGCGGAAGGGCCGGTTCAGGTACTGCTTGCTCACCCCCAGAATGCGCAGCAGGTCGGCCACGCTGCCGCCGGGGTTGCGCCCCACGAAGTAGAGGATGCGGTGGTGGATGCGGCCCATGCCCAGTTCTCCCAGCATGGCGTCCGGGCGCGCGGTCACCGCCCGGAAGGCGAAGTGCAGGGCCTCCAGGGCCCGGTTCAGCTCTGCCTCACGCGGGTCGGCGGGGGGGGGGGG
>JAOUFN010000034.1 GCA_029858285.1 Nitrospirota bacterium | reverse complement strand
GGGACAAATCCGATCAGTCACTTTCCGCATCACGTGCCGTGCGCACAGCACCTCCCTTTCCCCCCCGTTGGGGGGGAAAGGGCTGGGGATAGGGGGGGCCGGAATCGACGTGGGAGAAAACCCGGACACGGGGGTGCTGGATCGCCGCCCCTTCTGCGCCCCCTGTCACGGCCCCGTCCATCGCGGCCGGGGAGCCCCGGCGGGCGTATTCGCGTAAAACATATGGCGCGGCCAGCTTCATCGCGAACCAGACCGCGCCTTTTCTTCCGCCCCCCGCAAGGGCAACGCAAGGGGCTGAACGCCGCTTCTGCGCCCTTGACAGGGCCTTCGCCAATGCGGTGGGGGCGGGGGCCAATAACCCGCCCCCTTAAAGAGCCGGATTCGGCTCTGCCCCCGCGACGCCCCCCGCCGCGGGGCCTTTCCCCCCTCGTTTGAGGGACCAAGGCACCACCCCCGATTGTGAAAAACAATGCCGTTTTTTTGACACTTCTTCCCATAATGATAAATGGATACTTGACGCTGCTCCCCCTGCTCCCCTTCCGTACCCCCCTCCAGCCCCCGCTGGAGGCACCTTCTTCCCTCCTCCAGAAAATCCCAACTGCGTGTTCATACGGCATTTTTGCCCTGGCCCGTAAAATTGCCGGGTTCTTGGCAAAATGGGTGGCACGCTTTTGGCACGTCAAGACTACCAACTAAGAGTTTTTCTTCCATTGACGGAAGTTAGCTCTAAATCGTTTGGTATTTGTCGCCCCATTGGTTTGGTGTCATGCGACGGATATCTGGCATATGAGAAACCGGAGGAGTACCCATGATGGGAAGTTTGTGCAGTGTGTTCAGCAGCAACCGCGTCCAGGCCGTGTTGGCCGGAGCGGTCACCGCGGCCGCCCTAAGCCTTGGGGCCTCTTCCCCGGCACTGGCAATCATGCCGGTCAACCTGGGCTCCGACATGCAGTGCCCCCACGACATCGATAACGCCCCCTTCGGCTGGGCCGGCGGTGGCCGGATGGATGCGGGCGACATCGACTGGAACGGCGACGGCACCTACAACAACAAGGATGGCGCCCCCGCCAACCCGAATCAGGTCTGCCTGCGCGTGGGCGCCACCGACGGCTATTACAAGATGCCGGACGGCACCAATCATTATATGTTCGGGTTCACCGACCTCACCGGCATCCCCGAGAACAAGCTGGTGGACCACAAGTTCGAGGCCAAGCTGCCGGCGCCCACCGTGGACGTCACCGAGGGCCAGGAGCTGTTCCTGACCATCACCAACCTGGCCTTGCTGGTGCGCCCGGACCTTCCGGATCCGCACACCATCCACTTCCACGGCTTCCCCCACGCCATGTCGGCCTTCGATGGTGTGCCCCACTCCTCGGTCACCGCCCCGGCCGGCGCCAGCTTCACCTACTATTACAAGCTGAACGACCCCGGCACCTATGCCTACCACTGCCACGTGGAGCCCACCGAGCACATCGCCATGGGCATGGTCGGTACGCTGGTGGTGCATCCGCGCATCAACGTCCCGGGGGACCCCGGCTTCAACCCGGCCTCGCCCCTGCACGCCTACGACGACCAGTTGGCCGGCTCGCCCAACACCGCCTACAACAAGGAATACGTGATCCACGTGCATGACGTCGATCCGACCATGCCGCACAACCTGGAAACGGTGCAGGAGATGAACACCCGCTGGGCCCAGTTCAGCCCCACCTACTTCACCATCAACGGGCGGGCCTATCCGGACACTCTGTTGGGGAACAACAACACCACGATGCGCAACGGCGCCTCGGTGTACAAGGCCGACTACATCGCCCAGAACGTGTCGTCCCTGATCACCATTCCCCAGGGGCAGCGCGTGCTGCTGCGGCTCAACAACCTGACCTATCAGGATCACTCCCTGACCATCCCCGGCATTCCCATGCGGGTGGTGGGTGAGGATGCGCAAATCCTGCGCAGCCGCTACGGCAAGGATCTGTCCTTCACCCGCACGGCCTACAGCCTGGCGGGCGGCCAGCAGGCCGAGGTCATCCTCGACACCACCGGTCTGGCCAAGGGCACCTACTTCCTGTATGCCCGCGAACTCTACGCCCAGGCCAGCCTCACCCGCGAGGAGCGGGACCTCGGCACCGGGGAATTCAACCGCAACGGCATGATCACGGAAATTCGTATCCAGTAATTGCTTAACTCCGGGAAACGAGTGACCGATTAATACGTACCTGGGGCGGAGTTAATCCCTCCGCCCCAGCCTTTTTCTCCAGGAGGGGACCGCATGCAAGGCGCAAATTCAAAACTCTGGTTGGGGCTCGGGGCCGGTGTGGCCCTCTCCCTGATGGGGGCGGTCACCACCGCCCAGGCCGCGGCATACAACCTTACCGCCGTGGATGGCATCGTCACCACGCCGGACGGTGGCCAGCTCTACATGTGGAGCTTCACCGACACCGGCACCTTCCGTTACCCGGGGCCGACCATTCAGGCCGTCGCCGGCGACACCGTGACGGTGAGCCTGACCAACAGCCTGCCGGACACCGACGGCGCCGGGCCCAACACCCCGGACCCGGTTTCCATCGTGTTCGCCGGCCAGCAGAACGTGGAGTTCTCCAATGATGGCGGCGCCACCTTCCACCCGGTCACCCCGGCCTACAGCGTACCCGGCTCCCGGGACAGCCTGAGCTCCTTCGTTCCCGAGGCGGCTCCGGGCCAGACCGTAATCTATCGCTTTGTGGCCACCGCGCCCGGCACCTTCCAGTACTACAGCGGCACCCAGCCGCAGAAGCACGTGGACATGGGTCTGGTGGGCGGCCTGGTAATCCGCCCCGGCACACCGGGCATGGCCTACAACGCCCTTGGCACCGACTATGACTATGAGCACCTGCTCCTGCTCACCGAGGTAGACCCGGGCCAGCACGAGCGAGTGCAGGTGGGCCTGCCCTACCAGGCGTCCGCCTTCAAGGCGGACTACTGGTTCATCAACGGCCGCTCCTTCCCCGACACCCTTGCCCCGGACAACGCCTCCTACCTGCCCGCCCAGCCGATGGGGGCGCTCATCGCCATGTATCCTGGCGAGCGCATCCTGCTGCGGCTGATCGACCTGGGGCGCAAGCAGCACCCGATGCACCACCACGGCAGCAACGGCACCATCGTGGCCATCAACGGCCGCCCGCTGTCCAGCGACGGCGGCGTCACCGCCGACCTGGCGCGGGACCGTTACACGCCAACCCCCCAGCCCGGCGAGACCATCGACAGCATCTATTACTGGGATGCCCCCCATCAGGACATGGGCTGGGACGTGATGGGCATGGACCCCACCCGCCCGGCGCCGGTGACGGTGTTGCCCAACATGGACAACCCGAACGCCCAGCTGATTTACGGCGAACTGTATTCCGGCAGCCCCTACCTGGGGCAGCAGGCCGCCCTGCCCGCCGCGGTGCAGGCGGTCAGCCTGAACATGTTCGGCGAGCACTATGTGCCGTTCCACAGCCACCACGAGTTCGAGTTGCAGAACCAGGGTGAAGGTCCGGGCGGCATGCTCACCTTCATCATGATCTGCTCCCCGAATGGGCCTTGCGGACACGCTACACAACCGGTGGCCCGGTTGCTGACGCCGCCGGCAGTGCCGTAGTTGCGGCGAGTGTCAAAGTTTCTGTGTAGCACGATTGTTCCACTTCACGACGAGGGGATAGGGGATTTACCCATGGACCTTGAGATCAATACCACCAAGTCCTCCACCTTTGGCCGCCTGTTCGGCCGAGGGATTCTGGCCGCGCTGCTGACCCTGGGCGTCACCGCCGGGGTCGCCGCCGGGTTGCCGGGCAACGCCCAGGCCAAGACCTTCAACCTGTTGGCCACCACCGGCACGGTCACCATGCCGGACGGCGCCCGGATCGCCATCTGGGGTTACGTCAATTGCGGCACCAACACCAGCTGCGACTCGGCCAACGGCTTCGCCAGCTTCCAGGGCAAGGCCACCCTTCCCGGTCCCGTGCTCGACAATGTTCCGGTGGGCGACACCCTTACCGTGAGGCTCTGGAACGGCCTGGCCGAATCCACCTCGTTCCTGGTCCCCGGCATGCGCGTGCAGCCGGTGGCCGGCTCCATCGAGGCCAAGATGTCGGTCACCCCGGATGTCTCTCCGGGCGGCAGCAAGGTCTACAACCTGGGCGTCGCCGCGCGCGCTGGCACCTATTTGTACGAGAGCGGCACCAAGCCCGCCAATCAGGTGCAGATGGGCATGTACGGCGCCCTTATCGTGCGCGGTGCGGCCCCTGTGGCCGCCCGCGAAGCGGTGCTGCTGCTGAGCGAAATCGACCCGGCCTGGCACGCCGCCCTGGCGGCCACTCCGCCCCAGCCCTACAGCCCGGTCTACTTCCGTCCGCGCTACTTCCTGATCAACGGCAAGGCCTACCCGGAAACCGATGAAATCCGCGCCCAGATGGGCGAAACCGTGCTCCTGCGGCTGCTCAACGCCGGTTCCAACGACCACACCATGGTCACCCAGGGCCTGCTCCCCGCCGTGGTGGCCGAGGACTCCTTCGCCTCCACCTACCCACGTGACACCCACTCCATCATGGTCGCGCCGGGCCAGACCGAAGACCTGCTGCTGACCGCTGGCACTGCGGGCACCTTCCCGGTCTACGACCGCAACATGGACATCACCAACTGGAACTCTGCCACCGCCAGCGACAGCTTCCCCGGCGGCATGATCACCATGCTGAAGGTGTTCGATCCGGCCACCTTCAGCCCGACGGCGGGCGGCGCGGTGCTTTCCACCCCGCCCACCCTGGTGTCCGCTGGTCAGACCTATACCTACAACGTGGATTTCCTCGACTACGGCGACGTGTCGGGCAGCGCGGTGCGCTACGACCTGGCGGCGGGCGCCAGCGTGGTGACCACCGACCCGGTCACCGGGCTGACCATCGACCCGGTCACCGGCCGCATCGTCTGGGCGACCGATCCCGCCTCCGGCGGCACGTTCAACAACGTGACCGTGTACATCCGCTATTCCGGCGGTGAACAACTGCATACCTTCAGCGTGGCGGTCAACAGCAACCCGGTGTTCCCGGTGGTTACCGACCAGCCCGTGAACGCAGGCGCCACGGCCACCCTCTCCCTGTCCGCCACCGACCCGGACGGCGACATCGTCAAGCTGGCATTGCTGCATCCGCTGGCGGACATGGCTCTGACCGCGGTCAGCCCCGGCAACCCGGGCACGGCCACCTTCAACTGGCTGGCCAAGGCCTCGGCACAGGGTGACTACACGGTGCCGGTGCAGGTCCTCGCGACCGACAGCCGCGGCGGCCAGTCCCTGCTGGTGTTCAACCTGAACGTGGCCTCCGGCACCTCCACCGCTGGCGGACCTGTGCCGGTCAGCGGCTCGAACCTGGTGACCCTGAGCGTCATCGAGGCCGCCTCCGGCACCCCGATCAACGACTACAAGTACCTGATCACGATTGACAACACCCTGCAGGTGGACGCCACCTCCGGCGTCTGTTCCCAGTCCCTGGTGGACGTGGCCACCGGTGCCGTTGTCAATACCAGCGGGCTGTTCTCCGACCTGACCTCTCCCTGCCCGTCGCACATCCCGTACCAGTCCAACGCCACGCCGGTCGGCAACGGCACGGTGCTGGAGGGCCAGGGCGCGCAGGTGATGCTGCCCGATGGCCGCTACTTCGTGAGCGTGCTGACCATGGGCCCGGACATTTACGGCAACCTGCCGGATCCGAACACCCAGGCCGCCCGTGACGGCGGCTTCCACAAGCTGGACGGCACCACCTTCACGGTGGCCGGCGGGGCCACCACGGCCACCGTCATCGTACAGCGCGATCCGCTGCCCCTGGCCCGCCTGCTGGTTCAGGTGTTCGAAGACACCTGGCCCCTGAACGGCCAGTGGGACCGCGCCCAGGAAGTCGGCGCCCCGACCCGCAACACGGCGGCCGGCCCGGTGTGGGATCGCTTCAAGATCATGGTCAACGACGAAAACGGCGGCCAGGTCACCCAGGACATGTGGGGCAACCCGCTCTGCACCCAATACCGCCGCAGGGGCACCGGCCCGTGGGCGACCCCTTCCGGCGACCCGATCAAGGGTACCGGCGGCGCCTGCTATACCGACAAGAACGGCTTCATCTCCATCGAGAACATCGCCCCCGGCAAGTTCCAGATTCTGGCGCTGCCGCCGGTCGGTTCCGACTGGGTGCAGACCACCACGATTGAAGGCACCAAGGCCATCGACACCTGGGTGTTCGAAGGCATCAGCGGGCCCGGCGCCCAGGCGGTGGGCACCACCTACATGGGCTTTGCCCTCCCCTGCTCCATCGGCAACTGCGAGACCGTGCCGTCCAATCCCGGCACCGGCCGCTTCTGGGGCCAGATCCACGCGGTGGAACCTGCCACCCCGCCGTTCCTGAACCCGGACGGCATTGGCAAGGTTGTGCCCAAGCCGTGGATCGCCCTCAACAGCGCCGACAACAACAACTCGACGGTGGCCCTGGTGCGGGGTGACGCCAACGGCAACTTCACGATCAACAACGTGCCCGACGGCCTGTACACCATGGTGGTGTTCGACGACGCACTGGACTACATCACCGCCCTGTATACGGTGCAGATGCCGGTGACCACCGGCGGCATAGTCAACCGCGACGTGGAAGTGTACGACCCGCGCTTCGTCGTCGGCGGCCAGCATGCCCTGCTCATCCCCGACTGGTGGGGTAACCTGCACGGCACCGTGTTCCTCGACTCGAACGAGAACGGCAAGCAGGACGCGGGCGAGCCCGGCCTGTTCGGCGAGGCCGTGAACGTGGTGCACCGTGACGGCAGCGCCCTGTACGCCACTGTCACCAACGAGAAGGGCGAATACAACTTCCGCAACTTCTTCCCCTGGGGTCACTTCATGATCCCGACCATCGGCTACCGGCGCACGGGTGCGACCGGTGTGGACGTGGCCGTCTCGGTGGGACAAACCACCCAGATCCAGGGCGCTCCCGACTACACGTGGAACGCCACCGGCCCGGTGCTGACCATCTCCAACCTGGTCTACAGCGGCACCTCCAACCGCATTGATTGGGGCAAAAAACCCTACCCGCTGCTCGGCAACGGCTACCCCAATGGTGGCAAAACCGTGCTCAACGGCGGCATTTCGGGCGTCATCTGGAACGACACCACCCGGTCCTCCTACATCGTGGGCAACGAGGCCCCCGACGCCTGGGATACCGGTGTGCCCAACGTAACCGTCAGGCTGTACGAGGCGCTGATCGACCCGATCACCGGCCAGACCCTGCACGACCCGGTCACCGGCGCCGCGCGTCTGGGCCGTCTGCTCGGCGAAGTGGCCAGCGACTCGTTCAACGCCGCCCCGCCCGCCGACTGCCCCCTGGGCGGCGGCATGGTGAGCGCCGCCTGCGGCGAGACGATGCGTATCTGGGGCCAGGTGCGTCCGGCGGTGTTCGACGGCGGCTACCAGTTCTTCGAGGACTGCGCCGACCCGAACGTCCCCAACGGCCTGCTGACGGACCCCACCCTGTGCCGTCCGCTGGCGGAGGGCAAGTACCTGGTGGTCATGTCCACCCCGTCCGGCTACAAGGTGTTGACCGACAACGACACCAACGCGTTCTCGGCCGGTGACACCTGGACCGTCAACCCCTACGCGGCGCCGACCACCGCGCTGGAAGTGCCGGATTGCGCGGGTCCCTTGTACGAGGTGACCACTCCGGAACATCCGCAGTTCGGCAAGCAAGTCAACGACTGCTCCATCAAGGAGGTGGCGGTGACCCACGGCAACAACGCGGGCTCCGACTTCCACCTGTTCACCGAAGTTCCGGTCCCGGCGCGACTGAAGGGCTTTGTGAACGACAACATCAACCTCGAGGCCACCGTTGGCGTGCCTCAGTACGGCGACAAGGCGGGTGCCCCGTTCGTGCCGATCTCCATCCAGGATTTCACCGGCCGGGAAATTGCACACACCTACACCGACGAGAACGGCTTCTTCGAAGTGATGCTGCCGTCCACCCAGCGGGTCAGTTCGCCGACCCCTAGCGGTGTGAACCCGAATACAGTGCTGGTCTATGCCAACCATCCGGGCAGCAAGAGCAACCCGGACCCGCACTACAACATCAACTACGACACCCTGTTGATGGTGTTCGACATGTGGCCCGGCAAGTTCACCTTTGCCGACATGGCGTTGACCCCGGTCAACGGCTTTTTGGCCAACCAGACCATCAGCTGTGACCCCGAAGCGGGCACGCCGCGGATCTCCGGTCTGTCCAACGTGTCGTCGCCGGTCGTGGCGGCAGCCACCAACACGACCCCGGGCGGCACCGTGACCATCGAGGGCACCAGCTTTGGCACCAGTGCTGGCGCCAACGGCAAGGTGACCGTGGGTGGCGTTGCGGTGACCGTGCGGAGCTGGGCTGACACCGCGATTACCGTGGAAATGCCCAAGGGCCTTGCCGCCGGACGTCACCAACTGCTGGTGGCGGGTAACAACGGCAAGGTGAGCCCGGTGGGCGTCACCCTGCATGTGACCGGCAACGGCTACAACCCCTCGGTGTACACCGTGACCACCACGATTCAGGCGGCCATCAACGCCGCGGCCCAGGGCAGCAATCCTCTGGTTCTGCTGCCGCCCGGCGTCTATCGTGAAAACGTGATCCTCTACCGTGGCGTGGCCCTGCAGGGCTGGGGCGCGGGCAAGACGCTGATGGACGGCGCCTTCCTCGACCCGGTCACCGACACACTGTGGTCGAACATGCTCAACACCATCACCTCCAGGGGGTGGGCGAGCGTGAACGCGGAACAGCCGTTGCTGCAACTGCGTCCCACCGTGCTGGTGCTGGGCCGTTCGTCCGGCGCCGTCAAGCCGGTGCTGGTCGATGGTCTGAGCATCCAGGGCGCCCGTGAAGGTGGCGGTGTCTTCATCAACACCTTCGCGCACGCCACGCAGATCAGCAACAACGTGGTGCTGAACAACTTCAGCACCCTGACCAGCGGCGGTGTGTCCCTTGGCTTCACCCAGGGATTCAACACCAATGACATCAAGGGTGCCCTCATCCGCAACAACCGCGTGCAGCACAACGGCACGCTGGGGGTGGGCGGCGGCATCGGCATCAACAATGGCACCAGCGGTTACACGGTGGACAACAACACCGTGTGCGCCAACGGCAGCCAGGTGACCGGCGGCGGCATCGCCCATTCGGCCACCAACACCGACCCCGCGTGGATCACCGGCAACACGGTGCTGTTCAACTGGTCGTTCAAGGACGGCGGCGGCATCGCCGTGGTCAGCCCGACTGCGGCCACGCCGACCGCGCCTTCTCCGGGCACCGGCACGGTGCACGTCGAGGGCAACCGTCTGCAGGGCAACTACTCCACCGAGGACGGTTCCGCCATTACCATCAACCAGGCCGGCAAGGGCACGGTGATCGTGGCCAACAACATGATGGTCAACAACATCGCCGCGGCCCAGGGCACCATCCGGGTGCAGGACTCGACCAACGTCACGCTGCAGTTCAACACCGTGGCCAAGAACGTGTCCACCTCCACCTCCGGCAGCCTGCTGATGGATGCCGGGTACCATACGGCCGGATTGGTGGTCTACCCGAACACCGCGCCGTTCCAGAGTTCGTTGCCGGCGGGATCGCTGCCCCACAGCAATCCGGCGGTGCTGGCCAACGTCTTCTGGGACAACCAGTCCTACGCGTGGGACAACACCACCCAGGCGCTGGTCAAGGCCACGGGCAGCTATGACGTCACCATGTACCTGCTGGCCGGGCAACAGCTCACCAACGCCGTGGGCAACCTGTTCGGTAACCAGTTGGCGGGCGTGACCCTGCCGCTAAACCTGACGGGCAACAAGGTCGGTCAGGATCCGCTGTTCGCGGGCAGCTACGACAACACCCTCACGGGTGTGGTGGTACGCGCCGCCGGCGAGGTGGCCATCAACCCGATCGCAGTGCCGGTCACGGTATACTTCGCACCGCTGGCGCTGACGGGTGACTACCACATCACCGACGGCTCTGCGGCGCTCCAGTACGGCGTGCCGGGATTTGCCAACGACTTCGATGGCAACACCCGTCCGCAGAACGGCTGCTACGACTCCGGCGCGGATGAGCGTGCGGTGGCGGGCCTGTCGACCATCTGCGGCAACTGAACCCAGGGAGGGTAAGGACCATGAACGTTCAAGGGAAGAACCGCTCCGGAGTCGGCAACAGGATGTTGCCGGGTCTCCTGCTCGCCACGGTGCTCCTCTCCTCGTGGGGTTGCGCCCACGGGGTAAAGGAAGCCTCGGTGCACCGGCCCGACGCCCAGGTGCCCGCCGAGTACGCGGCGCAGATGGCGCATGTGCGGGGAGCCGAAAAGCTCTCCGAAAACCTCGGCATCGAGTTGCTGGCCCTGCGCCAGACCGCCGCCGGACACATGCTCGACCTGCGCTACACGGTGGTGGACCCGGCGGCCGCCACCCGGCTGCTGGGTGAGCACTCCCGGCTGGAGGTATTCCTGGTGGACAAGGCCACCGGGCAGACGGCGGAAATTCCCACCACCATGCTGGGCCAGTTGCGCACCAAGACCGCGGGACTCCGGACCAGCCGCATCTACTACGTCCTGTTCCGCAATCCGGGGCAGGTGGTCCACACCGGATCACAGGTAGAGATCCACTTCGGCGACGTGGTGGTGGACAACGTTCCGGTCCTGTAACCGGACCCGCGCCAACGGCGCACAAAAAGTGTCCCCCGGGGCGCCCCTACCCGGGTGTCCCGGGGGATTTTTTTTCCCGCCCGCGCCTGGATGGCGCGGCGGCGATTGTTAACGGGCCGGGAAGCGCCGATAAGACACTCAAGCGGGGGACCACGGAAGGTCTCGGAATGCGCGAGTGACCGACTTCTGACCGCCTGCGGGAACGCGAGGGACGCAACACCCGATGCAGCACATGGACCGCAAAAAAACCCAGCGCATCGCGCTGGGGCTGTTCGTCGCCCTGAGTCTGGCCGCCCTGGGGGTGGTACAGGCGGGGCGCACCCCGGCCACCCCCGGCGAACAGCCGATGCGGGTGATTTTCCAGTTCCCCGACCAGATTTCCCCCTCCACCCTGCGCGGCAAGTCCGCCCTGCACAGCCGCAAGGCCATCCGGGCGCAGGCGCCGGGTCATGTCCAGCAACTCAAGGCCCTGGCCGCGAACCGTCAGGCCGGACTGGTAACCCAATTGGGCCGCATGCACGGCGCGGGCGGTGTGGAGACCTTCCGCTCCCTGTGGCTGGTGAACGCGGTGGCCGTCAACGCCACCCCCTCGGCCATCCAGCAACTGCAACAGTTGTTCCCCGGCGCCACCGTGCTGCCCGATCCGCCGGTGATCCTGACGGCCACCGCCACCCAGACCGTGGCGACCAGCACACCGCTGCCGGACTGGAACGCCACCACCGTGCGCGCCCGCGAGGCGTGGGCTCTGGGGTATCGTGGACAAGGCGTGGTGATTGCCAGCCTCGACACCGGCATCGACCCCCTGCACCCCGATTTCGCGACCAGCAATTTTTACGGCGGCAGCGACGGCTGGTGCGACACCGTGAACGCCTACCAGCACCCCCTGACCCCCTGCACCGGCCCCGCCTATCCGGGCATCGGCGGCGACCTGAATGGCCACGGCACGGCGGTTTCCGGCGTGTTGGTGGGTTCCCCCAGCCCGACGGCGCCGCTCCATTCTCTTCCCGTCGGCATCGCACCGGATGCCCAGTGGATCACTGTACGCGCCTTCAAGCCGGACGGCAGCGCCAACCTTTCAGACACCATCGCCGGCATGCAGTGGCTGCTGTCCCGCCCGGTCCAGCCCGACATCATCAACATGAGTTGGACGGTGTTTGCCGCCAACGGCGGCAGCGACGGCTGCATGGCGGCAGACGCAGCCCCCCTGCGCCAGATGATCGAAACCCTGTACGGCCTGGGAATATTCCTGGTGGCCGCCTCCGGCAACAACGGCTATGCAGAACTGCCCGCCGCCTTCAAGGAGGTGTTCGCCGTCGGCGCCGTCAACTCCCTGAACTACCTCTGGGCCGGAAGCGGCGCCTGGGGCGCCAGCGGTGTGGTCTGCCCCGGACGCACCCAATTCGGCGATCAAGGCGGCCAGCCCTACCCCAACATCGTCGCCCCGGGCGAGGGGGTTATCGCGCCAGACCTGACCAGCGGCGGCCATGTGACCCTCTATCAGTCCGCCACCGGCACCTCGATTGCCGCCCCCCACGCCAGCGCGGCGGCGGCCATCCTGCTGTCCGCATGGCCCGATGCCACCCTCGACGAACTGGCCCGCGCCCTGGAATACGGCGCCGTGGCGGCCGGGGGACAAACCACGGTGGACGGATACCACGGCTACGGACGGCTGGACATCATGGGCGCCCTGCAACAGTTGCAGCCGCTGGCCGTTCGTCCGGGACAACCAATCATGGCCCACGGTGAAGAGACCGCCAACGGCGACGTGGTGCTGCACTGGCTCGCCCCGTCCGGCCCCGCCACCGGCAACGGCGGCGCCCTGCAGTACAAGGTAAGCCGCGACGGCGTGGAGATCGCCGGTCCCGCCACCGGGCCCCTCTTCGCCACCACCCTCACCGACACCACCCCCGGCAGTTTCCCCACCTACGAGGTCATTGCCGCCGATGCCGCCACCGGCGCCTTGCAGGGCGCCGCCGCCGTCGTCCTGCCCGGCAACGTCAACACCGACAGCGGCGTCACCCGCCACCGGGTGGACGCCTTCGACATGGTGCGCCTGCTGGGGGCCATGGGCGCCACACCCGCCGATCCGGCCTGGAACCCGGCCCTGGATCTGGTGGCCGATGGTGTCGTGGACCAGCTCGATCTGGACTTTTTGATGCTGCGCATCGGCCACACGGAGTTCGCCCAATGAGCCGCGCCTCTTTCCGCCAGTTGCTGACACTCCTCGCGGCAAGTTGCGCGCTGACACTGGCCGCCTGTGGCGGGGGTGGCGGTAGCAACGGCGGCGCCCACGGGCCGTTCGTCCCCGATCCGGCCATCAACGGCGATACCCCGTATCTGGTGGCCCTGAGTTACGACACCACCCATCCCGCCAGCGCCCAGGTGGTGCTGGAACTGTCCCTGACCAACGTGCAGGCCAGCGATTTCGCCGCCCGTGCCGCCGGGCTGTCGGTGGATGTGGTGTTCGATCCGGCCATCCTGACGTTCGACAGTTACACCCCCAACCCGGCCACCAGCCCGCTGGCGGCAGCCTCGCTTCAACAGGGGCCGTCGGGTCGGCTGGTGATCGCCATCAGCCAGCCCGTCGAAGGGGTGCTGGGCACCCTCACCATGCGGGTGAACCAGACCGACGTGGCCACCCGGTTGCAGCTTGATCCGGTGGCCATCATCGGCCCCGGCGGCAAGGCCCGCGCCGACATTGGCGGTACCGGACGCGGCGGCACGCTGACCGTCGCCGCCACGGCCACAGGAGTCTGACCAAATGACCCGGGTAAAGCAGCAATGGACCGCCCTCGCCACCTTTGTCGGCATCGGTCTGGCCACGCTGGGGATCCTCTACGCCCTCAACATCAGCACCTACGTCGGCGGCGGTGTGGGCGACGGACAAAAGGCCATACTGGCCACCCTCAACGGCCCCTCGTGCGTCGCCACCGACGCCATCGGCAACCTCTATTTCGCCGACACCGGCAACAACCGCATCCGCAAGGTGGACGGGGCCACCGGCACCATCTCCACCCTGGTCGGCAGCGGCATGGGCGGCTTTTCCGGCGACGGCGGCCCGGCCCAGATCGCCACCCTCAGCCAGCCGCGCTGCGTGGTGCGGGACAGCACCGGCAGCCTGTACATCACCGACACCTCCAATCACCGGGTGCGCAGGGTGGACGCCGCCACCGGCACCATCACCACCGTGGCCGGCACCGGCGTGGCGGGCTTTTCCGGCGATGCCGGTGCCGCCATCAGCGCCCGGCTCAACAATCCCCGCGGCCTGGCGGTGGATGCCAGCGGCAACCTGTTCATTGCCGACAGCGGCAACCACCGCATCCGCAAGGTAACCGCCGCCACTGGCGTCATCACCACACTGGCGGGCGGCGTCACGGCTGGCACCACCGGTGACGGGGGTCTGGCCACGGCCGCACTGCTCAACACACCGGAGGGAGTGGCCCTGGGCGCGGGGGGCGACCTGTTCATCGCCGACACCCTCAACAACCGGGTACGCAAGATCACCGCCGCCACCGGCATCATCACCCCGGTGACCCCCGCTACCACCCCCAAGGGCCTGGCTTTTGCGGCGGGCAACCTGTTTATCGCCGAAACCGGCCTGCACCGGGTGCTCAAGGTGGATACCTTAGGCGCGGTCACCACCGTGGCAGGCAACGGCACGACGGGCTTTTCCGGCGACGGCGGCCGGGCCACCCTCGCCAGGCTGAGCTCCCCCCTGGGTGTCGCGGTAGAAGGCAACGCCCTGTACATCGCCGACACCCTCAACAATCGGGTCCGTCTGGTGGACCTGCCCAGCGGCCAGATTTCCACCCGCGCCGGGTCGGGTGCAAGCATCGCGGGAGACGACGGCACGGCCACGCTGGCGCGCCTGAACGGCCCCGGCGGCATGGCGTTTGATGCGGCAGGCAACCTCTATTTTGCCGACCGCAGCAACCACCGCATCCGCCGGGTGGACGCCGCCACCCGCGTCGTCACCACCTTCGCGGGCACCGGCGTCCGGGGTTTTTCCGCCGACGGCGACCTGGCCACCAGCGCGACGTTGAGCACCCCCTACGACGTGGCCTTCGACCCGACCTACACCTTTTTGTATTTTTCCGATCAGGGCACCCACCGGGTGCGCCGCATCGACATGACCACCGAGGTCATCACCACCGTGGCGGGCCTCGCCCCCACCTCTGCGGTCCCCGACGTGACGCTGTACAACGGCGACTCCCAGGACGGGGACCTGTGCCCGAAGAATGTACCTTCCATTGACCCCGTAACCGGATTCTACGTCACCGATCCCGTCACCGGGGCCGTTGTCTGGGTCGCGCCCACGGACGATCTGGGGAATCCGATTACCACCGAGACCGCCGCCACCATGGCCGCCACGAGCGCAAGCCTCAACACCCCGGCGGGAATTGCCTTTGACTCGACTGGCAACCTCTACATTGCCGACCGTGGTCACCACCGCATCCGCAAGGTGGACACCCTGGGCAACATCTGGACCGTGGCCGGCAAGGGCGACGGCCTTGCCTACGCACCCAATGACGGCGTGGAATACGAGGAAGGGGTGGCCGCCGAGGTCGCCCACCTGTACTACCCCCAGGGCATCGCCGTGGACGCCAGCGGTCTGCTGTACATCGCCGACACCAGCAACAAGCGCGTCCGCCGGGTGACTCCGGGGGGGGTGGACCCCGTGTGGGGCTGCTCCACCGGCATCATCACCACCATCGCGGGGGGTGGTTCGTTCAACGCCAACGATGGCGACCCGGCAACATCCGCAGCCCTCGACGACCCCACCGACGTGATCGCGCGCGGCGCAGTGGACGCCCTGGGCAACCCGTTTGTAGAGATTTTCGTCTCCGAACTGGGCAGCACCAACAAGTCTTACCGCGTGCGCCGCGTGGACGAAACCGGCCTCATCTGGACCACCGCCGGCATCAACCCGAACGCCCCCGGCCACCCGACGCCCATCGGCGGCTACTACGGCGACGGCGGCGACGCCACCCGGGCGGCACTGGGTGGCCCCTCCGCACTGGCCTTCGGACCGGGAGGCGAGTTGTTCATTGCCGATGCGGGCAACAACAACCGGGTCCGCCAGGTGGGAAACGCAAACCAGCCCCCCGCCTTCACCACCCGTCACGACGTGACGGTTCTCGAAGGCACCACCCACACCGTGCAGCTCGCCGCCGGTGCCCCGGAAAAGGGCGAAACCGTCACCTTCGCGCTCACCTCCCTGCCCACGACGGGGATGACCACCCAGCTTCTGTCCCCCTGGAGCACCACCACCAACACCACCAACGTAACCCTGACACCGGGAGCGTCCACGGCGGGAAACACCCACGCCCTCACCGTGGAGGCCACCGACGCGGCGGGCAACAAGTCCACGTCGCAGATGACCGTCACCGTGGTCGCGGGCGCGCCGGACGTCACGCCGCCCATGTTCGTCTCCGTCCCTCCGGCCCAGATTGTGGAGGCCACCGGCCCCACCGGCGCCATCGTCTCCTGGACCGCGCCCACGGCCTCCGACGACACCGACCCGAACCCGACCATTGCCTGTATCCCCGCCTCCGGCAGCCTGTTCTCCCTGGGGATCCACCCGATCACCTGCACCGCCAAGGACAAGGCCGGCAACAGCACCACCGCCTCGTTCAACATCACCGTGCGGGACACCACCAAACCGGTACTGGGAACCATGCCCGCCAGCCCGACGCTGGAGGCCAACGTGACCGGTGGCGCCACCCACACCTGGGCCGCCCCCACCGCCACCGATACCGTGGACCCCAGCCCGACCGTGGCCTGTCTGCCCGTTTCCGGCAGCACCTTCGCGACCGGCGTAACCACCCTCGTCACCTGCTCCGCCACCGACGCCACCGGCAACAAGTCCCTCAGCGGTACCTTCAGCGTGACCGTGGTGGACACCACGCCGCCCACCTTCGGCGGCCTCCTGCCGGTCAACATGGAGGCCACCGGCCCCGGCGGCACGGCCAGCCCCTATCCGCTGCCCACCGCCGCGGACATTTCCAACCTCTACCCCGCCGTCACCTGCACCCCGGCGCCAGGCACCCTGTTTGCCCTGGGGACGCACCCGATTTCCTGCACCGCAAGTGACGGGTACAACACCTCCCCTCCGGCCAACTTCGACCTGATTGTCGCGGACACCACGGCGCCGGTACTGACCGGCGTGCCCGCCAACCAGATTCTCGAGGCCACCGACACCACCGGCGCGCCCTTCACCTGGGTGCTGCCCACCGCCAGCGACGTGGTCAGCGGCAACCTCCCGGTCACCTGCACGCCCGCCCCCACCGCGGCCCCCGGCAGCGTGTTCCCCATGGGACCGGCCACCACCGTCGCCTGCACCGCCACGGACACGGCGGGTAATGTCGGCACCCGGAACTTCACCATCACCGTGGTGGACACCACCCCACCGGCCCTGCCCAACCCCGGCCCCATCATCGCCGAGGCCACCGCAGCCAATGGCGCCCTGGTGAACTTTGTCAAACCCGTCGCCACCGACCTGGTGGACGGCAACCGCACGGTCTCCTGCCTCCACGAGCCCGGTTCGCTGCTCCCCATCGGCGTCACCCCGAATTCCTGCTCCGCCAGCGACGCGACCAACAACCTTGCCACGGTAACGTTTGATATCACGGTGCGGGACACCACCCCGCCCGCCCTGAGCGGCGTACCCGCAGACCAGATCCTCGAGGCCGTCGGCTCCACCGGCGCCCCCTACACATGGCCCCTGCCCACCGCCAGCGACGCGGTGGACGGCGTGCGCACGGTCTCCTGCACTCCGGCCCCCGCGCCGCCCCCCGGCACCGTGTTCCCGCTGGGTACCAACACCGTTACCTGCACCGCCAGCGACACACGGGGTAACGTGGGAACCGGCAGCTTCGCCATCACCGTGCGGGACACCACCGCCCCCGTGGTGAGCGGCCTGCCCCCCGGCATCTCCCTGGAAGCCACCGGTCCCACCGGCGCCGTGGCCACATGGCTCCTGCCCACCGCCAGTGACATCGTGGACGGCCCCATCGCCACGGTCACCTGTCTCCCGGCCTCCGGCAACGTGTTTGCCATCGCCACCACCCCGGTCACCTGCTCCGCCACAGACGCGCACGGCAACAAGGGTTCGGCCGGTTTCAACGTCGTGGTGCAGGACACCAACCCGCCCGTAATGACAATCCTGCCCCCGGACCAGTGGCTGGAAGCCACCGGTCCCACCGGCGCCGTGGCAAGATGGCAGTCCCCCGTCGCCGACGACCGGGTGGACGGACCCCGGCCGGTCACCTGTCTCCCGGCCTCCGGCAGCGTGTTTGCCATCGCCACCACCCCGGTCACCTGCTCCAGCAGCGATACACGGGGCAACACCATCTCGACGAACTTCACCATCACCGTGCAGGACACCACCAAGCCGACGCTGGGAGCCCTGCCCGCCAACCAGGTGCTGGAAGCCACCATCCCCACCGGCAAGGTGGCCACCTACGTTCCGCCCACCGCCAGCGACGCGGTGGACACCGCCGTGGCCGTCGCCTGTACCCCGGCTTCCGGCAGCACCTTCGCACTGGGCACCAACACCGTTACCTGCACCGCCACGGACGCCTCCGGCAACAAGTCCCTCCCCGGCACCTTCACCATCACCGTGCAGGACACCACCAAACCGACGCTGGGAGCCCTGCCCGCCAACCAGGTGCTGGAAGCCACCAGCCCCACCGGCAAGGTGGCCACCTACATTCCGCCCACCGCCAGCGACGCGGTGGACACCGCCGTGGCCGTGGCCTGCGCCCCGGCTTCCGGCGGCACCTTCGCTCTGGGCACCAACACCGTCACCTGCACCGCCACCGACAACTTCAACAACCAGTCCAGCGGCACCTTCACCATCACCGTGCAGGACACCCTGCCACCGGTCTTCTCTGGCGTCCCCGCCCCGATCACCGCCGAGGCCAGCGGGCCGGACGGGGCCAGCGTGAGCTTTGCAAAACCCACCGCCACCGACCTGGTGGACGGGGTTCGGTCCGTCACCTGCACCACGCCCTCCGGTCCCGTGATCTCCGGAAACACCTTCCCCCTCGGCGTCACCACGATAACCTGCGACGCCAGCGATGTACGGCTGCACACCGCCACCGCCACCTTCACCGTCACCGTGCGGGACACCACCAAGCCCTCCGCGAGCCTTACCGCGCCGACGGCTGGCGCGGTGCTGATCGGCAACAACATCACCATCCGCGCCAGCGGCTCCGACACCGTGGGGCTGACCAGCCTGGAGATTTTCATTGGCGCCAGCCGCATCGGCCATTCCCCCACCTCGCCGTTCAGCATCGCCTGGGACAGCAACACCGTGGTGGATGGCACCTACACCCTGCACGCCGAGGCCATGGACGCGGCGGGCAACCGGAATTCGTCCGCCGGCGTCTCGGTGACGGTGAACAACAGTCGCTCCGCCGCCACCGGCCCGACCCTGAAAGTCACCCCAGGCTCGATGACCGCGTCCGGAACGGTAGACAGTGGCGCTACCGGGCACAACGCCTGGTTTGAGCTCGGCACCGCCTCCGGCAGCGGCGTGGTGTACAACACCCGCTCCACGCCGGTTTCCGTCACCGGCGTCACCCAACTGAAACACGAATTTACCGGGCTGACGGCGGATAGCGTGTATGCCTTCCGGGTATGCATGCAGGCGGTGGTATCCGGTGTGGCGAGTGGCCCCGTGGACTGCGGACTGGACCACTGGCAAACCACCCGATCGCCCAACCTGGGTCCCCTGGGCAACATCGTCCTGCTGGCCACGGGCAGTGAACGCCGGGTGGACGGCTACGATCTGGCCGCCATCGGTCGGGCCTTTGGCTCGGTGCCAGGTTTTTCGGAGTGGGACCCCTTCGCGGACCTGAACTTCGACCAGGTGGTGGACGACAAGGATCTGGCGTATTTCGCCACCCATTTCGGGGAGTTCGTACCATGACCCATGCCATGCCAGTTGGTGCCCCGCGCACCATGCCCACCTTCCTGCGGGTGGCCGCCTGCCTGCTGCTTCTGGCCACCACCGCCTGTGGGGGCGGGGGCGGCGGAGGTGGGGGTGGCGGCAGCAACGGCGGCGGCGGCGGCGGAGGCGGAGGCGGGGGCGGGGGCGGCGCCATCACGGTCGCCTACACCGAGGCCAACCCGGACACCTCCACCGTACGTCTGCAACAAAGCGCCACCCGGCAGGATCACCTGACCCTGGCATTGAGCGTCGGCAATCTGGCCAGCCCGGCCTCGGCCATGGCCTTCGACCTGACCTGGGACAGTACCGTCCTGGAGTACGTGGGACAGCAGCCGGGCACCCTGTTCGAGAGCAGCGGCAGCGCCGTCAGCTATCAGGTGGCGCCTGCCGCCGGAGGCGGGCGGCTGGTGGTGGGAATCACCCAGAAGGCTGGAACCGGAATCAGCGGCAACGCCGCGTCTCCGGCACTGCAACTGGAGTTTCGGGCCATTGCCCGGGGAAAATCTCCCTTGTCCTTCGAAAATCAGGCTCTCATCAGTATGACAGGCGCCCCCCAGTCCACCCTGATCTGGACCGGCGGCACGGCCAACGCCTCGTAGGAATCAGGGGACGGTCACCGTTCCCCTGGGTGGACAGCCGGGGCCTCCCGACTCGTGAAGCACGCGGAATGGCCGTGGGTTTTACGTAAATATGCCAGCCGGGGGGTCGAAAGGGGGCGGTGGCCCGGCACCCTCACGCCCGCGTTGCCTCCCTCGTCGATCCCCGGCTATGCCAGCGGGGGCGCGCGGAAGGGGGCGGCGGCCCCGCACCCCCGTGTCCGGGTTGCCTCCCACGTCGATTCCGGCCCCCCCTATCCCCAGCCCTTTCCCCCCCAACGGGGGGGAAAGGGAGGTGCTGTGCGCACGGCACGTGATGCGGAAAGTGACTGATCGGATTTG
>JAOUFN010000033.1 GCA_029858285.1 Nitrospirota bacterium | reverse complement strand
GGGGTGCCGGGCCGGGGAGCCCCGGCGGGCGTATTCGCGTAAAACATATGGCGCGGCCAGCTTCATCGCGAACCAGACCGCGTCTTTTCTTCCGCCCCCCGCAAGGGCAACGCAAGGGGCTGAACGCGGCTTCTGCGCCCTTGAAAGGGTCTTCGCCAATGCGGTGGGGACGGGGGCGAAAACCGCATATTCACCCCCTGAAAGGGCCGCAATCGGCTTTGCCCTTGCGGGCGCCCCGGTTAACCCCCGCCGGAGGCCGCCCCCCCACGGGAAAAGAGCAAAAGGCTGCCGGCAATGGCCACGTTGAGGGAATCCACCGGGGGGGCCATGGGCACGCGCACCGCGCAATCGGCCACCGCCGCCAGTTCGGCGGGCACGCCCTGGCCTTCGGCGCCCAATATCCACGCCACCCGTGCATAGCGGGCGGCCTCGCGGGGGGAAATGTCGCCATCCACCTGGGCCACGCATACCACGCAGGACTCGGCCTTCAGGTAATCGGCCAGGGTTTCGATGGGGCCATCCCATTCCGCCCACGGCAGACGGAACACGCTGCCCGCCGCCGCCCGCACCGCCTTGCCGCCGGCGGGGTCGGCGCAGCCCGGTCCCAGCACCACCCCGGCGGCTCCGGCGGCCTCGGCGCTGCGGATCAGGGTGCCCATGTTGCCGGGGTCCTGCACCCCGGCCAGCACCAGCACGTCTCCTGGCCGCGCCAGAATTTCCGGCAGGGTGGCGGGGGTCAGCCGGGCCACCGCCACCACCCCCTGGGGGGTGCGGGTGTCGGCCAGCCGCTCCAGCACGGCGTCGGTCACCTGCACCAGCGGCACCCCGGCGGCGCGGGCGCGGTCCAGCATGGAACCACCCCCCGGACGCTCGGTGACCTGTTCGGCCCAGAAAATTTCCACCACCCGCTCCGGCAGGTCCAGCAGTTCGCGCACCACCTTGACGCCTTCGGCCAGCACCAGACCGGAGGCGCTGCGCTCCCTGGCGCGCTGTAATCCCCGCGCACGGCGCACCCGAGGGTTGGCGAGGCTGGTCAGCACCCCTTTCACGCCAGCGGCTCCCCGGAATCCGCAGGGCGGCGAGACCGACCGTGGGGTGTGGGCCGGGGCATCAGAGAATCCCCAGCACGTTTTCCGGTGGCCGCCCCAGGGCGGCGCGGCCGCCGTTCACCACCACCGGGCGCTCCATCAGGCGGGGATGGGCGGCCATGGCCGCCAGCAGTTCGGCCTCGCTCTTGCCCGCATCCGCCAGATGCAGGTCGCGGTATTCGTCCTCGCCGGTGCGCATCAATTGGCGCGCCGAGGCCATGCCCAGAAGCTTGAGCAGCCCTTGCAGTCGGGCGGCGCTGAGGGGGGCGTCGAGATACTCCACCACCCTGGGCTCGATGCCCTGATCCCGCAACAGTTGCAGGGTCTGGCGGCTCTTGGAACATTTGGGGTTGTGGTAGATGACCACATCGGTCATGACAGAAACTCCCTTCTCAGAACGGAAACACCTGGGGCACCAGGAACATGGTGAGCAGGAAAATCAGCGCCACCAGCGGTGCCCCGGCCCTGGTATAGTCGAAAAAACGGTAGTTGCCCGGTCCGTAAACCAGCACGCTGGCCTGGTGCGCCACGGGGGTCATGAAGCTGCATGATGCCGCCACGGCGATGATCATGGCAAATGGCCGCGCCGAGACTCCGGCGGACGCCGCCACCTCCAGCGCGATGGGCACCACCAGCAGGGCCGCTGCGGCGTTGGACATGATCTGGGTGATGACGGCGGTGACGATGAAAAAGCCCGCCAGCATGCCGTAGGGGCCAAGCCCCCCCAGCGCGTCGAGCACCAGGTGCGCCAGCCACAGGGCGGTGCCGGATTTTTCCATGGCGTCCGCCAGGGGGATCATGCCGCCGATCAGGAACACCGATTTCCATTCCACGGCGCGATAGGCGTCGTTCATGCCGATGCAGCCCGCCACCACCATCAGGAACACCCCCAGGGTGGCGGCCACCGAGATGTGCAGCAGGCCGGTGCCGGCAAGGATGACCGTCAGGGCCATGATGGCCACCGAGTAGCGGGCGCGGTCGGAGCGGGGCACCTCGAGGGCCACCTCGTCCATCACCAGAAAATGGCGTTCTTCCGCCAGACGCCCGAGGGCCTCGCGGTGCCCCTGCACCAGCAGCACGTCGCCGGAGTGGATGCGGATGTGGCCGAGCTTGTCGTGCAACACCTCGCCGTGGCGGAAAATCCCCAGGGCGGTGACCTGAAAGCGGTTGCGGAAGTCGATCTCCTTGAGGGTTCGGCCCACGATCCAGGACTGGGGCGAGATCACCACCTCCATCAGGCCGATGTCCGCAGTACTGACCGGCTGGCCGTCTTCGGCCAGTTCCGCCTTGATCTGCACCCCGCCGGTGCGGCGCAGGTCCATGATCTTTTCCACCCCGGCCTCCACCAGAAGGTGGTCCCCGGACTGCAACACCTCGTACGGCAGGGGCGACAGGATGCGCAGGCGGCGGGTGGTGGGGCGCTCGCCCACTCCCTCGAAAGGCACCCCCTCGGGTACCGGCGAGTCGCGGATGATACCCAGCACCGCCACGTCAAAATCCTTGCCCAGGCGCGATTCGCCCAAGGTGCGTCCGATCAGGGGCGAGCCCGGCTGCACCACCAGTTCGGTCAAATAGCTGCGGATAAAGCTGCCGACCTCGGTTTCCACATTGGTGCGGGAGGGGAGCAGGTGCCGACCCACAAACACGAAGTAGCCCACCCCCAGAATCAGCACCGGCACCCCCACGGGGGCATAGTCGAACAGTTTGAATCCCGGCATGCCCCGCGCCTCCATGGCCATGCTCACCAGCAGGTTGGGCGGGGTGCCGATGAGGGTCACCACACCGCCCAGAAGGGAGCCGAAGGCCAGGGGGATGAGCAGCTTGGAGGGGGCGATGCGCGACTGCCGCGCCAGCCCCATCACCGCGGGAAACAAAATCGCGGTGGCGCCGATGTTGTTCATGAACGAACTGATGGTGCCCACGGTGAGCATGATGGCCAGGATCAGCAGCGGCTCCCGGTCTCCGGCGATGGTGTAGATCTGCCGGCCGATGGCGTGGGTGACGCCGGTCTGGGTCAAAGCCGCCCCCAGCACATACATGGCCACCACCGTGACCACCGCCGGATTGGCAAAGCCGCCATACGCCTGCTGGGGGGTTACCAGTCCGGTCACCGCCAGCACCAGCAGCACGGCGATGGCGGTCAAGTCCACGCGCAGCCATTCGGTGGCGAAGAACACCAGGGCGAGGAGGAGGATGACAAGAACCAGCGCGATTTCCATGTGATATCCCGGTGCCCGCAACACGGCCAGCGCGCGACCCGACACCGGGTCCACGCGGCCTAACATACCATCCCGGCGGCAAACGCCCAAAAACTCCCGGAAAGAAACTCCCGGAAAGAAACTCCCGGAAAGACGCCCTCCGCCGGGCAATTGTCGGTGTGGACAGTGTGGCGACCGGCGGCGGCTTCCGTCAAGGGCTTTTATAATAAATCCGATCGGAATAGTGTAATTTATTGTGGGTGGGGAATTCAAGGGCCGTGGCCAACGCAGAAAGGCCCCCGAAACCGGAGTTTCGGGGGCCTGGGAGGCGGGAGCCTTCCGGGGGGTGCCCCGGAAGACCTGTGGGGAGAGGGACATCCCTCCCCCGGCGGGTTGTCCTCAGAAGGACATCTGGGTGAAAACGCCCCAGGTGGTGATGGAGGGGTTCACACCGTCGTCGTCGATGCGCATGGTGGGGGCCACCGTCACCCCTTCACCGGCCTGAAAGGAAATTCCGGCCAGGGTGAGGGTCTTGTCCACCCCGGTGTCCATGGGGTCGATGGTGTCGTAGCGGGCAAAAGCCTCGGTCTTGTTGCCGAAGGGCAGGCTGACCGCGCCCTGCACGTTGTACCCGGAAGCCTTGTGGAACTTGGTGGCGGAGGTGCCGTCGTCGGCGTTCACCAGGTACTGGCCGCCGATGCGGAAGGCATCGTTGGAGAAGAAGGCGTACACCAGGTCACGCTCCGGGTCGTAGCCGGAAACGCCGTTGCGGTTGCCTTCCCGATGGCTCAAAACCCCGGTGTGCAGGCCGCCCAGGTTGGCGCCGACACGGGCCGCGAAGGCATAGCCGTTGCCGTTCACGGGGTGCTGATACCCCTCGCCGTTGAGGCCCGACAGGTGGTATTCCAGCTTGCCGTCGGCAACCTTGCCGAGCAGGCTGAGGCCGAGGTCGGAGGAGGTTTGCAGCCCCCACTCGTCGGTAAAGCTCTTGGCCACAAAGCGGAAACCCCAGAATTTGCTCTCGTCAAAATCCACCATCGGGGTGTGGTTGAGACCGGCCTTGAGGGTCGCCACCGGGGCGAACTGGTGCTGCCAGTAAGCGTACTTCACGAACACCCGTCCGTCCGCCGACTTGGTGGCGGTGCCGGTGCCCGGAGTGGCGGCCGGGGGGGTGAGCACGCTCAAGGTGCTGTCGGCTTCGGCCTTCTGGTCCAGGGTGACGCGGATCAGGTCGCCGCCTTCCAGGTTGCGGCGCACTTCCAGGTAGCTGCGGTCGAGGTGGAAGCCGCCCTTGTCGCTGTTCTTCTCTACCGACAGGACGTTGGCGAACAACTTGGCATTGACCTCCAGGGTGTCGTTGACTTTATAGGCGTGGGCCGGGGTGGCGGCGGCGGTCAGGGCGGCCAGCAGGGTTGCGGCCATCAGTTTGCGTTGCATCACGGGTGCTCCTTGCACGGATGGATGGAAAGACCGGGCGTTTTTTTTGGCACCCGGCGCGACGTTCGTCTGTTGCAAGGGAGGTTACGCGGGGGTTGTGAGCGTTCTGTGAGCAGAGTGTGAGGATTCGATGAATGCGCCCCCTCCTCAAACAAAACGGCCCGGTCCGCTTGTGGCGAACCGGGCCGATCCTGGTCTGGTGGACCGGGACTGTTGCGCGATAGTTTTAGCTTATCGCAGGTGTTTCTGCTGCGCAACTATTTGGTATTGCAGCCGGGAACGTTCTGGATCTGTACCAATAGAGTGCAGTGTTTAGCGATGATGCATCTGCGTCAGCCGCGTCTTCTGGTCTGCCGTGAGCATGCCCTTGATTTCTCCCAGTTGGGCCACAAAGGCGCGCCACAACGTGCCTTCCAGACCGCCCACGGTGGTGAGCAGGGCTTCCACGCGTTTGGCGTCCAGGTCGGGGGCGAACAGGGCGCGCTGAAGGTCGGCCTGGGCGGCCTGCAACTGGGCCTCGTGGACGCTGTGGTCGGCGATCCACTGGTCGCGCATTTTAATCAGCCGGGCGGTCTGCGGATCGTTCAATTCCAGCATGCCGGACATTTTCAGGAAGTGAACGGCGGCGTTGTGGGGAGCCAACTGGTGGTCTTTACCGTGCATGCCGCCGTGCATGCCGCCGGGCATGCCGCCCGACATGGCGGGCGTGCCGGCGTCGCCGTGCATGGGGCCGTGCTGGGCGAAGGCCGGTGGCGCCAGCAGGGCGATTCCCGCCGCCAGCAGCAGGGGCAGGGTCCAATTTTTTTGCAATGTGCGGGGCAGTGTGCGGGGCATGGCGTTACCTCTCCAGCGTGAAATGCCCCAGGGGGGGCGGGGTTGAAACACCCGGCGGCAACGGCTCAGCCGGTGTGGTGGTCCACCTCGGCGGCCAGCCGCGTCAGGGCCGGGGCTACCTGCACCGGCACCGTGCCGGGCAGGGTCAGGGGACGCACGGCGGCGGGGAGGGTGGCCAGTTCCCGCGCGGCGTGCTCCCGAATGGCTTCCAGTTCGGGGGCGGGGCCGATGCGCTTGCCCGCGTCCATCACCCGCCCCAGCAGTGGCGTGCCGGGGAGGGGGTCGTCTTCCAGGGTAAGGGTGTCGCGCAGGATGCGGCCGTCCGCGCCGTATTCGCGCAACACCTGCTTGCGGCCGGGCCAGGTGACCTTGCCCTCGGAGCGCTTGCGGCGTGGCGCGCCCGCGTATTCCTGCAACTTGTAGGCGCAGTCCAGGCTGGGGGCGTCGCCGCTGGTGTCGAGCTGGGTGCCGATGCCAAAACCCGAGATGGGGGCGCCGGAGGCCAGCAGCTTTTCCAGACTCCATTCGTCCAGGCCGCCGCTGGCGAAGATGGTGGTGCCCGACAACCCCCCGTCGTTGAGAATGCGCCGCACCCTGGTGGCGTGGGCGGCCAGATCGCCGGAGTCCAGGCGCACCCCGGCAATGGCGATGCCGTCGGCGCTCAGGCGCTGGGCCAGGCGCACCACCTTGCGGGCGGCCGCCTCGGTGTCGTAGGTGTCGATCAGCAGCACCACGCGGCCGGGGTGGGAGCGGGCGAAGTGTTCAAAGGCGGTCTCCTCGTCGTCGTGGGCCTGCACGTAGGAGTGGGCCATGGTGCCGAACACCGGGATGCCGAACTGGCGCCCGGCCTCCACCGTGGCGCTGCCGTGCAGACCCGCCAGGTACCCGGCGCGGGCCGCCAGCAGCCCGGCCTCGGCGCCGTGCGCCCGGCGCAGGCCGAAATCCACCAGCAGGCGGCCCGGAGCCGCCAGCACCATGCGTGCCGCCTTGCTGGCGACAAGGGTTTGGAAGTGCAGCAGGTTGAGCAGCCGGGTTTCCACGAACTGGGCCTCCGGCAGGGGGGCGGTGATCCGCAACAGGGGTTCGTCGGGAAAGCAGACCGTGCCCTCGGGCAGGGCGTGGACGCTGCCGGTGAAGCGGAAGCGCTCCAGACGGTCGGCAAAGTCGGAGGCGAACATGCCGCAGCCGCGCACCCACTCCAGCTCACCGGGGGTGAAGGCCAGATTTTCCAGATATTCCAGCACTTGCTCCAGCCCGGCGGCCATCAAAAAACCCCGGTTGGGGGGCAGCTTGCGCACGAAGAACTCGAACGCCGCGGGCTGCTCCATGCCGTGCTCGTAGTAGCTTTGCAGCATGGTGAGCTGGTAAAGGTCCGTCAGCAGGGCCGGGGCCGGAGCAGACTGCCGGGGCGTGGGGGCGAGGGGGGTGAACGGGTCGGTGTGGTGGGAGCGGCTCACCGGGAGGTCGCTCCGGCAATGTGTGCCTCCGGCAGGCGCACCAGCACCGCCCCCAGGCTTTCCATTTCGGCCAGTGCGGCGTCGCCGTCGGTGGGCTTGAGGTTCACGGCGCGCACCGCGTCGGCGAGCAGGCAGACGGCAAAATCCTCGGTCAGGGCGTCGCGCACCGTGTTCAGCACGCAGTAGTCGGTGGCCAGACCACCCACGAACAGGCGGCGGACGCCGAATTCGCGCAGGATGGCGGCCAGATTGGTGCCGCCGAAGCCGGAATAGGCGTCCTGCTCCTGGCGGGTGGCCTTGGAGATGATGGTGGCGCGGTCCGGCAGCTCCAGCCCCTCGGCGAAGGCGGCGCCGGGGGTTGCGGCCAGACAGTGGGGCGGCCATTGCCCGCCCCGCGTGGTGAAGGAACTGTGCCCCTCCGGGTGCCAGTCGCGGGTGGCGAGCACCGGGCGGAGGCGGCTCAGGAACATGGAGATGTAGCGGTTCAGCGGGCGGATCACCGCGTCGCCGTCCGGCACCGCCAGCGCGCCGCCGGGAAGAAAGTCGTTCTGCACATCGACGATCAGCAGGGCGTCGTCCTGGGTGATGGTCCAGTCTGCGGTTTCCGCTGCCGCCGGATGATTGTCTGCCGCGCCCATGTCGCTCCTTCCGCGCATTGCCGTCCGTACCGTTCGTCCGACCCCGCCGTCGGCCCGCGGGTGGCGGGGCCCGGACCATGTGGTCCACGTCCTTGCAGGCGCCGGGGGCCTCCCCGGACAGCCCCCGCAGGGAGGGGGGATCAGAATACCCCGAACGGCCGGGTGGTCCACCGGTTTGCGCCCCGGCCACTTCTTGCGCGGCCGGGTACGGCTCATGTTACGCCCCGCTGCGTGGCCAACGGAACCAAAAGTCGTTTCCATTCCCCCTGCGGTACCCGCCCGCACCCGGTCGGCCAGGGCAAGGCCGCGGGTGGTTTACCGCCCCCTGCCGTCGGAAGCCGCCGACCCCTGTCCCGCGGGCAGGATGATGGCCATGCGGCGATGGGGGATGCCCGCGTCGGTGAACTCCTGCCCGTAGGCGGCGAAGCCGTGGGCGGTGTAGAAGGGAAGGGCGTGAACCTGGGCCGACAGCACCACGCGGATCATCCCCTGTTCCCGCGCCAGTACCAGTAGCTCTCCGAGCAGGGCGGCGCCGATACCCCGGCGGCGGAACGCCTTCAACACCGCCATGCGGCCGATGCGGCCGGTGCCGCCGGAGCGACCGGGGGTGCCGGAGCGGCCGTGGGCGCGGGGCACCGGCACCAGCCGCCCGCAGCCGACCGGGGTGCCGTCCGCCAGGCAGGCCAGCACATGCTGGGCGGTGGCGTCGAGTTTGTCCCACTCCAGATTTTCGGGCACCGACTGCTCGTCGATGAACACGGTGCGGCGAATGTCCGCGAGGTCTTTTTCGGACTGTTGCCAGGTTACCCGCTGTATGCGGTGGGGGGTGGTCATCGGGGTTCCTCGGCGGGGGACAGGAGGCCTTTTTGCAGCAGGTCCAGAAGCGCCTCATGCGCCTCGGGCACGCGGTCAAAATGGCGCAGCGCCTCGCGGTCGATAGGGTTGTCGGATGCGTCTCCGGCCAGCAGGGAGGCCAGCCCCAGCGCCCCCACCGGCAGCACCCAGGCGTGGCCGTCGGCGAACAGCAGCGGGTGTCCGGCGGGGTCGGCCCAGGCCCAGCGGGCGGTGGGGTTGCGCACCAGCGGGACGCCGGAACGCAGCACCTGCCCGGCCTCCACCCGGCCCGGTCCGATGCCCACCTCCGGCTCTCCGGCGGAGTCGCCCCGGCGGCGTTCGGTCATCAGGCGGCCAAAGCGCAGGGCGATGGTTTCCGGTTCCAGCAGGGAGCGTTCCAGCATGCGCCGCACCCGCTCCAGGTCGGCGGGGCCGATCCAGCCGGGGTGGGAGGCGGGGGCAATGCCGGGGTCGGTGTAGCGGTCCGTCGGGTCGGTGTGGCGCAGGGTGTCCTCCACCACGCTGGCCAGCAGTTCCGTGAGGGACGGGGCGCGAAAACCCACCGAATAGGTCATGCACGGGCCGTCCACCGCCGTGCCGTGGTGCGGCACGCCGGGGGGCAGATAGAGCATGTCGCCGGGCTCCAGCACCCAGTCGTGGAGCGGCTCGAAGTCGGTGAGGATTTGCAGGTCGAGACCGTCGGTCAGGGCGGTGGAGGAGCCGGGGGCGGCCACCTGCCAGCGGCGGTGTCCCAGCCCCTGAATGAGGAACACGTCGTAGCTGTCGGTGTGCGGCCCGACGCCGCCGCCGTCGGCGGCGTAGCTGACCATCACGTCGTCCAGCCGCCAGCGCGGCAAAAAGTCGAAGGCCGTCAGCAGTTCCGCCACCTCGGGGATGCAGTGGTTGACCTCCTGCACCAGCAGGGTCCAGTGGCTTTCCGGCAGGGTGGTGAAGTCGGCCTCGGTGAACGGCCCGTGGCGCACCCGCCAGGGGCGGGGGCTGTCCAGCGGACCTTCCACGATGCGGCTGGCAAGGTCCGGCTCCAGGGCCAGTCCGGCCAGTTCCTCCGGCTCCAGGGGGTTGCGCCAGGCGGGAAAGGCGCTGCGCACCAACAGGGGTTTTTGCTGCCAGTAGCGGGCAAGGAACTCCGTGGGGGTGGTTCCGGCCAATGGGGGACGTGGCGGCATGGTGGCGGAAACGCGCCGCAGGGCCGGGGGTCAGTCCACCTGTTCCACGCGCGCGCCGAGCGTGGCGAGGAGGGTGGAAAAATCGGGAAACGAGGTGCCGATGGCCGAGGCGTCCACGGTGATCGGGGCGTCCGCCACCAGCCCCAGGATGGCCATGGACATGGCCAGACGGTGGTCGCCGTAGGCCTCGCACACCGCCCCCTTGATGGCGGCGGGGCCGTGCACCGCAAGGCCGTCGGGGAATTCCTCCACGGTCACCCCGACCCGCGCCAGTTCGCGGGCCATGGCGGCGATGCGGTCCGACTCCTTGACGCGCAGTTCCTCTGCCCCGCGCACCCGGGTGGTGCCGCTGGCCATGGCGGCGGCGGCGAACAGGATGGGGAACTCGTCGATGGTGGCGGGCACCATTTCGGGCTCGATCTCTATGCCCTTGAGGGCGGCGTGGCGGATGCGCAGGTCGGCCACCGGCTCGCCCCCGGCCAGCCGCTCGTTGTCGCGGGTGATGTGGGCGCCCATGCGCGTCAGCACCTGCAGCACTCCGGTGCGGGTGGGGTTGACGCCCACCCCGGTGAGGGTGATGTCGGACCCCGGCACCAGGGTGGCGGCCACGATCAGAAACGCCGCGCTGGAGATGTCGCCGGGGACGGTGATCTCGGCGGGGGTGAGGGTTTGCCCCCCATCCACCGACACCTTGAGGCCGTCCTGCTTCACGCGCACGCCAAAGGCGGGCAGCATGCGCTCGGTGTGGTCCCGCGACAGGGCCGGTTCGGTCACCGAGGTGGTGCCGCGCGCGGTGATTCCCGCCAGCAGCAGGCAGGTCTTGATTTGTGCCGAGGCGACCGGAGAGGTGTAGTCGATGCCCTTGAGGGGGCGGCCGTCGACCACGGCGGGGAGGTTGTCGCCCTTGTTCATGCGAATCTCCGCGCCCATGCGCTGGAGGGGTTCGGCCACCCGCCGCATGGGGCGCCGCCGCAGGGACTCGTCGCCGGTGAGGGAGGAGCGGAACGGCAGCCCCGCCAGCAGCCCCATCAGCAGGCGCGCGGTGGTGCCCGAATTGCCGCAGTCCAGCACCTGATCCGGTCCGACAAAGGCGTGCCAGCCGGCGGAACGGATGGTCAGCGTGCCGGAACGGGTGGACGATTCCACCCCCAGACGGCGGAAGGCGCCGATGGTGGACTGGCAATCCCCCGACGGCAGGTAGCCGTGAACGGTGGTGGTGCCACCGGCCATGGAACCGAAAATCACCGCCCGGTGGGTGATGGACTTGTCACCGGGAATGGCGACGCTGCCGGACAGGGGGGGGGAGGGGTGAAACTGCAGGCGGTGGGTGGACTTGGGGTGCATCGCATCCTGTCGCGGTCCGGGACCGCTGGGGCCGTCATGGCCGGGTGGTGATCCGCTCGCGCACGTGGCGGGCGTGGGTAAAGGTGTCGAGCAGGGTGGCGCCGTCGGCGTCGCGGATGGCCGTTTCCAGCCGTTCCAGTTCGGCGCGAAGCGCGGCGCTGGCCGCCAGCACCGCCTGCCGGTTACTGAGAAAGATATCACGCCACATGACCGGATCGGACCCCGCCACGCGGGTAAAATCGCGCAACCCCCCGGCGGCGTACTCGGCGGGGTCGGCCTCGTCGGTGCGGGCGTTGTAAACCGTTTCCATCAGGGCGAAGGCGACCAGATGGGGCAGGTGGGAGACCCAGCCGAACACCCGGTCGTGCAGCTCCGGGGTCATGGTCAGCACCCGGCAGCCGGCCTGTTGCCACAGATTGCCCGCCTGCGCCAGCGCCGCCGGGTCGCAGCCGTCCGGGGGGGTGAGCACGCAACTGGCGCCGGAAAACAGGGCCGCGTCGGCGGCGGCCACGCCGGAGCGCTCGCGCCCCGCGATGGGGTGGGCGGGCACATAGCGGGCGCCCAGCAGGGGTGTCAGCTCCCGCACCAACTGGCCCTTGACGCTGCCGGTGTCGGTGACCACGGCGTCGGGCCGCAGGAGGGGGGCGATCTGGCGGGCGAGGTCGGGCATGGCGCGCACCGGGGTGGCCAGCACCACCACGTCGGCGATGCGGGCGGCCTCCGTCAGGGGCAGGGCGCGGTCGATGGCGCCGCGCTCCAGGGCCTCATCCAGGGGTGAGGCGTCGCACCCCACCACCTCGCCGCAGGCGCCCGCCGCCCGCAGCGCCAGCCCCAGAGAGCCGCCGATCAGGCCGACGCCGACAATCACGACGCTGCCGGGGCGGGGCTTTTTGGGGGCCACGGTCACGCCCCCAGGCGCGCCAGGGCACCTTGAAACACCTGGCTGAACACGTCCAGCTCATCGGCGGTGCCGATGGTCACGCGGATCCAGTCGCCGTGGATGTGGCGCAGGATGACCCCCTCGCGCAGGCACTCCTGAAAGATTTTCGCCCCGTCCATGCCGACGTTGACGTAGACGAAATTGGCCTCGGTGGGCAGGTATTCCAGCCCGAGGCGGGCAAACAGGGCGTACAGGGTTTTTTTGCCCGCCGCGTTGGCGCGCAGGCTGGCGGTCACGTGGGCGTCGTCGCCAAGGGCGGCCAGCGCCGCGGTCTGGGCCATGTCGTTGACGTTGAACGGCTGGCGAACGCGGTTCATGTAGTCCACCAGTTCCGGCGATGTGACGCCGTAGCCGATGCGCAGGGCGGGCAGGCCGTAGACCTTGGAGAAGGTGCGCAGGATCACGGTGTTGGGGCGCTCGCGCAGCACCGCCAGGGTGTCCGGGTAGTCATCGGAGGTGGCGTATTCGGCATAGGCCTCGTCGAACACCACGATCAGGTCGTCGGGGATGCGGCGGAGGAGGTCCTCCACCTGGGCGCGGCTGTTGCTGGTGCCGGTGGGGTTGTTGGGGTTGCACACGAACAGCAGGCGGCTGTCCGGCCCCACGGCTTCGGCCATGGCGCGCAGGTCGTGGACGTTGTCACGCAGGGGGATTTCGCGGATTCTCCCTCCGGCGGCGGTGGTGATGAGGCGGTAGACGACAAAGGTGAGATCGGCGGCGATCACCTCTTCGCCGGGGGCCAGAAAGGTGCGGCACAGCAGTTCGATCACCTCGTTGGAGCCGTTGCCAAGGATGAAGTGATCCGCGGAAACCCCCCACCTGGCGGCCAACGCCTGCTTGAGGTAAAACCCGCCGCCGTCGGGGTAGCGGTGCAACTCGCTGTGCTTCAGGCTTTCACGCAGGGCGGCCACGGCCATGGGGGAGGGGCCAAGGGGGTTTTCGTTGGAGGCGAGCTTGATGACCCGCTCCACCCCCAACTCGCGCTTGAGTTCCGAGATGGGCTTGCCGGGCTTGTAGGGGACGATCCCCGCGATCTGTTCGCGGACGCGCAGCATGTTTTTTTTTTCCGGTTATGCGTTTTCGTCGGCGGCGCGGGGGTAGGCGCCCAGCACCTTCACCCACACGCTGGTGCCGCGCAGGGCGGCCAGGGCGTCCTTGACGCTGGTGTCGGTGGGATGGCCGCACATGTCGATGAAGAACAGGTATTCCCAGGGGCGCTGCCGGGAGGGGCGCGACTCGATGCGGGTCAGGTTGATGCTGTGGTCCTGGAACGGGCGCAGCATGCGCACCAGCGCGCCGGCCTCGTCGCGGATCGACACCAGAATCGAGGTTTTGTCGTTGCCAGAGGGCGGGCGGCGCTCCTTGGACACCACCCAGAAACGGGTGCGGTTGCTGGCGGAGTCCTCGATGTTTTCGGCCAGCATCTTCAGGCCATACACCTCCGCCGCAAGGCGCGAGGCAATGGCGGCGGTGCCGGGTTCGCCCAGGGCGCGTTCGGCGGCGCGGGCGGTGCTGGCGGTTTCCACGCAGCGCACCCCCGGCAGGTTGTTCTCCAGCCAGGTGCGGCACTGGGCCAGCGGCTGGGGGTGAGATAGCACGGTTTCAATCCCGCCCAGAGACTCCTCGCGGGTCAGCAGGCAGTGGTGGATGCGGCTGACGATCTCGCCGCACACGTTGAGTTCGGAGTCGGCCACCGCGTCGAGGGTGACCGAGACGCTGCCCTCGGTAGAGTTTTCCACCGGCACCACGCAGTAGGTGGCGGCGCTTTTTTCGATGGCGCCCAGCACGTCGCGGATGGTGGGGCGCGGGATGAAATTGCACGACGAGCCGAAGTAAGCCAGCGCCGCCTGATGGGTGAAGGTGGCGAACGGCCCCAGGTAGGCGACCCGGATCGGCCCTTCGAGGCTCAGGCAGGCGGAAATGATCTCGCGGAATACGGCGGAAACCGCCAGGGTCGGGAACGGTCCCCGATTGGCCCCGGACAGGCGCGCCAGAATCGCGCGCTCGCGCTCCGGCACGTGCAGGGGCACGTTGTGGGTGTGCTTGACCGCCGCCACCTGCAAGGCGATTTCCGCGCGCCGGTTGAGCAGGCGCAGAACCTCGTCGTCGATGGTGTCGATCTGCTGGCGGAGTGGGGACAGTTCTTCCATAAGAAACCGGAATGGTACCGATCTCTGGTCCCGTGGTTCAAGAGAAATCCACGCGCGCCCCGGCGCCCCGTCCGGGGCCGCCGGATGTGGCTATGGAATGGGCCGTGTCAGCCGAGGGAGGACAGGCGATTGGCGACGTCGCGGTAGGAGATGTCCTGGGCGTACACCTCTTCGTAGTGGCGCTTGGCCTCGGCGGTGTTGCCCGACGCCTCGAGGGCGGTGGCCAGTTCGTAGGTGATGGCCACCCACTCGTCGCCGTGGTCGGAACCCAGCCGCTTGGCGGCCTTTTCCAACTGTCCCACCGCCAGATGCGCCTTGCCCTGATCGGTAAAACACTGGGCCATGGCGATGCAGGCGTCGGCGAAGCGCTGGGCGCCCCGGACGGCAAGCTGGAACTCGCTGATCGCCTCTTCCAGCAGGCCCATTTCGCGGTAGGCCAGCCCCAGGTCGTAGTGGGTTTCGGAGTCGTCCTCCGACACTTCCTGCTGAATGCCGGTGCGGAAGGCCGAGAGGATCTCGTCGAACTTGGCCTCCTCCGACACCTTGCGCCAGTTCTTGCCCTTGCCGTTGTCCAGGGTGCTCTGGATTTCGGAGGTGAGGCTGGAAAATTCGTCCGCCAGGTTGAACCCGGCATCGCCGGCAATGACGGGGGCGGCTTCCGGAGCGGCCGGGGCCGCCGGGGCCGCCGGAGCGGCTGTCGCGGCTGTCGCGGCTGGAGCCGGAGCGCCGAACAGGCTGTCAATTTCTGCGTCCGTGGGCTCTGCCGCCGGGGGAGCCTCTGCCGCCGGGGCGGAGGTGCCGTGGATGCGGGCCGCCTTGAGGTCGAACAGCCCCTCCACGTCGGCGGCGTCGGTGCGCATGCCGGACATGGCTTCCTTGGCCCCCGGATGCTCCGGGTTGTGCTCGAGGATTTTCATGTACAGGGCGATGGCGTCGTCCTTCATCCCCTGGGCTTCGTAGAACTGGGCCTCGGAGAACGCCTCGTCGGCGTTGAAACCGTCGCTGGCCGGGGCCTCGGTCGGGATGTCGGAGGTGTCCAGGGTGAACATGCCCGGGTCATCCGCCGCCGCAGCCACTTCCGGCTCCGGCTCTGGTTCCGGGGTGTTGCCGCTGGCCGCGACCGAGAACAGGCTGGCGGCGTCGAAGGTCATGGAGCCGGCATCCGCTTCCGGGGTCGGTTCCGGAGCCGGGGTGGTGTCCAGGTCGTGACCGTCTACGTCGAGGCTGATTTCGCCCTGCCCGGCGCCGCCGTCGAAGCTGATTTCGCCTTGCCCGGCGCCGCCGTCGAAGCTGATTTCGCCTTGCCCGGCGCCGCCGTCGAGGCTGATTTCGCCTTGCCCGGCGCCGCCGTCGAGGCTGATTTCGCCTTGCCCGGCGCCGCCGTCGAGGCTGATTTCGCCCTGCCCGGCGCCGCTGCCGGGGCTGGCTTTGCCCTTACCGGCGCTGCCGTCGAGGTTGATTTCGCCCGAACCGCCACCGCCGAGGTCAATGCTGCCCGCGCCCGGATCACTGCCGGTTCCGTCGAGGCTCAGTTCGCCAAAGGACGCCCCTCCGGGCTGGGCGTCGCCGAAGGAGGTGGATTCCACTTCCAGGGAGCCGCCGATGTCCGCCGGAGCGGCCGCCGGGGTTTCCGGGGCATCCTGCGAGGTGCTCTCCAGCATGCTGCCGAGGTCGAAAGCCTCGGCCGCCGGAGCCGCCGGAGCCGCCGGCGCGGCAGCCGGTGTGGCCGCCGCCTTGGGGGCGCTGTCGCCGTCGATGGCGCTGTCCAGTTCGGCAAACAGGTCGTCGATGGACATCTCGCCACCGGCGTCGCCGCCACCACCGCCGCCTGCGGCCGGGGCCTCGTTGCCCCAGTTGGCGATGCGGTTCAGGCGCGTCTTGGCGCCGTTGTTGGACGGGTCCAGATCCAGCAGGTGGCGGCAGTAACGTTCGCCCTCTTCGAGGTTGCCGCGCTGCAAAAACAGGTCAATGGCGTTCAGGGTCTCTTCGACGGCCTGGTCGGTGAACCCCAGTTCGAACAATTCGGCCGCAAGCTGCAGGCGGTGACGGGTGTTCACCGGATCGAGGATGCAGACCTTTTTGATCATCGACAGGGCGTCGTTGCGGCTGCCCTGGGCGGCCATCAGGCGCACCACCTTGAGGTAGGCCTCCACCGCGTTGCCCACCATGTCGCGGCGGGCGTTCAGGTCGCCCAGACGGATATAGACCTCGGTGCGGTCCGGGTCCATCTTGACGATCTTCTTCAGGGTGGCGATGGCCTTGAGGGGAAAGCCCGCCTTTTCGTAAGCGTGGGACGCCTTCAGGTAATGGTCGATGGAGGCGACCATGTTCTTCTTGCGCAGATAGATGTCGCCCAGGGTATTGAGGGCGTTGGCGGCGTCGTTGTCGGTGGCGTCGGGAAGGTAGTTTTCCAGGACTGTAATGGCCTTGTCGTACTGGCCCTTCTGGATCAGTCCCTTGGTCTTTTCCGCGATCGCAGTGAAATTCATCGCCATTGTTGTCGCACTCTCCCCGAGCAGGTCCACACCAGTCCAGACAAAGACAGTTTCGGACAATTTGACGGGGGACTTGAGGGGTCGGAAGGGGAAGTTGCCACAATCCTGCAATGGTCCCGCCGCAGGCATTTGACAGCCCCCCGGCCCCCTCCTACAATGCGGCCCACGTGATACCCTGCGGCGGCGTCGCTGGCGGTTCGGCATTGTCGGCCGCGCCCCACCATCCGAGGAACCCCTTCATGCGCATCCTGAACCGGGCGCGGCCGCTGGCGGCCCTCCCCCGTTGCCTGTTTTCGCCCCTGGCCCTGTGCCTGGCCGTGTCCATGTCCCTGTCGTTGACCGCCTGCCAGGACAGCGGCGGCAAGCCGGGTTTTTATAATGACCAGGGCATCGAGGCGCTGAGTCAGGACCGCTACGAGGAGGCGCGCCTGAATTTCGAAAAGGCCCTGGAACTGAACCCCAGGGACGGGGTGGTGTGGGGCAACCTGGGGGTGGCGCTGACCCGGCTGGAGCGTTATCCGGACGCGCTGAACGCCTACCGGAAATCCAACGAAATGGCCCCCGGCGAGGCGGTGACGGTGGCCGAAATGGCCGCTATCCAGTATCGCTTGCGGGCCTTCGACCAGGCCGAAGAGGGGTTCCGCGAGGCCCTCAAGCTGGAGTCGCGCGCCCCGGAATTCCACAGCTCCCTGGCCCTGGCCCTGCGTCAGCAAGGCAAGCTGGAGGACGCACGGGCAGAGATGGACCTGGCCCTGCCCCAGGCCGCCCGGCGCGGGCTGGTGGGCTATCAGTACGCCGCCTTTTTGATTCTGGAGGGCAAGACGGACGCGGCGCTGGAGCAGTTCAAGCAATCGTTGCGCGGTCACCCCGCCGGGGCACGGGACAGCGTGGGCGATCCGGATTTCGAATCCCTGCACGGCGATCCGCGCTATCAGGAACTGGTCAAGGACTGGTGGAAGCAGGGTGGCTGATCCCGGCTCCGACGCAAGACAGCTTTCCCCGGACTACTGGAACGGCCTGTATCTGAAAGGCGAGATGGGCTGGGATTTGGGGGAGGTCTCGCCGCCCTTCGTCGCCCTGCACCGGTCGGGGAGAATCGCCCCGCCGTGCCGGGTGGTGGTGCCCGGCTGCGGCGCCGGATGGGAGGTGGCGTGGCTGGCCCGTGAGGGGTATCAGGTGACCGGTCTGGACTTTGCCCCCGAGGCGCTCGCCCACACCCGCGCGCGGCTGAAGGCCAGCGGGGTGACGGCGGACCTGGTGCGGGCCGACATGCTGGCGCCGCCGAAGGAGTTGTGGGGGCGCTTTGACGTGCTGCTGGAGCAGACCTGTTTTTGCGCCGTGGACCCCTCCCGCCGGGACGACTATGTGACCGGCGCCTGGCGCCTGCTCGCCCCCGGTGGCCGCCTTTTGGGCCTGTTCTACGCCAGCGGGGTGGCGGATGGGCCGCCGTTCCACACCGACCCGGACGAGGTGCCGCGCCGTTTCGGCAACTACTTCGATGTGCGCTCGATGCAACTGACCCCACACTCCCACGAGCGCCGCCGGGGGCGGGAATGGCTGGGGGAACTGGTGCGCCGCCCCTGAAGCGGCCGCGTGCGGCAGGGATCGGGTGTCTGCCGGGGGGGCCGGACTATTGGCCGTCCACGTTGTCCAGCAGGCTGTAGACGATGTCCTGCATCGAGATGATGCCCGCCAGTTCGCCGTCGTCCAGCACCACGGCGCGCTTGACGTCGAACTGGGACATCAGGCGCGCGGCGTATTTCACCTGCAGGCCGGGGCTGACGGTGATCAGCGGCTTGCACATGATGTCGAACACGTTGGTCATGTCGAGGGGGCGGCCCACCGTCACCACCTTGTTGACGATGTCATAAAGGGTCACGATGCCCCAGGCGTCGTCGTTGTTGCGGCGGTTGACCACCAGGCTTTTCACCCGGCGTGCCCGCATGAGGGTGAGGGCGTCGCGCACCGTGGCCATGCCATCCACGGTGATGACGTTGCGGATCATGATGTCGCGCACTTTTCTGGTCACGTGCTGGGTCTCCTTGCCAGATGAGGGGGAGCATACCGCAAAACACCCCCCGGAGGGGCGCCCGACGGGCGAGCCTCCCGCTGCGGGTGCCCCCAAAAATTAAAAATAGTCGTCGCGGACTTCCTTCATGAGCACCTTGAGCTGCTTGTTGAGGCCGCGCACCTCGTCCACCGGCAGTGAAAAGCACAGGCCGTTGCCGTCTTTCTGCATCTCTCCCGCCTCTTCGATGGCCAGCAGGATTTTTGCCGCGCGCATGCGGTTGACCAGAAAAATCAGGCAGTTGTAGGGCGATTCGAGGCTCAGGCCGAAGAAGGAGCTCTTCTCCACCACCCCCTCCCCGCGGGTGTTGAGGATGCTCACCCCGGTGGCCCCCTCCTTGCGGGCGGCGTTGATGACCACCTTTTCGTTGCGCGCCGGGACCATGGCGATAATCGCGGAAAATTGCATTTATTCGTCCTCCTTGCGGGATGCACGGGCGCCGGGCAGGCGCAGTCTGGACCAGTAACGGGCCAGCGTGGCGTAGCCCATGACGGTCATGATGGGAAACAGGGCGGTAAAGGCCACCAGGCCAAAGCCATCCATCACCGGGTTGCGTCCGGGGATGTTGCTGGCCAGTCCGATGCCCAGGGCGGTGACCAGCGGCACCGTGACGGTGCTGGTGGTGACGCCTCCGGAGTCGTAGGCCAGGGGAACAATTTCGCGCGGGGCCAGCAGGGTGAGCACCACCACGGCCAGGTAGCAGAGGCAGATGTACCAGGCCATGGAACCGCCATGCACGATGCGGTAAACCCCCAGGGCCAGTCCGCCGCCCGCCCCCAGGGCCACGGCGTTGCGCAGGGGCCATTCGCGCACGCCGCCGGTGGTGATCTCCTGCGCCTTCATGGCCACCGCGATCAGGGCCGGTTCCGCCAGAGTGCTGGCGTAGGCCAGGGCAAAGGCGAAGGGGATGACCCACGGCAGGTGGTCGGCGCGGGAAAACTGCTGGGCCATGGTTTCCCCCAGGGGGAACAGACCGATGGAAAGGCCTTCCACAAACAGGTAAAGACCCAGCACCACCAGAATCAGGCCGGGAATCACCCGCCGGGGGTTGTCCAGCGGCTTGCGGAACAGCACGAACTGGAAAAACGCGATCACCACCACCACCGGCAGCACGTCGCGGGTGGTGGCGACCAGCCCTTCCAGAATATTCAGCAGCAGCTCGTTCACCGGGCTTCCGCGTGGGCCTTTGGGGCAGAATTGCGGGGGCGCATCAATAGACCCAGATGCCGTACAGCATCACCGCCGGAATCGGCAGCAGGCTGGCCATGGCGATCAGCCCGAACCCGTCCACCAGCGGGTTGCGCCCCTCCAGGTTGCTGGCCAGCCCCACCCCCAGGGCGGCCACCAGCGGCACGGTGATGGTGCTGGTGGTGACGCCGCCGGAGTCGAAGGCCAGCCCCAGCACCTCGGGCGGGGTGACCGGGGTGAGGGCGATGACCAGCAAATAACCGCCCAGGATGTAGTAATGCACCGGGTGCCCGAGCAGGATGCGCAGCACGCCGATGGCAATCGCCAGACCGACGGCGAACGCCACCACGGTGCGCATCATGAACTGGTCCATCTGCCCCAGGGAGATTTCCTCCGCCTTGTGGGCCACCGCCAGCAGGGCGGGTTCGGCCACCGTGGTGGAGTAGCCGATGGCGAAGGCGAAAATCAGCAGCCACATCAGGCTGCCCTTGCGGGCGAAGTCGTAGGCCAGGGCCTCGCCCAGGGGGAACAGTCCGGTTTCCAGCCCGCGCGTGAACAGGAACAGTCCCACCACCACCAGTATCATGCCCCACACCACCTGGGACAGGTTGGGGAACGGCGTGCGCAGCACCGCCAACTGAAAAACGACGATGACCAGGACGATGGGCAGCACGTCCCGGAGCATTTCCACAACGGCGCGGGTGGTTCGGTGCAGCATGGTCCTCGGTGGCGTGGCGGACAGGGAAAAAAGCGGATTCCGCCGGGGTGCAGGCACACTCTACCGGCATGTCGGCAGGTGCGGCAACCGTCGATCGGTGGCGCCGGGGCAAGGGCGGGGCAAGGGCGGGGCAAGGGCGGGGACAATCTGTCGGCAAACGGGGCGGGCGATCACGGACGTTTGGTTGGACAAGGCCGCCCCCCTGCCGTTATCCTGACCGGCACCAGTCA
>JAOUFN010000032.1 GCA_029858285.1 Nitrospirota bacterium | reverse complement strand
CTGGGCGTGGCTGGCGGTGCCGGTCGGGGGGGGGGCTTCTGGCGGTCTGGCGGCGGGAGTATCTAGTTAAATCTCTCGAATGGTTAACGCAACAATTTGTATTGTTATGTTTTTTGAGAAATATGAACGGGGATTCGTTGGCGCCCGAAGGGTTGCTCAAAGCGACCAAAGCGCCCGGCGATGGGCGCGCCGCAAGCGCCGCACTCCCCTTCGCCGGTAATCCGGTAATCCACAATCTCGTACCAGTCGCGCCTCACAACCGCCGTACCGCAGGATGGGCACCATGTGGTATCCCCCTCGGGGTCATGGACGTTGCCGGTGTAAACGTGCTTTAGCCCGGCCCTGAGGGCTGTATAGCGGGCCTTGCGAAGGGTTTCCAGTGGGGTGGGCGGGGTGTCCATCATGCGAAAATCCGGGTGAAAGGCCGAAAAGTGCAGCGGCACATTGGGTCCCAGGTGTCCCATTACCCACTCGGACAGTTCGGTCAGCTCCGCCTCACTGTCGTTCCATCCCGGGATGAGCAGGGTGGTAATCTCCAGCCAACAGCTTGTTTCCGTATGGATATACTCAATAGTGTCAAGTATTGGTTGAAGTTTAGCGGCGCACAGCTTGTGGTAAAAATCGTCGCCGAAGGCCTTCAGGTCTACGTTCGCGGCGTCCATTTTGGCAAAAAATTCGGCGCGCGGCTGTGGGTGGATATATCCGGCGGTCACGGCCACCGCAGCAATCCCCTGTGCATGGCAGGCGTCGGCGGTATCCATGGCGTATTCGGCAAAAATCACCGGATCGTTATAGGTGAAGGCCACGCTGTGGGCCCGCATGTGCGCTGCGGCGGAGGCAATCTGTTCCGGGCTGGCCTGGTCCGCCAGTCGGTCGAAGTCCCGGCTTTTGCTGATGTCCCAATTTTGGCAAAAGCGGCAGGCCAGGTTGCATCCGGCAGTGCCGAAAGAGAACACCGAGCTGCCAGGGTAAAAGTGATTGAGCGGTTTCTTTTCAATGGGATCCACGCAGAACCCGGAAGACCTGCCGTAGGTTGTCAGGATCATCTGATTTCCCTGGCGCATGCGCACAAAGCAGGCGCCGCGCTGCCCATCGTGCAGCGCGCAATCCCGGGGGCAGAGATCACACTGCATCCGCCCGTCCCCCAGCGTGTGCCAGTAGCGCCCCGCGTAGGGGGTGACCACCTGGGTGGTCACCTTACCGCCTCCGCAGCCACCTCGGCCGCTACCATGGCCGCAAGGAACACCGGCGTCGGCTCCGTGTGGCGTACCACCGTATAGCGGTACAGACGCACGCCCGAATCCCAGAAATGCGCCGACAGGCCGGCTTTGCGCTTGAGTCCGGTCAAAAAGGCCGCGCGGTCCGGGTAATGTGCCCACACCTGGGGCAAAAAGGTGCCGCGCCGCCCGTTCCAGTCCAGGGCCACGCCATCGACTTTGGGTCTCAAAAGCGCCTGGGCCTCGGTTTCACTGGTGAAATGAATCTCCTCCAGCGGCGACAGTTCAGAGATTTCGATCCGCACGCTGCTCAGGTCCACCGGGCGCAAGGGCGGAAAGCGCGGATCGCGGAAGGCTGCCGCCAGCGCGTTTTCGCGCACGTCCTCCAGCAGGGGGCGCCAGGCCTCCACCGTGCCCATGCAGCCGCGCAAGGTTTCCCCTTGGGTAAGGGTGACGAAAACCGCGCCCGGCTCCAACAGCCAGCGCGCCCCCTCGATGTCCGGCCACTCCCCGCCCCGGCCGAGTTCGCCGGAAATCACCGCGCGGGCTAGGGTAAGGATGGTTTCGCTCCGTCGTTTTGCGTTAACTTGCATGTGCATACCCCACCTCATATGTTGTTTTTGATCTGGTTTCCAGCAAGGCGAAAGCGCCGTATCCCACCACGCGGCTGCGGTCTCCGGCGGTGTCGCCGGAGTTCTGTAAACCCAGCAGTTCCGCGTGCAGGCCACGCCGTCCCGCCGCCTCCAGCAGCCCCCGCACCGGGGTGGCGCCGCACGCCCGGTCGTGGCCAATGGCATCAGGCCGGAGTGCCAGAATGGCATCGGCGGTATCCCGATCCATGGATTGGCTGGTGGCGTAGCTGTGGTAGTGGGACAGGTCGGAACTGACTACGATCAGCGTCTCCGGGCCGCCCCACAGGGCGTCCAGGACTCCTGCCACCTGATGTGTCGCGGCCTCCCCCACTAGCAGCGGAACGATGAAAAAATTTTTCAATAAAATCTGTAGAAACGGTATCTGAACCTCAAGTGAATGTTCCGCTTTATGGGCGTCATCATCGACCACCACATGGGGCAGGTGTCGCAGCCCTGCCATCGCTTTGGCATCCAGCGGCACATTGCCGAGGGGGGTGGCGAAGGCGGTGGTGTCACCTCCCGGAATCGCCACGCCGTAGACGAATGCCCTATGGGCGGGGCCGATCAGCACCACCCGCCGGACATGGGTGGCTCCGGCCACGCAGGAAAACGCCCTGGCGGCCACCGGGCCGGAGTAAATGTAGCCCGCGTGGGGGACGATGAGGGCCTTGGGAGCCGCACCTTTCAAGGGGGCCTGCGGGAGCTCTTGCGGGAGACCTTGCGGAGAGGATGCAACGACCGCGTCCGCGAGCAGGCGGCGCACCCCGGCCTCCAGCGTCACGCGATCTCCCGGATAAAACACACCGGCCACTGCTGCGGGTCGAACACGGTTCATCGCCGGTCTCCTCCCTTGCCGTGGGGGATCTTCCGGGGGATGCCACACCCCCGCTTCGCCCCTGCTTCGAAGATAGCGCGCACGGAGGAAGATTGCACCCCGTGGGACGCTTTTTTCGTGAATTTTTCGTCAGGTTTTTGTGAGGGCCTTGCGGGTGGCGGAACCCCGCACTGCGCCGGAGTGATGTCGGTGGGGAAAGCGGGTTTGTTTAATCAGAGAAAAACAGTTCGCCAATGTCGCGGGGGAGGGGGATTTCGTGGTCCAGGCCGTGTTCCCGCAGGGCCGGTAATCCGTCCGTGCCCCACGCCACCCCGGCCACGCGGGCGCCTGCGGCGCGGGCGGTCTGCACGTCCACGCGGGTGTCGCCGATGTACAGGCAATGCTCCGGTGCCACGCCCAGGGTGCGGGCGGCCTCCAGAATGCCCTCCGGGTCGGGTTTCATACGGGCCACGTCGTCGCAGCCGATCACCACTCCAAAATGTCCCCGCACCCCCAGTGCGGCGAGGATTTGCTCCGTATGGCCGCGCCGCTTGCTGGTAACGATGCCCATGGGCACTCCCCGCCCGGAAAGCTCCGTCACCAGTTCCAGAATACCGGGGAACAGGGTGGTGCCCGCCTCGCACAGGGCTGTGTAGTGGCGGCCAATGGCATCCAGCAACAGGCGGCGCTCCTCGAAACTGCGTTCGGGGAAGACCGCCTCGAGCTTGTAGCCGATGTGGGCCACGATCACCTCCCGGGGCACCGCCTTCCACCCCAGTTCACCAATGGCGGCCTCGGTGCTGGCCACAATGGCCGCGCGGGAATCCACGAGGGTGCCATCCAGATCGAACAGGGCGGCCCCATAGGTGAAACCGTTCGGGCACATGCGGTATGCTTCGCTCCCTGTTTCCATGCTGGCTTATCCAAATATCGATCCGGTCATCGTCCACCTCGGGCCCCTGGCCATCCGCTGGTACGGCATGGCCTACCTGTGCGGCTTCCTGTTCGGCTACCTGCTGACCGGGCGGCAGCGCCGGGAGGGCCTGTTAAACATCACCTCCGACCAGCTTTCGGGCCTGGTCACGGCCATGATTCTGGGCGTGATCCTGGGGGGGCGGCTGGGGTATGTGCTGTTTTACGACCTGCCCCACTATTTTAACCACCCCTTGCAGGCCTTCGCCATCTGGCGTGGTGGCATGTCGTTCCACGGCGGCCTTCTGGGGACGCTGGTGGCCGGGGCCCTGTATTGCCGGAGTGAAAAACTCCCCTACCTGTCGGTGGCCGACCGGGTGGCGGTGGTGGTGCCGGTGGGGCTGTTCTTCGGACGCGTGGCCAATTTCATCAACGGCGAACTGTGGGGGCGCACCACAGATATGCCCTGGGGCATGATCTTCCCCTACGCCGGAGCGCTGCCGCGCCACCCGTCGCAGATTTATGAAGCATTGCTTGAAGGTTTGTTGCTGTTCGCCTTGATGTGGCTGATGCGCAAGCGCCTTGCCCGGCCCGGCGCCCTGCTGGGCTTGTTTATGGTGTCCTATGGGATTTTGCGCGTGTTCGTGGAGTTCTTCCGCGAGCCGGACGCGCAGGTTGGTTTTCTGTTTTCGCTGGTCACCATGGGCCAGGTGCTGTCGGGTGTGATGCTGGCGGTGGGGGCGTGGCTGCTCTGGTCGTCCCGCCGCCGCGAGCCTGTCACCCCATTGCCCCCCTCCGCCTGACGGCCTCCCCCCCCTGCCCGCCTCCCCGACCCTTGCGGGGGGGGTATAACAGTGTACGGTGCCCGCCGTGACGCATCGCACTGCACCGGCTGTGCCGGGATGGGCGGGTCGCGCCATGGGTCCGGGCCGCGTTCATACCAAATTGGGGAAGAATCATGAAAAACGTTCGCATCCTGTGCGCCTCGGCGCTCGCACTGGTGCTGCTGTCCGGTTGTGCGACAGCGATCAATCAGAAAATGGCAAGCTGGATCGGGCACAACGAATCCGAACTGATTATGTCGTGGGGGCCACCGGCCCAAGTGTTTTCAGACGGGAGCGGCGGGCGAATTCTCATTTACACCGCCGTCCGGTCTTTCACCAGCCCTGGGACGGCTACCACCAACACCCACGGTACGGCCACCGGCGGCCTGTACGGCAACCAAGCGTACCTATCGGGCCAGTCACAGTCCTACACCACCTTCACCCCAGCCACAACGAGCCAGTGGACCGCCTACCGGATGTTCCGCGTGGACACCGTAGGCACGATCACCGGCTATTCATGGCGTGGTCTGTAGGTCGGGCGGGAAGTTTGGGAACTGCGAACACCATTTGAAGGATTTTCGCCATCTGTCTGGTTTCTGGCATCTCTCACATTTACGCCGATCATCACCCTAATCGGCGTCATTTGTCTGCGACCAGCGCCAAGGATCCATCGCGGGCTGTGGGTGCCATAACGACACGCTGAAATAGCGGAGCCAATCATCAGGCCTTTTTTGACCGTAATTCAATAAAAACCAGCCAGTTACACCTCCCCCACCCCCCCCTCCGGGCCGCCGTAGCCGAAGCTGTAGCCGCCGTCCAGGATGAGATCCTCGCCGGTAATGAAGCCGGACAGGTCGGAGCACAGGAACAGCGCCGCGCGGGCGATGTCTTCCGGCTGGGCCAGCCGCCGGAGGGGGGTTTGCCCCGCCAGGGCCTGCTGCACGCGCTCCGGGGCGTGGGGGGTGCGGTCGGTGACGGTAAAGCCGGGGCTGATGCTGTTTACGGTAATCCCCAGTTCCCCCACCTCGTTGGCCAGATCCCGCGCAAACCCCCGCACCGCCCCCAGCGCCGACGTGTAGGACGAATAGCCCGGCACCGGCCGCGTGAACAGGGCGTTGAGCAAAAACAGAATGCGCCCCTCGCGCCGCAGGACCATCTCCTCCAGCACCGACTGGCAGCAGTTGAACGCCCCCTTCATCAGCACTTGCAGGTGGCCGTCATAGTCCTCCCAGGTGCGCATCAGGAATGGTCGTCGGTCGATGGGGGCGTTGGCGCTGTGGATCAGGGTGTCGATGCGCCCGAAACGCTCCAGGGTATCGTCCACCATGTGGTCCACCGAACGCCGGCTCGATACGTCCACGGAATACGGAATACCCACCCCGCGCAGGGGCTCGATCTCCTGCATCAGGCGTTCGATTTCGCCCAGGCGGCGGTGGTACCCCAGCACCACGGAGGCGCCTGCGTCCACCAGTTGGCGGGCCACAGCCTGCCCGATGGGGCTGGATGCGCCGGTGAGAATCACGACGCGGGTGGCAAGATCGATCATGCGGTGCTCTCCCGGTGTGGGGCCGTGGCCGGTGGGGCCGCCGCCGCGACGGCGCTGTCTACCGGGCATCGGGCGCGAACCCCCGGCGCAGGGTGTTTTCCGTCACCGTGCGTGAAACCATGAACTGTGGCAAATATTCCTCCCCGCCCGCCTTGGAGCCGATTCCCGAAAAGCGGAAGCCGCCAAACGGCTGCCGCCCCACCAGTGCCCCGGTGATTTCACGGTTAATATACAAGTTTCCCACCCGCATCCGATCGCTGACCTCGCGAATTGCCGCCGGACTGCGGGAAAAAAGTCCCCCGGTGAGGGCGTAATCCACGCCGTTGGCGACCGTCACTGCCTCCGACAGGGAACGACAGCGCAGCACCGCGATCACCGGCCCGAAAATCTCTTCCTGCGCCAGCCGGTGTTCGGGGCGGATGCCGGTGAACAGGGCCGGACCCACATAAAACCCCCGGCCTGGGACGTCCCTCGCGAAATAGGCCAGATGCCCTTCGCTCTTCCCTACCTCAAGGTAGGCGCGGATGCCGGATTGGGCGCGGGCGTCGATCACCGGGCCGATGCGGTTGTCCGGGTTCTCCGGCGACCCGATGGTCCAGGCCTCCATGCCCGCGATGAGGCGTTCCACCAGTTCGTCGTGGACCGCATCCAGCACGATCACCCGCGAGCAGGCGGAGCATTTTTGCCCCTGAAAGCCCAGCGCAGAGTTCAAAATCGCCACCGCCGCCTCGTCCAGGTCGGCGGTTTCGTCCACGATCAGGGCATTTTTCCCCCCCATTTCGGCGATCACCCTCTTTACCGACCGGGAGGTAGGGGAAACCCGCGCGGCAGCCTCGTGGATGGCCAGCCCCACCGCCCGGGAGCCGGTGAAGGCGATAAGCTCCACCTCCGGATGCTGCACCAGCGGCCAGCCGACATCGGGGCCGGTGCCGGGCACGAATTGCAGCACACCGTCCGGCGCCCCCGCCTCGCGGAAGGCCGCACACAGCCTGGCCCCCATCAGGGGCGCCCGCTCCGACGGCTTGAACACCACCGGGTTGCCCGTCACCAGCGCCGCCGCCACCATGCCGCAGGGAATCGCCAGCGGAAAATTCCACGGCGCGATCACCGCCGCCACCCCGCGCGGGAGGTAACCGGCGCGGTTGTCCTCGCCGGGGTAATTGCCCAGTTGGCGCGGCACCGACAGGCGCTGCATCTGGTCGGCGTAATATTCAAGAAAATCGATGGCTTCGGCGACGTCCGCATCGGCATCCCGCCACCCCTTGCCGACCTCGAACAATTCCTGTGCCGCCAGAGAATGCCGGTCGCGCCGCAGGATGTCGGCGGTGGCCACCAGCAAGGCACAACGTTCCGCCACGGGAGTGTTCATCCAGGTGTCGCGCACGGCGACGGCCCCCGCCACCGCAGCCCGCACCTGCTCCGGTCCGCAGGCGGCCACGCGCCCCACCGGCGAGCCAGTGGCGGGGTTGAGGGATTCGAGCCACTCCCCGGTGTGGACCTCGCGACCGTCCAGCACCGCCGGATGATCCTCCCCTTTCCCCTTTCCCGGCTCGTTGCGCGCCCGCGCCAACGCCGCCCCGAAGGCGGCCCGCGCCGGGGCCTGTGCAAAATCGGTCAGGGGCTGGTTGCGAAAGCCTGCCACCGAGGGCGGTGGCAGGGGCGTGGCAGGCACCAGTCCCGCTGGCGGGGTGTCGGGTGCGGGCGGGGCGTCCGGTGGACGCAGCAGTTCCGCCAGCCGCGCCCCTCCCAGCGCTTCTTCCCCGCGCTCCGCGTACATGCGCCGCAGCATGGAGGTGTTGGCGGTGTTCTCCAGCAACCGCCGCACCAGATAGGCCATGCCGGGCAGCAGGTCACCCACCGGGCAGTAGGCGCGAACATTGAACCCCTCGGCCAGCAGCGCCCGCCGGAGTGGTTCGGCCATGCCATAAATCACCTGAAATTCGTAGCCGCCCCGGTCCACCCCCATGCCCTGCGCCCGTGCCGCGGCGTGGGCGATGCTGCGCAGGTTGTGCCCGGCAAAGGCCGGAAACAGCCATTCCCGCTCCTCCAGCAGGCGTACTGACAGGGTTTCGTAGCAGCGGTCGGTCTGCCACTTGTGTTCCCACACCGGCGGCGGCCAGCCCCTGGCGCGGTGGGTGAGGACCTCTTGATCCCAATACGCCCCCTTCACCAGCCGTACCGTGATCTTGCGACGCCGACGGCGCGCCCACTTTGCCAGCGCGTCCAGATCCTCCGGCGCCGATTTCAGGTAGGTCTGCAGCACGATGCCGCAGGACGGGCCAGTGGCAAAGGCGTCTTCCTCCAGCAGGGTGCGGAAGGCGGTCAGAGTCAGTTCCTTGAGGGCGCTATGCTCCATGTCCACCTGCACATGGGCGCCCAGTTCCAGCGCGCGCAGGAAAACCGGCCGCAGGGCGGCGCGGGCACGCTCCAGCGAGGCGTCCCACGCCACGGCGTCCAGCAGCGGGTCCAGCGCAGAAAGTTTCACCGACACGTTAATCCGGGGGCTGACGGAACCCCTCCCCGCCTCCTCCGCCGCAGTCGGGGAGGGCCAGTCACGGCCAGCTATTTCAATAGCTTCCATGAGTGATCTATAGGATTGTGAATAGTGTTTCGCCTGTTCCCGTCCGAGGGTGGCCTCGCCCAAAAGGTCCACGCTGACACCGCACCCCTCCCGCCACAGTTCCAGCAGATGGGGGAACGCTGCGTCGATATCTTCCCCGAGGATGAACTGGCGGGCCAGGTCGATCACCTGGGCGCGCAACATTTTGGCCGCCGCCTTGCCAAACGGCCCGCCGCGTGTCAGTGCCCGCGCCCCCCGCCCGAGGATTTCGGCGGCGTCGCCCCCGAGATCGTCGAAATACTCTCCCGCCAGCCGCATGGCGCGGGCATCGTCGGGAACCGCCGGCAGCACGTCCACAAAGCGCAGCAGGGCGACACGAAACGCCTCGCTGGCCATGGCGCGGGCGATGATTTTGCCCTTCCACCCGGCGCTGGAGAACAGCCCCGGGCGGCTGTCCCCCATATGTGCCGCAAGGGCCGCGCCGATGCTCAGGACCGAGTCCTGCAACACCTTTCCCTCTCTGCCTGCGGCCATCAGAACTCCACGCTCAGTTGATTGGTCAATGTGGTGTCGGTGGAACGCACGCCGCCGGGCGGATCGCTGTCATGGCGCATGGTAAGGGAGAATTTCAACCCCACCGGGCCTGCCACCACCACCCGCAGGGCGGTTTCCGCCAGCAGCCGCAGGTCTTTTGGCTCACCAAAACGTGGCTGGGCATAAACCGTGCCGGACAGGCGGGTTTTGTCCCAGGCCAGGGCAAGAGACAGGTAGCTGCTCAGGCGAACGGCCTCCGGGGTGGGGTCGTCCGGGCCTGCCGGAGGCACATCGAGGCGTTCCCCCTCCCACATGCTTGCCATTCCAAGAAAAGCCTTTTGGGAGTGCCCCTCCCCGCCCCGATCAAACAGTGTGAACCGCGGTCCAGTGCCCAACAAGGTGCGGGCATCGAGCAGCGCAAAGGAGTCGTACTCGTGCTGGACAAACAGCTCCCAGCCGACGCGCCGGGACAGAAAATGTGTCCAGCGCGCGTGACCAAAGCCCCGGTTGGCGATTTCTTCGGCACGCCGCTCGCTCCGGGTGACGTCAGCGGCGAACAACAGGGTCCGGGTGTTTGTGTTGTGCGCCAGTTGCAGGGCCGCCCCGCCGGTCAGCAGGTCCGTGTTTCCGGTGCGGTTGGACAGGGATAGTTCCAGTGCGCCGGACAACCCCGTGTCTGTGGAACGCAGGGATTCGGTGTTGACCTGGGCCCACGCTGGAGAAACCCAAATCAGGACGGCGCACAACATGGGGGCAAAACGCTTCACCCCTTGATGATACGGGTCAGCCGCGCCGGGGGGAAGCGCAGCCACCCCGGCTGGACGGCAACAGGGAGTAGCCCGCCAGGGTCAGGGCGATCAACGCATACCCGGTCGCAAGTGCCCACGGCAGGCCGGAACCCGCCGTGCCCGGCAGGAACAACCGGCCGTCCTCGAACGGCGAGTGGATCAATCCCACCGCGCTGCACGCCGCTGCCAGTCCGGCAAAAACCGCGCCCTCCCGGAAGCGGCGGTCGATCATCGCGGTCAGCATGGCGGCCCAGAGCATGGCGGTCAGGATGAAGCCGTTGGCCATCACCAGCATGGTCTGATAGGTGACCGCCAGTTGTCCGGTCAGGTCGGCCATGCCCTTGCCGACCCCCGCCAGGGTCTGCTTCATTTCGATCAACACCAGGTCGGCGATGGTGGGGACGAAAGCCAGGACCACGGCATCGTAGTGTTTTTGCGGCGTGGCCTTGAAAGCCTGGGAGGTGATCTCCAGACCGATGAACACCAGAATCGGCGCCACCGCCGCCACCGGCAGCAAGTCCACAAAGAAGGCCAGATAGCCGAACATGCCCCCCAGGCCGATGAACACCGCCGTCCCCAGGGTGTAGCCGATGCTCGCCCCCATGGCCTTGTAGGCCGGTTGGCCGATGTACGGGGTGGTTTGCACCACGCCGCCGAACAGTCCGCTGGTGAGGGTGGCCAAGCCATCCACTGCGATCACGGCGCGGGAGGAATACGGGTCCCCCCCGGCGGTGGCGGACTCGGTGACGTCCACCGCGCCCACCAGCACCATCAGCGCAAACGGAATGGCGATGGGCAGGTACGGCCCGACGTATGACATCCCCTCCACAAAACCCAGGGTGGGCAACGGCAGGGCGAACAGCAGTTCATGGCTGCCGCCGGTGCCTCCCGCCGCGTGGGCCAGCCCCAGCGCCTTGAGCAGGTAGAACATGCCGGTGCCCACCAGCACCGCCGCCAGCGCTCCGGGAAAACCTTTGGGCAGGCGGATCCTGCCCACCAGGGTGAACAGCACGATGCCCAGAGAGACGATGCCGACCACCGGCTCTTCAAAAATGTGCAACGAAGGCAAAAAGGCGATCAGCAGCAGGGCGATGCCCGCGATCGGCCCCAACAGGGCGGCGCGGGGCACATGGCGGTGGATGAACGGCCCCAGCAGCGACCCCGCCAGCTTGGCCAGTCCACACAGCACGATAATGGCCATGGACACTTTCCACGCCAGTTCCGCGTCCCCCAGTGCGATGTAGGCGGGCCCCACAATGCCGAAGGTGAAGGCAAACAGGGACGGCGTATCCACCCCCAACGGCATGGCGGTACGGTCGTCCCGCCCTTCGCGTTTGGCCATGCGGTAGGCCATGACGGTGAAGATCAGATCCCCCAGAAACACCCCCATGGCGGTGCCGGGGATCATGCGGTACAGCACCAGATCGGCGGGGTAATGAAAAAGCCCCACCAGAATAGCCGCCAGCAGCACCAGCTGGGTCATGTTGTCGAGCATCAGCCCGAAGAAGGCGTTGGCGTCGCCGGGGCGGAACAAGCGGGGTCCGGTGGCGGTCTGGTTCATGGGATCAGGTCTGCCGGAATCGGGTCAGTTGGGGTGTAAGCACAGGCCGACATGCCCGTTCCGAAGTGCCGGGGCAGCCGACAAAAATCCCCCCTCACACGATGTGCTGCGGGGGAGCTTCTCGCGGGCGAGGGGGGTCAGTCTACCCCATCCAGCCGGATCTCGAACAGCAGACTGGTGTTGGGGGGGATGATGCCCGGCACCCCTTGTGCCCCGTAGGCCAGTTCCGGCGGCACCCGCAGACGACGGACACCCCCCAGGCGCATGCCGCTGATCCCCTCCTCCCAACCGCGGATGACCTGGTGGTCTCCAATATGGAATTGCACCGGGCGCACCCTGCTGCGGGAGGTGTCGAACAGCGTGCCATCCTCCAGCCATCCGGAATAGAAGACCGACACCGTTCGTCCCACCCCCACCGGCTCGCCGCTGCCGGGTTCGATGTCCTGAACGTCCACACCGGAAGGCGTGGTGAAGTGTGTCGAGGAACTCGGGGCACCGCTGCGGGAAGCGTCGCGGGTTGCGGTTCGTGGCCCTTCGGCGCCGGCATCCAGCGTGCCGCCCAGCCATAGCGTTGCCAGTAACGTGACGGACCGGATTGTAGGGGACATTTTGCACTCCAGATGGATGTCTGCATTCCTCCGATCGGTCACACAGGTCGTCCCGTGCCGCAGGGTATGATAGCGGGCATGTGCGCCGATTTCACCCGGAGTCACGGAAACTGCCTGCCAACCGCAGCCCCGCGTCTGGTGATAGGCACCTGGGCACTGGCGGGGGACGGTCCGTGGGGCTACGGACCGTGTTCCGGGGATTTGGCGCTTGAAACCCTGATTGCCGCGCTGGAGGCTGGTTGCAGCCACTTCGACACCGCCGCCATGTTCGGCGATGGCGCCGTGGAAAGGCTATTGGGGCGCGTGTTGGGTGCGTTGCCGGCGGGGCACCCGGAGGTGACGATTACCACCCGTGTCGGGGTGGTCATGGCCCACGGCCACCCGGCGGCGGATTTTTCCCCCGCTGCGCTGCAGCGGGGTCTGGAGGCATCCACCGAACGTCTGGGTCGCGTCCCGGACACGGTTCTGTTGCACACCCCCGCCATTGGCGTGTTGCAAAACGGCGCCGCCCTGCGCTGGCTGCTGGAGGCAGTCAAAACCGGGCTGTGCGGTGCCGCCGGGGCCAGCGTCTTTGATCCGGAGGAAGCGCTGGTGGCGCTGGAATCCGGCGCCCGGGTATTGTGCCTCCCCTACAACCTTGCCAATCGCCGGTTCGAGGCCGTCATGCAGGCGGCCCGGCTACGGGGCGTGGCGGTACGGGTACGCGAGGTGCTTCACAACGGGCGCCTGACCACTTCGCCCTCGGCTCCTCACGGATGGAGCCGACACGATGTGCGGCGCGGCTGGCCACCGGCCCTGCTGGAGCGCATCGACAAAATTCTGCGACCGCGCATTGCCGCCTTGGCCGCCGGGGGAGACATCACCGCCACCAGCATTGGCTACGCCCTGGGGCACCCGGTGGGGCCATGGGTGGTGGTGGGGTGCCGGGGGGCGGAGCAGGTACGCCGGGCGCTGGCGGCAAAGCCTCTGGACGCAGCGGCCCGGTTGGCGCTGGAATCGACGCTCTACAATCCGGACTCTCCCTCCGGAGTCTTACCCTGACCGCCCCCGAAACCGCCCCCGAAACCGCCCCCGATATCCCGCCTTGGCGGTCCTCCGCCTTGCCACGCGCATTCGTCCTCGATCTGTTCCATCTCGGCGTCCGACAAGCCGTAAAAATGCCCTACCTCGTGGATGACCGTGTCCACGATGCAGTCCGCCACCGGCTCCCCGGTTTCGTCGCACCATGCCAGGATCGGCTGACGGTAGAGGTGAATGGTGTCCGGCAGGGTGCCGTGATAATCGCTGCCGCGTTCGGTCAGGGGCCAGCCTCGGTAGAGGCCGAGCAGATCGAAACGGGTTTCGCACTCCATTTCCTCCAACGTCCCGGCGTCCGGCCACTCCTCCACCAGAAAGGCGATGTTGGACAGCCTGTCGCGGAAATCGGTGGGCAGTGCATCGATGGCCGTGGCCACCGTGCGTTCAAAAGCCTGCCGGTTCACTGTCCGACCCAGGTTTTCAGGCGTTCCGCTGCCGTGCCGTCTTCGAGTGCCGCGCGGCAACGCGGCAAAGCCTGAAACAGGTCCGCCGCCCGCCCCGCCGCCACCAGTCCGCAGGCGGCGGTGAGCAGGGTGACAGCCACGGCCACCTCTGGCCCTTCCCCGATCAGCACGGCGCGCACCATGGCCGCCCCGGCGGCAGGGCTGTCCACATGAATGGTGGTGCGGCTGCCCCCGGCCAACCCCAGCGCCTTGGGCAATAGAGGAAACGACCCCGCAGAGCCGTCGGAGTGAAGCATGGTGCCCTCGGAATCCACCAGGGGATTGGCCTCGGCCTCCCCCTCCAGCCCCCGGAACGACAGGATGCGGGTGTAGCCCAGGGCGTGCCCGGCCTGTGCGAATTTGTCAAAAGTCCGTTCGTGGGACAACCCCACCATCAGGGCCGGGGCGCGGAATGGATTCACCAGCCGCCCCATGGTGTGAAAGCACGAGCGCAACCCCATGCGCTGGCGCAGTTCCAGCATCCGGTGCATTACCGGGCAGAACCGCTCCACCCCCAAATAGGCGACACCGGCCCGTTCCAGATCCCGGGCGGCTGCCTCGGGGGAGGCGTCCGGATTGCCCCCGAGCGCTGCGACGGCATCGGCCAGGGACATGCGATCCACGGGTCGTGCGTGGCCGTGAATGCCCACGGGTACCCCGCAGGCGGCCAGCACGCAGGCCGCCGCCAGCAGGGCGGGAAAGGTCTGGCGTTTGCCCGCGTAGGCGGGCACGGTGAGCGCCGCCGCGGGGCCTGGCACCGGTTCGAGATAGTCGCCCGCCACGCGCACGAAGGCGGTCAGTTCGGCGACGCTTTCCTCCTTGATGCGCATGGCCACCAGAAACGCCCCCAGTTCGAAGGGGTCGGCCTGCCCGGACAAGATGCAGCGCATGGCTTCCGCAGCCTCGGCGTCGGTGAGGTCTTTGGCCTTGCTGGCGCCTTTACCCACCTGGGAGATGGCGGCGGTGAGTGTGCCCATGGGATTGACGCCTTTCGTCAGGATTTTGCCGCAGTGGTGACGGGTTTGCGGCATTTTTGCGATGCATTCACGGCGGGGTTTGGCGGCATTGGGCCACCCCGGAGCGTCACCGCCCAGGTGACGGGTTCCCGCACCGGTTACTGTACCAGCGGTCCCGCCGCGGCTGGAATGGTTTGCACGCTCCGGCAAGAAAAAGGCTGCGGATACCGGCATGGTGCTTGCACAATACAAACGGGAGGGCCGGAATCTGACCGCACACACGCAAGACTCTGGAGGCGACGTCATGGGAGATGGATCCGGATGGGGCAAACCGATTCCCGTTGAAACCACGGCCCGCCGGGGCCGCCGCCGTCCACCCCAGGACCCGGAACCCATTCCGCTGGTGGTGTGGCTGCTGGGCGCCGCCACTCTGCTGGCGCTTGCCATTGGCATGACGAACTGATTCGCCGGAGTTGCCCCCCTCAAATCGGGTTCGGGATATCCACAAACTGGCAGCGCACGCCAAACTCGGCGGCAATTTTCTCTCCCAGCGCCATGACGCCGAAGCGTTCGGTGGCGTGGTGTCCCGCGCCGATGTAGTGAATCCCCTCCTCCCGGGCCAGGTGATAGACGTACTCACTCACCTCCCCGGTCAAAAACACGTCGGCCCCTACGGCAATGGCTTCGCGCACAAGATCCGGGGCGCCACCACTGCACAGGGCCACGGTACGCACCAGACCGGGCCCGAAAGGCAGATGAAACGACTGGTCCACCCCCAGCACCCGGTTTACCCGCGCCAGAAAGGCGTCAAACGGCAACGGCTCCGGCAGTTTTCCCATACAGGAAATGGTCTGTCCCTTGTAGCGGCCAAAATCGCGGCGGTCCACCAGCCCCAGCTTCAGGAATAGCTGGGCGTTGTTGCCCACCTCCGGATGACGATCCAGAGGCAGGTGGTAACCAGCCAGACTAATGCCGTGGTCGAGGAGGAATTTGAGGCGCTTTTTGAGGCTGCCGCGCACCACCCGGCTTTCGCCGTCCCAGAACAGGCCGTGATGCACCAGAATCAGTTCCGACTTGTCCTCCAGCGCCCGCTCGAACAGCGGCATGCAGGCCGACACCCCGCAAGTCAGGCCGGTGACCGTGGACAATCCTTCCACTTGCAAGCCGTTGGGGCAGTAGTCGGCAATGGCTCCTGCATCCAGCAGCCGGTCGGCAAAGGCGATAATCTGGTGCAGGTCGGGCACAGTGCGCGGGGAGGGGCTATTCGGCAAACTGAACACCCACCGATGTGTGGGTGTCCGGGGACAGGTTGTGGTAGACGGCGCGCAGCCGCAACCCGGCGCGGGCGGGAATGGGGGTGCCGATGCTGCCCAGGGAGAGCAGATCTCCGGCCTTGAGCTGAATTCCGCTGGCTCGCAGATCCGCAGCCAGCCAGCGCACCGCGTTCAGCGGGTGGCCCATCAGGTTGGAGGTGTTACCGCTGGTAACCTCTTCGCCGGTGTTGTCGGTGACCACCACCGCCACGTGTCCCAGGCGGTTGACCCATTCCTGGGTGGCTTCCGGCGTTACGCCGTTGCCCATCACCCCCATGCTGGCTCCGGCGTTGGCGGCCACGATGTCCGCCGCACTGGCGTGGTCGGTTTCTGCATAGGTCAGGTCGGCGAGTTCCAGGAAGGGGATGATCAAATCCAGGTGCTCCAGGACTTCCAGGTTGGTTTTGGCCTCATGAATCCCCTCGTCCTTCACCCGCACCAGCAGGTCGGCTTCCACCACCGGGCGAGAGCCGAATTTGTAAGACAGCATTTCCCCTTCCGGGTGCAGCATTTTCTGAAGAAAAACGCCGTGTATCGGCTGCGATATGCCCAGGACCTTCTGGGTGGCCGGGTTGGTCAGTCCGGCCTTGTATCCTGCCACCGGACCCGCAGTGGGAATGAGCAGGTTGACCATTTCCTGTTGTGTCTCAAGGGCCTGGCCCATGGTGAGGGGGGATTCCGGCAACGGCGTGGGCTCCAGCTGGGCGCGTTTTTCGATCATCCTGCGGGCTAGCCGGGTCGCCACCGACTCTTCCGTCGGCGCCTCCAGCATCCGCAGCACCTCCTCCGGATTGCGCTTCGTTTCAGAGGTTTGCTGGGACGACTGGCTGCACCCGGAGGCGAGCAGCAGGACGCACAACATCCCCCCGCCCCACGCCACGAGCGGGCGTTTGAAGGGGGCGCGGGCCGGGTATTGACAGGTACGGCGGGCACTCATGGGTGGATCTGATCCAGTATCTTCTGGGTATTCTGCATACGCTGGTCCAATTGCTGGGCAACTTCCCGTGTGCGGTCCACCGCCTGCGGGGCCTGACGGTAGGCATCCAGCACCGGGCCAATGGTGTTGCCAACGGTTTGTGTGCTCCCGCCCCGTCCGATCAACCCGAAGGAGTTTTTCCCCTCCTCGTCTTCCCCCCCGGCGCTGCGGACGGGATTGCGGACCACCACTTCCATTGTCTCGTAATTCTGGCCCTTTTTCAGCGGCGGGGAGTTGGAATAGTGGAGGGCCCCCTCGGCATCGGCCCACTTGTACACCTTCATTGGTTTTTCGGGGACCACCGGCGCGCCGATAAGCGGCTTGATGCGGATGGTGGGTGCCTGGATCTGATCGGACTGGTAGGCCACCAACGCCGCGGCCCCGATAGCGCCGATCAGCAGCGGCTTGAAGAGCAGCCATCTGCGGCGGCGCCGCGGAGAACGCCGCTCCATCATCGTCGACATTGCGGCCATCGTGGCTTCCGCAGCGGCGGCCGCGGCAGCGGAGACGGCGGCGGCAGCGGCGGCAGCGTGTGCGGAGGTATCGACCTCGCCGGGGGCGCCGGTTGCGCCGGTTGCGCCGGTCATGCCGGGCTTGTCGGGCTTGTCGGGCTTGTCGGGCTTGTCGGGCCCATGTGTCTCAGTGCTCATGTCTCACTCTTGTACCCCCCGCTTTCTGACCGGGGCCATGGGGATGTCGATTCACCGACTTCGGAGGCGACGGGTTCGCCCGCACGCCAGAGAAGAGGCAATGGTGGCCGGGGCCCCATTTACAGGGTCCTCCCGCCCACCGGCTTAACCGCTCGCCTATTCCTGCCGGGCGGGGGCAGGGGCCAGTTGGAAGGTTTGCGGGGGATCGGCCTGCGGATCATTGAAAATGTCCATGACAAATCGGGAAGCCTTATTCGCCGCCCGTTTCACGGCCCACCACCCCTTTCCCAGCGAATCCTGGAGGTGGCCCGCCGGTCCCGAGTTTTTGATGGCGACGGTGTTGCGGATCTCCACCTCGGTTTTCTCGTAGGCCTGGCCCTTTTCCAGTGGCGGGGTATTGGAATAGCGGGTTTGACCGCTGGAATCGACCCACTTGTACACCGCTTGCGGCTTCTGGAGGATCGGGCCGACGTCCACGGGCAACCTGCCCCCGATCAGCGACACAGAAAGCTTGTCCGGATAGAAAAACAGTCCCACCCCGGCACCGACGATGCAAATCAACAAGATCCTGGGAAACCACCGTTTGCGGGTCCCCGGGATGACGTGCACGGCATACGAGGCTCGTTTGGACCGGACCCCGGACGCTTCGGCCTGCTTGCCGGTCGACGTATCGGGCTTTGCGCCGGTTGACGTGTCAGTTGGTGTTTTGACGGGTGTTTCGGGCACTCCCATGTCCTATTCCCCCTCTCCGAGTTGCTGGTCGAGCACGTTTTCACGGCTCTCCAGCCTGGCACCCGCGTCGCGAGCTTTTTGGGTCATTCCCGGCAGGGCCGTGCTATAGGCCTCTATAGCGTTTGGGGGGGAGTTTTTCTTCCCCGCCTCCACACCTCCGAAGATCACCCACCCTGCAGCACCGACGACCAGCAGCAGGAATAAAAACGTCATCATCTTGCCCATGAGAACAGCCCTCCCATCATGGTTTGTTCACCAATCTCATCGGCCAGATGCGGGCAGGTCTGCAGCCCGGCGGCCCGGCGGCTACAACTGGCGTTGCAGGCGGTCCAGTGCCGTGAGCGCCTCAATGGGCGTCATGTTGCCCAGGTCGATGCGGCGCAATTCGTCCAGCACCGGATGGGACGTCTCGCCCCCGAACAGCGCAAACTGTACCAGCGGCTGTTGGACCTTGGGCTGCGAAGGGGGAATTTTTTGGCCACGGTGCGCGGCCAGGCGTGGACGCCCTTCGCGGTCAAGCTCCCCCCCCTCGAGGTTGGCCAGCACCTCTCGGGCGCGCTCCACCACGGTGCGCGGCAACCCGGCCAGCCGGGCTACCTGGATACCATAGCTGCGGTCGGCGGACCCGTCCACAATGCGGTGCAAAAACACGATTTCGTCATTCCACTCGCGCACCTGCACGTTCACGTTGCGCACGCCGGAGCGGCTGGCGGCCAGTTCGGTGAGTTCGTGGTAGTGGGTGGCGAACAGGGTGCGGGCGGCGGGCACATCATGCAGGTGTTCGGCCACGGCCCAGGCGATGGACAGGCCATCAAAGGTGCTGGTGCCGCGTCCGATTTCATCCAGAATCACCAGGCTGCGGTCGGTGGCGTGGTGCAGGATGTTGGAGGTCTCGGTCATCTCCACCATGAAGGTGGACAGCCCCTCGCTGAGGTTGTCAGAGGCCCCGATGCGCGAAAAAATGCGGTCCACCACGCCAATGCGGGCGCTGGCGGCAGGCACGAACGAGCCCATCTGGGCCAGCAGGCAGATGACGGCCACCTGCCGCAGGTAGGTGGATTTACCCGCCATGTTGGGACCGGTGATGATCACCACCGGCGCCGTCGTCGACAGGTCCGTGTCGTTGGCCACGAAGGTGCCCTGGGGCAGGCTGGCTTCCACCACCGGGTGGCGCCCCGCGCGGATGCACAGGTCGGCGCCGGCAACGATCTCGGGCCGCACCCATCCCCCCTCGTGGGCGGTGACGGCCAGGGCGCACACGGTGTCAATGGCGGCCACTGCGGCGGCAGTCCATTGCAGGCGTGACTGGTGCTTGGCGACACGCGCCCGGAGTTCGCCGAACAGGTCGGCCTCCAGTCTCTGAATGTTTTCGGCCGCCGACAGGATGCGGGTTTCCAGTTCCTTGAGTTCCGGAGTGATGAAACGCTCCGCCCCCACCAGGGTTTGCTTGCGCACATAGTGGGCGGGCGGTTCGCGGCCCGCCAGCTTGGCGCGGGTGATTTCGATGTAGTAGCCGAACACGTTGTTATGGCCGATCTTGAGGGAGTCGAGGCCACTCATCCGGCGCTCCTCCGACTCCATGCGCGCCAGGGTGCCGCGCACGTCACCCGCCACGCCGCGCAGGTCATCGAGTTCCACACTCACCCCGGAGCGGATCACCCCGCCCTCGCGGAGCGTGGCCGGAACCTCATCCGCCAGGGTGGTGGCAATGTCGGCACCCACGTCCGACAGATCGTCCCAGGTGGCGCGCAGGGTGTCGAACAGGCCGGGGCCGCCTGCGGGCAGCAGCCGCCCCACGTCGGGCAAGGGCGCGAGCGAATGGCCGAGGGCAGCCAGATCGCGGGGGGTGGCCCGTCCCATGGCGACGCGCGCGCACAGGCGCTCCATGTCGGCGACACCCTTGAGGCGTTCGCGCAGTTGTTCCCGGGGCTGCACCTGCTCCGCCGCCCAGGCCACCGCGTCGTGACGTCGGGCGATGGGGACGGGATCGAGCAGCGGCGCGGTCACCCAGTCCTTGAGCATGCGTCCGCCCATGGGGGTGTGGGTGCGGTCGAGAAGGCTCAGCAAGGTTCCCCGGCGCGCGCCGTCGCGGCCCCTGCGGGTGATTTCCAGATTGCTTAAGGTATCGGGATCGATCAGCATCACCTCGCCGGTGGGCACGGTGCGCAGGGTGGTGATTTGCGGCAATGCCCCCTTCTGGGTCTCGGCGAGGAACGCCAGGATCGCCCCCGCCGCCCCCACGCCGGGGGTGACGCCATGGATGCCGTAGCCGTCCAGACGATTCACCCCCAGGTGCTTGCACAGGGCCTTGCGGCCCCGTTCCGGGTCGAAGGCGGAGTGGGTGCGCAGCACCGGCCCGGGGGGTGGCCAGGGGATGCCCTGGATGTGCCATTTGGCGTCCGGTACCAGCAGTTCACGGCACTCGATGCGCGCCAGTTCCGCGCCGATGTGCGAGGCTGCGGCGTCACCGGCCACGTCCATCAAGCGAAAATCGCCGGTGGAGATGTCCACATAGGCCAGCCCCAGACGGGGCTCTTCCCCGCCATCGTCCCCCCCCCCCGTTCCGCACACGGCGGCCAGGTAGTTGGCGCCCCCCTCCAGCAGATGGTCTTCGGTGAGGGTGCCGGGGGTCATCACGCGCACCACTTCGCGTTTGACGATGCCCTTGGCCTGGG